>DATHTE010000014.1:0-67182 GCA_035463475.1 Vicinamibacterales bacterium
GCGGCGCCGACAACCGCGACCCACCGAGTTGTGGCGGGCGTGGCCATTCCCGTCGGCTGGCGCGTACGCGTCACTTGCCACTCGGAATTCATCGGACCTCACGCGCTCCTCAGCGCGCCTCAGCTCTCACGGTCGTCCTTGAAGGCACGAGGAGAGGGCCCGATGACCCACAATGTGACGTACGCGCTTCGGATGCTCCGGCGCGCACCAGCCCTAACGGCCGCGTCTGTTCTATCGCTCGCGCTGGGTATTGCCGCAAGCCTCACCGTCTTTTCGTGGCTCGATGCCTTCGTGTACCGACCTCTCGCCGGCGTCCCCGACCAGTCGCGGCTGGTGGTAATCGACGGGATCACCGCAGGAGGCGAAAGCCAGCGTCTGTCGTATCCCGATTACCTCGAACTGCGTTCCCGCGTTGCTGGGCTGGACGGCCTGCTGGTGTACACGTATCAGCCCTTCGCACTGGCAACCGGCGATCACGCTGACCGTGTGTGGGGGCAACTGGTCTCGGCCAATTTCTTCGACGTCCTTCGCGTCCGACCCGCCATCGGCCGTGCATTCCGCCCCGAGGAAGAGGGCCCTGGCGCGGGTGCCGTTGCGATCATCAGCGACCGGCTATGGCGAGATCGCTTTGGTCGGTCGTCCGACGTCATTGGCGGACGCGTTACCGTTGACGGCGTTCAGTTCACGGTCATCGGAGTGACCCCGCCCGGATTTGCCGGTGTCACGGTCGGCTTGCTCCTGGATCTCTGGATCCCAGTCGGTATGCAGCCATCACTGTCGGCCGGCGGCGTCAGCCGACTCGACTCGCGAGCAGTGAAATGGCTTGGCGCCTACGGGCGGCTTCGCGCCGACACGGCAGTCGCTGCAGTTCGGGACGAGGTTAGATCGGTCGGCCTACTCTTGTCGGAAGAGCTGGGAGACAGGGTTGCCGTCGGCTCTTCGTTCACCGCAACGAGCCTTGCAGATTCGCCCTGGGGCGGCACGACAGTTCTTCGCCCCGTCCTGACCATCGTCGGTGCCCTCCTCGCTCTCGTCTTGGTGCTCACGTGCGGCAACGTGGCGACGATGTTGGTTGTGCGTGCACTGGAACGCGAACCGGAAATGGCGCTGCGGATGGCGATCGGAGCGGGCCGTCGAAACGTTGCGCAGCAACTCCTCGTGGAAGGGTCCGTGCTCGCTCTGTCTGCGGGGACCATTGCGGTTGCCGCGGGGCTCGCCTCACCGACGATCTTTCAGGCGCTTGTTCCACCGACTGGGTTTCCAGTCGGGTTTACGTTCTCCGTCTCGAGCCGATGGCTCGCCGTCGCATTCGTCCTCGTCGCACTCGCCAGCGCCGTGTTCGGCGTCGCGCCGGCAGCCGTGGCTGTTCCAGCCGGCATCACCAACCAGCTGCGTGCGCAGTCATCCAGGCTGCACGGTGCCGGCCGCCGCCGCGCCTGGCGTCGTCTGGTTCTGGGTGTGCAGGTCGGCCTCGCGGTCACGCTTCTGGGGACCGCGATGGTCCTCGCGAGGAGCTTTGCAGCGACATCGATGCTCGATCCCGGGTTTGACACCAACCATGTCTTGCTTGCCGGTCTCGATCTTTCGCAAGGCGCATCTGCCCCAAGCAGCGGTCGGGCGGTGCTGCGCGAGTTGATGCGGAAGATACAGGAATCACCAGCGGTCCGCAGCGTCAGCGCGGCTCGCCGCGTTCCAATGAACTTTGGTGGACGCGGACTGGTGCCGGTCACCGTGCCTGGTTATGTTCCATCTCCGACCGAGGACCTGGCGCTTGCAGTGAATCAGGTTGGCCCTGCCTATTTCGCGACGATGAAGGTCGCGTTGATGAGCGGACGCGAGTTCACCTTCTCTGACGATGTCCAATCCGAGCCGGTCGCAATCGTTAACGAAGCCGCGGCCCGCAAATACTGGAGCGACCTTCATGCCGTCGATGCCGCCATCATCATCAATGGGGAGCGTGTCCGCGTTGTCGGAGTTGTCGCTGACATGAAGCAGGAAGAGCTCAACACCCCTGCGGCGCCGGCGGTGTGGCGGCCCGTGCTGCAGGACTATCGGCCGGATCTGGTGCTGCACGTCGCGGGGCACGAAGACCCTGCCCGGCTGGCGGCACTGGTGCGAACCGTCGCGTTCTCGGTGAATCCGAGGATGGCGCTGTACGACGTACGCACACTCCGCCAGCACATGGAGATTCCGATGTTCCCCCTTCGACTGGCGACTATCGTCACAGGCGCATTCAGTGCGCTGGCGGTGCTCCTCGCAGCCATGGGAGTCTATGCCGGCGTGGCGCATTCGGTGGCACAACGTCGTAGCGAGTTCGCCTTGCGAATGGCGCTTGGCGCAAGCCGCTGGCACATCGCCGCCACGGTGCTGCGAACGATTGGTTCAGTGCTGGTGATCTCAACGCTGTCCGGGATACTCCTCGCCGCGACCCTGTCCCGCAAGATCGCCGGCGCGCTGCCGGGCACGCGTGCTGACGACCCGAACCCTTACCTGGCATCAGCGGCGATCATGGCCTGCGTCGCACTCCTCGCCCTCGCACTGCCGACATTGCGCGCCATCACTGTGAGACCAGGCGCGGTGCTCCGGTGAAAACCCTCAGAAGCGGTGGTTTGATGTGGTGGGCCCATGTCCCTCGCGCGAAGTGCGCCGGCTGCAGGTGCTCCGTTAATGCGTGCGCCTGATCCGCCGGGAGCAGCTCCAACACGACGACTTCGGCCCCCTTGAGCCCAAGAGTCAATCCGGCGACTATGCCCAGGACCGCGATGGCGGCCTTCATCTGCGTTGGCCTCCACCGCGGGAGGGCCTTCGGCGCGGGAACCTCCGTCGCAACCGGGGCCATGAACTTGTATCCGCGCTGTGGCAGCGTTTGGACATACCGTGGAGTGCGCGCGTCATCTTCGAGAGCGATCCGTATTTGGCGAATGCAGTAGTTGAGGCCCTGGTCGAAGTTGACCCACGAGTCCCGCCAGATTGCCGCGCGAAGTTCGTCGCGCCTCACGATTTCTCCCGCACGTGCGGTGAGTAACGCGAGGACGCGTGCAGGCTGCGATTGCAGCCGCACCTGCGCGAGGCCCCGCCGGAGTTGCCCCGAAACAGGGTCGAACGTGAACGGGCCAAAAGACACGGCAGTCATAGCGACACAGACGGACGGCGTCGCAGGATGGTTCCGCTGGCCTGGTTTCCACACTTGGCTGGTTCAAACGGCAGGGTCGCGGATATCAGACGCGGATGAACCAGGTGCTGAGGCGGTACATGGACGTCGTCGGCGGGCGAGGTCCCCAACGGACCGGCGCACGGCGAGGCGCTTCGGCGCGCAGGCGGGCGTCCGGGCGGGCGAGAGGAAGCTAGCGAACAGCGGCTCACCCCGCGGCGGCCGCGCCTTCGTGACGAATCCACGTCCATCCCGGTCGTGTCAAACGGCTGTAAGCACCGATGACGTTCAGGGGAACGCATACTTCAGCAACGCGACGGCAGTACCACCCACCAAAGCCCTGGCCGCCGAAGGAGGAGACGATCACGATTTGGGTTGACTCGGATGTGCTCGGGTGGTGCACTGTCAGCGCAATGGGATGATCGGAACCGCGGCGCGAGGCGGATTCCAGGAGCCAGCGCCCCGTGAAGTCTGTGCCTTCCTGCGCCAGTCCTGTGCCAACCAGCACAAACCCGATCAACCCGGCTGCAATGCTTCGAGCTAAGAGAGTGCTCACGACACCTCTGGCGCCGGACTCGATTCGACGGTCTAACGGCCGCGGCTCACCCGCGGCGGCCGTATCTTTCTTCGCGAATCCGCTCGTTCTCACAATGGCCGCCGTCGGGTGCAGCCGCTCTTAGCCGGCCCGCCAACCGGCAGCCGTGAGCTTCCTAAGGTCCTTGAAATACTACGTGTTCGGATCGAGCTCCGCCGGCGTGTCTCCTCGCTTAGTCAGCTCGTAGATATGCTCCGCCAATACTGAGCCGATCGCGTGGACAGCGTCGTGCCGATTGAGCCCCTCCCGTTGGAGCCGTTCGAAAGTCTCAACAACGACAGGTTCCGCCGACGCGAAGCCGCGTGGCTCAGCGCATCAGCTATGGGGATTGTAGCGCGGCCGGAGCAAGCGACGCGCTTGGCGGGGTGCAGGGGTCCCCCCCATTCAAGCAATGACGCGCCACGAATTGTCAGTCACTTGTCCGTCAGCGCAGAGCTCTACTCAAAGCTGATTCCAAAACGACTGATTCTCCTTGAGACAGTGCCGCGCCCTGCCCGCCTTCGTTCATGGATCAAGCGAGCTTCGGCGCGCCTGGGCCTGTCGGTATGGGATCTGACGACGAGGTGGATGGCGCGCCCTGCAAGACTCGAACTTGCGACCTCCTGGTTCGTAGCCAGACGCTCTATCCAACTGAGCTAAGGGCGCGCGGGCAGACACAGTCGGCCGGGTGGCCCCGGCCGCAAACAGTAATTATACCAAGAAGCAGCGACCCGCAGGCCGGGTCAGATACCAGAGGCTAGTTGCCAAGACGAGAACGCATCTCCTCACAGCGTGGGAACGCGTGTCAGCATCCCTGACCCCTGAAGCCTGACCTGAACCTAACCTCTAGACCCCTCTAGACCCTGAACCCTGTGAACCCGGTCGCAGTCCGTTACCGCAGCAGTCCGTGGCCCACGGGGAACAGCTCCGGCAGCGCGATCGGCAGCCGCCCCCCGATCGGCGCGTCGCCGGCGAGCGCGCGCACAGCCGATGCCTCCGCCAGGTCGTAGAAGTCGTACGTCAGCAACACGGCGGGCAGCTCCTTGAGAAAGAGCGCGGTGTAAGGGTTGCCGAACATGACGGTGACGAACGGCCGCCCCGAGCGCTCCGACGACCGCGCGATGTCGCCGAGCAGCCGGACGACGGGTTGCGCGAGATCCATCCGGCCGGAGGCGGAGGCGGCGCGCACAAAGGTCGAAGCGATGACCGCGTCGAACCGAGGCGCCATCGCGCGCACCAGCTCCAGCTCCGCCGGCGTCGTCCGATCCGACAGCTCGATCGCGGTCACGTCCGGCCAGTGGTTGCGCAGCTCCGGGATGAACGTCCGGCTCGGCGCGGCGATGCGCCAGCCGGTGGGATAGTCGAGCGCCGAGAGGTACAGGATCGCCGCGTCTTTCGGCAGCCGCAGCGGCACGTGGTTGCGATCGTCCTTCAGCAGCGTGATCGATCGCTGGCTGACCTCGCGCGCCACGGCCTGGTGCGCGCGCGCGCCGAGCGTCGTCGCGAGCGAGTCCAGGCTGACCGCCTTGTTCTTGTGCAGCCCGGCGCGCGCCTTCGCTTCGAGGATCCGCTTCACTGACGCGTCGATCTGCGCGACCGCAACCTGTCCCGTCTCCACCGCGGACGTGATCCCCAGGATCGCCTGCTCGTCATCCGGCGAATGAAGGACGATGTCGTTGCCCGCCTTGACGGCGCGCGCCGCCGCCTCCGCGGGGGAATACAGCTTGGTCACCCCCGCCATTCCCATGGAGTCGGTGTAGATCAGCCCGTCGAAACCGAGCTGCTCGCGAAGCAGCGCCGTGACGATCGGCCGGCTGAGCGTGCCCGGCGTCCGCGGCGTGGGATCGAACGCGGGCACTTCGATGTGCGCGCTCATCACCGCCCCGCTGCCTGCGGCAATCACCGCGCGGAACGGCCGCAGCTCGAGCCGTTCGAGCTGCTCCCGGGGCTTCTGGATCACCGGCAGGCCGAGATGCGAGTCCACGTCCGTGTCCCCGTGCCCCGGGAAGTGCTTCAGGGTCGCGAGGACGCCGGCCGACTGAAGCCCCCTCACGTACGCGGAGGCGAGCTCGGCGACACGATCCGGATCCTCGCCGAACGACCGCGTGTTGATCACCGGGTTTCGCGGGTTGTTGTTGACGTCCACCACCGGCGCGAAGTTGACGTGCACGCCGATCGCGCGCGCCTCGACCGCCGTGATCCGCCCCGCCTCGTGCGCGAGCTTCTCGTCGCCGGCGGCGCCGAACGCCATCGCGCGCGGAAACGCCGTCGCGCCGGAGATCCGGAAGCCGACCCCCGCCTCGAAGTCCGCCGTGTTCAGCAGCGGCACGGGCGAAATCGCCTGCAGCCGGTTCAGCAGCGAAGCGGCCTCGAGCGGCTGCCCGAGGATGACGCTCCCGTAGGTGGGGTTGAGCAAGACGGAGGGCACCGGCTCTGATCCGCCGAAAACGTGGAAGCCGCCGACGCGGTGCGTCGA
Organism: Vicinamibacterales bacterium; assembly: GCA_035463475.1. Taxonomy (GTDB): domain Bacteria; phylum Acidobacteriota; class Vicinamibacteria; order Vicinamibacterales; family 2-12-FULL-66-21; genus JACPDI01. Next base: position 6,202 of record DATHTE010000014.1, read on the forward strand.
AACCAGCCGCGCCAGCCGGTCGTATTCGTCGCTGTCGCTCGGGACGAACGTGGACTGGAAGGACGGGACCACCATCTGGCCGATCTTCTCGTCCAGCGTCATCTTCTTGAGCGTGGCATCCACCCATCTCCGGGCCTCGCGATCGAGCTGGGGCGGACCGGAGGAAGAGGATGAGGGTGCTGGCGACGATTGAGCTGCCAGGAGCGCGACGGACGCGATGATCGCGAGGATCGCGGTATGAATGCGTGCCGGCATGCCGCGATCGTAGCAGAACCGCTCGGGAGACCATTGCTCCCGGCGGTGTTCTACGGTTTAATCCCTCGAATGAGCGTCGAGGAGCACAAGCGCTCGGCCCCCGTCAGCGTGCGCGCGTTCGTGCTGACGGTGAGCGATACGCGGGACGAGCGAACGGATACCAGCGGCGCGGCCATCGTCCGGCTGCTCGAACAGGCCGGCCACACCGTCGTCGGCCGGCAGATTGCGCGTGATGACCCGGCCGATGTTCAGCGGATTGTCCGTCACCAGCTCGCGGAGCCCGACGCGCAGATCCTCATCACGACCGGCGGCACCGGCATCGCGTCACGCGATACGACGTACGAAGCGCTGGCGGCACTCCTGCAGAAGCGGATCGATGGCTTCGGTGAACTCTTCCGCATGCTGAGTTACGACGAGATCGGATCGGCGGCGATGCTGAGCCGCGCGTGCGCCGGCGTGGCCGGCGGCAAGATTCTGTTCGTGCTGCCCGGGTCCGAGCATGCCGTGCAACTCGCGCTCACCAAGTTGATCCTGCCCGAGCTCGGGCACCTGCTGCGCGAGGTTTCGCGATGACCTCTGTCCCTCACGGCAGCATGCGCCCGATCCGCGACACCGTGCCACTCGAGGAAGCGCTCGCCCTGGCGCTCGCTGCCGCCGCCCCGGTGACGCGCATCGAAGCGGTGCCGCTCGACCAGTCCGATGGCCGCGTGCTGGCGCGGGACCTGATGGCGCCGATCGACGTCCCCTCCTTCGACCGGGCCGCGATGGACGGCTTCGCGGTCGTCGCGGAGGACACGTTTGGCGCCGGCCGGTTCGAGCCGAAGGTGCTGCGGTGCGTGGAGAAGGTGTTCACGGGCCAGGTCGCGGCGCGGCGGGTCACCCGCGGCGAGTGCATCGAGATAGCCACCGGCGCCCCGATGCCCGCGGGCGCCGACGCCGTGGTGATGGTGGAGGAGACGGAGCGCTCCGGAGTAGACGTGCGCGTGCTCACGCCCGTGTACCCCGGCCAGAACGTCGGGCGCCGCGCGGCCGATATCAAGCGAGGGCACCTGGTCCTCCGCGCCGGCACCGTGCTGAACCCGGGCGGCGTCGGCGCCGCCGCGGCGGTGGGCCTCGCCGCGATCGAGGTCTTCGCGCGTCCCAGCGTTGCGCTGCTCTCTACCGGCAACGAGATCGTCGAGCCGGGCGCGCCGCTCGCGCTGGGACAGATCTACGACATCAACCGATTCACGCTCGCGGCGATTGTGCGGCGGCATGGCGGCGAGCCGGTGGCTCAACCGCTCGCGTCCGATGCGGTGCCGGACCTGAATGCCGCCATCGATGCGGCGCTGGACTCGGACCTGATCGTGTTCTCCGGCGGCAGCTCCGTCGGCGAGCGCGATCTGATCCTCGACGTGTTGCGCGCGCGCGGAGAAGTGGTGTTCCACGGGATCGCCGTCAAACCCGGAAAGCCCACCGTCTTCGGCCGAATCGCGACGCCGCGCGGAGACACGCCGGTCCTCGGCATGCCGGGGAACCCGACCTCCTGTCTGTCGAACGCGTACATGCTGCTCGTCCCGATGCTGCGACGCATGGCGCAGTTGCCGCCGCACGATCCGCAAACGGTGCGCCTGCCTCTGGCGCGACGCATCGTGTCCACGACCGGGCGCCACCAGTTCTACACCGTGCGTATCGCCGACGGCGCGGCGCACCCGGCGTTCAAGGCGTCAGGAGACATCACCAGCATGGCGGACGCCGACGGCTACATCGAGATTCCCGCGCAGACCGACCTCGTCGAGGCGGGCGAAATCGTGACCGTGAAGCTGTTTTGACGAGCTGGGGTCAGGTCTGAAACACCCGTCTTATGGTGCATGAACGGACATCGTTCTGACGCGATGTCCTCTAGAGTCGCAAAGATGGCCGATTCGAGACCTGACCCCAAGGCGGCGCCCAAGGCGCCGCCGTTCGCTCTCCCGGACACGCGCGGCATCGTGCACACGCTCGAGGAGTTCCTGAGGCGCGGCCCGCTGCTGCTCGCCTTTCACCGAGGCACCTGGTGACCGAACTGCCGCCGCCGGTTCGGCGAGCTCGCGCAGAACAGTACGCAATATCTCGAACGCGGCTATGCCACGGTCGCCATCGTCGCGCAGAAATCAGAGGCCGTGCAGCGTTACCTGGAATCGACCCGGCTGCCGTTCCGCGTGCTCGTAGATGCGGACCGGGACGTCGCGAAGGCGTACGGCGTCTGGCACCGGATCGGCTTCGACGCGTGGAACATCGCGCGCCCGGCGCTGTTCCTGATCGCTCCCGACGGCTCGATTGAAAAGAAGTTCGTGGCCCGGAGGCAGGACGAGTTTCCGAGCCACGAGGAGATCCTGGACTGGATAGAGAAGGAACGGGGTCAGACCCCATTACGGATTCGTCATGGGGACTGACCCCATTCACGTCTCACCTGCGCCTACCTCCCGAACCGCTTGCTGACCGCGTCCCAGTTGACCACGTTCCACCACGCAGCGCAGTAGTCGGCCCGGCGGTTCTGGTACTTCAGGTAGTACGCGTGTTCCCACACGTCCAGGCCCATGATGGGCCTGCGTCCCTCCATCATCGGATTGTCCTGGTTCGCCGTGCTCTCGATCGACAGCTTGCCGCCCGAGTCCACCAGCCACGCCCACCCGCTGCCGAACCGCGCGAGCGCTGCCTTGTTGAACTGGTCCTTGAACGCGTCGAAGCTGCCGAACGTGGACGCGATCGCATCCGCGAGCGCGCCCTTCGGAGCGCCGCCGGCCTTCGGCCCCATGATCTCCCAGAACATCGTGTGGTTGGCGTGGCCGCCGCCGTTGTTGCGCACCGCCGTCCTGATGTCCTCCGGCACCGAGTTGATGCCGCGCAGCAGCTCGTCGATCGCCTTTCCCTGGAACTGCGGATGCTTCTCGAGCGCCGCGTTGAGGTTGGTCACGTACGTGCCGTGGTGCTTGTCGTGGTGGATCCGCATCGTCTGTTCGTCGATGTGCGGCTCGAGGGCGTTGGGGGCGTACGGAAGTGGAGGCAACTCAAACGCCAATGCAGGGGCTCCTTTCGCTACGGCAGGGCTGAAGCCCTGCGACTCACGACCGTAAAGGCAAGGCCAAGGCCCTGCGCTACATGCGGGGTTTGATTTCAAGCATCCGATCGAGGGCGAGCTTCGCGAGCGATCTCGTCGGCTCCGGCACGACGATCTCGTTGTGCACCCTGCCATCGATCAGGCCTTCGAGCACCCACAGGAGGTGGTTGGGGGAAACCCGGAACATCGTCGAGCACAGACAGCCGAACGGGTCGAGCGTCTCCACCGATTTCCCGGGCGCGACCTCTCTCGCCAGACGGTGCACCAGATGGATCTCCGTTCCGACTGCCCACACCGACCCCGCAGGGCTGTCCTTCACCGCCCTGACGATGTACTCCGTGGAACCGCTTTCGTCCGCAGCCTGCACCACGTCCCACGTGCACTCCGGATGGACGATGACGCGGCCGTTCGGATGCTTGCGGCGGAACGCCTCGACCTGCTTCACGGTGAACCGCGTGTGAACGGAGCAGTGCCCCTTCCACAGCATCAGGCGCGCCGCGGCGAGGTCTTTCGGCTCGAGACCCCCCCAGATCTCGGCCGGGTCCCACACGACCATCTGCGCGAGCGGCACCCCCATCTTGTACGCGGTGTTGCGGCCGAGGTGCTGGTCGGGAAGCATGAGCACTTTGTCGCCGCGCTCCCACGCCCACTTCATCACGTCGGCCGCGTTGGTGGACGTACAGACCACGCCACCGTGCTCGCCGCAGAACGCCTTGATGCCCGCGCTCGAGTTGATGTACGTCACGGGCACGACGCCTGCGCGATCGACTCCCATCTCCGCCAGCTCGCGCCAGCACATGTCGAGCTGATCGGGAGCGGCCATGTCGGCCATGGAACACCCGGCGGCAAGATCCGGAAGAATGACGCGCTGGGCCGGAGGGCTGAGGATATCGGCGCTCTCCGCCATGAAATGGACGCCGCAGAAGACGATGAACTCGGCGCGCGCGCGGGTGGCGGCGGCGTGGGCGAGCTTGAGGGAGTCCCCCGTGAAGTCGGCGAACTTGATCACCTCGTCGCGCTGGTAGTGATGGCCGAGAATCACCAGCCGCGAACCGAGCTCCGCCTTGGCCGCCGCGATGCGGCGGTCCATCTCGGCATCCGAAAGGCCGAGGTACACCGCCGGGAGCGGCTGGCGCTCCGCAATGCGTTCCTTCTCGTACTCGGTCAGCAGCGTGAGATCCATCTCGATGGCCGGCATAGGTGGCCGGACCTTCTATTGTAGCGCGGTGGCGTCGGGCTGGGGAAAACGCGGCATCTGAACGTGCGGCTCAGCCACGACGTTATACAGGGTGTCGCGCTCGATCGGCTCGCGGCCGGCGCGGGAGATGAGGCGGCGGATGTCGCCGGTGGACAGCGCCTCGGGCGTCCGCGCCCCGGCCATGTGATAAATGCGCTCTTCCTGCACCGTGCCGTCCAGGTCGTCCACGCCGAACCACAGCGAGGCCTGCGCGACGTCGATGCCCGTGGCGATCCAGAACGCCTTGACGTGCGGGATGTTGTCGCACACCAGCCGCGCGACGGCGTGCACGCGGAGCGTGTCGGACGCCGGAGGGGGCGGCAGCTTGCGCATCTGGTTGTTGTCGGGATGGAACGCGAGCGGGATGAACGCCTGGAAGCCGCCCGTCTCGTCCTGCAGGGCGCGCGCGCGGAGCATGTGATCGACCCGCTCCGCCATCGTCTCGATGTGGCCGTACAGCATGGTCACGTTCGAGCGCATGCCGAGGCGGTGCGCCAGCCGGTGGATGGCGAGATAGCGGTCCGCGTCGCACTTGTCGTGGCAGATCTTCTTGCGCACGCGCTCGGCGAACACCTCGGCGCCCCCGCCCGGAAGCGAGTCCAGCCCCGCTTCCATCAGCTCGCGGAGCACCTGCTCGTCGGACATGCCGAACAGATCCGCGAAGAACGCGATCTCGACCGCCGTAAAACACTTCAGATGGATGTCCGGACGGATGCGCTTGAACCCGCGGAGCAGCTCCTTGTAGTAGTCGAACGGCAGGTCCGGATGGAGTCCGTTGACGATGTGGATCTCCGTGAGCGGCTGGTCGGCGCGGACGCGCAACTTCTGCCACGCCTGTTCGAGGCTCATGGTGTAGGCGTGCTCGTCGCCCGGCTTCAGCCGCGCGAACGAGCAGAACAGGCAGCTCGCGACGCAGACGTTGGTCGCCTCGATCCGGATGTTGTAGTTGTAGTAGGTGCGCGCGCCGTGCAGGCGCTCGCGCTCCCGGTTGGCCAGCCAGCCGACGGCCAGCAGGTCAGGACACTCGAACAGCCTGACGCCGTCCTCGAGCGTCAGCCGCTCGCGCGAGCCGAGCTTCCCGGCGATGTCGAGGAGACCGGCGGACGTGAGACGGCTACGCAAGGCCCATGACCTGCACGCGCAGCGTTCGCGCGCGCGGCCCGTCGAGTTCCGCCATCAGCACGCGCTGCCACTGTCCGAGCACCACCTCGCCCGCGGTGACCTGCAGCGTGAGGCTGTGCCCCAGCAGCAGCGCGCGCAGGTGCGCATCCGCGTTCTTGCGGTCGCAGTCGGAGTGCTGCGGGTCATTGTGCAGCCACTCGGCATCGTGCGCCACGAGGCCGGCGATGTACTGCTTCATGTCCGAGAGGAGCGCCCGCTGGAACTCGTTGACGAAGACGGCGCAGGTCGTGTGCATCGCCCAGACGTGCACGATGCCCTCCCGGACGCCGGCGCGGCGCACGATCGACATGACGCGCTCGGTGAGATCCGTCAGCTCGATCCGCTCCCGCGTCTCGACGGCCACCGTTTCACTGTGGATCCTCAGACCGCTGGCGGACGCTGCGACGTCGCTGATGGGCGTCGACCGCACGGTAGACGCGGAAGACCTGCTCATGAGCACCCCACGGTCGGGCGCGGAACCACCGGCCCGACCTCTGATTCTGCCATGCTATACTCCGGCTGACAACTGAACCGGCTTCCGCCCCGCGGCCACGCGAAGTGGGTGCAAACCCCACACGGTGCCGCCACTGTGAGCGGTCGAGCGGCCTCCACGCGCGGTCCTCCCGGATCGCGCAGCCACTGTGCGCGCTGGCGCATGGGAAGGCGGAGAGGCCGCAGAGTCCGCAAGTCAGGATACCTGGCCGACGGGGCGCTTCTTGATCGGCGCGAGATCACGCCGAAGGAGGCGCACGTGCTTCGCTCGGTCTCCACGACATTCAGCCTCGTCGTTCTTGCTGTCCTGCTGTCACATCCGCTCCCGGCGCGCGCGCAATCTGCCGCGTTCGGCGGCGCCCTCCGCGGCGCCGTGATCGATCCTGATGGCCGGCCCGTTCCGGGCGCGGAGGTCCTGGTCACCGCGCGCGCCGCGGTCGTGGCGCGCGCGACAACCGACGAGTCGGGGGCGTTTGCGGTGACGGACCTGCCGCCGGATCGATACGAGATCCGTGTCGCGCGCGACGGGTTCCGCGCGGAACCGGTCGCGTTGGACCTTGCGGTCGGCGACAGCAGGACGCTGACGCTCCGCCTGCAGGTCAGCGCCATCAGCGAAGTCGTCGTCGTCTCCGCGGCGCAGGTCGATCTGCCGCTGTCGAGGACGCCGGCGGCGACCACCGTCATCCCGCGGGTGGAACTTCGAGCCTTGCAGCAGAACACGATCGCGGCGGCGCTCCGCCGCGTGCCCGGGATCAGCATCGCCCGAAACGGCGGCGAAGGGTCCGTCACGAGCCTGTTCTCGCGCGGGGGCGAATCCGATTTCACGGCGGTCCTTATCGACGACGTGCCGGTGAACGCGTTCGGGGGCGGTTTCGATTTCGGCCATCTCACGACCGGCGACGTGGAGCGCGTCGAGGTGGTGCGCGGCCCGCAGAGCGCGCTTTGGAGCGGCGGCGCGATCGGCGGCACCATCCAGATCGTGACGCGCAAGGACGCAGGGCGCGCGCTCGACGCGTCCGCCGAAGCAGGGTCCCGCGCGTTTCGACGACTGTCGGCGTCGGCGGGCCTGCCCGCGGGCGAGTGGCGCGTTTCGCTCGGCGGGGAACGCTCCTCGTCTCGCGGTTTTACCGGGCCGAGTGCCGCGGGCGAGCCGGTGGCCAATGACGACTGGCGCTCCGAGCACCTGAGCGCCGGCCTTACGCGCGGCGGCGCCACCCGCGTCACCGTTTCGTCACGCCTGGAGCGGAGCGAGCGCGGGAACCCGGGCCCGTTCGGGTCCGACCCCGGAGGCACCTACGGCGGCGTGGATCGCGTCTCGCGCGGCACGAACCGCTCGCTGCTGCTTGGCGGCTCGGTCTCCCGCGCGTTCGGACGCGTGCGGCCTGGCGGTCGGATCTCCTGGTTCCGCCTCGAGAGCGACTACGCGAGCCCGTTCGGAGCGTCGGACCTGACCTCGCACCGGCTGATCGCGCGCGGACATGCGGACCTCCGGCTCACGCGACGGATCGACGCGACCGCCGGCGCGGAGTGGCTGCACGAGCAGGCGACGAGCACCTACATCACCGGAGCCAGTGGAACGCCGGTACCGGTCCGGCGCAGCGTGGCCTCGGCGTTTGGCGAGGCGCGTGTTGAAGCGGGAAACGCGTTTCTCACCGCCGGATTGCGCGCGGAAGCGATCCACCGCGCGACGCTGGATGCCGACCCGAACGCCTTCTCGCCGCGCCCCGTGCTTCCGGCAAACACCGAGCTTGCAGTCACTCCGCGGCTCTCGGCGTCGTGGTTCGTGCGTCCCGGGAACGCCCGCGGCGAGTGGACCCGCATCCGCGCGAGCGCCGGGCTGGGCATCCGGCCGCCGGATGTGTTCGAGCTGGCGTTCACCGACAATCCGGGCCTCGCGCCGGAGCGCACCACGAGCCTCGAGGCGGGAGTCGAGCACGCGATTGCCGGCGGCCGGCTCGTCGCCGAAGCCACGGCGTTCCTGAACCGGTACGACGACCTCATCGTCGCCATCGGGCGATCGCTGAGCGACGTGAGCCGCTACCAGAGCGACAATGTGTCCAACGCGCGCTCGCGAGGCATCGAGGCGCTGGTTGCCGCGCGCACGCGCCACGGCTTCCGCGCGTCGGCGGCGTACACGCTCCTCGATGCAGAAGTGCTGGCGGTGGACCGCCTCGGCGTCGCGCCTCCGCCGTTCGTTCCCGGGGACTCGCTGCTCCGGCGCCCGCGTCACCAGTTCTGGGCCGATGCGAGCTGGACGGGATCGAAGGCGAGCGCCTTCCTCTCGCTCGGCGCGCGCGGACGTACGCTCGACGTCGATCCGAGCGCGGGCGCGTTCGGAGGACTGTTCACGAACAGCGGGTACGCGTCCGCCGACGCTGGCGTCGCGTGGCGGGTGACGCCGGTCCTGGAGATCTTCGGCCGCGTGACAAACCTTGCTGACCGGAGGTACGAGGAGGTGCTGGGCTTCCCGGCCGCGGGCCGCAGTGCGTACGCAGGCGTGCGCATCGCGGCCCGCCGGTAATCCCGAACGGGATCGGCGGGGATCCTCCATCCATGCTTCGAGCCGACGACGTGTCGTTCGCCTACGAGCGCGGCACCCCTGTTCTACGGGGTGTCTCGTTCGCTGCGGCGCCGAGCGAGATCGTCGGCATCCTCGGGCCGAACGGCTCCGGAAAGACGACGCTGCTCAAGGTGCTCGCGCGGCTGCTGCCGCCGCAGTCCGGCCGCGTGACGCTGGACGGCCGCCCGCTGTCGGACGTGGGCCGGCGCGCGATTGCACGACGCATGAGCGTCGTGGCCCAGGAAACGCACCTGGCGTTCGACTACTCGGTGCTCGAGGTCGTGCTCATGGGGCGTTACGCGCATCTGGGCGCCTTCGAGCTCGAAGGACCGGACGACTTCGCGGCCGCCCGCGCGGCGCTCGCCATCACGGGCACCGCGCAGTTCGAGCGGCGGCCGTTCAGCTCGCTGAGCGGCGGCGAGAAGCAGCGCGTGGTGATCGCGTCCGCGCTGGCGCAGCTCGATCGGCCGCCCGAGGAGGAGGCTGGCGCCTCGTACCTGCTGCTCGACGAGCCCACGGCGTCCCTGGATCTCGGCTTTCAGCTGGACGTTCTCGGGCTGCTGCGAAAGCTGCACGCCGATCGTCAGCTCGGCATCGTCGTGTCGATTCACGATCTGAATCTGGCGGCGGGGTTGTGCGACCGCCTGGTGCTCTTGCGGGAGGGGCGTGTGCTGGCGGACGGTCCCACCCGAGACGTGCTGACACCGGACCACATCCGCGCGCTCTATGGCGTCGAGGCGGAGGTGCTGCCGCACGACGCCGCCGGTCATCCGGTGATCGTGCCGCTGAAGAGGACTGCGACGTGAACCGGGGCAGGCTGCTGCGGATCGTCGTGCTGTTCGGCGTGCCGGCGCTGCTCGTCTGGCTCATTGCGCCCACGCTGGGGTCGGTGCGGGTGAGCATTCTCCGGGCGCTCGACACGTCCATTCCCTTCGATCGCAACGTGGACGCGCAGATCCTGTTCGTCGCACGGCTGCCGCGCACGGTCGCCGGGATCGTGGTGGGTGCGGCGCTCGCCGCCGCCGGCGTCGTCTTCCAGGGTTTGCTCCGGAATCCGCTCGCGACTCCGTACACGCTCGGCGTGTCGGCCGGTGCAGCGCTGGGCGCGATGCTGGCGATCACGCTTCGCTGGACCATCGCGGCGGGCCCGTACTCGGCAGTGCCGCTCGCAGCCTTCGCCGGGTCGCTCGCCGCCGTGATGGTCGTCTACGGGCTCGCGACGATGCGCGCGCGACGCGCGCTGTCCACGCACGTGCTGCTGCTGGCCGGCGTCACGCTCAACTCGTTCTTCTCGGCGCTGATCCTCTGCGTGCAGTACTTCGCGAGCTTTGCCGACGCGTTCAGAGCGATCCGGTGGCTCATGGGCGACCTGGACATCAGCAGCTACAGGCCGATCGGGGCGGCGCTCCCGCTGCTGGCCGTGGCAGGCATCGCGTTCGCGTGGCTGCCGCGCGCGCTGAACGTGCTGACGTTCGGCGCCGAGGCGGCCGAAGCGCGCGGCATCGACGTGACCCGCGCGCAGCGCGTCGCCTTCTTCAGCGCCTCGATGGCGACAGGCGCCGCCGTTTCCATCGGCGGGCCGATCGGGTTCGTCGGCATCATCGTGCCCCACCTCGTGCGGCTGCTGGTCGGCTCCGATCACCGGGCGGTGCTGATCGCGTCAGTACTGTTCGGCGGCGCGTTCCTGGTCGCGTGCGACACCATCGCGCGCACCGTTCTGGCGCCGATCGAGCTGCCGGTGGGGGTCGTGACGGCGTTAATCGGAGGGCCTTTCTTCCTGTGGCTGCTCATCGCGAGGCGCTGATGAGGCGAATCACCGTGGCGGCCATGCTGGCCTCATGGGGCCTGTCACCAATTGTCCTCATAACCGGACAATTGGTGACAGGCCCCGTCAAGCGCATCGTCTCGCTCGTACCGAACGTCACCGAAATACTCTTCGAAATCGGCGCCGGAGATCGGGTCGTGGGGGTCAGCAGCTTCGACACGTATCCGCCGGAGGTCCAGCGCCTCGCGCGCGTCGGCGGCCTGCTCGATCCCGACCTCGAGCGAGTGTTCGAGCTGCGCCCGGACCTGGTCGTCATCTACGCGTCGCAGGTGGAGCTTGCGCAGCAGCTCGCCCGCGCGGGGATATCAACCTACGTGTATCGCCACGGCGGGGTGGCGGACGTTGTCGCGGCAATGCGCGAGCTGGGCACCATGCTGGGCATCGCCCCTCGCGCGGTGGAGGCGGCGCGCGAGCTGGAGCGGCGGCTCGAGGCGGTCCGTGCCAGCGTGCGCGGCAAGCCGCGGCCGCGCGTGCTGCTGGTGTTCGGGCGCGAGCCGGGCACGCTCCGCGCGGTTCACGCGAGCGGCGGGGTCGGCTTCCTGCACGACCTCGTCGAAATCGCGGGCGGACAGGACGTGTTCGCGGACATCGAGCGGGAATCAGTGCAGGCGTCCACCGAGCTGATCCTGGCGAGGGCGCCAGACGTGATCATCGAGGTGCACGCCGAGGGTCTCCTGAGCGACGAGACCGTCGCGCGCGAACGCGACGTCTGGCTGGCGTTGCCCGCCGTTCCGGCGGTGCGAAACGGCCGCGTTCACGTGCTCTCGGGGCAGGAGCTGGTCGTCCCCGGACCGCGGCTCGCCGTCGCCGCGGAACGAATCGCGGCGGCGATTCACGCCCCGGGGCGCAAGCGAGCGCGCTGAGGCAGGGCGAAATCGCGGGACACCAAGACGCACAGGCGCGGAGAGAAAAGGCCAACTCGCCCGCGCGTTCGCGCCGCCAGGGCGTCGTCCTCTGTGCGTCTCTGCGTCCTCTGCTCTGCGGTGGCGTTTGTTCTCCGCGACCTCGCCAGCCGTCTCCACGGCCTTTACGCAAAGTCGACCGGCACTCTCCTCGGAATCAGTCCCTTCTCGAACGCCTCCTCGAACAGCCGGCGCACCGCGGCGCGCCCGCGGTCGCCGTAGTCCAGCGTGAGCTGGTTCACGTACATGCCGACGAAGCGATCGGTCCGGTTCCGGTCGAGGCCGCGGCCGAACTGCTGCGCGTACGCCACCGCCTGGTTGCGATGGGAGAGCGCGTAGGCAATGCTGTCATGAAGCAGGCGTGAAACCTCGCGTATCGCGTCCGGCCCGAGGTCCCGGCGGATGACGTTCCCCCCAAGCGGCAGCGGCAGCCCTCCCGTACGATCGGCCCACCACTCGCCCAGATCGACGATCTTGCGGAGCCCCTCGTCCGCGTACGTGAGCTGCCCTTCGTGAATCAGGAGGCCGGCCGCCACGCGGCCGTCGCGCACGGCGTCCTGGATGCGATCGAAGGGCATCACTTCGTACTCGAACGCGGGCTGGTAAAGGCGCAACACCAGGAACGCCGTCGTGAGCGTGCCCGGTACCGCCACCTTGATACCGTCGAGCGACCGTGGCCCATCCGCTCGCGCCACCAGTACCGGACCGTAGCGATCGCCCATGCTGGCGCCGTGCGGCAGCAGCGCGTAACGGTCGAACAGGTGCGCGTAGGCGTGGAAGGACACCGCGGTCACTTCGTAGCGCCCCTCGAAGGCCGCGCGGTTGAGCGATTCGATGTCGGAGAGGACCTGGGCGATCTCGTACGGCCCGGCGGCAATCGCGCCGCTCGCCAGGCCGTAGAACATGAACGCGTCGTCCGAGTCCGGGCTGTGGGCAACCGTGATCTTCACGCGCTAATGTCTGTCGTTGTTCTTGTTCTTTTCCATCGCCCACTTGATCAGCGCGGCGACGGCGCCGGGGATGTCCGCCGCGGGCGCGCGGAACTCCTGGGGCGTGACGACCGAGAGGAACTCCTGGTGGGTCATGCCGCCGTACCTGACCGGCGCGCTCGTCACGTTCTCGCCTTCGACGAACAGCTCGAGACGCGGCGCCTGCCCGTACACGTTGATGTAGTACTCGAGGCGCAGCCTGTCCTTCGACTGTCGTGCCGCGGGCTGGGCGGCGAGCCGGCGTCGAATGCGCGTGAGCGACACCGGAAGCTCGTCACGCTGATCGCTTCCGCCTGCCAGCGCGCGGCTGCGCGCCGAGGCTGTTTCCGTCTCCTGCGACGGCTGCGCGAAACTCGCCTGTGGCGCCGCGAGCGCGGAGACGAAAACGAGGCAGACGAGGCTGTGCACCATCTTAGCGGCCGATCCCCAGCCGGGACGCTTTCTCACGGAGCTGGGTCACCGCGCGGACCACGCGATCGGCCGCGACATCCACGTCTTCGTCAGTCGTAAAGCGACCCAGCCCGAACCGAATGGACGCGCGCGCAAGATCGTCGCCGACCCCGAGCGCCGTGAGCACGTGTGACGGCGCCTCGCTCGCCGACGCGCACGCCGAGCCGGTCGAAACCGCGATGTCCCCAAGGCTCATGAGCAGCGCCTCGGGCTCGACACGTTCGAAGCCGACGTTGAGATTGTGCGGCAAGCGCCGTTCCAGAGAACCGTTGACGACGACGCCGTCCAGCTCGCGCAGCCGCGCCAGCAGCCGATCCCGGAGCGCTCGCAGGCGCGTCGCCTCGGCCTCGGCCTCCTCGGCACAGAGCTCGGCTGCCTTCCCGAACCCGACAATGCCCGGCACGTTGAGGGTTCCGGACCGGAGTCCGTGCTCGTGCTTTCCTCCGTGGAGGAGCGGCGCAATCGCCACCGGCGGTTTCCGCCGGCGGACCACGAGCGCGCCGACGCCTTTCGGGCCGTAGATCTTGTGCGCCGAGAGTGACGCGAGATCCACTCCGAGCGTGCTGACGTTGAACGGGATCTTCCCGGCCGCCTGCACCGCATCGGTATGGAACGTCACTCCGCGGCTGGCCGCGATCGCGGCCGCTTCGCTGATCGGCTGGAGGACTCCGATCTCGTTGTTCGCGGCCATGACGCTCACGACGATGGTGCGGTCGTCGATCGCCTCCTGGAGTCGATCGAGATCGATCAGGCCGTCGGGCTGAACGGGCAGGAAGGTGACACGGAAGCCTTCCTCCTGGAGGTATCTCGCCGTGTCTATCACCGAGCTGTGCTCGGTCGCCACCGTGACGATGTGATCGCCGCGCGTGCGGCTGGCGCGGGCGACGCCCTGCAGCGCGAGGTTGTTCGCCTCCGAGCCGCCGCTCGTGAAGCAGACCTCCCGCGCGGTCGCCCCGACCAGCCGCGCCACCTGTTCGCGCGCCTGCTGAACGGCGTCGGCCGCGTCCCACCCGTACGCGTGGGTCTTGCTCGACGGGTTGCCGAACGTCTCACAGAAAAACGGCAGCATCGCGTCGCAGACGCGACGATCGACAGGGGTCGTTGCGTGATAGTCGAGATACCGCATGACGTAATGTTTCAGTTTACTTGACGGGGAGCGTCATGCGAAGGCCGAAGGCCGGATGCACAAGGCCGAATGGGAGCCCTACCAGAGCCCCAGTTGAAGCTTCGCCGCTTCGGACATCCGGTCCTTCGTCCAGGGGGGCTCCCAGACGATTTCGACGCGTGCGCTTCGAACACCCGGGACCCGCTGCACCTTCTCGCGCACTTCGACCGGCAGGGACTGCGCCGCGGGGCACGCCGGCGCCGTCAGCGTCATCCGGATCCCCACGTTGGCGTCCGCATCGACGAGGACGTCGTAGATCAGACCGAGCTCGTAGATGTTCACCGGGATCTCCGGATCGAACACGGTCTTCATCGCGTCCAGGACGGCGGGGCGGAGCTCCGCGGTTTTCGCGGGGTCGGGGACGAGATCGGCAATCGACTCGCTGGGAACCGAGTCTGCGTCGGGAGCGGCAAAAGGATCTGGAATCACGGGAAAGTTCTTCATGCGTTAAGTCGGCATGGCAGGCCTGAAGGCCCGCGCTACACGTCTCCGCACGTCACGCCGACGGGTCTTCTGTTGACACGGGGCCGGTGACGCTGCCTGCCTGCACGGCCGCCTTCAGCGTGTGCCACGCCAGGCTCGCGCACTTCACCCGCGTGGGAAACTCGCGCACGCCGGCCAGCACAGACAGCTTGCCGAGATCCGCCGGCGGCGTATCGGTCGAGGAGGTCACCATGTCGTGGAATCGATCGAACAGCCGATCGGCCTCGGCCAGCGTCTTACCTTTCAGCGCCTCGGTCATCAGCGAGGCGGAGGCCTTCGAGATCGCGCACCCCGAGCCGAGGAAGGTCACGTCGCGGATGACGTCGCCGTCCAGATCGAGGTAGAGCGTCAGTCTGTCGCCGCAGAGCGGGTTGAAGCCTTCCGCGCGACGCGCCGGCGGCGGCAGCTCCCGGAAGTTCCTCGGCCGCCGGTTGTGGTCGAGGATCACTTCCTGGTAGAGGTCCTGCAGCTCGGACATCAGCCGAACACCTCGCGGACCTTGCGCAGCGCAGCCCCCAGCGTGTCCAGCTCCTCGCGCGTGTTGTACATCGCGAGCGACGCCCGTGCGGTCGCCGGCACGGAGAATCGTTCCATGAGCGGCTGGGCGCAGTGGTGCCCCGTGCGGATCGCGACCCCTTCGCGGTCGACGATCGTGCCGATGTCGTGCGGGTGGATGCCCTCCATGACGAACGAGAGGATGCTGGCCTTGCGCGCCGCGGTGCCAATCAGTCTCAGCCCCGGGATCCGCCGGACCACGTCGGTGCCGTACTCCAGCAGCTCCGCCTCGTGCGCGGCGACGCGATCGAGCCCCACGGAGGTGACGAAGTCAATCGCGGCGCCGAGTCCCACCGCGCCCGCGATGTTCGGCGTGCCCGCCTCGAACTTGTACGGCGCGACGTTGTAGCTCGTCTTGTCGAAGCGCACGGAGCTGATCATGTCGCCGCCCCCCTGGTAGGGCGGCATCCGCTCGAGCAGTTCGGCCCGGCCGTACAGCGAGCCGATGCCGGTCGGCCCGTACAGCTTGTGCCCGGTGAGCGCGTAGAAATCGCAGCCGAGCGCGCGGACATCGACGGGCATGTGGTAGGTCGCCTGCGAGCCGTCCACCAGCACGGGCACGCCGCGGGCGTGCGCCATCGCCACAATCTCGGCAATCGGGTTGATCGTCCCGAGCGCGTTGGAGAGATGGGTGACGGCGAGCATCCGCGCGCGCGGCCCGAGCAGCGCCTCGAGGCGATCCAGCCTCAACTCTCCCGCGTCGTTGACCGGCACCACGCGCAGGCTCGCGCCGCTCTGCTCGCAGAGCATCTGCCACGGAACGATGTTGGAGTGGTGCTCCATCTCCGTGATCACCACCTCGTCTCCGGGTCCCACGTTCTGGCGCCCGAACGTCTGCGCCACCAGGTTGATCGCCTCGGTCGCGTTGCGGGTGAAGACGATTTCCCGCGCGTGGGCGGCGTTCAGGAAACGCCGGACTTTCTCGCGTGCGCCCTCGAAGGCGGCCGTGGCCCGCTCGCTCAGCTCGTGGACGCCCCGGTGCACGTTCGCGTTCTCTTCGGAGTAGAACCGGACGATCGCATCGAGCACCGCCCTGGGCTTCTGCGTGGTCGCAGCGTTGTCGAGGTATACGAGCGGCTTTCCGCCGCGAACGGTGCGGGAAAGGATCGGGAACTCGGCGCGAATCCGCGCCGTGTCGAAGGCCACCGTTGCCTGGGCGCCGGCCGTCCCTCTCATCACATCACTCCGTCGCGCCGCAGCTGCGCGAACAGCTCGGCTTCGAGCTGATCGCGAAGGGACTCGATCTTCACGCGGTTCAGGATGTCTCCCGCGAACGCGTGGATCAGCATGTCACGCGCCTGCTGCGCCGACAGGCCACGGGCCCGCAGGTAGAACAGGGCCTCCTCGTCGAGCTGTCCGATCGCCGCTCCGTGCGTGCACTTCACATCGTCGGCGAAGATCTCGAGCTGCGGCTTCGTGTTGATCTGCGCTTCGTCGGAGAGCAGCAGCGCGCGGTTGGTCTGTTTCGCGTCGGTCTTCTGCGCATCCGGCCGCACGATGATCTTGCCGTTGAAGATCGCCCGCGACCGCCCCGCGAGGATGCCCTTGTACAGCTCGTGGCTGCCGCAGTGCGGCTTCGCGTGGTCGATCGTCGTGTGGGTGTCGACGAGCCGCTGCCCGTCGCTCAGATACAGGCCGTTCAGCGTGCAGTCCACTCCCTCGCCGTCGAGGAGCGCCACCGCGTCGTTTCGCACGATCTGCCCGCCCAGCGTGAACGCGTGCGAGAGGAAGGTGGCGCTGCGCGCGCACCGGACGACCTGGAGGGCGACGTGGAACGCGCCGGCGCTCTCGCGCTGGTCCTTGTAGTAGTCCACGACGGCGTTCTCGCCGATCTCGAACTCGCCCACCGCGTTGGTGAAGTACGTCGGCCCTTCCGAGCCGACATAGCTCTCCACGATCCGCACCTGCGAACTGGCGCCCACGAGCGCCAGCACGCGCGGATGCGACATGAACGCCTCCGGCGACGACGAGACCGATACGAAGACGATGTGGAGGGGTCGCTCCACGATCGTGCCCGGGCGCACCCGGATGAACAGCCCGTCCTGCAGGAACGCCGTGTTCAGCGCGACGAAGGCGCGATGGTCGAACGACGCCAGCCGGCCGATGACCGGCTGGAGCGCGGCCGGCGCCCGATCCAAGGCCTCGGCGAGGCTTGCCACCTCGACGCCCGCGGGCGAGTCGGGCGACGACCACTCCGGCGCGTACCGGCCGTTCACGAGCACGAGCCGATGCGCGTCCACGCCCTGGACCGATTCGAGCAGCGCGGCGGCCGCGCCGTTCACGTCGGCCGAGCCGAGACGGAACGTCGTCTCGCCGATGGGCGCGACGTTGGTGAAACGCCATTCCTCGTCGCGCGTCGTGGGGATTCCCAGTTCCGCGAAGCGGGCCATGGCGCGGCCGCGCAACTCACGCAACCACGCTGGCTGCGAGCTTCCCGCGCCCGCGTTGAACCGCTCGTATTCGAGCAGAAAGCCGCTCCGCTCGCGCGACGCCTCCGCAGGGCTCACGACAACCGGTGCCATGCCGCTGTCGCTCACGCCCTGAGCGCCTCCGCGCGTGCGACCTCGTCCTCGATCCAGCCGTAGCCCTTCTCTTCGAGCTCCAGCGCGAGGTCCTTCCCGCCGGACTTGACGATGCGCCCGTCCACCAGGACGTGCACGAAGTCAGGGACGATGTAGTTGAGCAGCCGCTGGTAGTGCGTGACGACGATCATCGAGCGCTCCGGCGAACGGAGCGCGTTGACGCCGCTGGCGACCGTCTTGAGGGCGTCGATATCGAGCCCGGAGTCGGTCTCGTCGAGAATCGCGAGCTTCGGCTCGAGGACCGCCATCTGGAAAATCTCGTTTCGCTTCTTCTCGCCGCCGGAGAAGCCCTCGTTCACCGACCGTCCCAGCATGGCCTGATCGATGTCGAGGATCTGCGCCCGCTCCCGGATGAACTGCATGAATTCGACGGCGTCCAGCTCCGGCATCCCGAGGTGGGCGCGCTTGGCGTTCAGTGCCGCCTTGAGGAAGTACGCGTTGTTGACCCCGGTGATCTCCACAGGGTACTGGAACGCCATGAACAGCCCCCCACGGGCCCGTTCGTCCGGGTCCATCCCGAGGAGGTCCTTCCCCTCGTAAGTCGCTTCGCCGGCGACGATTTCGTAATGGGGGTGCCCGGCGAGCGCGCGCGCGAGCGTGCTCTTCCCGGAGCCGTTCGGGCCCATGATGGCGTGCACTTCCCCCGCCCCCACGTTCAGATCGATGCCGCGCAGGATGGTCTTGCCTTCCGCGCGGACCTGCAGGTTCTTGATGACGAGCATTAGCCGACCGAGCCCTCCAAGCTGACGCTGAGCAGTTTCTGCGCTTCGACCGCGAACTCCATCGGCAGCTCGCGGAACACTTCCTTGCAGAAGCCGCTGACGATCATGTTCACCGCGTCCTCGAGCGTGAGGCCGCGCTGGCGCAGGTAAAAGATCTGATCCTCGCCGATCTTCGACGTGGATGCCTCGTGCTCCACTTGCGACGAGGTGTTCTTGATTTCGAGGTACGGGAACGTGTGCGCGCCGCACTTGTCGCCGATGAGCAGCGAGTCGCACTGCGAGTAGTTTCGCGCGTTCACCGCGTTCTTGCCGATCTTGACGGCGCCGCGGTAGGTGTTCTGCCCCTGCCCCGCGGAGATGCCCTTCGAGACAATCGTGCTTTTCGTGTTCTTCCCGAGGTGGATCATCTTGGTGCCGGTGTCCGCCTGCTGGCGGTTGTTCGTCACCGCCACCGAGTAGAACTCACCGATCGAGTAGTCCCCCTGCAGGATGCAGCTCGGGTACTTCCACGTGATCGCCGAGCCGGTCTCGACCTGCGTCCACGTGATCTTCGACCGCGTGCCCTTGCAGAGCCCGCGCTTGGTCACGAAGTTGTAGATGCCCCCCTTGCCGTCCTTGTCCCCCGGATACCAGTTCTGGACCGTCGAGTACTTGATCGTCGCGTCCTGCAGCGCGACCAGTTCGACCACCGCCGCGTGCAGCTGGTTCTCGTCGCGCATCGGTGCCGTGCATCCTTCGAGGTAGCTGACCGACGCCCCCTCCTCCGCGATGATGAGCGTCCGCTCGAACTGCCCCGTGTTCTTCGCGTTGATGCGAAAGTAGGTGGACAGCTCCATCGGGCACTTCACGCCCTTCGGGATGAACGCGAACGACCCGTCGCTGAACACCGCCGAATTCAGCGAGGCGAAGAAGTTGTCCGAGTACGGCACGACCGAGCCGAGATACTTGCGGACCAGGTCCGGGTGCTCCTGCGCCGCCTCGGAAAACGAGCAGAAGATGATCCCCAGCCCCTTCAGCTTCTCGCGGAAGGTCGTCGCCACCGACACGCTGTCGAACACCGCGTCAACGGCCACCCCGGCGAGCACTTTCTGCTCCTCCAGGGGAATCCCGAGCTTCTCGAAGGTCCGCCGGACTTCCGGATCGACCTCGTCGAGCGAGTTCAACTTCGGCCGGTTCTTCGGCGCCGAGTAGTACACGATGTCCTGGTAGTCGATCGGCGGATAGTGCACGTTGTGCCAGGTCGGCTCCTTCATCGTGAGCCACAGCCGGTACGCCTTCAGGCGCCACTCGAGGAGCCACTCCGGCTCGTTCTTCTTCGACGAGATCAGGCGGATGACGTCCTCGTTGAGCCCCTTCGGGATCTCGTCCGCCTCGACATTCGTCTCGAAGCCGTATTTGTACTCGCGGTTTGCGAGCTGTTCGATCGTCTGGTTAGCTGTCGCCATGCTGAAACCTGAACCCTGAACCCGCCCCCGCGTCCGGCGTCCCCGGACGCTACGGCGAGGCAAGCCCTAAATACTGAACGACGTCCCACACCCGCACGTGCTCTTCGCGTTCGGGTTCTGAAAGATGAAGCCCTTGCTCAACAGGCTGGTGTCGTAGTCCAGCACCGTCCCCTCGAGCACGCGCATGCTCCGCGGATCGACGAAGACCTTCGCGCCGTTTGGTCCCTCGAAGACGAGGTCGGTCTCCTTCGGCGCCGCCTCCCATCCGAAGACGTAGCTGAACCCCGAACAGCCGCCCGCCTTGACCCCAACGCGCAGGCCGCCTCCCGCGAGGCCGTTCTTGTCCAGCATGCGCGCGATAATCTCTGCCGCGTTCTCGCTGATCTGCAACATCGCCGCTGTCATGTCTCCGATACGACGCGCGGACGCCGCATCACGGTCAGCGGCACCCCCTCGGGGGCCGCGGGGCGCGGCGGTGCGTCCACCGTCAGGTCGAACAGCGTGCACGTGGCGAGCGCCGAGACGATCCGGTCCTTGATCCGCCACAGCGGGTCGCGCACGTTGCACGACGAGTACTGCTCGCACTTCTCCGGCTCGTCCTCCGAACACGCCGTCATCGTCAGCGGGCCGTCGATCGCCTGGATAACGTCGGCAACCGAGATCGCCGTCGCGGGGCGGGCGAGCCGGTATCCGCCGCGCGTCCCCTGGTGGGAGACCAGCAGCCCCCGCTGGACCAGCCGCTGCAAGACCTTCGCGAGCAACTCGACGGGGATCTCGTACAGCTGGGCGATCTCGCGCGCGCTCGCGGCCCCCCGGTCGGCCTCAGCCGCGAGGTGTTTCATCGCAATCAAGGCGTAATCGGTCTTTTTCGACAGCCTCAGCATGGGACCTGAATCTCCGACCAGAATTGTCCTATTTTAATCCGACCAGAATGGTCGGGCAAGTACCCGGGCTTTTAGGCCAGATTTCAGGGTTCAGGGTTCAGCAGCAGGGTTCAGGGTTTGGGGGTTCGGCGTTTTTAGGGGTTCAGGGTCCGGGTTCGGCGGTTCGGGCTGAGGGGCCGCTGGCGAGCGAACCAGAAGAACCGGAACCTGGAACCCATCGAACCTGTCGAACCCGTCGAACCGATCGAACCTCTCAGTATCGCTTCAGACTCGGATCCACCCGCTCGATCCACGCGAGGATGCCGCCCTCGAGATTGTGAACGTCGGGATATCCGCGACCGCGCAGGAAGTGGGCAGCGCGGGCGCTGCGCACGCCGGATCGACAGTGCACGATGACCTCCCGATCCTTGGGAATCTCGGAGTACCGCTGGTTCAGCTCACCCAGCGGAATCAGCTGTGCTCCAGGAATCCTGCAGATGCTGTGCTCCGCCGGCTCGCGGACGTCCACGAGGACGAATGACGCCTTGCGCTCCATGCGTTCCTTCAGCTCTTCAACCGTCACGTTCTGTTCGTCCTCCACCGGTGGCGTGGTGCCGTCGCAGTACTCATCGTAGTCCCGGAGCACGGTGATAGTCGGGGCCGTGCCGCAGACCGGGCAGTCGGGATCGCGGTTCAACCGGAGCTCGCGGAATCGCATGCGCAGCGCGTCGAGCACCAGGAAGCGCCCAACGAGAGGGGTCCCCTCGCCCAGCGCCAGCTTGATCGCCTCGGTCGCCTGGATGGTGCCGATGATGCCCGGCAGGACGCCAAGCACGCCGCCTTCGGCGCAGTTCTGGATGAGGCCCGGTGGCGGCGGCTCGGGATGAAGGCAGCGGTAGCAGGGACCGCCGGGCATCGCGAAGACCGACGCCTGCCCCTCGAAACGGAAGATGCTGCCGTAGACGTTCGGCTTGCGCGCCAGCACGCACGCGTCGTTCACAAGGTAGCGCGTCGCGAAATTGTCCGTACCGTCCACGACGATGTCGTAGCGCGCGAGCAGGTCGAGCGCGGACGCCGCGCTGAACCGCGTCTCGTGTGTGGCGATCGTGATGCTGGAATTCATCGCGCGCAGCCGTTCGGCCGCGGCCGCGAGCTTCGGTCGTCCGACGTCCGACTCGGCGTACAGAATCTGGCGCTGCAGGTTCGACGAATCGACACGGTCGAAATCCACCAGCCCGATCGTGCCGACGCCAGCAGCGGCGAGATAGAGGGACGCGGGGGACCCGAGTCCACCGGCGCCGATGCACAGCACGCGCGCCGCTTTTAGCCTCCGCTGGCCGGCGGCGCCCACTTCCGGCATCGCCAGGTGGCGTGCGTAACGGTGCAGTTCTCCGGTGGTGAGCTCGACCTCTTCCATGCGTTTTGCGTGGATCATTATCGCCGCTTTCGCCTAATATTCGGGTGTGGTTCCCCTACAGTTCGTCGTCGGACTGGCCCTCGGCCTGGGTGTCGCCGCGGCACTGTATTTCTGGGTGCGCGGGCGCAACGCGGCCGAGGTGGCGGACGCGCGCGCGAGGCTCGAGGCGGAGATGGAAGCCCATTCCGCCGTGGTCGAGTCGCTGCGGGCGAAGGAACTGCAGCTGCAGCAGAACGCAACCGAGCTGGGGCGCGTCCGTGTCGACCTCGCCACCGCGCTCGCTCAACTGGATGCGGAACGGCGCACGGTCGACGAGAAGATCGCGACGCTTGCCGCTGCCGAGGAGCGGCTCAAGGACGCCTTCGCGGCACTCTCGCAGGAAGCGTTGAAGAGCAGCAACGAGTCGTTCCTCCAGCTCGCGAAAACCACGTTCGAGAAGCTGCAGGAAAAGGCCGTCGGCGAGCTGGAAAAACGTGAGAACGCCGTCAGCCAGCTGGTGCTGCCGCTGCAGCAGTCGCTCGACACGGTGGGGAAGACCGTCGCGGAGATCGAGAAGTCGCGCATAGAGGCGTACAGCCGGATCGACGAACAGCTGAAATCGCTCGCGAACACTCAGAACACCCTGCAGGCGGAAACCAACCATCTCGTGAACGCCCTGCGATCCCCGAACGTGCGCGGCCAGTGGGGGGAAATGCAGCTGCGCCGGGTCGTCGAAGCGGCGGGGATGGTGGAGCACTGCGACTTCGACTTCAAGGAGACCGTCGGCACCGAAGACGGCAGGCTGATTCCGGATCTGCTGGTGCGGCTGCCCGGCGGGAAGAACGTCGTGGTGGACTCGAAGGTCCCCGCCACGGCCTTTCTGGAGGCCATCACCGAGTCCAATGACGATGCGCGCGAGGCCAGGCTCAGGGAACACGCGCGGCAGGTCCGCGATCACATCGCGAAGCTCGCTGCCAAGTCGTACTGGGCGCATTTCCAGCCGACCCCGGACATCGTCGTCATGTTCCTGCCGGGCGAGTCTCTGCTGAGCGCGGCGCTGCTGCACGATCCGTCGCTGCTCGACTTCAGCGTTTCGAAAGGCGTGATGCTCGCCAGCCCGCTGACGCTCATCGGATTGCTGCGCGCCGTGGCGTTCGGCTGGCAACAGGAGGCGCTGGCGAGAAACGCCCAGGAAATCAGCAGCCTGGGCCAGCAGCTCTACGACCGGATTCGGGTGCTGCTCGAACACCTCGACGATCTCGGGCGCGATCTGCAGGGGTCTGTTGACGCCTACAACCGCGTGCTCGCGTCGCTCGGCTCACGCGTGCTGGTCACCGCTCGGAAGCTCAAGGAGCTGGGGGTCGCGACGACGAAGGAGCTGCCGGACGTGCACCCGGTGGACGTCGCGCCGCGCTCTCCGCAGAACAGCGAGCTGGCGGGGCTGCTTGGGGAAGCCGCGGTGGACGGCGAGCTCGTGGCTCCTCTGTCCGACGAAACAGAGAAGGTGTGAGCGTGTACGGGGTCAGCCCCCGTTCACGCTTCACCTACCTATCTGAGCTCCGCGGTCAGCGTGACGCTCGCCCGTATCTCGATCTCCCCGGCCGCGATCGGCGTAGGCACCGACTGCTTCATCTCCGCCCGCATCGCCGTCACGTAGGGCATCGGCGGTGGCACGTCGGGCCGGCCTCCTTCCTCGATCTTCAGCACGCGCGCGACGGTCATGCCGGCGCCTGAGGCCGCGGCGTCGGCGCGGCCCCTCGCATCGGCGACCGCCACCCTCAGCGCCTCGCGCTCGACGCGCTCACGGTCGCGGAGGTCGAAGCGGATGGCCCCGGCGTTGGTCGCGCCGGCGGCGATTGCCGCGTCGATCACCTCGCCGAGCCGATCGAGCTCGTCCACGCGCGCCTCGATGCGGTTGCGCGCCGTGTAGGCGCGCAGCACCTGGCGGCCGTCCACGTAATCGAACTCCGGCGCCAGGTCGTATCCGCGCGTCTGCACCGCGTCGGCCGGCAGCCCCAGCGCGCGGAGCCGCTGCTGCACGGCGGTCATGATCTCCGCGTTGCGCGTGGCGGCCTCGCGCGGCGCCTTGGATCGGGTCTCGACGGCGAGGTCGACAAACGCGCGATCCGGCGCGCGGCGCAGGATGGCTTCCCCCTGCGTCACGACCGTGGGCACGCGCGGCTCCGGCGAGCGCGTCTCCTGGGCGCGCGCCGGCGCGGCAGCGAAGCAGAGCAGAACGGCGAGCGTGATCGTCTTCATGTTCGTTAGGACGCGGCGGGCGGGCGATCAGCCGGCGCCGAGCGGGCTCGGCGGGCCCGCCGACGTGCACGCCACGCGGAAGCCGATGCTGTACGAGTATGTGTCCGGCGGGACCTTGTGCCGGTAGCTGCACGTGAGCATGCGCGGGTCGGACGTCGGCCAGCCGCCGCCGCGGACGATGCGCAGCGAGCCGCGCGACGGGCCGCGCGGGTTGCGTTCGGGCGACCGTGAGTAGAAGTCCGCGGCGTACCAGTCGGACACCCATTCCCAGACATTGCCGATCGCGTCGCGGACGCCGAACGCGTTCGGCGGATAGTGCGTCACCGGCGTGGTGCCGGCGCCGTCGCGGTGACGCGGATCGAGCAGGAAGTTCGCCCGCGACGGATCGAGCGCGTCGCCCCACGGCAGGCGCTCGTTCGATCCCGCGCGCGCCGCGCACTCCCACTCCGCTTCGGTGGGCAGCCGCATCGGGCGGCTGAGCAGCGAGGAAAGCCACGCGCAGTACGCCGCCGCGTCCTCCCAGTTCACGAGCGTCACCGGATGATCCAGGCGCCCTTGGGGCGGGCGGCCGGCAGCCCAGACATACGGGGCCGCGGAGGCCCGGAACGCCGCCTCGCGTTCGGGCCCGCCGCTCGCGACAATGAGCGGCAGCTCGTAGATGCCCGGCGGGCGGTGCCCGGTCTCCACCGTGAACCGCGCGTACTGCCCGACGGTCACGGAATGGACGCCGATCTCGAACGCATCGAGCGCCACGACGTGCGCGGGACGCTCGTCCTCCTCGCCGTGGTCGGCGCCCATGACGAACTCGCCCGCCGTGATCCGAACCGTTTCCGGCAGTCCCTGCACGCGTTGGCCCGCGGGCCGTCCCTCCCTGTTGAGTGCCGACGGGAACGTTACCAGATTCGACTAGACTGATGCCATGCGCATCGAACAATTCGCCATGGAGCGGATGCAGTCCACCTGGGAGAACCGGGTCGAGATCAATCTCTCCGAGAGCGGCGTTCATCCGCTGCGCGTCGACGAGCTGTGCGACACCCCGGAGCTCCGCGAACTCCTGCTCCGGCAGGAGCTCGTATACACGCAGTCGAACGGCACGCCGGAGCTGCGCCGCTTCATCGCGGCCATGTACCCAGGGGCGACGGAAGACCATGTTGAAGTGACCAACGGCGGATCCGAGGCGAACTACATCACGCTCTGGAACCTCGTCGAGCCGGGCGACGAGGTCGTCATGATGGTGCCGAACTACATGCAGTCCTGGGGACTGGCGCGCGGGTTCGGCGGACAGCTCAAGCCGTGGGCGCTGCGTGAGGTGCACGACGGCGCATCGCCGCGCTGGCGACCGGACTTCGACGCGCTGCGATCGCTCGTGACCTCGAGGACGCGCCTGGTGCTGATCTGCAATCCCAACAACCCGACCGGCGCGCGGTTGACGGCGGCGGACCTGGACGAGATCTGCCGGATCGCCGGCGCGCATGGCGCGTGGCTGCTTTCCGACGAGATCTATCGTGGCGCGGAGCGGGACGGCGTCGAGACCGCGTCGGTCTGGGGCCGCTACGAGCGGGCAATCGTGACGAGCGGGCTGTCCAAGGCCTACGGCCTGCCCGGGCTGCGCATCGGCTGGATCGTCGCACCGCCAGACCTGATCGCGAAGCTCTGGTCGTACCACGATTACACGACGATCTCGCCCGGGGCCATGAGCGACCTGCTCGCGCGCGTCGCGCTCGCCCCCTCGCGCCGCGCCCGGATCGTCGCGCGGACGCGGCGAATCATCGGCGAGAACTATCCGATCGTGCGGGATTGGCTCGACGCCTTCGGCGGGCAGTTCCGCCACGCGGCGCCCGAAGCCGGCGCGATCGTCTACGTCGCGTATCGATACCCGATCAACTCGACGGAGCTGATCCTCAAGCTGAAGGACACGCACAGCGTGCTGATCGTGCCGGGGGACCACTTCCACATGGACGGCTACTTCCGGCTCGGGTTCGGGTCTGAGACCGATTACCTGAGGGAGGGACTGAAGCGGCTCAACGCGCTGCTGGAGTCTTTCGCGAAGGTGTGACGTTCGATCTCCTCCTGGTCGGCTTCGGCAACGTCGGCCGGCGCTTTGCCCGGCTGCTCGAAGAGCGGCGCGCCCGGCTGGCATCCGGCTACGACATCCAGACGCGCATCGTCGGCGTGGCCACGGGTGGGCACGGCGGCGTGTTCGATCCGGGCGGCGTGGATCTCGCGCGCGCCCTGGCGTCCCCTGAAAGCCTGGGGCCCGTGCCGAACGGGCTGGAGTTGATCGCCGCCGCAGCCGCGACCCCCGGGCGCGCGCCCCGGGTCGTCGTCGAAACGTCCCCACTCAGCATCGAGGACGCCCGGCCGGCGATCGACCACGTGCGGCTCGCGCTGCTGTCGCGCATGCACGTCGTCAGCGCCAACAAAGGGCCGGTGGCGCTCGCCTACCGCGAGCTGCGGCTGCTGGCGGATCGCATGGGGGTTCGCTACCTCTTCGAGGGAGCCGTGATGGACGGCATCCCCGTGTTCAATCTGGTGCGGGACTCGATGCCGGCCGCCGACGTCCTCGGATTTCGCGGCGTCTTGAACAGCACGACGAACTACATCATCACGAGGCTCGAGGACGGGGAGGAATTCGGCCCGGCGCTGGCGGAGATGCGGCGGCAGGGGGTCGCCGAGGCGGACGCGTCGCTGGACATCGACGGCTGGGACGCCGCGGCGAAGACCGCGGCGCTCGTGAACGTGCTCATGGACGGCGCGATCGGGCCGCGCGACGTCGCGCGCACGGGCATCGCGGCGCTGACCGGCGCGCGCGTGCGCGAGGCCGTGGCGCACGGGCGGCGTATCAGGCTCGTCGCATCCGCGCGCCGCGAGGCAGGAACGATCCGGGCGAGCGTCGCGCCCGAGGAGCTCGCCTCAGAAGACCCGCTGGCGCTTCTGCGGGGAATGTCCAATGCGCTGTACATCGAGACGGACGTGCTCGGCCGGGTGGGAATCACGCAGGTCGATGGCGGCCTCACGCAGACGGCGTACGCGCTCCTCTCGGACCTGGTGACGCTCGGCCGAGTGCCTCCAGCGCCTCGGTGAGCGCCTGGGGGTCGAAGCCACTGATACGCGCCTTGCCGATGATCGTGACCGGGACGCTGCGAATTCCGAGCGCGACGAGATCGCGATACGCCGCGGCGTCTTCCTCGACGTTGCGCGCCGTGAAGGGCCGGCCGGAGCGTGAAAGAAACTCCTTCACCTGTTCGCACGCGTGTCAATGCGAACCGCTGAAGACGACGATCTCCATTGCGATGATTCTATGCCTGCCGCGCCCGATACCGCCGGTCCGCTGACCGGTATAACCGTCATCGACCTCAGCCGCGTGCTGTCTGGTCCGTTCTGCACGATGCAGCTGGCGGACATGGGCGCCCGGGTGATCAAAGTCGAGCAGCCTGGCCGCGGCGACGACACGCGCGCCTGGGGCCCGCCCTTCCCCGGTGGCGAGAGCGCGTACTACCTGAGCATCAACCGGAACAAGGAGAGCCTTGCGCTCGATCTGAAGCATGCAGCCGCGCGCGGCGTCCTCGAACGCCTGCTCGCGCGCGCGGACGTCGTCGTCGAGAATTTCCGTCCGGGGACGGCCGAACGGCTCGGCGTGGGGTACGCGCAGGTCAGGGAGCGCTGGCCCCGGGTGATCTACTGCTCGATTTCCGGCTTCGGGCAGACGGGGCCACGGCGAGACGCGCCGGGGTACGACTCGGTCGTCCAGGCGGAAGGGGGCTTGATGAGCGTGACGGGGCACGCGGACAGACCACCCGTCCGGCTCGGCGTCGCCATCGGCGACATGGCCGCGGGACTCTACGCCGCCTACGCGATCGCGCTCGCGCTGATGAGCCGGCACCGGTCGGGGCGAGGCCAGTTCATCGACGTCGGGATGCTCGACTCGGTCGCCTCTTTGCTCACGTATCAGGCGGCGCTGTTTTTCGCCGACGGCACCGTGCCGAGGCGGATGGGCAATCGGCACCCGACGATCGCGCCCTACGACACGCTCGCAGCCTCGGACGGCGACTTCGTGCTCGCGGTCGGCAACGACGAACAATGGCGCCGTCTCTGCGCGACGCTGCACCTCGAGCACCTCGCGTCGGACCCGCGCTACGCGACGAACGACCAGCGCGTGGTGAACTATGACGGTCTGCGGCCGGTGCTCGCCGAGAAGTTCGCGACCCGCTCACGCGATGCGTGGATCGAGACGCTGCTGGGGGCCGGCGTGCCGTGCGGATCCGTGCGCGAGATTCCAGAGGTGCTGGCGGACCCGCAACTGGCCGCGCGCGACATGATTGTCTCGCTCCCGCACGCCACGGCCGGCCGCATCAACGTGCTCGGCGTGCCCCCGAAATTGTCCGAGACGCCAGGACGCGTGCTCTCCCCTCCACCCAGGCTGGGAGAACACACGGACGCAATCTTGAAGGAACTGGGCTTCGAGGTCCCGGAGATCGACGCGATGCGATCGGCGGGTGCGATCTAATCCCCGACGGCCCTGTCATAGATGCGGTTGTCGATCAAAACGTCACACGAACGCGCCGAACTCCGCCAGCACGAACTCGACGACGTCTTCTTCGGTGAGCTCGCCGATCCCCTTCCCGTCCCGGATCGGACGCTCGACCGTCGTCACGCGCCCTCCGCGCGCGCGGTTCGCGCGGCCGATCACCTGCGGCGGCGTGGAGTCCGTGTCCAGCTCCACCTCGAAGTAGTCCTCGCGCGACGTGGTGGACGCCAGGCGAACGCCGTTCGCCGGCGTGAACACCTTGAACGGATAGCCTTCAGCCGACAGCACCGAAGCAACCAACCGGAACGCCGGCACCGCCACGCGATGCAGGAAGGTGTCGTACTCGTGGGAGGCGCGATCCAGGTCGCCCCGCCTCAGTTCCGACGCGCGCCGGGCCTCCTCGATGCGCGCGCGGAATTTCCGGCGCACGTCCGCAACTTCCATGTGTCTCCTCGTGGGCATGCCGGGCGCGGTGCGGGGCTCGGGGGCGCTCAGGCCAGGCGCTCGACGAACGAAGTGTCGATCCCTTCACGCTTCAGCAGCGTGAGCAGCCCCTCGCGGTCGTACGCCTTGCGCCAGGCTTCGCCGGCATCGACGATGCCGTCGCGGATGAGGCCGAAGAGCGCGTCGTTCAACGGCACGCTGCCCAGCCGGCGCCCGCTCTCCATCGCGGCGCCCAACTGGAAGAGCTTTCCTTCCGCGATGATCGACGCCGCGGCTGGAGTATTGAAGAGCAATTCGCGCGCCGCCACGCGCCCGCCGCCCCGCTTGCGAAGCAGCACCTGCGCGACCACCGCACGCAGGCTCGTGGACAACGTGGTGAGCACGTGCGCGCGCCGATCTGCCGGCACCTGCTCGACGAGGCGCTCGATCGCCTGCGCCGCCGCCGGCGCTCTCAGGCCCGCCAGCACGAACCGACCCGATTCGGCCGCCTCGAGCACCGCCGCGATCATGTCAGGCGAGCGCAGCTCCTCCACGAGGAGAACGTCCGGGTCCTCGCGGAGCGCGGATCGAACGGCGGCGACGACGTCGCTTGCCTCCCCGCGGACTTCGCGCTGACTCAAAAACGACCGCCGGCTCTCGTGCACGAAGCCGATCTGGCGCTCGATCGTGATGACGTGGTCGGCTCGGGTGCGGTTGATGAGATCGACGAACGCCGCCTCGAGCGTCGACTTGCCGCTGGCGCGCGGCCCTGCGATCAGCACGAGGCCGTCGGGCTGTCCGCACAGCGCCTGGATGTCCTTCGACAGCCCGAGCTGCTCGACGGAGATCGCACGCGCCGGCAGCATGCGCACAATCACGCCCGGACCGCGGTGATCGCGGAACGAGAGACAGCGGACGCGTCCGATCTCGGCGACGTCGCGGAACCACTCCGGGGTCTCGCCGCTCTTGACAGCGTCGCGGGTGGGTTCTGGCGCGAGCGCCAGCATGAGCGCCTCGACGTCGCCGGCGCTGAGCGCTTCCTCGGCCTCGAGTTGCTGCATCTCGCCGTCCACGCGCACGGCGGGGCGCGACTGCGCGACGAGATACAGTCCGGAGGCACCGCGCGCTGCCGCCACCCGGAGCAGGCGCTCGATCGCGGGCGCGCCGGCCGGCACGGATGCCACCGGCTCCGGTTGCGCGCGCACGGTCCGCGCGAGCGGGAGAACGACCGCTGGCGTCGGCGTCTCCGCTTCCAGGCGGATCTCTTCGAGATGAGACTCCTCGGCCTGCGATTCGGCCACTTCCCCCGGCTCGTCTACCTGTCTCGCTGCCGGCTGATCGGGCTCACGCGCGACGAGTTCGGGCGGCGGGACCTGGAGCATTCCCGAAGACGCCAGCAACTCCGCGACCTCCGCGGCATCCGGCTGCTGCTGCTCGACCTCCTGAACGATCTCGAACGGCGGCTCGGCCCGCTCAAAGGGGACACCGGCCACACCGGATCCGGTGTCGGGCTGCGTCTCCGCGGCTTCCGCGGCGACGAGTTCCTGGGTTCGACCAGCGGGCGCATCTACGCGCGGCTCGAAGGCGACTACGCGACCGGGCTGCGCCGCACTGGGCGGCGGCGGCTCTGGGACCGCGAACGCAGGTGGAACCTGCGCGGCCGCCGGTTCTTCGACCGGGGGCTCTTCCGCCGACGCGAGCTCGGCGATCGGCGCAGGCAGCGTTGCCGGCTCGGGCGCGGCGACGGGCGGGGGCATCACAGTGGGTGTCGGTTCGACGGCGGGCGCCGGTTCGACAACTGGCGCCGGTTCGACAGCTGGTGCCGGCGCAGTCGCGGGCGCTGGTTCAGCAGCGGCCGCTGGTTCCATCGCGGGCGCGGGTTCAGCAGCGACCGCGAGCTCCATTGCGGGCGCGGGTTCAGCAGCGACCGCGAGTTCCATTGCGGGCGCGGGTTCAGCAGCGACCGCGAGCTCCATTGCGGGCGCAGGTTCGGCAGCGACCGCGAGCTCCATTGCGGGCGCGGGTTCGGCGGTGGCTGCGGGTTGAGCGGCGGTCGCGGGTTGAGCAGCGGCCGCAGGTGCCGCAACGGGCTCCGGTTCAGCCACAACGGGTGCAACCGGCTTCGGCCACATCGGGCGAATCTCCACCCAGATGTCGTCCCCGCCACGTGCCACGACGATGTTGAACGGTGGCCGGTCCTCGACGGCGGGAAGTTCGTTCTCGACGGCGCCCAGTTCCCTGAGCGTGCGAACCTGCTCTGGCGTGAGCAGTTGATCGAGCATCCCGACCAATGTGTCGATCGTCAGGAAGCGAGTAGACAGCTCCACCTGTCCCCAGGCCAGCGGGCCGCGGAAAGCGTTCATCGCGGCCGACGAGGTCACCACGTACGGCTTTTCGCCGGTGTGGAGCACGAGGGCGTCTCCCTCGAGCCTGACGATCGCGCCGAGCAAAGAATCGACTAGAGACACGTGGAGCAATCCCGCAGGAGTTTCGGCGGATCGACCTCCGCGCTTTAAGCCCGCTCGCTCGGTCCGACGCCGGGGCCCGCGCGGTAGATCCGAACCAGCTCGATGATCTTGACGCCGCGAGTCTGGTAAGGGGCGACGACCCGCTCTGTACGAAGATACTGGATCAGCCCGTCATCCGCGTAATCGGGCTCACCGATCTTTTCGGTCCCGGCGAGCCTCGCCGTCAGTCCCTCGAGATCGAGCAGAAAGTACGGCCGTTTTCTCGAGTAGGGAATGAGCCCGAGCAGCCGCGCCGGCTCGCGGCGCGTGGCCGAGGCGAAGGTGACGAACACCTCGTTGGCGATGAAGTTGTAGCCCGACTCCGCGCGCGAGGCTGGCGCGTCCTCCACCCGCAGGGCGGCGATACCGGGCACCTCGCGCAGTGCATCGATGAGCAATTGCGTGAACGTGCCGTCGCCGGACCAGCGCGTGGTGTCGATCTGCATGCGACTCGTCGAGTCCGTAGGTCAGACGCGCGACACCTTCAGGCGGACACAGCCTTCCTCGCGACGTGAATGGCCATCAACCCGCCCAGCACGGGCAGCCATTCGGCGGACGCGAAACCATTCTCCCGCATGATCGCGGTCACCCGCGCGGCGCCGGGATAGCGGCGAATCGTGGCGGGGATGTAGCGGTACGTGTCCGGGTCGCGGTGCAGCGCCCATCCAAGCGCCCCTCCGACGATCGACAGGTAGGTCAGGTACACGGCGCGCACGGGCGCGCCGTCGGGCCGGTTGAAATCGAGCGACAGGAATGCGCCGCCGGGCCTGAGCACGCGCGCCGCCTCGCGCAAGGCCGGCGCCAGCTCCGGCACGTTGCGAATACCGTACCCCGTCGTCACGAGGTCGAACGACCCGTCCGCGAACGGCAGCGCCATCATGTCGGCGACGAGGAAAATGGGGTCAGACCCCATTTTTTCAGGCTCAGGAGAAAAATGGGGTCTGACCCCATTTTTCTCCATCGCGAGCCTGACCATCCGCTCCGTTACGTCGAGTCCCACGACCCGCGCCCCGCGCGCCGCCAGCTCGAACGAGATGTCTCCCGTGCCGCACGCGAGATCGAGCGCGCGCGTGCCCGGAGCAATCGCGGCGAGCGCGGCGAGCCGGCGCTTCCAGGCCCGGTCGCGCCCGAAGGAGAGCAGGACGGTGATGAGATCGTAGCGATCGGCGATCGTATGGAACAGGCGGCGGACGTAGCGGCGCTTGGTCTCGGGAGTGGCGAGCGCGTCGCGCAGTGACGGGCGCCCTGCGCGGCCGCCGGTCACCGGACCTCGATCGTTCCGCGCATCATCAAGGCGTGGGGCGCGCACTCGTACCGCTGCGAGCCGCGCGCGGGCGGAACCACGAAATCGATCTCGGCGGCGCCGCGACCGTTCAGCTCCCGGGTCTCGATCTTCCAGGCGGGCACGCTGAAGTTGTGCTTCACGCCCGCCTCTTCGTTGCGCAGCACGAGACGAACCCGCTCGCCCGGGCGGAACCGGAGAGTCGGGTTCGGGTCGGTCTCCTCCCCCGCGAGATAGAACGTCATCTCGCGCGCGACGAGCACCACCTCGCGCATCGCGCCCGCGCCGGACTCGATCGGTCCGCCGCGCAGCGCCACCGCGGCCGCTGCCAGCAGCACGCAAGCCGTCAGGACGATTGCCGCAACCCTGGAACCCATGATTGTCACGCCACGAGCATTCCGGTCGAATACATGATGGCGAAGCCGCACAGCAGGCCGGCCAGGGCGGGGCGCGTCGCGAAGAACGCGGCGATCGGCCGCTCGCCCGACATCTGCCGCGAGATCTGCGCGACGACCTGCGCAATCGCGCCCGCGCCGACAGCCAGGAAGATCACCGACCACACCGGGGAGTACACGAGCCCGCCGAGCCACGCCCCCGCGATCGTCGGCACGCCGCCGATCAGGCCGAGCCGGACGAGATCGCCCACCCGGACGCGCGACCGCGCGAGGGGCGCGACGATGGCGATTCCCTCCGTCGTGTTATGCAGCGTGAATCCCACGATCAGCAGCGTGCCGAGCGCCGCCTCGCCGATGGCGAACGCGGCGCCGATCGCGAGCCCTTCGCCGAAGTTGTGCAGCCCGATGCCGACAGCGATGAGGAGCGCGAGCACCCATGCGCTCCCCCGGTCAACCTGGCGGCGTGTGCGGAGCCAGCTCCCGAGCGCTTCGAGCGCGAGGAACGCCGCGACGGAGCATAGCGCGAACAGCGCGAAGCCCTGGAACGATCCCGGCAGCTCGCCGGCGACCTCCAGGCCTTCGTCGAGCGCGTCGGCGAAGAGGAACACGAGCAGGCCGATCGTCATCGCCAGCACGAAATCCAACCCTCCGCGGCCCAGGCGCCCGATCACGGGATACCAGAGCAGGCCGATCGCCACCGGCAGCACGCCGACATAGAGGCCGATCAGCGCGAAGAGCCACAGCGCCCGGGCGCTCGGCGCCGGCGTCGGCACCGCCACGGCAATCTCGTGCTCGAAGGTGACGCCGGTCGCCGTGATCACCTTGATCCGGTGCGTCTCCCCCTGCACCCACGGATAAGGCACGGTGACCGTCGTCCGGCCCAGGTGTCGCAACGTCGTCGGACCGTCCGCCTGGAACGACCAGAAGGCATCGTCCACGGTGATTTGTGCGATGGTGACCGGATCGGGGCCGTCGTTGAACAGCTTGGCGTGAATGCCGCGCTCGTCGAGCGTAACGCGCTGGAACGAGAGCCGCTCGACCGGCGGAACGCCGTCGCCGCGCAGCGCGTCGGCGGGACCGCCGCGGGCCAGCAGAAGGAGCAGGCCGGCGAGCAGGACGAGCGGAACGAGCGCCGCGAGCCAGAGCCCGAACCGGCGACGGGACGGTGCGGCGAGCCGGTCGGCGGCAGCCTCAGCTCTCACGGCGCCGGACCTCCGCCCGGAAGAGTCCCATCCATCCCAGCTCGGCGAACTCGCTCTGGTGCGCGTGGAACATGAAGTCGCCCGGATAGCGGAACCGCGTTTCGAGAATCGCGCGCTCGCCCTGGCACAGCATCAGGGTGTCGGTGTGCTCCGCCGTGCTTCCGCGCGTGCCCGTGCGATAGGCGTCGAAGAACATCCCGTGCAGGTGAAGGCTGTTGACGAGATCGAATTCCGTCAGGTTCGCCAGGTAGATGCGCACCAGCTCGCCGACACCCACGCGAATCGGCTCGTGCATGTAATAGTGCGCGACGGTGTTCACCGCGTACACCTCGTTGTCGTTGTCGAAGTTCGTGTCGAACCCGTTCATCAGCATGACGAGTTCGTCCGCCTCGGCGCGGGACTCACGCGGATCGATGATGAACACGCCATACAGCCCCTTGTGAATGTGGCGCTTCAGCGGAACCGCGTGGCAGTGGTACAGGTGCAGGCCGTACGGCTCGGCGTCGAACTCGTAGATGAAGCGTCCGCCCGGCTGCACCTGCTGATCGGGCAGCGAGCCGTCCATCTCCGGCGGATGCCAGCCGTGAAAGTGGATGGTATGCGGGTGGGTCCCCTGGTTGACGAACGTCACGCGCACGCGGTCCCCTTCCGTCGCACGTAGCGTGGGACCGGGCACTTGCCCGTTGAAGGTCCAGGCGGGAAAGAAGAGGCCCGGCGCGATCTCGATCTCACGATCGACCGCGTAGATCTCGTATTCGCGGAGGAGCGACCCATCCGGCCGCCTGGTCTCGCGGTAGAAGCGCGCCCGGCGGTCGGGCGGGAGGTCCGAGAAATTCCACGCGCGCAGGTACGTCGATGGGTTCAGCGCCTCGGATGTGACGCGGCCGACGGGCCCCATCGCATGGGCGGCATGGTCCATGACGCTGCCGGTGGGGTATTGCTCGAGCGCGGCGCCTCGTCGCGAAACCAGCCCAGTGCCGGCCAGTAACGACGTCAATCCGGTAAGTTGCAGCCACGACCGTCGAGTCAGCATAATTTTGACAAGTCAAAATATAATATTGTATTATTCGTAAAGTCAACAGGTATCGTGACATCCACTTCCTACACCGTCGAGAACTACCTGAAGGCCATTTACCAGGCGCAAGCGGCCTCGGCCGACCCGGAGGCGTCCGTGCCCATGGGCCGCCTCGCGAGCGCCCTTGGCGTGGTCCCCGGCACCGCAACGACGATGATGAAGGCGCTCTCGGAGGCGGGGCTGGTCGAGTACGAGCCCTACGTCGGCGTCCGCCTGACCGGCGCCGGCGAAAAGCTCGCCGCGATGGTGTTGCGGCGCCACCGGCTCATTGAACTGTTCCTCGTCCAGGTGATGGGAATGAGCTGGGCCGAGGTGCACGACGAAGCCGAGCACCTCGAGCACGCCGTCTCCGACCGGCTGATCGATCGCATCGACGACATGCTCGGGCGGCCGACAGCCGATCCGCACGGCGACCCGATTCCGGACGACCAGGGACAGCTCGCGCTGCCGCAACACGACACCCTGCTGACGTGTCCCCTCGACGTGCCAGTGAAAGTGACGCGCGTAACGGACCAGGATGCGGACTTCCTGCGGTTCATCGAGAACAGCCGCCTGATGCCGGGAGAGACCGTGGAGATCCAGGAACGTGACACTGCCGCCGACCGCGTCCGCCTGAAGCGCAGGGCCGACCTGATCACGATCGGGACCCGCGCCGCCGCCAAGGTGATGGTCCAGGTGATTGCGCTGCTGCTCGTTGCGCTCACGCCGTTCGCGCACGCGCGGCAGCAACCTGCGCCGACGCCGGATTCCTCGCGCCCGTTCGAGATCCTCGACAACTCGTTCCTCGTCGAGGAGGCGTTCAACCAGGAGGCGGGGATCTACCAGAACATCGTCGGGTTTGTCCGGGGATCGGACGGGTGGGAGCTGGCCTTCACGCAGGAGTGGCCGGTGATATCGCAGTCACACCAGCTCTCGTACACGCTGCCGTTCGAGGGAATCGACGGCACCGGCAACGGGTTCGGCGACGCGATGCTGAATTACCGGCTCCAGGTCCTGACCGAGACGGCGCGACAGCCCGCGTTCGCGCCCCGTGTGTCGCTGATCTTTCCCACCGGAGGCACACGCGACGGCGCCGACACGACGGGCTACCAGGTGAACCTGCCGTTCAGCAAGCAGGCAGGCGATCTGTATTTCCACTGGAACGGCGGCTTCACCGCCCAGCCCGGTGTCCACCTGCCGGAGCGCGGCGAGCACGTGACGCTCTTCACCCCCCACGCCAGCCTGGGCACGATCTGGCGGGCGCGCCCGCTGTTCCACGTCATGCTGGAGGCGGTGTTCGAATCGGAGGAATCGATCGCGGGCACGTCCGCCACGGAACGCACGCGGCTGCTGACGCTCTCACCGGGGTTCCGCGTCGCGCGCAACCTGCACGATCGTCAGCTGGTGCTGGGCGCGGCGCTGCCGGTCACCTTTCGGAACGGCGGCTCTAACGGCGGCGTCTTCCTCTATTTTTCGTACGAGTTGCCCTGGAGGTAACGGTGGTGGCGCATGCCTGAAGAGGCTCGCGCCACAAGTGTGGCGTTAGGCTGGCGTTAGGCTCGCGCTAGGCTTCGGTGTATGTTGCCACGGAGTTCGGCGTTTCCCAGACGCGCACGGTGACGATGTCGAGCCCGAGTTCCCGTCCCTTCTCGTAAATCAGCCTCGCGATACGTTCCACGGTCGGATTGCTGTCGATCACGTAGATGGGCTCGCCGAGCTGCCGCAGCGGCGCCACGAGCGGATCGTCGTGCCGCAGTATCATCTTGTGATCGAGCTCGCGGTCGATCCACCCTTTGACCAGACGCTTGATGTCGCTGAAATCCGCGACCATGTTGCGCCGGTCGAGGCGGTCCGTCCGCACTTCGACCTCGACGACGGCGTTGTGGCCGTGCGGGTGCTTGCAGACCCCGTCGTAGTCGAGGAGGCGGTGCCCGTAGCAGAACTCGATGCGTTTCGTCACCACGTACATGTGGACAGTCTAATTGATGGAGACCTCTCTCGTCCTCTGCTCGGCCGGCCTTGACAGCGCGGTGCTGGTCGCGCTCGAGGCGCGCGAGCGCGCGGTGCAGCCCGTCTACGTCTCGGTCGGCCTCGCGTGGGAGCAGGCGGAGCGCGCGATGCTCGACCGCCTCATTCCGGCCCTGGGCGGCGCAGTCGCGCCCGCGGCGCTGCTCACGGTCGACATGCGCGACGTCTATCCAGCCGCGCACTGGGCGGTGCGCGGCGTGCCGCCCGACTACGACTCGCCGGATGAAGAGGTCTACCTGGAGGGACGCAACATCGTCCTGTTGTCGAAGGCGGCGGTGTTCGCCGCGCGTGAGGGAATTGCACGCGTGGCGCTCGGCCCGCTCGCCGGGAACCCGTTCCCGGACGCGACGGAGCAGTTCTTCGGCGCGATGGCGCGCGCGCTGTCGATCGGCCTCGACCGCCCGATCGACATCGTGACGCCGCTCACGGCGATGCGCAAGGCGGACGTCATCCGCCTCGGCCTGTCGCTCGGCGTTCCGTTGAACCTCACGATGTCCTGCATGAACCCGCAGGACGGTGAGCACTGCGGACGCTGCAGCAAGTGCCGCGAGCGGCACGACGGGTTCGTGGCGGCGGGCGCCGCGGACCCGACGACGTACGCCTCACCAGTTCCGCAGGGTGATTGATCCGTCGCCTGTGCGGATGCGCATCAGCCGCCCGCCGGCGCCGATCTTCCCGCGCAGCGAGCGGCGGCGCCGTTCCTGGTCCCCTTCATTCGCGGTCGTCGTCACCTGCACGTCGAAGTCGCTGCGCACGCGGCCGTCGCCGGTCTGCGCGTCCAGTTCCGCGGCGAACTCCTCCGGAAGGTAGACCGCCACGGTGCCATCCTCCGTCGTGATGGACCAGTCCGCGGTCATCGCGCTCCCACGGTCGGCGCGAATCGTGACCGAGCCGTCTCCCGTTTTTGCCCTGACCGCCCCGAGCCGACCGGCCACGCTGATGCCGCCGTCCCGGGTCGTGAGCGCCATCTCCCCCTCGACGTCCTCGACGCCGATCGAGCCGTCGGCGGTTTCGACGTCGAGATGTCCCCGCACCTCGCTGACCCGCACACTGCCGTCGCCGCTGCGCAGCTCGATGCGCCCGTCGAGTCGGCCCGCCCGGATGGAGCCGTCACCCGAACGCGCCTGCAGGGTCAACTTGCGGGGAACGGTCACGACCAGCCGGGCGTACGACGAACGATGAAAGCCGATGCCCTGAAAGCTCTCGCGCGACGGGCCGGTGACCTCGATGTCGATGCGGTTGCCGCGCTGCTCGGCCCGGACCTGCATGGACTTGAGCGCATCTTCGTCCGGGCCCCTCTTTTCGACTTCGACGAGGACCTCGTCGCGGTCCCAGGACCGCACCTCGATCCCGCCATCGAACGTGTACACGCGGACATCGGGCTCGCCGCTGATCGTGAAGCGCTTCTCCTCGCGGGCGATGCGCTCCTCCGTATCGACGTGAACCGTGCACGATGCGGAAAGTACGCCCAGGGCCGCGGCCACGACCAGGTGTCTCGTCACCATCCTCAAACCTCAACTACTGAGACGATCCCGGGAGAACGCAAGTTCGCCCCCCACCCAGGTTTGGGCCACGCCGTAGCCGGCGTCCAGCAGCACGAGGTCCGCCACGGCCCCCGGCGCGATGACGCCGTGGCCGGCCAGCCCCAGCTCGCGGGCGGCGGTGGTCGAGGTCAGGGTGGCCGCATCCCCGAGCGACAGGTTCACGACGGTCACCAGCCTGGCAAAGGCGCGGTCCATGGTCAGCGTGCTTCCCGCGAGCGTGCCGTCCGCGAGCCGCGCGACGTCCCCCACGGTGATCGGCCGGCCGCCGAGCGTGGCGTTGGATCCCGGCGGCAGTCCCGAGCCGGCCGTCCCGTCCGTAATCCCCATGACCTTGGATGGACCCTTCGCGGCGATCGCCGCGCGCATCGCGGCGGGATGCACGTGCACGGCGTCCGCAATCAGCTCGGCCGCGACCTCATCGCTCTCCAGCACGGCGCCGACGACCCCCGGCGATCGGTGCGTGAGCGGGGTCATGCGGTTGTACAGGTGCGTCGCATGGCGCGCGCCCGCCTCGATCGCGGCGCGCGCCTGCTCGTAGGTGGCGGCCGTGTGGCCGATCGC
Source organism: Vicinamibacterales bacterium (assembly GCA_035463475.1). Taxonomy (GTDB): domain Bacteria; phylum Acidobacteriota; class Vicinamibacteria; order Vicinamibacterales; family 2-12-FULL-66-21; genus JACPDI01. The sequence continues at coordinate 46,146 of DATHTE010000014.1, forward strand.
GACGCGATGGCCGCGCGCGACGAGCGACGCAATCAGGTCGATCGCGCCTTCCAGTTCGGGCGCAAGCGTGACGATGCCGACATCGGCCGCCGCGGCTTCGATCACCGCGAGGATGTCCTGCGCGGTGAACTCGGCGTCCCGCTCGCTCGCGCCGCGCGGGGCGCGGAGGCGCTCCCGTGGCTGCGCGCCCGCGAACTCGGGACTGATGAAGTTGCTTTCGAGATGTGCGGGAAGCACCCGCGCGCTTGCCTTGGCGGGCACCGTGCGCGCGCGCCCGATCGCCGCGAGCGCAGACCGCAGCTCGCCGGGAGTGCACGCGATCGTGGTCGGGCAGAACGCGGTGACGCCGTAGCGCGGCAGCCGCGCCGCCATCTGGGCGACGGCGTCGGCCTGCACGAGCGTGTCGTATCCCTCGACACCATGCACGTGGACGTCGATGAAGCCCGGGACGGCCAGACGGCCGGACACGTCCACGCTCACGTCGCGCGGGCCGCCCGCGCGCGTCCCGCTGACGATGTCAACGATCCGGCCGCCGTCGATGACGACCGTGGAAGGCCCGGTGACCCGATCGGGGAGCACGAGCTCGGCGCCGGAGAGCAGGATCACGAGAGCGCGAGCCGCGCGGCGCCGATGGCTGGGGCTTCCTCGGCGAGCGCGGACATTTCGACGCGGAGGCGCGCGGCGAGCGCGGGAGGGAGCCGCCTTGCGCACTCCAGCCGGACAGGATCGAGCAGCAGGTCGCCCGCGCGGCCCACTTCTCCGCACAGCACGACGAGCTCCGGATCGATGGTGCTGACCAGGTTTGCGACCGCCATGCCGATGTACCTCGCCGTCTCACGGACGACGGAGATCGCGACGCCGTCGTGCGCGCGCGCGCCGTCGTAGACGTGATCGGCGGTGATCGCGTCGAGATCGGCCCCCTTCTCCAGCACGGCGGATTGGTCGCCCGCCTGGATTCGCCAGACGAAACGGCGCGCCACGCCGCGCGAACTGGCTTCCGCGTGCAGGCAGCCGGTACGTCGATAGTCCTGCCGCTCGACGGGGTTCAGGGCGAGCCAGGCAGCGCATCCCGCCAGGCCGTGCGAGCCGTGCCAGAGTTGTCCGTTGAGGAGAATCCCCGCGGAGATCTGATCGCCGATCACGAGCGCGACCGCGGTGTGGACCTCCGTGGCGGCGCCCATCCAGTTTTCCGCGACCACGGCAGCCTCGCCGGCGCGGACCACCTCGTCCGGCACGTCCACGAGCGCGCGGATGCTCCCGAGTGCCTTCATGATCGCGACGTCGGAGGGATCGTGGGCACAGACGCGAGCGGGAATGCGCCCGGCGCCCTCGGGCAGGACCTTTTGCACCACGGCCTTCGCCGCGCGAGGGAGGTTGCCGTTTGCGGCGCGGCCATCGGCGCGCGACAGGATCGCGGGCGCGCCCGTCCCCAGCGCGACCGCCCGCACGGTGCGCGGGCCCATCTCGATCCCGATGGCCGCCGGCGTCACCCAGCCCTTTCTTCCGGCGCACCCACGCCGTAGTCCCAGCGCAGCTTGCGCCCGGACAGCGGCGCGTGTCCGGGAACGCGGAAGAGCGCGCGATCGACTTCGGCGAGCAGCACGCGCAGCCGGTCCTCGTCGGGCGCGGACATCACCAGCACGCCGCCGCTCTCCTCGGGTGGGAACCGCCTGTCGTCGAAGTAATCGCGGTCGAGCGACACCAGCGTGCGACGCAGCTGGCGCGCCAGGCGGTAGTGCTCGGTGTCGCGCGCGCGCCTCAGGTCCTCGTGCTCCAGGACGAAGAAGACGTCCCAGTTCAAGTCCTGGCGCATGAAGCTGACGATGCCGGCAGGCAGGTTCGCGTCCGCGTAGATGCGCGGCTGCTCGGCCTGGCGCTCGACGTGCGGTCCGAGTTCAGAAGCGAGTGTTCCCATCGGTTGATCGCTACCTGTGTCGTTCGAGATCGGGCATGACGTCGGGCGGCACCGGCTCCGCCTTGCGGCCGCGCGCTTCCTTCGCCTGGCGCGAGAGCTCGGCGACCAGCTGTTCGCGCTTGAGATAGAGGTCCCTGCGAGCGCGCCTGCCGCGCTCGGACGCGAGCGCGTATTCGCAGAAGAGCGGAAACGCGATCGTCGAGTCGGCGTACGCCACCACCGTGTCCGGCAGCACGCCCGGATTCACTTTCCCCCAGCTCACCGCTTCCGACGGCGTCGCGCCCGACAGACCGCCCCACACCACCTGGTCGGTGGTGATCTGGATGAAGTAGTCGTTTCCCCCTTTGGGGATCCCGTACACCTCCCAGAGCGTGGGCTGTCCCTGCAGATAGAAGTTCTTCGGCGAGCCTCCACCCAGGATCACGCACCCGTTCTTCCGCCCTGCCAGGATGATCGCGCAGACCTCGTTCACGTCGAGGCTCGGGTCGATCATCAGCGTGCCGCCGTTCATCAGCTCGTGATAGGCGATGTTCATCCCGATCGAGCTGTCCCCCGGCGACGAGGTGTAGATCGGCACGTGGCACTTCGCCGCGCGGGCGACCACCGAGTGTTCCTCGCAGCCGGGGAACTTCTGCAGCAGGTCGCGGCCGAGCCGGCAGTGTAGTTCCGCAGTGGACATCGCCCCCGACAGCCGTTCGCGCACGAGGAAGTCGCGAATGTACTTGTCGGTCTCGAGCAGCACGTCCGACGGGAACAGTACGTCGTAGATCCGGATAATCCCCTGTTCGTACAGCTCCACGTCGTCCAGGAAGGGGGAACCGCGGTGGAGCGTGAAGTTCATCGCGTAATGCAGGTCGTGATAGAGGTTCGCGCCCGTGCTGATGACGAAATCCACCAGGCCGCGCTCCATCAGCTCGATCACACAGCCGCCGAGGCCGGCAGGGGTGAGCGCGCCCGCGACCGTGAGCCCGATGGTGGTGTCGTTCTCGGGGGCCAGCATCTTGTCGGTGAAGATCTGGCAGGCCTCGGCCAGGCGCCCGGCGTTGAACGCCTGGAACCCCTCGTCGATTAACTGCCGGATGTCCTGGCTGCCGCGGGGGCGGTAGTAGCGAATCGGCCGGCCCGTCAGGTACTTCTGCGGATTGTGGCCCGGCGACCCGGGTGCGCGATGGGGCACGTGACGTCCTCCAGCGGGGGAGAATGGCCGCAGGCTCGCTCAAGTTTACCGCACGAACGGCCGAAAAATATTGACAGACCGGCCGCCGCCGGAGGATTGTACTTATCTCCCCCGCCGCAGAATGAACGATTCCGCCGCCCTGTGGGTGCTCGTGGCTGTCCTCGTTGCGGCCGTCGCCGCGTTCACCTGGGGTGTGTTCCGGAAGGGGCGCCAGATGGCTGGCGAGCACGTATTCCGGGCGAGCCGCCTGAGCTCCGGCAACCGGCTGTTTCCGACCCAGGTGGCCATCACCCCCACCAGCGTCGTGCACTACCAGCCGCAGTGGATCGGCCGGTTGGAACATTCAATCCACCTGGCGCACGTCGCATCGGTCAGGATCGACACGAACCTCCTCTTCTCCGACGTCTACATCGAGACGAGCGGCGGCGCCGCGCCGATTCGCTGCCGCGGACACCGGAAGGGTGACGCGGAAGCCATGAAGCGGCTGATCGAGCGCTTCCAGTCCGAGTATTACCAGGGACGGCCCACGCCCACGGGCCAGGGAACGGTGTGACGTGGACCCCATGACCGTGCCGGTCCGGCAGCCGACGGAGCTGGAAGCGCGGTTCCAGACACTCGTCCAGTCCCCGCTGCGGGCGGGGTTGCTGCGCTTCCTGCGTTCCAGGCCGGACGAATCCCTCGACATCGAGTCGCTGATGCAGACCTTCGGCCGCATGCGGCTGGACGTGGACAACTGCATCCGCGAATTGGTCGCCTTCGGCCTCGTGCAGCGCCTCGGGCCCGCATCCCATCCGCGCTTTGCGTTCAAGCCCCCGGAGAGCGCCGCGCTCGTGGCGATCCTGGAGGACTTCTTCCAGAGCCGCGCCACGGTCAGCCACGAGGACCGTTCCCCGTCGGTGCAGCGGTTCCGCGAGATGATCGGCCGCGACGAGAAGATGCTCATCATCTTCGAGTGGATCCGGACCGCCGCGAAATCAGACATTTCGGTGCTGATTCTCGGCCCGACCGGGTCGGGCAAGGAAGTGGTCGCGCGCATGATCCACGAGCTGAGCCGCCGCGGGACCAACCGGTTCCAGGCGGTGAACTGCGCGGCGCTCCCCGACACGCTGTTCGAATCGGAGATCTTCGGCTACGAGAAAGGTGCGTTCACCGGCGCCCACGAGCGCAAGCCCGGACGGCTCGAGCTGGCGAACAACGGCACGCTCTTCCTCGACGAGATCGGCGATCTCTCCATCGTCGCCCAGGCCAAGCTTCTGCGCGTCCTCGAGGATCGGCGCTTCGAGCGGCTCGGCGGCAACCAGTCGATCGAAGTGAACTTCCGCCTGATCTCCGCGACCAACCGCCCGCTCGACCTGTTCGTGCGCGATGGCCGTTTCCGCGAGGACCTTTACTACCGGGTCAACGCGTTTTCGATCCGGCTGCCGTCGCTGCGAGAGCGGGCGATCGACATCCCGGTGCTCGCGCAGCGGTTCCTCGCCCGCTACTGCATCAACAACGGTCTGCCGATCGATGCGAAGGCGTTCTCCAAGGACGCCGTGGACGTGCTGATGCAGTATCACTGGCCGGGCAACATCCGCGAGCTCGAGAGCACGGTCTCGCGCGCGGCGCTGTCCTGCTCGGACCGGTTGATTCGCCAGCAGGACATCGAGTTCCTCCACGCCCAGGAAGCGCCGAGCGACACCTCCCACGAGCGCATGCCGTCGCTGCGGGAAGCCGAACGGGCTCACATCAGCCGGGTGCTCGAGAGCGTCGACTGGAACAAGAAACAGGCGGCGCGCATCCTGGACATCAGCCGCGGCACGCTCTACCGGAAGATCCTCGAATACAATCTTGAAAGCGAGCCCACAAAACAGTCTCGAAACGGAACAGCCCGCGTGAGCCACGACGCGCAATAACAGGCAAACGTTGTCCCGGCAGGCACTTAACGGTGTGTCGCGGCGGAACACCCGCACGCTCTGTCCGCTCAGCAGTAAACTGTTGACTGTGCGTGACTTCCCTCGGCCGGTGTTCCATGACGGCACAGGAGCAGGTTCGGATGGCGCGATCTGACGCGCCTCCAGCACCCCCTGCGGGTCCCGCAACTCCTTGAATCTGAGAGGAATCACGGTTCCGACCGATATGTGCGGTGTGGGGCAGCGCTCTTGCACACTCCCGCGCGTTCGGCACAGGCACCCTGCGGAACTGCAATGCTGACGCGTCTGCTCCTCGCGCTCGCGGTGCTGTGTGCTGCCGCTCCCGCCCGGGCGGGGCACGCAGGCGATCCACCCACCAGCGACCTTCCCAGCGGCCGCGTTGGAGGCGCCACCCGCGTCATCGTCCAGGCCCGCGACGGCCAGTCGCTCGAGACACTCTTTGAGTTGGTTGGCGCGAGACGGGTCCGCAGCCTGCGCGCCGTCGGAGCCGACGTTGTCGAAGTCGACGACGCGGCGCTGCCGACGCTGGCCGGTGACCCGCGCGTGCGTGCCGTCAGCGTGGATCGTCCGGTGGCGTCCACCATGGAGCGCGCCGCGGCTGCAGTCGGCGCCCGCTGGGTGCGCGAGTCGCTGGGGTTCGACGGCGCCGGCGTCGGCGTCGCGCTCGTGGACTCGGGGGTCACGGCGTGGCACGACGATCTGGCCGGTCATGCCGGGCAGCGCGTCGTGCATTTCGTGGACTTCGTGAACCGCAGGCCGAACGCGTACGACGACTTCGGACACGGTACGCATGTCGCCGGAATCGTCGCGGGCAACGGATTCACCTCGGACGGCGCGCGAGCGGGCATCGCGCCCGGCGCGTCGCTCGTGGCGCTGAAAGTGCTCGACGAGTCCGGAGACGGCTACGTGAGCGATGTCATCGCGGCGATCGACTACGCCATCGAGCACCGCGACGAGTTCAACATCCGCGTCATGAACCTGTCGGTCGCCGCGGCGCCTACCGAGTCGTACCACACGGACCCGCTCACGCTGGCGGCACGGCGCGCGACCGAGGCGGGGATCGTCGTGGTGTGCGCGTCGGGCAACATGGGACGGACCGCCGCGGGAGAGTCAATCTACGGCGGCATCACGGCGCCGGGCAACGCGCCGTGGGTGCTCACGGTCGGCGCTGCGACACACAACGGCACGGTCGAGCGCGAAGACGACACGGTCGCGTCGTTCAGCTCCCGCGGTCCGACGCGCTTCGACAACGCAGCCAAGCCGGACATCGTAGCGCCGGGGGTCGGGATCGAGTCGCTCAGCCAGCCGGGGAGCGCGCTGTACCGGGCGCGGCCGCAGATGCGGCTGTGGGGCACGGTGGAAACGGCGGACCCGCCGTACTTCAGCATGTCCGGGACGAGCATGGCCGCGCCGGTGGTCGCCGGGACGGTCGCGCTCATGGTCCAGGCAAATCCGTCGCTCACGCCCAACGCCATCAAGGCGATCCTCCAGTACACGGCCGAACCGCGCAAAGACCTCGACCTCCTCACGCAGGGCGCCGGGTTCCTGAACGCTCGCGGCGCGGTCCAACTGGCGGCGTGGTTCGGCACGCCTGACGCTCCGGTAGACGAAGACACCACGACGTGGAGCCGCCGGATCCACTGGGGCAATCACCGCGTCAGTGGCGGCGTGATCATGCCCGACGCCAGCGCGTGGGCCGCGAGCACCATCTGGGGCGCCGCGTTTGACGCGAACGGCGACAACATCGTGTGGGGGACGATGGCTGGAAGCGAAGGGCTTCTGTGGGGCACCGCGTGCGCGACCGAGCGTTGCGAGAGCATCGCCTGGGGCGCGCCCGGCGACGACAACTTCGTGTGGGGCACGTCAGACGACCAGGAAATCGTCTGGGGCGCCAGGAGACGGTAACCAGGAGCTGGTCAACAGGTGTTCAGGGACCTTCCCATTCTCGCCAAGCTCTACGTGGGGACCGTCGTCCTGGTGGGCGCGGTCCTGCTCCTCGCCTTTTTCCCCTACAGTCACTTTGCCCGCCCGTTCATCTTCGTGATGATGCTGGTGCTCTCCTCGCTCACGTCGATGTTCAAGGTGCAGCTCCCGCTCACCCGCAGCGGCTCGACGATGTCGGTGTCGTACGCGGTGGACTTCGCGTCGCTGCTGCTGCTCGGTCCTCACGAGACAATGCTCGTGGCGACGGCGAGCGCGTGGAGCCAGTGCACCTTCCGGATCCGCGAGCGCAACCCGGTGCACCGCACGCTGTTCAGCATGGCGTGCCTCGCCATCACCGTGCAGGGGGCCGGACACGTGTACCTCTGGCTCGGCGGCGTCCCGGGCGACATCGCGCTGAGCATGCTGCCCAAGCCGCTGGTCGGCGCGGCGACGACCTACTTCGTCATCAACACGTTCACGATCGCGACCGCGATCGCGCTGTCCACGCGGCAGCCGCTGTTCAAGGTCTGGAACGAGAACTTCCTGTGGAGCGCGCCGAGCTACTTCGTCGGCGCGATCGCCGCCGCGCTCGCTTCGTGGGTCGTGCAGTCCTCGAGCCTCTGGTTCGTGCCGCTCGCGCTGGCGCCACTCTACCTGACGTACCGCACCTACAAGGTGTATCTGGGCCGCATCGAGGACGAGCGGCGGCACGTGCAGCAGATGTCCGACCTGCACCTGGCGACGATCGAGGCGCTGGCGCTCGCGATCGACGCCAAGGACCAGACGTCGCAGACGCACATCCGGCGCGTGCAGCTTTACGCGGCGTCGCTCGCGCGGTCCCTCGACATGGCGGAGAACGAGATCCAGGGCGTGAAGACGGCGGCGTTGCTGCACGACATCGGCAAGCTCGCCGTGCCCGAGCACATTCTCTCGAAGCCGGGGCCGCTGACGCAGGAAGAGTTCCAGAAGATCCGCGCTCATCCGAAGGTCGGCGCCGAGATCATCGGCGCCGTGCCGTTCCCGTATCCGGTGTCGCCGCTCATCCTGAGCCACCACGAGCGCTGGGACGGCAAGGGCTACCCGCACGGGTTGCGCGGCGAAGAGGTTCCGCTCGGCGCGCGCATCCTGTCGGTGGTGGACTACTTCGACGCGCTGATGGCGGAACGGCCGTACCACAAGGCCATGAGCCAGGAGTCCGCGGTGGCGCTCCTGCGCCAGGAGGCGGGGAAGGGGCTCGACCCGGTGATCGTCGACCGGTTCATCGAGATGCTGCCCGACCTGCAGCGTGAGGCGGCAACGCTGGAGCAGCAGACCGTGCGGCGCCTGAGCCTCGAGGCGGAGCCATCCGTGAGCAAACCGGCGACGGGGCTCTCGCCGGAGCCGACGAAGAAGAAGAACGTGTTCGAGGACATCGCGCTCGCGCACCGCGAGATCTACGCTCTGTACGAGATCGCCCAGGCGATGGGCACCAGCCTCGGGGTCTCGGACACCATGGCGCTCATCGCCGCCAAGCTGACGAACCTGGTGCCGTTCTCCTGCTGCGCCCTGTTCCTCTACGACGAGGACACGGACACGCTGAAGTGCAAGTTCGCGACGGGTGTCGACGCCGAGACCATCCTGCAGCTGCAGGTGCGAAGCGGCGAGGGGTTGACGGGCTGGGTCGCCCGCAACCGCCGGCCGCTCGTCAACGCGAGGCCCAGCGCGGATCTGGACGCGGGCGGCATGGGGCACGCGACCACGATGCTGCAGTCCGCGCTGGTGTGCCCGCTGGTCTTCAACGAGCGCTTCATCGGCACGCTGACCGTCTACCACACGCAGGCGGCGTTCTACTCGGACGACCACCGGCGGCTGCTGGATCGGATCTCCGAGCAGGCCTCGGCGGTCATCAACAACTCGATCGTGTTCGAGCAGACGCAGGAGGACTCGCTGACCGATCCGCTGACGGCGCTCCCGAACACGCGGTTCCTGTTCATGCACCTGAGCCGCGAGCTCGCGCGCGCCGAGCGCCTGAAGACCGAGGTCTCGCTGCTCGTCATGGACCTCGATCACTTCAAGGACATCAACGACAACCACGGGCACCACATCGGCGACCGCGCGCTCTGCGAGGTGGCGCGCGTGCTGCGGACCGCGATCCGCCCGTACGACATCTGCGTCCGCTACGCCGGCGACGAGTTCATCGTCGTGCTCTCCGGCTGCGGCGCGGACGAGGCCGAACGCAAGCGCGTGGAGCTCCAGCGTGCCGTGGACGACGTCTATTTCGAGGCGCGCCCGGGGAAGCGGCTGCCGCTCGGCATCAGCATCGGTTGCGCCGTGTTCCCCCAGGACGGCGAGTCGTACGAGACGCTGCTCGCGACGGCCGACAGCCGGATGTACCAGGACAAGGCGACCCGCAAGCGCCTGCCGGGCGACATCATAGGGTCCCCCGGCGACTGGACCCTGATGATCAGCGCCTACGATCTGGAGCGCGCGGCGGCCGGTCTGCTCTGACTCTGGAGCGCACAGAGCCGCGCTCATTCCCTGGCCCCTTTTCCCTGCGTCCTCTCACGCGACTAGAATCGGTTCGTGGCCGCTCTCACCTTGCGGGTCCTGAGCAACACGCGTGCGACTCCCACGACGAGGCTCGTGTCGCTGGCGCTCGACGGTCACGCGTTCACGTTCAAGGCGGGGCAGTGGGCGATGCTGGGGGAGCCGCAGGCGGCAGGAAAGCCGTACTCGATTGCCAGCGCGCCGCGCGAGGCGGCCTCGACCGGCGCGCTCGCGTTCCTGATCCGCGACGAAGGTTCGGGCACCGGCCTGGCGCGCCTTCGGCGCGGCGCGGCCGTCCACGTCGACGGACCGCACGGGCGCTTCCTCCTGCCGGACCCGTTCACAGGTGACCTCGCGCTGTTCGTCGCTGGAGGGACCGGCATCGCGCCGCTGCGCGCGATGCTCGCCGAGCTGCTCGCTCGCCCGCACCGCCCCGAGTGCGGCGTACTCTACAGCGCGCGGTCCGCCAACGAGTTCGCGTTCGCACGCGAGCTCCGGACGCTCGCCCGCCAGCGCCGGATTCGGCTCGCCCTGGCCGTGACGCGCGATCTCCAGAACGGGTGGAAAGGACTGTCGGGCCGGATCGGCCGGGCGCACCTGGCGGAGTTCATCGAAGGGCGCGACTCACAGGCCTTCGTCTGCGGACCGGAAGGGTTCGTGCGCGACGTCAGGGACGCGCTCGCGGATCTTGGCGTGCAGAGAATCAGAATAGAGGAGCAATGAAAGTCGGGCAGTCAGACAGTCAAGCCTGACTGTCCGACTGCTCGACTGTTCGCCTGCCTGACAGCTAGGGGTTTACCTGCAGCGTCGACTTGACGTCCTTGACGCCGCCGATCTTTCGGGCGAGCGCGATGGCCTTGGCCTCTTCCTCCTTGGACTTCACCACGCCGCTCAGGGTCACGACACCGACCGTCGTGTCGACGTCGATCCGCAGCCCGCCCACGTCGGGATCATTTAGCAGCGCGGTCTTCACGCGCGTGGTAATCGTGGCATCGTCGATGGTTTCGCCGACCGACTTGCCGCAGGCAGACGTGGCTATCGGCGCCAGCATCGCGATCGCGAGCAGGACGGACATCAGTACGCGACGGGTCTTCATATTCCAGAATCCTCCGCGCGCGTGGGCTGCAAACTAAATGCCCATCGCGTGGAAGCCGCAGTCAACCAGCAGCACCTCGGCCGTAACTGCTCGCGCCGCGGGACTCAGCAGGAACATCGCCGCTTCGGCGACCTCGCTCGCTTCCACCGTCCGGCGCAGGGGCGCGCGGTCGCGGTAGTACTGCAGGATGCTCGAAAACCCGGAGATCCCGGACGCGGCGAGGGTCTTGATCGGCCCGGCGGAAATGGCGTTCACACGGATTCCCTGCGGCCCGAGCTCCGACGCGAGATAGCGGACCGAACACTCCAACGCCGCTTTCGCCACCCCCATCACGTTGTAGTTGGTGAACACCCGCTGGCTGCCCAGGTAGGTCAGCGTGACGATGCTGCCGCCCCCACGGCGCTCCATGAGCGGCGCGGCGCCGCGGGCGAGCGCGATGAGCGAGTACGCGCTCACGTCGAGCGCGATGCGAAACCCTTCACGGCTCGTCTGCAGGAAGGGGGCGGCCAGTTCCTCGCGCGGCGCGAACGCGGCGCCGTGCACGAGGAAATCCAGCCCGCCGAACTCCCGCTCGATGCCGGAGAAGACCGCCGCCACCTGCTCGTCGCTCGTGACGTCGAGCGGCATGAGCAGGGGGCCCTGGAGCTCTGCGGCCAGCTCGCGCACGTTCTCCCCGAGCCGCTCTCCCTGGTAGGTGATCGCCAGCTTTGCGCCCGCCGCCGCGGCGGCCTGGGCGATGGCCCAGGCGATGGACCGCTTGTTCGCGACGCCGACGATCAGCCCTGTCTTCCCCGTCATCGCAGACATCCCTGCAGGTTATCAGGGCAGCAGGCGCTTCGGGAACTTGGCGACGACGGTGTAGTTCGGGTCCACGACGTTGGCGATCCGGGTGTGTCCCACCTGCGAGACCGCCTGGTATGCCTCGAGCTTCTCGAAGCCGTACTCCGCGATGAGCCACTCGATCAGCTCCACCTGCGCGATGCGGAACGCGTCAACGAGCGGCCGGCCGCTGCCGGCCACCATGATGTCCTCGGCATCTTCCATCCGGGGCCACCGGATCCGCTTGCCCTTGATCAGATCGAACTGCAGCGTCACCTCCATCGTGGTCTCGAGCGCAGAGCCGCAGATCTCGCCGTCCCCCTGCAGCGCGTGGCCATCGCCGAAGTAGAAGTACGCCCCCTCGTGGAAGATCGGCAGATACACCGTCGTCCCGTCTCGCACGTCGGCGGCGTCCATGTTGCCGCCGAAATTGCCCGGCCACAGGCCGCCGAACGCCTCGTCGCCGGCGGGCGCCACCGCGACGCGGCCCAGGAACGGCTTGAGTGCCGCCTCGAAGCGCTTCGCGCGCGAGTTCGGCAGATCGACGGCGCCGGTCATCTTCTCCAGGTCGAGCCGCCAGACGAAGCGGCGCGCGGGCAGCGGCTCGTTGATCATCCGCGTGCGCGCGTCCGCGGCGACGGCGCTGATCCCGTTCGGGTTGATCTGCGACACGGCCGTGGCGCGGTTGGGCCGCACCTTGATGATGCGGACCACGAGCGTGTCGTCCGGGGTGGCCCCTTCGATGTAGAAAGGTCCGACCTCGCCGGGCCAGGCGCCTCCTTGCTTGTCGTAGTAGTCGCCCGGCCGCGAGAACGTCCGGCTCTCGACCGTGTCGCCCGGTTTCACGCGCAGCACCGGTTCACGCACCGCGAAGGTCTGGACGCCGGATGTGGGATTGAACTTGATGGTGTCAGCCGACGCGGCCGGGGCCGACAGGCCTGCGGCGAGACACACGGCAAGAGACACGGGGGCCGCTGACATGGTCCGCATACACGCTCCCTGAAACGTAGATTCCGCGGGGTCCGCAGACGCGGTAAAGACCGCCGATTCTATCGCGAGCGCTTCTTGTGGTGGGCGGGACGGCCGTGCCGTGCGCGTTGCTGCTGGCTTGGGCCGCCGGGACGGCCGGGGCGACCGTGCCCCGCGCTGTTGCCGTTCCGGCCAGCCGGGCGGAAGCCGGTGCGAAAATCGTCGCGGAAACGGCCGCGCGCGGTGGCCTGCCGGACCGTGAACTCCGGCAGCGGTCGTCCGGCTGGCGGCGGGCTCCCTTCGGGACGCGGCAGCGTGGCCCGAATCAGCGGGCGATGCACGGGGCCTTCATCCGCCGGCGGCGCGTTGTCCTGCGCAGGCTCGTTGACGGTCTCGCTGCCTGCGCCCCCGTCAGCCTGTAGCGGCTCCGGGGCTTCGGCCGCTGCGGGCTTGGGTGGCGCGGGGGGCGCGGCGGATTCGGCAGCGCCAGCAAGCACTTCCTGGTAGAGCGCGCCCGCGGCGGCCTTGCGGCGCACGCGTGGCAGGCGGGCCTCCTTGTACGGATGCTCGTTGTCGCACGCGGTGCAGCGGGTCTGGCGAATGGTGTCGTCGATCATGGCGACCACTGCGTGGTCGGTTATGCGGCGCTCGCGCGGACAATAATCGTCCACGATATCACCGACTTTGAGCCGGCGCTGGTCCATCAGTTCCCCCGGAAACAAACCTCTGGCTGGAATGGAAGCGGAAGCGGGTTCCAGCAGTCTATCAAAGCCCACCGGTCGGGGCAACCTTGGGGACAGGTCTCCAACACCCGTTCTTTGCGACTCCAACGACAGTCGTGCAGAAGGATGTCACTTCGTGCACCAGGCGACCGCCCGCTCCAGGGCGACGTCGCGCCCCTCCAGGAGCGCGGAGCGGGACCAGGCGGCCTCCTCATCGGGCACGACGCCCGAGCCCTCCACGCGGTTGCCGGCCGCGGTGACGAAATCGCCATACGCGTGCACCAGCACGTCACCGCTCGGCAGGCGGTCGAACAGCGCGGGCAGCGCCTGCCCCATCGTCCGCTGGCCGAACACGCGGGCGCGGCCGATGGCCTGCATCCCGCCTGCAAAGCACTCGGACGCGCTCCCTGTGAGCTGGTCCACGAGGATGGCCACGCAGCCGGCGTACGGTTTGACGGGGCGGCCATCCGGGGCGACCGAGCGCGGGTTCGAGAAGAACTTCAACGTCCCCTCGCGCGTGCGCATCTCCCCGAGGGAAACCCGTTCGGCGGTGAAGTGCCCGGCAATACCCATCAGCATCGCGGCCAGTCCACCGGGGTTGCCGCGCAGGTCGAGCACGATGCCGGCGTCGTCGCGATGCCTGTCAACCGCGCGCGCGACGAACGCGTCTACCGGCGTGAGCCACGCGTTGAAACGAATATAGCCGAGGCGAGCGCCGGACGAGGCCGTGAGCGCACGCTCGGCCGTTCGGACGCGAAGCATGGGAAAAGTGCCGAGCTTCACCGGCTCGCCGGTCTCGACCTCGCGCTCCACGCGCACCTCGCGCGAGCTGCCGTTCGCGTCCGCGAAGGAGAGGTGGACGCGGCTCCCGACCGGCCCGCGGACGCGGTCCGTGACGATGCGCCAGGCTTCCACGGCCGCCAGGCGCGGCGACAGGCCGCCGATCGTGCCGGCAATCGCCGGCGCCAGCGGCTCACCGTCCACGCCGCGAAGGATCCAACCGCGGCGCACGCCCGCGGCCTGGGCCTCCGCGGTGAGGTCGACGACCAGCACGACTCCGTCCTGGTACCGGATGTCGAGACCGGGGTCGCCGCTCGTATCTCGCGACGGCGGGTCAGTCGGCGTGCGCCCTTCTGGGAGCAGCGTAAAGTGCGAGTCGCGCAGCCGGGTGATCATCTCGCGGATGATCGCGCGCGTTTCCTCCGGCGTCTCCGCCACCTCGGCGCGCGGACGCAGCTCGCGCCTCACCGCTTCCCAGTCCACCCCGTTGAACGACGGATCGTAGTAGGTCTCGTTGATGATGCGCCACGCGGCATCGAAGCTCTCGAGCCAGACGGGCTCGAGCGGCGCGGCGGCGAGCGACAGCAGCGCCGCCGCAACGACCGACGCGCGGCGCGTCATTTGACCAGGGCCTGGATCGCGGGAGGGGGCGCAAACGCCGCTTTGTCCACCGCGTCGAAGTGGACCTCCGTGATGGTGATGATCTGCTCGGTCCCCATCAGCTTCTGCACGATCTTCGATGCGATCTTCGTCCCTCCGAACTCACGGTAGTCCGACGTGACGTGCGTCGCCTTGACAGGACCCATCGGCGACTCGCGCGTCACCATCGATCCAAGCATGAGGCCGGTCTCGGTGTCGAAGAACTCGAAGTCCTCGTCGCCGGTGATCCGCACCGCCCGCACCCTGTAGGCGGGACGCCCCTCGAACGTCGTGCGCTCGACGGTCTCGAGGACCTTGTACTGTTTGTCCGAGTGCAACGAGGCGTCGAAATCGGCGTCCGCCTTCATCTGCTCGAGCGACTTGCCCTGGAGCACCATCGGTCCGGTCAGCGGGTTCAGGCTCCAGCCGATCTTGCCGTCGTACCCTGACTGGATTTCCCCGACGCCCGGGATCGACATGCGAAGCCGCATGAGATCGGGGCGGGCGGCGAGGAGCTCCAGATTGCCTTCCACACCCTGCGCGGGCATGCTGATGCGGCCAAGCGCCCGCCGCGAGCTGTGCTTCGCGATCGCTTCCCGTCCGCCCGTCGCCTCGACGAAGCGATCGATGATCGCCCGCGCCGGCGGCAGCGCTTCCTGGGCGGACGCGCCGGCCCAGAACACGGCAACAGCAATGGCGAGCAGGCCGGCGGACGCGCGTGTGCGCATGGATGAGAGTGTACACTACACGAATGCTGAAGGGCTCGCGTGAGGTCATCGTGCGGAGGATTCAGCCCGTCAGCATCCACGGGCAGATCTCGCTCGACGTGTACTACGTCGAACCGGACAACCCGGAGCAGGTCCGGATCGCGCGCGTCGCGTCCGAGTCGGTGCCGCGCAACCTCGAAGTCGGCGACCGCGCGCTCGTGCATTACCTCCTGGGTGTGGCGACGGAGATTACCAAGGTGTAATGACCATTGGGCAGTGGGCAGTAGGCACTGCCTGTCACTGCCTATCGCCGCCGCGCCTTGATGTACACGTCGATCTCGTCGTTCCTCGGATTCACGAAATCCAGCCGAACCTTCCCCTCCTGCTCCGAGATCGTCGCGGGCACCGAGGAGGTGGTCAGGTACCAGCCTTCGGGCAGGAGGATGGCGTTCGCCGGGCGTCCGAAGGCGCGATGCCAGACCAGTTGATCGCCCACGAGACCGTAGCGACCCGGGTCCGTGTAGGTCTCTTCGATGCGCAGGCGGGTCGACCGTCCCTTCTGCACGGCCGGGAACCTGACAATAACCACCTCGGTGTCCGGCGCGACGGTCTCACGGATGTCGATCCCAGCCTTGGCGATCGCGTCGCCGCGCAACGTCTCGGTCTTCAGCGCCTCGCCCGTGTCGAGGACCTTCGCCGAAGGGTTCGACACGCGGCTGCCCGCCCGCACGACGTTGAGGTACTTGTCGGTGCCCTCGCGTGACTCCGTGTAGTCGTGATACAGCCGGAAGGCGTGCGTCTCCGGCTGCTGCATGAAATACACAATCTCCCGGTCCTGCCGCGCGCGCTCGCTCACGGGCATGTCGCGCAGCGAGGAAACGGGGGCAGTCACCGTTTCCCGGGAAGGCTGCTGAAAACGGGGTCTGTCCCCGTTTTCTGGACGATTCCCGAAACGGGGACTGTCCCCGTTTCCGGTCCCTTTGGCGATCTTCCTCGCTCGCAGCACGAGGTCCGCGGATCCCGGGAACGTGTGGATGAAGCTCAGGGCGATGCGAGAGTCCGCCTCCTGAATGACCTGCACCGGCACGTTGCAGCTCACGACTTCGTAGCCGGCGGGCAGCACGACCGCGTTGCGCCGGATGCCGAGCGGCCGCGCGAACACCAGCGTGTCCCCTTCCGTGTAGTAGCTTTTCGGATCGCGGTACGTCTTGAGAATGCGGATGCGCGCTTCGCCGCCGTCGCGCGGCACGGGCCGCGCGAGCGCCACCTTTATATAAGAGCCGTCCGGATCGGCGCGCGCGAACCCGGCATCGCGCGCCTGCGCGCCGGATACCACTTCGAACTTGAGCGGCTCCCCCGTCACCCGATCGATGACCGACTCGTCGCTCGCCTCGCTTCCTTTGCGAATCGGGTTGAAGTAGAAGGTCGCGCCGGGCGTCACCGCCGTCACGTCGTAGACGATGCGGAATTTCGCGCTGCCTGGATCGAGAAGTTCGTAGCGCGTGTACTCGTCGCTGCTGGCATTCTGCGCGAGCGCCGGACCGGCCGCCAGCACGGCGGCGATGATCGTCAGCATCTTCTTCATGGCTTGCTCCGTCCCTCACCGCGTCCGTTCGAACACCGTCCCCGAGCCGAAGTCCACAGCCGGCCGCGCCTGCAGCCAGCGGCGCAGCGCCTCAGTCGGCTCGGTGAGGACCACGTACTGGCGCTGGTCGAACACGGCGCCTGGCCCGTACGGTTTGCCCGACTTCATCGTGGCGCGCGCGGCATCGTAGTCGAGCTGCGAGACCACCCACCGGGCGCCGTCGCGCTGCAGCCTCAGGATCAGGTGCGCCGGCACCAGGGCGGCGCCGTGATCGACGCCGCGCGGCGCCATCAGATCCAGAAAATACGCGTCCCCGATCATCGTCAGATGCCCGGTGAAGTCACGCACCTCCACAGGATGGCGGTACTGCACGCGATAGGACCGCCACTCGCCCCGCTCGATGCTGACTTCCACGTTGTCCTCCGGCGCGCGCCAGGTCCCGAGGAGCGTCTCGTCCCACGCGATGGTCGCATCGTCGTAGGCCGGGTGCATCGAGAGGACGATGCAGCCGGAGCAGAGCAGCGCGGTGGCGATGAGCACGGCCGTCGTCGCCAGTCGACGACGGCCGGTGCAGGCGTGGCTGATGACGCGAGTGCTCGCCGGCGGAGAGGCTGGGCCCACAGCCCTTATTGTGCCCGATCGGGACCTGCGAAAACCGCTCACGTGAGAGGGCCATCGGTCGAGCACGGGGGTGGCGTCGGCGATGGCACGCGACGATGACGCAGCGCGTGACGGATCGTCACGCGCTCGAGCTCTGAAGGCTGGCGATCTCGCGACCGCGCGTCTCGGGGATCCACACCCACGTCACGGCCGCCGCGAGGAAGGCCGCAGCCGCCACGGCGAGCGCGGCGCCGAAGCCACTGGTCTCGGCGAGCCGGCCGACGACGAATGGCGCCACCGCGCTCGCGATGCGTCCGATGTTATACGTGAAGCCCTGCGCGGTCGCGCGGATGGCCGTGGGGTAAATCTCGGCCGTGACGGCGCCGAAGCCGCTGAAGTACCCGGTGCCGAAGAACGCGACGAAAGGCCCGAGGACGAGCAGCACCCACGGCGTTCGCGTCGCGCCGTACGCGAAGACCAGCACGGCGGCAGCCAGGAGGTAGACGACATACGTGCGCCGCCGCCCCACGGCATCGCTGATGAACCCGAACGTCACGTACCCGAACCACATTCCGACCTGCATCGCCACGACGAACCCGGACATCACGGATGGAGACAGCCCGATGCCCCCTTGGTCCGGCGGCAGCGACAGATATGCCGGGATCCACAGGTTGAACCCCCACCACGCGAACATGGTGAACGCGTTCATCAGCGTCACGGCGAGCGTGAGCGGGCCGAGAGGGCGGCGGACGATGTCGGCGAACGATCCCCGGCGCACGGGTTCTGCGCGTGACTGGCGCCAGACCGCGGGCTCTTCCACGCGGCGCCGGATCCACACCGTGAAGAGCGCCGGGAGCACGCCAACGAAGAACACCGCGCGCCAGCCCCAGCGCGGGAGAACGATCGCCGTGACCACCGCGGCCGCGGCGTAGCCGACCGCCCAGGCGCTTTGCATCAGCCCGAGCGCCTTCCCGCGATGCTCTGCCGGCCACGTCTCGGACACGAGCGCCGCGCCGCTGGCCCATTCGCCCCCCATGCCGATGCCGAGCGCCGCGCGGAACACCGCAAGTTGCCAGATGGTCTGCGCCAGCCCGCACGCCGCGGTGAACACCGAGTAGATCAGGATGCTCCCCATCAACGCGCGCGTCCGGCCGAAGCGATCGGCCACGACGCCGAACAGCAGGCCGCCGGCCGCCGAGGCGATCAGCGTGATCGAACCGAGCAGGCCCGCCGTGGTCTTCGGGATCCCGAGGTCGGTCATGAGCGACGCGAGGACGAGCGCGTAGAGCATCACGTCGAACGCGTCGAGCATCCACCCGAACCCGGCGGCCACCAGGGCCCGCCGCGCCGCCGACGGCGCCTCAGCCCACCATCGGAACACGATCCCTCCGGACGATCGGGAAATTGATAATCAGGGAATCGGGAAATGGCGCGATTGGCAATCGGATCATCGGTAATCTGGCAGTTGCATCGGGGAATCGGGCCATCGGGATGACCCGTGTCAATGGGCGCGGAACGACGCGACCGCCACGCCCGCGGACTCGAGGGCCTGGCGGATGCGTCGCGCGAGGTCCGCGGCACCGGGCGTGTCGCCGTGCACGCAGATCGTGTCCGCACGCAGCGCGATGGACGCGCCGGTGGTCGCCACGACGCTGCCGTCGCGCACCATGCGGACGGCGCGCGCCGCCACGGCGTCGGCGTCGTGAATCACGGAGCCCTCCCGCCGGCGGGAGGTGAGCGAGCCGTCCGGCTCGTACGCCCGATCCGCGAACACCTCGGACGCGACGCGCAGCCCCGCGGCCTCTCCGGCGGCGAGCATCGGCGAGCCCGCGAGGCCGAAGAGGATTAGTGAGGGATCGAACGCCCGCACGGCGCGGGCGATGGCGTCGGAAAGCGTGACGTTCCGGGCAGCCATGTTGTAGAGCGCGCCGTGCGGTTTCACATGTTGCAGCTGCACGCCTTCAGCGCGCGCCATCGCGGCCAGCGCGCCGAGTTGATACAGGACCATGCCCTCGACTTCGTCGGGGCTGACCTGCATCTCGCGCCGGCCGAAGCCAGCCAGGTCAGGCAGCCCGGGGTGCGCGCCGACGGCGACGCCGTGCGCTCTGGCGAGCCTCACCGTGGCGCGCATGACCGCCGGATCGCCGGCGTGAAACCCGCACGCGATGTTCGCCGAGGTGATGGTGGACATCACCTCGGCGTCGGCGCCCAGGGAGTACGCCCCGAAGGACTCTCCCATGTCGCAGTTCAGATCGACGGAGCGCGCCACGTCAGAACGTGTACCGGACGGCCAACTCGACCTGCCGCGACGGCGCGTTGATGTTCGGCAGGAGCTGCCCGGGCTGGCCGAACAGCGGCCGCCCCTGCGGATCGTTGCCGGCGCCGATGTTGACGTTGTTCATCTGGAAGTTCGCGCGGTCGAAGATGTTGAACAGCTGCGCGATGAACTCCACCCGGTGCTGCCCCGCGAAGCTGAAGAACTTCGACACGCGCAGATCGACGTTCGCGAAACCCGGACACGACACCTCCGACACCGTCGTCAGGTTGCGCGACGTTCGATAGGCATTCACGGCGTCCAGATTCAGGCCGCGACAGCCTGAGCCGACCGCCACGCCCGGCGGCAGATCGCCGATGTAGCCGTCCGTGTCGAGGTCGACCGACGTGGATGGGAAGAACGGCAGCGACGATCGGAAGTCGCCGATCGCCGAAACCTGCACCTGCCCGGGCAGCGCGACGATGCCGCTCACCACGAGCCGATGCCGTCGGTCCGCCGTGGCGGGCCGCTTCACCTTCAGGTAGCCGTACGCGTCAGGGGCGGTATTCGTCAGCGCGTCGTCCTCTGACTGGCTCAACGTGTACGACACGAGGTACTGGTAGCTGTTGCTCATGCGCTTCTCCAGCTTCAGGAGCAGCGCCTTGTACGTGTTGTCCGCCGACGATTCCAGGAACGTCACCCGACCGAACTGGGGAAACGGTTTGACGCGGCTCACCTGATCCGGCAGGTTGGGATCGACGTCGAGACGGTCGGAGTAGCGCCAGACAAACGTGCCATCGGCCGTCAGGCCGATGTTGCGGGTCAGTTGACGGCTGATGCCGACGTTTGCCTGGTGGGCGTACGGATTCACGAAGTCGCTGCTGTTCACGATGATGTTCGGCGGCGCCGCGGACAGAAACTGATCGCGCGACCGCCCCTGGAACGGATCCGGGTACGATGGGCGCGGGATCGTGATCGGTTTCTGTTGCGGCCACGTCAACTCGCCTCCCTGCAGCAGCGTGCGGATGTTGTCGTAGAACATGCCGTAGGCGGCGTGCACGTTGGTCACGCCGTTCCCCTTCGGATCCCACGCGAACCCGACGCGCGGGCCGAAGTTGTTGCGATCGCCGCGCCCGGCGTAGCCGTTCGTCAGCGCCGTGGGGATCTCGATCGGAAAGCTGCCGTCGCGTCCGAGCTTGTCCTGAATCTTCTGCAGCAGCCCTGGAACGTCCTCGAGGAAGACCCCCGTTTGCACGTCGTACCGCAGCCCGAGGTTGAACGTCAGGGTGGACGTCGCCTCCCAGTCGTCCTGGACGTACGCCGAGAAGTGCTTGACGGGGATGTCGCCGTAGGTCGGCAGCGTGTTCTGGTACTGCGTTGGCCACGTCGTCTGGTCATTCGGGTTGTATGGC
>DATHTE010000015.1:0-33926 GCA_035463475.1 Vicinamibacterales bacterium
GCCTCACGCTTCTACGCTGCCCTTTTCGACTGGACCACGGACATGCTCACCGAGGAGGGAGAGCCGTACCTCGTCTTCAGGCTCGACGGTGAGGACGTCGGTGGCGGCCTGGCCGTCCGGTCATCCGACGAGAACTCGCCCCGCTGGAATTCCTTCGTGTCGGTGGTGAGCGCGGACGAATCGGCCGCGCGCGCGCAGCAGCTGGGAGGAACGGTGGTCGCGGGACCTGTCGACCGCGACGGCCTGGGCCGTGTCGCTGGCCTCGCGGACCCGCAGGGCGCGACGTTCTTCGTCTGGGAGGCCAAGGGGCACATCGGCGCGCAACGACTGGACGAGCCCGGCTGCCTCTGCTGGACGGAACTGGTGACCACCGACCTCGCGCGCTCGCAGGAGTTCTACACCAGCCTGTTCGAGTGGACCGCGCGACACGGCAGGTCGGGCGAGTACGTCGAGTTCTTCCAGGGGGAGGAGCCGATCGCCGGCATGCTCCGCGGCCACCCGGAACTGCGCGTGGCCACGCCCTACTGGATGCCCTACTTCGCCGTCACGGACGTGGACGACGCGGTGGAGGTGGCGCGCCGGCATTTCGCCCGCATCCTGATGCGTCCCACCGACATCCCGACGGTCGGCAGGTCCGCCGTCCTGCGCGATCCGCTCGGCGCGCGCTTCGGAATGTTCGGAGTCCACGAGGCGGCGTAGGCATGCACGGTACGCTCTTCGTGCTGCTCATGCTCGGGACGGCACTTGCCGCCGCGCCCCTTCAGCCGATGCAGAAGCCGAATCTCACGGCGCGCGTGAAGACGACCGCCGATCGTTTCGATGGGGAACTGGGAGTCTACGCGAAACACCTCGCCACGGGCGAGACCGTCGCGCTCGCCGCCGACGCGCGCTTTCCCACCGCGAGCGTCATCAAGGTGTCCGTGCTCGTCGAAGCGTTTCAGCAGATCGAGGACGGGCGGCTGCGCGAGGGCGACCGCGTGGTTCTCCACGAAACGGCCAAGGTGGGCGGCTCGGGCACGCTCCGTGAGTTGCACGACGGCGCCGAGTTGACGCTCGCCGATCTTCTCCACTTGATGATCGTCGTGAGCGACAACACGGCGACCAACCTGCTGCTCGAGAAGGTGGGCACGTTGAACGTGAACGCCCGGATGGAGAAGCTCGGGCTGCCGCAGACGAAGATCTTCCGCCCCACGTTCCGGGGCGGGCAGGCCGACTGCTGCGCGGAGCTGGAGCGCGAGTTCGGCCTCGGGGTGTCAACGCCGCGCGAGATGGCCGCGCTGCTCGAGCTGGTTGCCACCGGGCGCGCGGTGAGCGCCGGCGCCTCGGCGCGGATGCTCGCCATCCTCCGCCGGCAGCAGGATCGCAACATGATCGCGCGGCAACTGCCAGGCGACGATGACCTCACAATCGCCAGCAAGAGCGGCACCGACGAGGAGAAGCTGGCGGACGCGTCCGGTCGGAAGGGCCACATCCGGAACGACGTGGCAATCCTCACCGGGAAGCGCGGAACCTACGTCCTCGCGATCTTCGCCAGGCGCGTCCGCGACGAGCGATGGAGCGTCGACAATGCCGCGCTCATCGCGGGTGCGGAGATCTCGAAGGCGATCTACGAGGCGTGGGAGCGGGACGGGGGTTCTATCGATAACTGGTGATTGAGTAATCCAATCGGGTAATCGGACGATCGGGTTAGCGGGAATCGGCAATCGGGTAGTTGGAGCGGGTAACACGCGTCCGTCTCAATCCGTGTTCTGGTCGTCGTCTCCCGGCCGCGTGAAGCCGGTGCCGCCGCGCTTGAACCACGACGCCTCCGAGACGTAGCCCGCGGTCAGCTTCTCCAGCCGCGCCATCTCGGTCGCCGGCAGCGGCCTGAAGTTCCCTGCGATCGAGACGTTCTCCTCGAGCTGCTTCACCGTGTCGCACCCGACGATGACGGTGCTGACCGGCAGCGTGAGCACGTAGCTCATCGCGTCCTTCATCGAGTTGACCCCGTCGGCACGGAACAGCCGGCCGCGTGCGGGGATCTTCATCCCGATCACGCCCATCTTCTTCTCGTTGGCGAGCGGCAGCAGTTTTTCCGTGAACGCGAGGTGGTGCCTGTCGGCCGGGTTGAGCGCCATCAGGATCGTGTCGAAGTCGAAGCGCTGGATGCCGCGGATGAGCACATCGGGGTCGAAATGCCCGGTGATCCCGAGAAAGCGGACCATTTTCTCGTCCCGTGCCTTCTGCAGCGCTTCGATCGCGCCGTCCTTGCCGAAGATCGTGTCGAGCTGCTCGTCGCGGGAGATGTTGTGGAGCTGCCACAGGTCGAGGCGGTCGGTCTGCAGGAGCTGCAGGCTCTGCTCCAGCAGCTTCAGCGAGCCGTCACGCGTGCGGTCGTGGGTCTTCGACGCGAGAAAGACCTCTTTGCGGCGCGTCTTCATCACCTCGCCGATGTAGCCCTGGCTGATTCCGCGTCCGTACGCGGCGGCGGTATCGATGTAGTTGACGCCGAGATCGATGGCGCGGTTGATGATCGCGAGCGACTCGTCGTGGGTTCCCGCGCGTTCGATGGTCGCCTGGCCCCCCAGGCTGAAGAGCCGCACCTGGTGCCCGGTGCGCCCCAGCGGGCGCGTGGACATCGCGGCCGACTCGAGCGGCAGGCTTCCGCCGAGCGCAATCGCGGCCGCGCCCGCGGCCCCCACCTTCACGAATTCCCGGCGTGTAAACGTCTGGTCGGTCATCACGGGCCTTTTTTCATCAGGAAGGATCGCCGGATTATACGCCGGGCGACACCACGCTGCCGCCGAGCGAACGACTCCACTGGAGCACCCCCGCGATGCACATCAGCAGCAGAATGACGTAAAGCGTTGCGGTCAGGTACAACGCGCCCTGCAGGTACATCCAGATGTAGAGCACGTCGGCGGCGATCCAGATGTACCAGTTCTCGATCACCTTCTTCGTGAGGAGGTACTGGCCGGCGAGGCTGAGCACCGTTGTCGCCGCGTCGAGGAACGGGGCGGCATCGCCGATGCGCCGGAGGTAAACGGTCCCCGCGGCCGTCGCGATGACGATGACGACGGCCAGCGTCGTCGAGAACCGCGCGGTGATCCTGGAGACGTGCAGCGCGGAGTGGTGCTCGCCGCCGCGCAGCCATCGGTACCAGCCGAGGACGGCCAACCCGAAGAAGACCACCTGCAGCGCCATATCTCCATAGAGACGATGGCGGAGGAACAGCACGAAGAAGAAGACGGCGTTCGCGGCCGCGATCGGCCAGTTCCAGACGTTCTCCCTGACCGCCAGCCAGACGCTGAGCGCGCCGGTGACGAACCCCAGGATCTCGACGCCCGACACGGGGGGATCCTATACGAATCGGAAATAGTAAAAGGCACGTCGAAAAAGGCACGAAGTTTTCGCTTTACCTTTTGCTATTTTCCTTTCCCTCGTTTGTTCCCGCCGTGAGGCTGATGTCCGCGCGCGTCCAGGCGCGAGCGAAACGCGCGCGCGCCTGCGCCGCCTGTGTCTCCTTCTTCTGTGCATCGAGCGCGCGCGCCAGGCCGTGCAGCGCCCAGCCGTTCTCCGGGTTGCGCCGCAGGTCCTCCCAGTACACCGTCTCCGCCTCCGCAGGGCGCCCGGCCCCGATCAGCGCGGCGCCGAGCGCGTGGCGCGCCGGCATCGCCCAGTCCGTCGGCTCGTTGTAGACGAGCGCGTCCTCGAGCCGGACGGCACGATCGAACTGCGCGATCGCGGCGTCGAGCTCGCCGCGCCGCTCCGCGATCGCGCCCGCGAGGAGCGGCGCTCCCACTGAAAGTACGGTGCGAAGCGTGTTGTTTCCGATGGGCGTGTCGTCCTGGGCCAGTGACGTCAGCAGCTCGCGGAGTTCTCCGAGGACCTTCGCGGCGTCGTCCACGCGCCCCGTGTTCGCCAGCGCCACGCCGCGCGCGTACAGCCAGACGCCGCGCACGAGCGGCAGCTTCGGATCCGGCGCGGGCTCCGCGACGAGCTCTGCCCAGCGGCCGAAGCGCACGAGCGCGAAGTACTGCGCGACCAGGAACGGCTGCGCCCACGGCGCGATCTCCCCGTGCGAAGCCACCTTTGCGGCGACCTGCCGTCCCGTCTGAATGGCCACCTCGCTGCGCCCCTCCCACATCGATGCGGCCCACAGGAAGTGGATGTTGTGCGGGTAGTACGAGAGCGGGTAGATCCCCTGCGCCTTGCACTGCGTGATGTAGTCCTCGTCGGCGCGAATGGCCCGGACGTTCGATTCGGCGGCGTCGCGGTACCGACCGACGCGGATGTAGATGTGCGCCGGCATGTGGACGAGGTGCCCGGCGCCCGGCATCAGCGACTCGAGCTTGTCGGCGCTCGGCTCCCCACGCTGCGGCGCGTTCGACGCCTCGACGATGTGGATGTACAAATGGTGCGCGCCGGGATGATCCGGATGTTTCGCGAACGTCCGCTCGAGGAGCTGGATGACCTCCTCGGTGCCGGGCTGCGGCGCGCCGTCCTCGCGCCAGTACCGCCACGGCATCGTCTCCATGATCGCGGCGGCGTAGATCGTCGTCGCGTCCGGATCGTCCGGGTACTGCTGCGCGACTTTCCTCATCGCCGCGACGAACGCGGCGTCCTTCGCGGGCCGATCCTCACCGTACCGCTCGGAGTACCGCGTGGCGAGCGCGTCGATGAACGCGCGCTCGGCCGGCGTGGCGCCCGCCCTCAGCGCGGCCGCGCGCTGCACCGCCTCGTACGCCTCCTTCTCGCGCTCCGGCGTGATTGGATCGTTGATGTTGGGGCTGAGCGCGTACGCGTGTCCCCAGTGCGCCATCGCCAGCCTGGGATCGCGCCGCGCGGCCTCGCGGAACGCCCGGACCGCCTCGGCGTGGTTGAACGCATACACGAGCCGCAGTCCCTGGTCGAAGAACTGCTGCGCGCGGGCGTCGGCGGTAGACACCTTGTGGTGATACGTGCCCAGGTTGGCGAGCAGCGGCGCGATCGGTCCTTCGGTCTCCGGCGCCGGCGACATGGGCCCGTGATGCTGGGCGGGGGCGGCGATCGGCCAGAGCAGGGCCAGCCCCGCCAGCAGTGCGACTCTACGCGGCATGAGTCAGTCTCCTCCTGCGGAAGAGTTACTGTACCCCACAACCGCTCAGCATTTCACGCCGAGCTCGAGCGGCTCGTAGGCCAGGTGCGCGGCGAGGGCGCGCTCGGCCAATTCCACGCTGACTCCCTTCCGCGCCGCGTAGCTCTCCACCTGGTCCCGGCCGATGCGTCCGATGCTGAAGTACTTTGCCTCCGGGTGGCTGAAGTAGAGCCCGCTCACGCTCGCGGCCGGCATCATCGCGGCCGACTCCGTCAGCTCGATTCCCACGCTCCGCGCATCGAGGAGATCGAACAGCTTGAACTTCTCGCTGTGGTCCGGGCATGCCGGATAGCCAAAGGCCGGGCGGATTCCGCGATAGCGCTCCCCGAGCAGTTCCTCCCGGGAGGGCGTCTTCTTCTCGTACCCCCAGTCCTGCCGCGCCTGCGCGTGGAGGTACTCGGCGAACGCCTCCGCCAGCCGGTCGGCGAGCGCCTTCACAATGATGGCGCGATAGTCGTCGTGCTGGCGCTCGTATTCGCGCGCGAGCTCCTCGGCGCCGATTCCGCCGGTCACGGCGAACGCGCCGATGAAGTCGGCGACGCCGCTGCCACGCGGCGCGACGAAGTCCGCGAGCGACCGGTTCGGGCGCGCGTCGGCGATCACGTCCTGTTGCCGGAGCATCGAGAACCGCGCCAGCTCGCGCGCCCGTCCCTCGTCCTGGAAGACGACGATGTCGTCGCCTTCGCTTGCCGCCGGCCAGAATCCGTACACCCCGCGCGCCCGGATGGGCGCGGCGGCACGCGCCTCGGCGCCCGTCCACTCCGCGAGCAGCGCCTGGGCATGGGCGTACAGATCCCGCGCCGCCGGGCCGTACTCCGGATGCTCGAGGATCGCCGGGAAGCGTCCCTTCAGCTCCCACGCGCTGAAGAAGAACGTCCAGTCGATGAACGGAACGAGGTCCGCGACACGCGGCTCCACGACGCGCCGGCCGAGGAACCACGGCGCGGGCACCTCGAGAGTGTCCCAGTCGGTCTTGAGCGCGTTCGCCCGCGCCTGCTCGTACGTCAGCAGCGGCCGCTCGCGCCGCGTCGCGTAGCGGCCGCGGATCTCCTCCTGCTCGCGCCGGGCGACGGCCACGAAGTCGTCGCGCTGCCGCGGGTTGAGGAGGTTCGCGACCACGTCGGCGGCACGTGACGCGTCGAGCACGTGCACGACCGGGCCGCCGTACTCGGGCGCGATCTTCACCGCCGTGTGCTGCCGGCTGGTCGTCGCGCCGCCGATCAGCAGTGGCAGGGTGAACCCGCGCCGCTGCATCTCGCGCGCGACGAACACCATCTCGTCGAGCGACGGCGTGATCAGCCCGCTCAGCCCGACGATGTCCGCCTTCCGCTCAATGGCGGTGTCCAGAATGCGGTCGGCTCGCACCATCACTCCCAGATCGATCACCTCGTAGGCATTGCAGCCGAGGACGACACCCACGATGTTCTTGCCGATGTCGTGCACGTCCCCCTTCACGGTCGCCATCAGCACCCGCCCCTGTGCGCTCGTCGTGCTCGGCGTCGCTTGGCATTCTTCAGGGCTCGCGGGGACCCCACCCCCGCTCGCTGCGGCGTCGCGCGTTTGCGCTCCGCCGCGGCCGCGGGCGCTCTCCATGAACGGCTCGAGGTACGCGACCGCCTTCTTCATCGCCCGCGCGCTCTTCACAACCTGCGGCAGGAACATCTTGCCCGCGCCGAACAGGTCCCCCACCGTCTTCATGCCATCCATCAGCGGGCCTTCGATGATGTCCAGCGGCCTCGGGTACTTCTGCCTGGCCTCCTCCACGTCGGTCTCGATGAAGTCCACGATTCCGTGGATGAGCGCGTGGGCGAGCCGCTCCTCGACCGACTTTTGCCGCCACGCGACGTCGTGCTCGCGTTTCGTCGCGGTTCCCCTCACCTGCTCCGCGAACCTGACCATCCGCTCGGTCGCATCGGGCCGCCGGTTGAAGATCAGGTCCTCGACGTGCTCCAGCAGCTCTTTCGGAATGTCCTCGTACACCGCGAGCTGGCCCGCGTTGACGATGCCCATGTCCATCCCGGCGCGGATGCCGTGGTACAGGAACGCCGCGTGTATCGCCTCGCGGACGACGTCGTTTCCCCTGAACGCAAAGGAGAGGTTGCTCACCCCTCCGCTGACCTTCGCGCCCGCACAGGTGTCCTTGATGACGCGCGTGGCTTCGATGAAGTTCTTCGCGTAGTCGGCGTGTTCCTCGAGCCCCGTGCCGATGGCAAGGATGTTGGGATCGAAGATGATGTCGTGCGGATCGAAGCCTGCCTCTTCGACGAGCAGACGATACGCGCGCTGGCAGATTTCGACCTTGCGCGCCGCAGTGTCCGCCTGGCCCGTTTCGTCGAACGCCATGACCACGACACCCGCGCCGTGCTTTCGGACGACCCGCGCCTTGTGCAGGAAATCCGCCTCCCCCTCCTTGAGGCTGATCGAGTTGACGACCGGCTTGCCCTGCAGGCACTTCAGCCCCGCCTCGAGCACCGACCACTTCGAGCTGTCGATCAGCACCGGCACGCGCGCGATCTCCGGCTCGGTCGCAATCAGGTTCAGGAACGTCGTCATGGCGCGCTCGGAGTCGAGCATGCCTTCGTCCATGTTGACGTCGATCATGTTGGCGCCGTTGCGCACCTGCTCGGCCGCCACGGCGGCCGCCTCGCCGTACTGCCCGGACTTGATCAAGCGCGCGAAGCGCGCCGAACCCGTGACGTTGGTGCGCTCGCCGATCATCTGGAAGTTGCTCTCCGGACGAATCGTGAGCACCTCGAGCCCCGCGAACCTCGTGTGCGGCTGCGCCGGTGCGGGGCGGCGCGGTTCGAGGTCCCGCACGGCGTCGGCGATGGCGCGGACGTGCGCAGGCGTCGTGCCGCAGCAGCCCCCAACGATGTTGACCAGGCCCTCCGATGCGAGCTGGCGGATGACGCCGGCCGTGTCGGCCGGCTGCTCGTCGTAGCCGCCGAATGCGTTCGGCAGGCCGGCGTTCGGGTAGCAGCTCGTCCAGCACTCCGCCTGCCGCGACAGCTCTACGAGGTACGGATGCATGTCGCGCGCCCCCAGCGCGCAGTTCAGCCCGACGCAGAATGGCTTCGCGTGCGCAATGGAGACGTAGAACGCGTCGATGGTCTGGCCGGAGAGGGTCCGGCCCGACCGGTCGGTGATCGTGACCGAGATCATCACGGGCGGCGGGATGCCGGCGGCCCTTTCCTGCGTCCCGCCGAACCGCTCGTCGAAGACATCCTGGATGGCCACCAGCGCGGCCTTCGCATTCAAGGTGTCGAAGATCGTCTCGACCAGCAGCAGATCGACGCCGCCATCGAGCAGGCCGCGGACCTGCTCGGCGTACGCGTCGCGCACCTGGTCGAACGTCGCCGAGCGAAACGCCGGATCGTTGACGTCCGGTGAAATGGACAGCGTGCGGTTCGTCGGGCCGATCGAGCCGGCGACGAAGCGCGGGTGCTCCGGCGCCTTCGCGGTCCAGCGGGCGGCGGCCTCCTTCGCGAGCCGCGCGGCCGCGACGTTCAGCTCGTACACGAGTTCTTCGAGCGCGTAGTCGGCCTGCGAGATCGCGTTCGCGTTGAACGTGTTGGTCTCGATGATGTCGGCGCCCGCCTGGAGGTACTCCTCGTGAATCGCGCGGATCACGTCGGGGCGCGTGAGCACGAGGAGGTCGTTGTCCCCTTTCAGGTCCTTGCGGTGCGCGCGAAAGCGATCGCCGCGGTAGTCCCCTTCCTGCAGGCCGTGCCGCTGGATCATGGTGCCCATCGCGCCGTCGAGGACCATGATGCGCCGCGAGAGAACGTCATCGAGCTGCTGTCGAAGCGTCATGTGTCACCGTTTCACGAAGAACATTCAGATTCTCGGTTTCGCCCCGCTCGCGATGAGCACCGTGAACGGGTCGCCCGTCTTTCGTGCGCCGACGTTCACCCGCACGTTGACGAGCCCGGCCTGCTTCAGCAACGCCTTCAGTTCCGCGTCGTCGAAGCCGAGCCACTTGTCGCCCAGCCGCGTACGCACCCATGCCTCGTTGTGCCTGCGCAGGTCGAGGACGACGACGCGCCCTCCCTTGCGGGTGATCCGCACCGCTTCGCCGAGCGCCAGCGCGGGATCGGACGCGTGGTGGAGGGCCTGCGAGAGGATCGCGACGTCCACCGAGCCGTCGGCGAGCGGTGCCCGTTCGATCTCGCCGCGCTTCCAGGCGACGTTCGTCACGCGCCGCCTGGCAGCCAGCGCCTTCGCGCGCGCGAGCACCTCCGGCGACCGGTCCACCGCGATCACCCGCTTCGCCCAGCGCGCGGCCTCGATGGTGAGATAGCCTTCGCCGCACCCAAGGTCCGCGACCTCGAGCGGCGGCAGCAGATGCCCGAGAGCCCGGGCCCAGGCGGCCCAGCTCCGCCCCGGCACGAGCTGGCCGGTCCGGCGCGTGTCCGGCCCCGCGTGCGCGTCGAAGTTCTCCTTCCGCAGCCGCAGGACCTCCTGCAGGCGCGCGTCGTCCTCGCGGACGCGTGGCGACTCGCGCATCCCTTGAAACTGCGATTCGAGCAGCGGCCAGAGCGGCCCAAACCCGTCTCGCGCGTGCCGCACGTCGTCCGCGATGCGGAAATAGGTGAAGCCCCCTTCGCGCTCCTCACTTACCAGGCCGGCGTCCTTGAGCAGGCCGAGATGCCGCGAGACGCCCGATTGCGCGATGCCAAGCACCGATGTCAGCTCCGAGACGTTCAGCCGCTCGGCCGCGAGGAGGCGGAGCAGCCGCAGCCTGGCCGGATCGGACAGGAGCCTGAACAGGGCAGACGGCTCAGACATATACATGAATGTATATGTATGGATTCAAGAAAGCAAGGGGGCCGCGGCAGGAAGAGCGACCTGAACACGCCCGAATCCTGGTTCTACACCCCTGAACCCCTCTAACCCTGATCCTGAAGCCTGAGCCCTGACGCCTGTCACTGCGGCCTGAGCCGCACGAACTCGGTGTTGTCGCGCTGTTCCGGCGTGCGGCCGCCGGTCGCTGGGTAGTTGTTGTCGTTGACAATCAGCACCTCCATGCCAAGGGGCCAGAGGGCTTCGGGTGTGATGAATGGAAAGGAGAAACGACCGTCGCCAGTCGCGAGTCGATTGGGGTCCACGATGGAGAGCAGGTCGATGAGCGCCGATGGGCTCGGGCCGCGGCCGTGCTTCTGGACGATCGAGTGGCGCCCTCCGCCGACTTGCGGCTGGTTCGTGAGGTCCAGGTAGAAGATCTTCTTGAAGCGGGCCTCAGGTCCGTGCCCGCTGTCGCGCTCGATCGCCATGAACCTCACGATGTAATCAGGCCGCCCATCAGCCACTGGGCTGACAGCCACAAGTTCTGTCAGCGCGTGGTCTGGCGCTTCGAGCGGCACCTGCCACCCGCGTCCCGTGAAGGAACGCGCGGCCGGATCGAACTCGAGTGCGCGACTGATCTTCCCCTGGTCGCTGACGAGACCAGCCTCGAGCAGCGCGATCAGCGTCTTGCGCGGCGCGTGGTAGGCGAGGCCTTCAAAGCCTCGACTGCGCGCCACCGTTGCCTCGCTCGCTTCACCGGCGTCCGGCGGTGGCAACAGCGGATGATCCGGCGATCGCACGCCTTCGGCCGCGAACGGCGGATCGAGTAGGCGCCCGTCGGCCGCGACGTGCAGCAGGAATGGTCCGAACTCGTCGCCGATCCAGAACGTGCCGTCTGGCATGAGAACGAACGACTCGGGGTCGAAGTCCGCGCCCGTCAGCGCGCGATCGCTGGTGTTCTCGTGCACGATGTGAAACGGCGCGCGGCGATCGGGATCGCGAAGCTGGACGAACTCCGGCGCGACCTCGACGCTCCGCGTTTCGAAGCGGGGGCGCACGCGATAGATCCGCAGCAGGTAGTCTGGAGAATTGATCTTCGTGCCATAGCCGTTGTCGGTGAGTGCCCAGTACCAGCCCCCGTCCGGCTCCGTTCCGTCGTCGGCCGGCCAGATGGAGGAGATGCCCTGGACCGGCTGCGCGGGAAATGCGCCTGCGGCGTCACGCGCGCCCGCGTTGCGAAAGACGCCGCCCGGCGGCCCGCCCGCAAACGTGTCGGCCGGCAGCACCGCGTAACCGGTCAGCAGCGCGTCCGGCGCAAACAACAACTGCGCGACCCCTGCTAGCGCCGCCGATGCGAGGAGGATCGGTCGCATATCTATCCCCTGTCTGACCTCTGGCCTCTGACCTCTGACCTCTGGCCTCTGACCTCTGACCTCTGGCCTCTGACCTCTGGCCCCTGGCCCCTGGCCCCTGGCCCCTGGCCCCTGGCCCCTGAAATATGATGGATCCCATGCAACCGGCCGCTGACGCTGCGCCGACGCGCAGGCGTGACGATATCTCTTCGGACTTCAAGTGGAATCTCGGCGACATCTATCCGGATTGGAGCCTCTGGGAGCAGGCGTTCGCGACACTGGATCGCCAGATCGACGAGTACGCATCGTTGAAAGGGACGCTGGCAGGGGGGCCAGAGGCGCTGCTGAACGTATACGAGCGCGGCGACCAACTCGGTCAGCTCGCGTACCGGGTCTGGTACTACCCGTCGCTGCGCTACGACGAGGACCAGCGGGACAACGCCGTGAACGCGCGCAAGCAGCGCGTGCAAATCCTCCTGGCGAAGTGGAAGCAGGCCGGATCCTGGTTCAACCCCGAGCTGCTGCAGATCCCGATCGAGACGGTGCGCGGATGGATGGAGCAGAACGATCGCCTGCGCGTGTATCGTTTCGCGATCGAGGATCTCTACCGCCAGCAGGAACACGTCCTCGATGAGCCAGGAGAGCGGCTGCTGTCGCTGGCGAGCCGGCTTTCCGGCGCGCCCGCCGACTCGTACTGGGCGCTGTCCACCGCCGACGCGAAGTTCCCCACCATCACGCTGAGCACCGGCCGGTCCGCGACGATCTCATACGGCCAATACCGCGCGATCCTGGCCACGGAGCGCGAGCAGCGCGACCGCGAGGCCGCCTTCCGCGCGTTCCACGCGACGTATCAGGCGACGCTCAACACGTACGCCGCGCTCTACAACGCGATCTGCGAGCGGGACTGGTTCCACGCACGCGCGCGGGGCTACCGGACGACGCTGGAAGCTGCGCTGCACGGCGACAACATCCCGCCAGCGGTCGTCGAGAACCTGGTGGACACCACGCGTGCTGGCGTCGAGCCGCTGCGGCGCTACCACCGCCTCCGCCGCCGCGTGCTGGGGCTCGACAAGTACAGCACGTACGATTTCGCCATCCCGCTCGTGAACTTCGACCGCAAGTACCCCTACTCCAACGTCCTCGAGGATATCGTCACGTCCGTCGCGCCGCTGGGCGACGAGTACCAGGGGCGGATGCGGCAGGGGTTCTCGGGCGGGTGGATCGACGTATACGAGAACGAGGGCAAGCGGTCGGGCGCGTACTCCGCGCCGGTGTACGGCGTGCATCCTTACATGCTCCTGAACTACACCGACACGCTGGACGACGTGTTCACGCTCGCGCACGAGATGGGGCACTCGATGCACACGATGCTGTCGCACGAGGCGCAGCCCTTCATCTACTCGAGCTACACGATCTTCGTCGCCGAAGTGCCGTCCACCCTGAGCGAGGCGCTGCTGCTCGATCACCTGCTGCAGCGGACGTCGGACCCGCGCGAGCGCGCGGTCCTGCTGCAGCACGCGATCGACAACATCACGAGCACGTTCTACACGCAGGTGCTGTTCGCGGACTTCGAGCTCCGGGCGCACCGGATGACGGAGCGGAACGAGCCGATCACGTCCGACATCCTCAACACGATGTACCTTGGGCTTCTCCAGGATTTCTACGGCGATTCCGTGGACATCGACTCGCTCGCGGCGGCCACCTGGGCCCGGATCCCGCACTTCTACAGCACGCCGTACTACGTCTACCAGTACGCGACCTGCTTCGCGTCGGCGGCGCAGATCGCCAGGGAGATCCAGGCGGGGTCCCCCGCGGGCCGCGAAGCCGCGCGCCGGCGCTACCTCGAGCTGCTCGCGTCCGGTGGCAGCGACTACCCGATGGAACAGTTGAAGCGGGCCGGCGTGGACCTCTCCCGCCCCGACACGGTGCGCGCCGTGATCGATCAGCTCGACGTGCTCGTCACCAGGCTGGAGGAAGAACTCAGGATGATTTAGCGATTCGGTCATTTGGTGATTTGGTGATTTGGTGATTTGGTGATCTGAAGATCGCCAAATCAAATCGCCAAATCGCCAAATCACGAAATCACCAAATCACCAAATACTTTCCGTGCCCTGCGTCTGCCGCGGCAGGTGACCGTTCAGCAGGCTGCGCACCCAGAAATCGTGGGACGCGCGGTTTGCGTGCGGGCGCTGCGACGCCTGCAGGCCGTGCCGGCTGCCCGGGTAGAGCATCAGCTCGAACGGCTTGCTGTTCTTCGTCAGCCAGTCGATCACCTGCAGCGAGTTCTGCATGTGGACGTTGTCGTCGATCGTGCCGTGCGTGATCCGCAGGCCTCCTTTGTAGCGATCGATGTAGGTCAGAACCGCGCCCGCCTTGTACCCGTCGGGGTTCTCAGCCGGTGTGTCCATGTAGCGCTCGGTGTAGACGGTGTCGTACAGGCGCCAGTCCGTCACCGAGGATCCCGCCTGACCGTAGTTGAACTTCCCCGCACCATAGGTCAACGCCATCATCGTCGTGTAGCCCCCGTAGCTCCCGCCGACGATCCCAATCCTGTCTGGCGCGATGAACGGCTTGGTGCGGAGCCAGTCGGCCGCGGCGATCAGGTCGTGCATCTCCCACTTACCGAGACTGCGGTGCATCAACCAGACGCCCTTTTTCCCGAAGTGGCCGCTGCCGCGGTGATCGACACTCATCGTGATGACGCCGCGTGACGCCCAGTAGTGGGCCTGCAGTCCCGGGAACGCGTTTCGAACCGTGCCGGCGTCCGGACCGCCGTAGATGCTGAGAATGACGGGGTACCGCCTGCCCGGATTGAAATCCGGCGGCAGCACCCAGTAGGCGGGCAGGTCGTAGCCGTCGCCGGAGGGAATCGTGAACAGCTCTCCCTTGCCCCATGCGACGCGCGCGGTCGCGGCGGCCTTCGTGTCGCCGAGACGGCGCACCATCGTGCCGTCGCCGCGATATAGCGTCATGCGCTGCGGAGTCGTCATGTTGCCGACCGTGTCGATGTAGTACCGACCATCCTCTGACACGCGCGCGGTGTGAATGCCCGGCTCCGTCGTCAGCGGCTGCAGGCCGGTGCCATCGAGTCGAACGCGCATCAGCTGCACGTCCCACGTGGCGTTCTGCGGACGCGCCATGAAATAGACGACGCCGTTCTTCTCGTCCACGCGCGCGATCGAATCGACGCGCCACTCACCCTGGGTGAGCCGGCGCGTCATCCGGCCGTCGTTCCCGAACACGTACAAGTGCTCCCAACCGTCCACGGGGCTCCGCAGCAGGAAGCCCGAGCCGTCCTTGAAGTAGTAGAGGTCCTCGTAGAAGTCGATCCAGGCAGGCTGCTTCTCTTCGTAGATCTGCCGCTTCTGCCCGGTGGTCGCGTCACAGGCGTAGAACCGCATCGCGTCCTGGCCGCGGTTCAGCCACTGGACCGTCAGCGCGAGGGAATCGGGCGTCCAGAACGGCCAGGCAATGTAGTGATCCGCGCGCGGATCGAAGTCCGTCCACACGACGCTCCCGTCGTTCACCGCCACGATGCCCATCTGCACGTACGGGTTCCGGTCTCCCGCCTTCGGGTAGCGCTGGTGCTCCAGTTCGCCGTGCTGTCCGGTGGCGTGAAAGATGGGAAATACCGGCACCGGCCCGTCGTCGAAGCGCATGAAGGCAAGCCTCGTGCTGTCCGGCGACCACCAGAACGCCGCGTACTGCGATGCCCGTCCGAGGATCTCCTCGTAGTAGACCCACGAGGCGTAGCCGTTCGAGACGGTGTCGCTCCCATCGCTCGTGTACTGGTGCTCGATGCCGTTCTCCAGGTCGAAGGCAAAGAGGTTGCCGGCACGTGTGTAGGCGAGCCAGCGGCTATCAGGTGAAAACCGGGGGGTCCGCTCGGGCGCGGCGGTGGCCGTTATGCGACGGAGCTTTCCCGCCGCGGCGCCATAGACGTACACGTCGCCGTCAGCGAGGTAGACCAACTTGCTGAAATCGCTGGTGTTGGTGGCGGGACGGGCCGCCTCCGCCCCCTTGGGCAGCTGCTTCTTGATCGCGCCGTAGTCGCGATAAACTTCTGAGTGGCCGTCGGCCGCGTTGACCGCGTAGAGTCGGCGCTCCCCGTCCGGGTCGGTCCTGATTTCCAGATACCGCTCGCCATCCAGCCAGCCGGTCACGTTTGGAAGATCCCCGAGCGGGGCGTCGGCGCCGCGGGGCTCGCCCGCTGGAGGCGCGAACGCCTCGTCGTAGGTGAGCCAGCGCGCGGCCGCGCGCTGCGCCACCATCGACTTCGGGGCGGCAAGGATGGTAATTGCTAGAACCGACAGGAGAACGGAGCGCATGGTGCGCATGATGACTCCTTGGGACGCGCGACCTGGATGATAACACCCGATGATCCGGCGCTCGTGCTGACCTACAATGGTGTTCTTGCCTTTCGCGGCGGGTCGCTCGCAAAGGACGAGGTCCGCCGGGGCGCGCGCGGGTTGCGCGCCGATTGAGATCTGCCGATGTCCCTCTTCGATCGTTTGAAGCCCACGCCGCGCTGGAAGAGCGCAGACCCACAGGTTCGTCTCACCGCCGTCCAGGAGCTCGACGCCTCGCGCGAAGACGCGCCGGAAATTCTCGCGGCGCTGGCGCGCGGCGACGCTGATGCCCGCGTGCGGCGGGCAGCGGTGGGACGTGTCAGCGACGCGGCGGTGCTGGGCGAGGTGGCCCGCGAAGATCCGGACGAGCCGTTGCGACAGGCGGCCGCCGAGCGGCTGCTGGAAATCGCAATGCGCGGCAGCGCGGACGCGGAGCTGGCGCTCGCGGAGCTCGCCGATCCGAAACACCTCGGCGCCCTGGCGAAAGGCGCGGCGCTCGAGACGGTGCGCCGCGGGGCCGTCGAACGCCTCGAGGATCAGCGCGCCCTGGGGAGCGTGGCGCGAAACGCGACGGACGCGGCGGTCGCGCTGCGGGCGGCGGAGAAGCTCAGCGATTCGGCCGAGCTGCTGAACGTGGCGATGCGCTCGGACCAGAAGGAGGCCGCGCTGGCGGCCTTCGAGCGCATAGCGCGGCAGCGCCAGGACGACGTCGAGCTCTACCGGAACGCGGCCGCAAAGGCCGTGAACAAGGCGGTGCAGAAGCGGGCGCGCGCGCTCGTTCAGCAATGGGAAGAAGACGAGGCGGCGCGCCGCGCCGCCGACGAGGCGCTGCGGCAGCGCGAGGTCGAGCTGTGCCAGCGCGTCGAAGCGCTCGCCCACACCGCCAACTGGCAGGACGCGGCCGCGGAGTTGCAGCGAGCCGACGAGGAATGGCGCGGCCTCCCATCGACCCACGACGATCTCGGCGCCAGGTTCCAGTCGGCGATGGATGCAGCCAGAGCGGAGATCGCCAGGCGCGAGCAGGAAGCGATGGAGCTGGCGCGCCGGGAGCAGGCGCGGCAGCAGGCGCTGGGCGTTCGCCGCTCGCTCGTCGAACGCGTGGGGACCCTCGCTCCGTCCGATGACATGGCCACGCAGCTCGATCTCGCGCGCGCGGAGTGGGAAGGGCTCCCTCCGGTCGACGGGTTCGAGGACGATCTGGTCGCGCTGCAGCGCCGCTTCGACGAAGCCTGCCAGGTCTGCCGCGTGACGATCGAGAAACGGCAGCAGGGGCTCGCCGCGCTGCGACGGCTGGAGGAGCTCGCGCCGCACTTCGAAGCGGCGGCCGCGGACGAGGACCTCGCGGGGGCCCGCGAGCGCTGGACCATCCTCGAACGCGACTGGCGCGAGCAATCCGCGATCGTCGCCGACCGGCGCGGCGCCGGAATCGACGATGCGCCGCTGCAGGATCGACATGGCCAGGCGCTCGCGCAGATGGAGCAGCGCGTCGCCAGCAAGCGCGAGACGGAGGAGAAGGCGCAGCGCGACACGCTCCGGAGGCTGGAGCGACTCGCCGAGCGGCTCGAGAAGCGCGCCCCGGCGGAGGATCTCTCGCTGAAAGAGGCGGAACGCGGCGTCAAGGAACTGCGGGAGGCGATCGACAATCCGGGCGCGCTTCCCACGCGCGAGGATCGCGAGCGCGTGCTCGAACGGCTCCGCGCAGCGCACGCGGCGCTCGTCCCGCGCGCGCGGGAGCTGCGCGAAGCGGACGACTGGCGGCGCTTCGCAAACGCCACGGTGCAGGAAGAACTGTGCGCGCGCACCGAGGCCCTGCTGCAGAAGATCAACACGACGGAACAGCCGGACCTCGAGGCGGCCGCGAAAGAGCTGCGCGCGATCAACGCGCGGTGGCGCGATGTCGCGGAAGCGCCGCGTGGCCAGGCCCAGGCGCTGTGGCACCGCTACCGCCGCGCCTTCGACCAGGTGCGCGCGCGCACGCAGGACTACTTCGCCCAGCAGGCGGCCCAGCGCGGGGAGAATCAGCAGCGCAAGGAGGCGCTGGCGCGCCGCGCCGAGGAGCTGGCGGACTCGACCGACTGGATCCGCACCGCCGACGAGCTCAGGAAGCTGCAGGCGGACTGGAAGGCGATCGGTCCCGTGCCGCGCGAGCAGGCGAAGGTACTGTGGGACCGCTTCCGCACCGCGTGCGACCGGTTCTTCACCCGCAAGCAGGAGGACCTGAACCAGCGGAAGGAGATCTGGGCCGCGAACCTTGCGCGCAAGGAGGCGCTGGTCAGGCGCGCCGAGGAGCTGGCGGAATCCTCCGACTGGGACGTCGCGGCCGCGGAGCTGCGGCGGCTCCAGGCCGAGTGGAAGACGGTCGGCCCCGTGCGCAAGAACAAGGGAGAGGCGCTGTGGAACCGCTTCCGCGGCGCATGCGACAAGTTCTTCGAGCGGCACAAGCAGCGCGACCAGATCGCGCTCACCGAGCGCATTCACGCGCGCGAGGCGCTGGTGGTCGAGCTCGAGACGCTCGCAGCGGCGGACCAGCCTGCGCCCGAAGATCTCGTGCAGCAGGTGCGTGGATACCGCCAGCGCTGGGAGCACGGCGGCCCGGTGCCGCACGCGCAAATCGAGGAGCTGCAGCAGCGCTACAGCACGGCCATCGAGGGCATCCTGACCAGACACGCGGATCGGTTCCGCGGGACCGACCTCGATCCGACGGCGAACCTGCAGCGCATGGAGAAGCTGATCGCCCGCGTCGAGAAGCTGGCGACGGAGCAGGCGCCCCCCGCCTCCTCCTCGGAGGCGCTCGCGGCGATGCTCCGCGAAGCGCTCGCCTCGAACCAGATCGGCGGACGGTCGAGCGAGGACGCCCGCTGGCGCGCCGCTGCGGA
The DNA here is from genome assembly GCA_035463475.1 of Vicinamibacterales bacterium. Lineage (GTDB taxonomy): Bacteria > Acidobacteriota > Vicinamibacteria > Vicinamibacterales > 2-12-FULL-66-21 > JACPDI01. The sequence continues at coordinate 18,479 of DATHTE010000015.1, forward strand.
AGAAGTCAGACAGGCGCAGGCGTCGTGGAAGCGCATCGGGCCGGTGCCGGCCGACTCGGCGCGGGAGCTGGGAGACCGGTTCCGACGCGCCTGCGACCGCGTGTTCGAACAGCACCGCCGCCGCGCGGTCGTCACACGGCCCTGACCTGCCGGTCGAAATCCCCTCGAAGTTTCACCGGACGCCCGGCGGACCAGACGCCGGGCGTCCCCGATCATCCGACGAACTTGTACCCCATGCCGTGGACGGTCAGGATGTGCTGCGGGCGGCGGGGGTTCGGCTCGACCTTCTGTCGCAGCCACGCAACGTGTACGTCCACCGTGCGCGTGGACGGCATCGACTGATAGCCCCAGACCTCGTTCAACAGCTCCTCGCGCGTGAGAGCGGCGCCCCGGTGCTCGATGAAGTAGCGCAGGAGCTGGAACTCTCGTGCGGACAGCTCGAGCGGCTCGCCGTCGCGCGTCGCTTCCGCGCGCCGGAAGTCCACCCACACGGAACCGAACCGGTGTATGTCCCCGGAAGGCGCCGGCTCGCCAGGCGTTGTCCTGCGCAGCCGCGCCTCGATCCGCGCGAGCAGTTCCGCGATCTCGAACGGTTTCGTCAGGTAGTCGTCCGCGCCGAGCTTCAGGCCCACCACGCGATCGACGATCTGCCCGCGCGCCGTGAGCATGATCACGGGGGTCTCGATCGCGCGGCGCCGTAGCTCCCGGCAGACGTCGAACCCGTTCATGGACGGCAGCATGACGTCGAGCAGGATCAGATCGAACCCCTCTGCCGTGGCGCGCTCGAGCCCGGCGGCGCCGTCGGTCGCGGTCTCGACGCGGTAGCCTTCCCGCGCGAGCCGGTCGGTCAGCGTGAGGACCAGGCCGGGCTCGTCTTCGACGAGGAGGATGCGCCTGGGTGTCACGGCCGGCTGGCTGGCAGCGGGTCGGTCACCGACGCCGAAGCGGGCACCACCGCGTGCGGGAAGTGCAGGGTGAACGTGCAGCCCCGTCCCGGGTCGCTCCGCACCAGGACGCGGCCGCCGTGTGCGCGTACGATCGCGTCCACAAGGCTCAGACCGAGGCCGGTCCCATGAACGCGCGACGCGATCACGGCAGACGAGCGGAAGAACGGCTCGAAGATGTGGGGGAGGTCGTCGGGGGCGATGCCGGGGCCGCGATCCTGGACGGCGATCTGGAGCTCGCGCCCGGCGCCCTCGCGAACGGCCACGCGCACCAGCCCGCCGCCCGCCGCGTACTTCGCCGCGTTGCTCAGGAGATTGGCGAGCGCCCGTACGACCGCTTCGACGTCCAGCAGCGCCGGGCGCAGATTCTCCGGTACGTCGGCCTCGACACGCAGGCCCGCGCCGTCCAGGTCGGCGCGCACGGCGTCAGTGGCGCGATCGACGAGTTCGCGGGCGTGGACTGCCTGCCGCTGCAGCACCTGGCTTCCCTTCACGCCGGCAAACGCCAGCACCTGCTCGACCATCGTCGTCAGCCGGCGCCCTTCGGCGCGAACGAGCTCGCCGTAGGTCTGGACCTGCCCCGGCTCCGAGACGAGGCCGTCTGCCAGGTTCTCGCCAGCCGAACGGATGACGGCGAGCGGCGTGCGCAGCTCGTGCGACACCGCCGCCACGAACTTGATCTGTTGCGCGGCGAGCTGCGACGCGCGATGCGCGGCGACCACGAGCATGATCATGCTCGCGCCAAGAAGCGCCAGAATTCCCGAACTGAGCACGAGGTTCCTGCGACGCGCGGCGCCGACCGCCGCTTCCAGGGAACCGGCGCGGTGTCGCAGCTCGAGACGCCATCGTGGACCCGGAAGGTTGACGCGTTCCATCCTGCGTCCCCCCTCGCTCCGCTCCACGACGCTGACCGCGAGGCGGCGGTCCATGGCGGCCCCGGCCCGCCCGGGCACACCGCGCTCGGCGGCGCGCAGGTCGGACAGGATCTCGAGACGCACGTCGAAGAGCCCCACCGAGACGTCGGGCGGCGCGTCCGGTTTGTCGAGCGCGGGGCCGGACGAAAAGACCTCCCGCCGCCCGTCGCTCGCCGAGACCTTCAGGTGATAGTCTCCGCCGTTCGCCGCCGCGAAATGGCGTTTCGCCAGCGCCGGCAGCAGTTCCGCACGGAGATAGCGGTCGTCCAGCATGATGACGACGAACCCGTGGCGCGCCAGCGGGTTGACGTGCTCGATGCGCAGTGGAGCGTCGCTGGGGAACCTGAACACGTCGGGAATCGGCGCGACGATCGCGGGGATGTCATCGTGCACCGCGTGGAACCACCGGATGCCCGCACCCGGAGCGACGTTGCGGTTCCCCACGTCGGTGCGGGCGTTCTTCCACAGGGGCTCGAGTCGGGACGGAAGCGGCGCGGCCTGGAACGCGCGCGCGTCGCTGTCGTACCGCCGCGGATCCGCGCCAGGCGCGAACAACCAGAGTTCCGACACGAGCCGCGGATGCGGCACCGCGGCCTGCCAGCGATCGTAGCGCTCCGCGTAGCGCGTCCAGTCGTCGCGCTGCAGCGACTCCGGATCCACCTGCAGATGGAAGAATGCCCGTGCGATTTCGCGGTCGAACTCGTCGGCGAACTGCCCCGCGCGCGCCTGCAGGCCCGCCTGCAGGCGCTGCCGCTCGGCTTCGCTCACCTGTCCGAGCCACCGGTACTGAAGGATCGCGAGCCCGGTGAGCAGCGCGAGCAGACCCAGCGACAGCCACGACAGCGGGGGCCATCGCCGCTCCCGCGTCGTGACGACGAACGCGCCGCGGTTCCGCATACAGGCCGAGTCTAGCACCCCGGCGCAGGGACTCTCGCCCGCCGGACCGCGGATTTTACGTTCTTAACAAACGCTTTGCGTCGCTTTAACAACATCGACCCCGCCGCGATGGTCTTATACGACGAGACCAACAGAACGAGGAGACACATGCACAGGATGACAAGGACGCTCGTCGCGGCGCTGGCGCTGCTGATTCCGCCCGCGGCGCTGGCATCGGACGCCGACCAGAAGTCGCAGGAAGTCCTCAAGGCGGCGCGCGAGGCGCTGGGCGGCGAGGAGAAGCTCGCATCGATCCGGACGGTGACCGCGAAGGGCAAGCACCGCCGGATGATGGGGGAGATGCAGATCGCCGGGGAGACAGAAATCGCCCTCGCCCTCCCCGACAAGTACGTGCGGTCCCAGACCGACACGATGATGGGCAACACGATGACGCGGGAAGCCGGCTTCAACGGCGAGACGCCACTGGAGCGGGTCAACTCAATGGGGGGCGGCCATGCAATGGTCGTCCGCATGGGCGGACCTGGCGGCCCGGGCGCTCCCGCAGACCCCGAGGCGAGGCGCGCCGCGATGCTCAGGAACCAACGCGCCGAGTCCGCGCGGCTCACGCTCGGCTGGCTCCTCTCGGCGCCGGCGCTTCCCGGCGCGACGTTCACCTATGCGGGCGAAGCGGAGTCTCCGGACGGGCGCGCGCACGTCATCGACGTGAAGGCAGGCGACGGCTTCGCCGCGCGGCTGTTCATCGATCAGCAGTCGTCGCGCCCACTCATGCTGACGTACATGGCGCCGCAACCCATCGTGCGCGTGATGCGGCAGGGCCCGGGAGAGGCCCGCCCGCGTCAGCCGCACGCCGGCGCCGACGAGATCGCCCGCGAGATCCACGCCCAGGGGCCTCCGCCAGTCGTCGAGCACCAGCTCTTCTTCGACGATTTCCGCGAGGTTGATGGCGTGTGGCTGCCGCATCGAATCTCGCGATCGATCAAGGGGGAGCCCGCCGAGGAGCTGGAGCTCGAGAAGATCCGGATCAACGACGACATCAAAGCGTCAACGTTCGAGGCGAAGTAGGAGATGCCGACGAGATTCCCGCGCGGCATGACGGGGGCGGCGCTCGCGCTGCTGCTGCCGGTGTCGGTCGCCAACGCTCAGACGACGCTACCCGCCGGCGCCTCGACCCTGCGCGTCACGGTGCTCGATCCCTCGGGCGCCGTGATCCCCGGCGCGCGCGTCACCGTCAGCGCGGGTGCGGATGCGACGGTCTCGCTCACGACTGACGAGCGCGGGGAAGCGGCGCTGCATCGGCTCGCACCCGGCCGCTACGTCGTCCGCGCGGAGTTCGAAGGGTTCGAGCCGGTCGAAATTCCGGATCTGCGCGTGCGCGGGCGCGAAACGCGCAGGGAGCTGCGCCTCCCGATCGCGAGGGTGGCCGACGAGGTGACGGTGGCGCGCGATCCGCGCGAGGTGCGAACGGATCCGCGGGGAGACGCGTTCTCGACCGTGCTCACCGCGGACCAGATCGACCAACTGCCCGACGATCCCGAGGAACTCGAAGAAGCGTTGAGCCAGATGGCCGGGCCCGGATCGGTGCTTCGCGTCAACGGGTTCCGGGGCGGGCGGCTGCCTCCGAAGTCGCAAATCCAGGAGATCCGGTTCCGGCGAAACCTGTTCGCGGCCGAGAACCACGAGCCGGCCCACATTTCGGTGGACATCCGCACGCGTCCCGGCGTCAGCGCCTTCCGCGGCTCGCTCGACCTCGGCTTCCGCGACGAGTCGTTGAACGCGCGCAACGCGTTCGCCCCGCGGAAGGGGGACGAGCAGCAGCGCCGGGCGCTGCTGTCGCTCGAGGGCCCGCTCTGGAAGAACCGGACGTCGTTCGCCTTCACGACTGACGGCCTCGACAGCTTCGACTCGAAAACGGTCGTCGCGGCCCTCGTGGACGGCGCCTTCAGCGACGTCGTCCGGCGTCCCACGGATCGCATGAACTTCAACGCGCGTGTCGAGCACGCGCTGTCGAAGACCCACGCGCTTCGAGTCGAGGTGCAGCGCGGCGAGACCGACAATCGCAACCTGGGCGTCGGGGACTTCGACCTGGCCGAGCGCGCCTACGATCGCGAGGTGAACTCGCGCCTGTTTCGCGTGTCGGAGTCGGGACCCGTCGGCAAGAGTCTATTCAACGAGGCTCGGTTTCAGGTGAACTGGACCAACACCCTGTCCACGCCGCTCGTCGCCACGCCGGCGGTCCAGGTCCTGAATGCGTTCTCGGCAGGAGGAGCTCAGATCTCCGGAGGCCGGGATGCACGCGAGGTGGAGATCGTGGACAACGTGGACATCAATTCCGGACGGCACGCGATGCGCGCGGGCTTCCTGTTCGAAGCGGGTCGCTACCGCAGCGACGAGAGCCGGAATTCGAATGGCGTGTTCACGTTCGCGAGCCTCCACGCGTACGAGGCCGCGCGGCCGACGACCTATTCGGTGCGGGTGGGCTCGCCGCTGGTCGAGTACTCGCACTACGAGTTGGGTTGGTACGTGCAGGACGACATCCGGGCCCGAAAGGATCTGACGCTCTCCGTTGGGCTCCGGCACGAGGTGCAGGCGCACCTGGACGACCGCGACAATTTCTCGCCGCGGGCGGGGTTCATCTGGTCGCCGTTCCGGAGCGGCCATACGACGATCCGCGGTGGCGTGGGCCTGTTCTACGACTGGTTCGGCGCGGACACGTACGAGCAGACGCTGCGCGTGGACGGCGTCACGCAGCAGGACATCGTCGTGCGGGACCCGGGCTACCCCGATCCCTTCGCTGGCGGCGCGGTGATCGTGTTGCCGGCAGGGCGGATCCAGGCCGCGCCGGATCTGCGGATGCCCACGGTCCTGCAGGGGGCGATTGGCGTCGAGCGGCGCCTCGCCGCGTCAACCACGCTGAACGTGATGTACTTCGAGACGCGCGGCTGGAACGAGCTGCGCGGACGGAACATCAACGCGCCGGCCAACGGCATCCGCCCCGACGCGGCCGCCGGCAACATCACGCAGATCGAGTCCACGGCCGAGTCCTCTCGCCGCAGCCTCTCGTTCAATCTCAACCTGAACGTGCCATCGCGGCGGATCTTCCTCGCGAGCAACTACACGATCGCGTGGTGGCGAAACGAAGCGGACGGCCCTCTGAGCCTCCCGGCGGACAACTACGACCTGGACGGGGAGTGGGGACCGGCGCCCGGCGACGTGCGCCATCGCCTGGCGGGGATGTTCAGCATGCCGGTGTGGCGGGACCTGCGGGTCAGCTCGATGTTCCGGGTCTCCTCGGGCGCGCCGTACACGATCATCACCGGCTTCGACGACAATGGCGACACGGTCAGCAACGATCGGCCGGAGGGAGTCGGGCGGAACAACGCGCGCGGCACGGTCCAGTGGGACATCAGCGCGCGTCTGCAGTATTCGTTCGGGTTCGGAGAGCGGGCGCAGCAGGGCGGTCCCGCCGGCGCGCCGGTCATCCACGTTGTGCGGGCCGGCGACGAACCGCCGATGGGCGGGATGATGATGGGAGGCGCAACGAACAAGCGCTTCCGTCTCGATCTGTATGCGGGGGTTTCTAACCTGTTCAACGCGGTGAACTACGTGAGCTTCAGCGGCGTGATGACGTCGCCGTTCTTCGGCCGCGCGGTCGCCGCGCAGCCGGGGCGGCGAATGGAGGTCGGCGCGCGACTCGGGTTTTGAACTGGGGTCAGGGTGTTTTGGACCTGACCCCAAGCAGCCGATCGGCCGCCAGGAAGTACGGTGCCGAGAGTGCCGAGAGCGCGGCGGCGACGCCGAACGCCGCCGCGTAACCATACGCCTGAATCAGCCACCCGAGCGCGGTCGATCCGGTGCCGATACCGGTGTCGAATGCCGCGATCATCGCGCCGTACGCGGCGCCGCGGCGCCGGGGTTCGACGCGTCCGAGCATGTAGGCCATGAACACGGGCCATGCCGTGCCGAACCCCGCGCCGAAAACGCCCGCCGAGACGATCATCCCCGGCCGGCTTGGCGGCAGCCACGCGAGCAGCCCCAGCCCGATCGTGATCAGCAAGGTGCACGGCAAGAACACGCGGCGGTAACCCAGGCGGTCCCCCAGGCGCGCCGCCGCGGGGCGGCTCACGAGGATCGCCACGGCCACCGTCGTGAGATACACCGCCTTCGGCGAAATCCCCGCCGCGTCGGCGTACATCGCCGAGAAGCTGGTGATGCCGCCGTACCCGAACGAGTACATGAAGACCGCGAGCGAGACGAACAGCACGCGCCACTCGAGCGAGAAGCGGTGCTCGTCCGGCGACGGGGGCTTGTGAATCTCGTCGAGGGACCAGGTAATGGCGAGCATGAGGAGGTTCAACGCAAGCATGACGGCGCAGAGGATCAGCCAGCCGCGCCGATACAGGAAGAAGCCGATGTTCGGCGCGACGGCGATGGCGAGCACTGTCGACAACCCCCAGTAGCCGATGCCCTCCGCCCGCCGCTCGGCCGGCACAAGCGTGGTGACGTACACGCCGCTCGCCACCATGAGGCCCGACCAGAACATCCCGTGCGGCACCACCAGGACCAGCATGACACCGGGACTGGGCGCCGCGGCGTACGCGATCGAAAATGCCGCGATCACGGTGCTGCAGATCACCAGCATCCGGCGATGGCCGATGCGGTCGGCGATCGCGCCGGTAAAAGGCGCGGACAGCGCCGACGCATACGTGAGCAGGCCGAGGAAGAGCCCGGCGGCGAAGGTGCTGCCGCCGAGGTCCCGGATGTGGAACGGCGCGGTCGGAAAGAGCTGAAACGCCGAGACGAAAACGGTAAAGCTGAACCCGCACATCACGAAGAAGCGCGGGGTGAACAGGCTTTGCTCAGACAACTACATCATTTTGCCGCACAACATCATCCGCCGCATTTGCCCTATTCAACTCGGAGGGCAATGACCGGATCGACCGACGTGGCTCGCCGCGCGGGAATGTAGCTGGCCACGACCGCGACGACGAGGAGCACGGCCGCACCGCCGGCGAAGGATGCCGGATCGGCGGGCGTCACGCCGTACAGCAGGGACGACACGGCGCGTCCGAGCAGCAGCGCGGCAGCGGCGCCGATGCCGACGCCCGCCGCCGCGAGCGTCAACCCGCGCGCCAGGACGCCGCGCGATACGGCGCCGGCGGTGGCGCCGATGGCCAGGCGGATGCCGATCTCGCGCGTGCGCTGCGTCACAATGTAGGAGAGGACGCCGTAGATGCCGATCGCCGCCAGCAGCACGGCCAGCGCGGAGAAGGTCGCGAACAGCGCGCCGGTGAACCGCGGCTGCGATAGCGCCGCGCCCACCACTTCGTCCATCGTGCGGATGCTGGCGAGCGGAATGTCCGGATCGATCGCTCGCGCCTCACGGCGGATCAACGGCGCCAGCGCGGCGACGTCCCCGCTCCCCTTGGCGACCAGGTACATCGACCGCATCGAGCCGACGCTGCGGTGCCACTGGGCGTGAGGGACGTAGAACTTCTCTTTGACCGGGGCGGTCACGCCGTTGTGACGCACGTCGCGCACGATGCCGACCACGGTCACCCACGGGCGCCGCGGGCTCCTGCCGATCCGGAACCGCCTGCCGATGGGGTCCTGCCCGGGCCAGTACTTCGCCGCGAGCTGCTCGTTCACGAGCCCAATCAGCATCGCTCGCTCGTCGTCCGACGCGCGGATCGAACGGCCACGCACCAGGCGCTCGCCGAGCGTCTCGAGATAGCCGTCGGTGGCGATCTGCCAGTCTCCCTTGGGTTCCTGGCCGGGCCGCGCCGCGTAACCCTCGATCGTGAGGCCGAAGTCGCCGATGGTGGAGGCGAGTGGCAGCGAGCGGACCGCCGCGGCGTGGCGCACGCCGGGAATGGCGCGCACACGCCGCACGAGATCGCGGTAGAAGGTGACCGCGGACTCCGGTGACGCGTATTTGCCGGCCGGCACCGACACCCGCATTGTCAGGACGTCCGAGGTTTCGAGCCCCAGGTCGATCCGGTTCAGCCGCTCGAGCGATCGCAGCATCAGCGCGGCGCCCACGAGGAGCACGACCGCAAGGGCGGTCTCGGCCACGATGAGCGCGGCGCGGAAGCGCTGCCGCGCGGTCCCGGCCGTGGCGTTCTGGCCTCCCTCCTTGAGGTGCTCGGTGAGGTCTGCCCGATAGACGCGCAGCGCGGGGGCCGCGCTGAAGAGAACGGCGACGAGCCACGCGCTCGCGAACGTGAAGATCGCGACCACGGCATCCACGCGCGCCTCGGCCAGCCGCGGAATCCCCGCCGGGTTCCACCACGCGAGCCATCGCACCGCGGCCGCCGCGATAGCGAGGCCGAAGACGCCTGACACGGACGCGAGCAGCACGCCTTCCGTGACGAGTTGCCGCACGATCCGCCTGCGCGACGCGCCGAGCGCCGTGCGCAACGCCATCTCGCGCTGCCGGCTCTCCGCGCGGGCGAGCATCAGGTTCGCGACGTTGGCGCAGGCGATCAGCAGCAGGCATGCGACGGCGCCGAACACCGACAGCACGGCCAAGCGCACACTGCCCACGACTTCGTCCCGAAGCGACACCGCGAACGCGCTGAACTGCATCGCCTCGGGATAGAGCCCCTCGCGCGTCATCGCGCGCGCGATCGACTGGAGCTCGCCGGTCGCCTGCGCGACGGTTGCACCCGGCGCGAGGCGCGCGGCCGCGTACAACCCGTGGCTGCCGTGGTCCATGCTGTTGGGATCCATTTGCAGGGGCACCCAAAGCTCCGTGCGCTCCGGCGCGGCGTAGTCGGTCGGCAACGAGAAGCCGCGGGGCATGACGCCGGTGATTTGGTACCCGTCGCCGTCGATCTCGACGCCGCGCCCGATCACGCCGGGATCTCCGCCGTACCGGCGCTGCCAGAGGTCGAACGAGATGACGGCGACGCGCGGACCGTTGGGGGTGTCTTCTTCCGCGGTGAACGGGCGGCCGAGCGCCGGTCGCGCTTCCAGCGTCTCGAAGAGGTTGGCGGTCACCTGCGCAGCCGCGACGCGCTCCGGCTCGCCGTCGCCCGTCACGTTGACCTGCCGGTCGGCCCACGCGCCCACCGATCGCACCGTCTGCATTCGGCGACGGTAGTCCACCACCTCGCCGGTCGCCACCCATGTCTTGTCGAAGGCGGTCCAACGGCTCCAGATCATCACCGCGCCGTCCGGATGCCCCCAGGGCAGCGGCTTCAGCAGCACGGCGCTGAACACGCTGAACATGGCGCTCGTGGCGCCGATCCCCAGCGCGAGCGTGACGAACGCGGTGACGGCGAAGCCCGGGCTGCGGCGAAGGGTGCGTGCCGCGAAGTGGAGGTCGTGCCGCAGTGTCGCGATCATGGAGCATTAGACGGTGGAGCGGCCCGCGGCGTTTGTTGCATATTAAGATGGCCGGATGGACCAGTTTCGTCCCTCGAAGCTGTGGAAGCAGGTGCCGCCCGATCGCCGGCTCGAAGCGGCGCGCGCCTTCTGGGAGGATGAGCATTCGGGCGACCAGCAGGCCGAAGCCCTGGCGGCCATCGCGCAGCAGATGAAGTTCAGGCCGAAAAGCGCCGCCGCGCTGCCGGTCGAGAAGCGCGCGCGCTACCTTGTCGGGGTGCCCGCTGTCTCGGACCTGCTCGCATCCCGGCTCCTCGTCGCGTATCACCTGGCGTCGCACCGGCCGATGCTGGGCCGCTTCCTGGACGCGCTCGGCATCACGCACGAACACGGCCTCATCGCCGACGAGCACGTCGCGCGGCCCGACAAGGCGCGGCTGGCGGGTGCGGCGCAACAGCTCCGCGCCGAGTTTCCGGAGGCGGACGTGGACCTCTACTTCGCCACGCTCGTGGCGCAGGACCCCGAGGTCTGGGGCGACCTGGCCGAGTTCGTCTCAGCGGGAAGCCACTGACGCTTTCGCGAGCACGATCTCGCGCGCCGCGCGAAGGCCGCTCTCCACCGCGCCGTTCATGTAGCCCTGGAACCGGAAGCTCGTGTGCTCGCCGGCGAAGAACATGCGCCCGTGCGGTCTCGCAAGCCACTCGCGTAGCTCGGGATCGTACGAGGGCTTGAACACCGCGTATCCCCCCTGGGCCCACGGATCGTTCTCCCACGTGATCGCCTGCGACGCCAGGATCGCGGTCCGCTCCGCGCCGAGCCATCCGAGATGCGGAGCTATCCCCCGCGCGCCTTCGCGCGCGAGGATGCCCTGGAGCTGCGCGGACGCGCGGCCGCCAGCGAGGAAACTCAGGATGCCGGCGCGCCCGGATTGCTCTTCGTTCGCCTCCCAGATCGCGCCGACGGCGAGGTCGGTGCCGAACGCCCTGCCGCGACCCGGCGCCCGCCAGAAGCGCCGATCGAACTGCAGGAGCAGGCGGGTCGCCGCGCCGTACGGCAGCGCGGCGATGGCGTCGCGCTGCCGGACCGGCAGTGGCGGATCGATCGCGATCGCGCGCAGCGTCGTCGCCGGGACAGCGAACACGACGTAGTCTGCGGTCGTTTCCTCCAGGGCGCCGCCGCGCTCGCGCAGGCGGACCTGCACTCGCGTCGCCCCCTGCGTGGCAGCCACCACCGCGGTCCCCAGCCTCACGCGATCGCCGAGCGGCGCGGCGAGCGCCTGCACCAGCGTGTCGTTGCCGCCGCGCAGGCGGAACAGCCGCTCGCTCCCCGGCTCACCTGCCGCGAACTGATCGACGAGCGCGAGCAGCGAGAGGTCCTGCGGATCGGCGAGAAAGAAACCGCGCAGGCCCACCGCGACCCGCGCAATCTCGTCGTCGCCGAGCGCCTCGATCCATTGCGCCACGGACCTTCGCGCCAGCACGCGCGCGACGCCGCTGTGCCACCGCTGCTCCGACAGCTTGTACGCGCGGATCTCGTCGGCGAGCTGCGCCGCGATCTTCTCCCATGCTTTGCCGCCGTGCTCGATTTTCCGCCGCGACTCGGTGTAATAGGAGAAGCCGCCTCGCAGAATCCTCACCGGCTCGCACCCCAGCTCGTGCGCGAGGCGCAGCAGCTCGGTCTGGGAGCCTTCGATGATGTCCGCACCAGCCTCGGCGTATTGTCCCTGCTCGAACTCGCGGCGCGTCCAGACCCGCCCGCCGAGCCGATCGCGGCGCGCCTCCACGACCGTCACGCTCGCGCCAGCTTTTCGCAGCTCGTGCGCTGCCGCCAGTCCAGCCAGGCCGCCCCCCGCCACCAGAACTGTTGTGTTTCGCAGCGCGCCGGTCACGCCACACAGCATAGCAGCGGGCTTGCATTTGTACGGGTCACCAAGAACTCGGCACACAAGGGTCAACCATGAGCTTGAACCGAAACGACGAGGTCAAGAGCATCAAGCGGGATCAGACTATTCGGCGAGAAGTGCTCCGGGATATCGACGAGGCGACCGACCGACCCGAGGTGGGAAGAGAGGAGACGCAGTATCGGCACGTGAACCGCGACCAGGCTCGAGGAGATTGGGACCGCAGCCGGCGGTTGGATGAATAATGTCCGCATGCACGCAGTTCTGCAGTTTCCCCCGCTGGCCGGGATTTGCTCGCGCGCCGACGCGCAGCGGACCGCCGACAGCGTCGAGCGCTGTACGGCCGTGCTCCACCGGCTCGCGTACGCCGCGCAGCGCATGTCCATCCTGTCGGCCGGGTGGCTCCCCTCGACCCCCGAATGGGAACTGAAGCAGGCCCTGGCGCTGCACGGCTGGATGCACGCGCAGCACGCCGCCTGGCTCTACGCCCGGATCGCCGAAATGCGCGAGCCGCCGCCCGGTATGCACGACGTACCGGACGCGCGGCTCGAGGCGGCGTTCGACGAGGCCGCCGTCGCCTCCTCTACCATCGATCGCGTGTCCGTTCTCTACGGCGTGCTCCGGCGCGCGCAGGGCGACGCCATCGCGGCCTACCTCGGGCGCAGCCATCCGCTTGCGGATCAGCCCTCGCATCGTATCCTGCTGATGATCCAGCAGGACCACGAGGCGCTCGGCGAATGGGCCGACCGTGCGCTCGCCGTCGTAAGGAACGCGGGGGCGGACGCGCGGATCGAAGAACACGTCGCGGACTGGGTGGAGGCGGCGGGCGGCATCGACGGACGCGCCACACCCGGCGGACGCACTCCGAAGCGGACCGCCCCCGATCGGTACAAGGCGGACATCCTCCCGCGACGCGACGCGCGCTTTACCGGCCTTTTTGATACGTCAACCCCGGCGGACGTCGTCTACCTCGATCAGAAGCGGACCGCGCGCGAGCGGAACGCGGCGCTGATGTTCAAGCGCGTGCGAGAGATGGACGTGCCGGAGGTGATCGCCGGCGTCATCGCGGAACGCTGGATGACCGCGCGCAACAACGTCCGCGACGGCGCAGCGGCAGATGGGCTGGACTGGGACTGCTACGTCGGGATGGCGAGGCAGATGTGGGACGAGGCGCGGCACGCCATGCTCGGCGAAACGCTGCTCGAGCACCACGGCGTGGACTGGAGGCGCCTGCCGATCAACGTCACGTTCTCCTACAAGCTCGCGCGCTACTGCTCGGCCATCGAGCGGCACATCCTGCTCTACGCGATCGAGCAGTCGCTCATGCCGCGGAACACGGGGAAGCCGTACGAGCTGCAGGTCGCGAACGAGTCAGGCGACGCGCTCTCGACGCTGTTCCACGACTTCGACTGGGCCGATGAAGTGCTGCACGTCGAGATCGCGCGGCGCTGCCTCAAGCCGGAATTGCCCGGCGGCCTGTCCGAGGCGCGCCAGCGCGCCGATACGCTGTGGCAGCGCATCGCGGAAGCGCTCGACCGAGACCCGATGCCGCTACACGACGGCCCCGCCGGGGACTGGTGGACTCTGTACGTGAGGAAGGTGACGGGGCAGAACCCGGCTCCGGTGTCGGCGACGCACGTGAAGGACTGGCGTCCTACGGCTTGATGAAATCGACGATAGCCTGCGCCGGCGCAGACGCAGTGATCGTCAGCGGCACGCGGCGCTCGCCGTGTTGCGGGTGCCTGAACACCAGCTCGTGGGTGCCGAGCGGGACGACGACGTTGGCGAGCGGCGTCTCCCCGATCCTGTTGCCATCGAGGAACACTTCGGCCCACGGCACCGCGTTCGCGTTGAGGATCCCGGTCGGCTCGACGACTAGCCTCGCCTCATCGCCAGGCGTGATCTCGAGCTCGTGCGTCGATCGGTAGCCGAGCGCCTCGTTCACGAGGTCGATCTTGTGCGGTCCGGCCGCCAGCATCACGGGACCTTCGCCCGCCACGCCGATCGAGCGCCCGTTCTCCACGATCTGAAGCTCGATGGGCGCGGCAACCACCACCCAGCCCGAGTAGATCGCGAGGTCCAGCTTGGTCGTCTCGCCGCCAATCACGCGCACCGTGCGGCGGACGTTGCCATTGGGCCCCTGCACCACAACGACGTGGCGACCAGGCGCGAGGTCCGTGAGCACGAGCGGCGTCTCGCCGGCGGCCTTGCCGTCAACGAGGACCCGGGCGCCCGGCTTGGTTGTCAGCACCTCGATCCCACCCGTCTGACGGAGCGCTCTCCAGTCGAGCCGCTCGACGCGGCGCGCGCCGGCCGCAACTTCCACCGACCACGAATGTGACGCGCCGTTGCGAGTGAGCGTCAGCTCGTGGCGTCCCGCCGCCACTTCGAGCGAGACGGGCGTGACGCCGCTGGCCTTCCCGTCGATGAAGACCTCGCTCCCCTTCGGCGTGCTTTCGATGACGACGGTGCCGGGTACGACCGGCGCGGCTTTCGGCGAAGTGGGCCAGTCCACCCTGGTCAGCGCGAGTCCCGCAACGAGCAGCGCGGCTGCGGCCGCCGCGTACTTCCACGGCACTTTGAACGTGAACGCCGGCCCGCTGGAGACGTCCTCTTCCTGCACGGAATCGGCAGCAGGCGGCATGTCGGAGAGGCCCAGGCCCCCCGCAGCTGGCGATCTCGTCGTCCTGAGAGGCTTCAACCGAATCCCGGGGCGTGGCGGCGCGATGTCAACCGCGGAGGCTGCCGGGGTCCGGATCGGCATCGGCGGAGGGACCGTGACCGCGCCTATCGGGGCGAGACTCGCGGGCACCACCGTAGGCACGTACGGGGGGTCCGGCGGCGCCCCGACAGGTTCGGGCGGAGGCGGGGCGGAGCGTGGCGGAGCGGGGGTCCGATCGAGCAGCGCAAACGGGCTCGCGGACGACACAGCCGGCGCCTCGAATTCCGGCACGCGAGGCGGCCAGTCCATCGATGGCGACTGCGCCGCCATCGAGGCGGGCGGCCCTGCGGGCGCGGGCGGAGGCACCGTACCACCCACCGCGATGCGCGCCCATTCAGGTTGTCGCTCGCGCGCGCGCTCGCGTTCGACAATCGCGGCTTCGACTTCGTCGAGCGGTGGAACGGGCCAGCTCTCGGGCTCGTCCTTCGCCGCCGGCTCGAAGACCGGCTCCGGCGCGGGTTCCGGCTTGCGCCGCGGCTCAGGCTCGGCCTCGTCGAAGACGACGGCCTCGGGCGTAACCGGCTCATCACGCCCCTCACCCGCAGCAGCGGCGGCGGCAACGTGCGCCGGCACAGACCACGGGGTCGATTCCGGCTCCAACGCCGCGATCGGCTCCGGCTCGAATGCTGCGATTGGCTCGGGCTCCAACGCCGCGATCGGCTCGGGCTCCAGCGCCGCGATCGGCTCCGGCTCGAAAGCTGGAATGGGCTCGGGCTCCAGCGCCGCGATCAGCTCCGGCTCGAAT
>DATHTE010000016.1:0-62027 GCA_035463475.1 Vicinamibacterales bacterium
GTGCGGCGCGCGTGGATCCGCTTCTGGCATTGAAATCAGACACGTGTTAGAATTATGCTTCTGTCGCGGGGTGGAGCAGTCCGGTAGCTCGTTGGGCTCATAACCCAAAGGTCGCGGGTTCAAATCCCGCCCCCGCAACCACATTTCCACCGTCACCAAGCCCGTTGGTGACAAATTGGTGACAACGGCGCAGGCCGACAAGCTTTCCTCGTAGCGGTTGAGCATTTCAGGCTCCTGATGCGAGTCGAAGCGGTCGGCCTTTGTTGTTCCAGCTCACCTCCAGTCCCCTTCTGAGTTCCTCGTCCGTCACGTTCAGGTAGCGTTGCGTCTGCTGGATGCTCGCGTGCCCGAGCATCAACTGGACGATGCGGATGTCGACACCATCGGCCAAGAGGCGACAGGCCCCTTCGTGCCGAAGGTCATGCCACCGGAGATCGATGCCGTGGAGCCGTTCGCGGTTCCACAGGACACCCTCGCGACCAGGTTTGGGCTCGTAGCCGAACGCCAGAAGCTTCAGCGTCTCCCACGCCGTTTGGATGTTCGGCTGGTACGCTCCCGTCTCCGATCCGAACAGGAACGCATCTGGCCCCAGCAGTGACCGGCGCTTCAGGATCGCCGCGAGTCGCCCATCGGGGTTGAACGGCACCCGCCGATTCTCCTTGTCCTTCGTCGTCGCGCCCGGGATTCCAATCTGATAGGTCTCCCAGTTCACGCGCCGGTTCTGGATCATCAGCATCTCGCCGCGGCGGCAGCACAGTTCGATCGCGCCGATGAGGCGGTCGTGCAACGGCGCGCCGACGAACTGGTGCTCGGAGCTGTTCATCTTCTGGAGCGCCGTGTCGAGCAGCCGCTTCTCCTCTTCTCGCGAGAGCCGGCGGTCGCGGGAGGTCTCCAGCTTCTTGTTCATGCGGACGCCGAAGCGGTGGAACGGCGACTTCCTGAAGAGCGGCGGCGTCTGCGCCATGCCCCAGTTCATCGCCGCGCGCAGCGTTTCGAGCGCCCGATGCACGGTCGCGATTTCGACCTCCTCGGCGTAGTCGGATTCGGTCTTGAAGCGATTGATCTCGTCCGGTTCCTCGAGCGCGTCCAACGGCAGTTCGCCGAGGTACTCCTTCAGAACGGAGACCCGGCTCTGCACCGACCGAAAGCTGCGCAGCCCCGCCGGCTTGACGCACCGCTCCATGTAGGCGTCGAGCAGCGCCGCCACGTTCTTCGGCGCGGCATCCGTTGTCGTTCGTCGCGTTCGCGGACGACGTGGATGGCGGCCGGCGTGAATCTCGCCGATGAAGAGGCGCTCCCAGTGGCGCGCTTCTTCGATCGACTGAATCGGCCGCTGCTGACTGGGCTCCATTCGTGGAATGGCGAAGTCGTTCGCGGCCATTCGATAGCGCGAGCCTTGATCCATCACGTCGAACCACAGATGCTCCAGGCAGCGCCGCGGGTTGCGGCAACTTCCTCGGCATCTTCGCAGGATCGCCATGCTTCCCTCCTTCGTTGTGTCACGGGACCTTGGTTGGTGCGCCTCGACCGATCCAGTCGAGGACGTCATCTGGATGAAACCTCCTTCCTCTGACGCCGAATCGCTGCGACCTGAGCAGCCCGCGCCAGTACGCGCGCCGAACGGTCTCTTCGTGGCAGCCGACGTACTTGGCCACCTCACGAGCGGTTAGCAGCCGGTTGGGCAGGCCCTCCCCCTCTTGCGCGTGGTCGCCAGCGAGCTGATTGTCGACCCGAACGGGCTCCGAATCCGAGTGCAGATTCCTCATGGCCTCCTCCGAGGATCCACGCCGATCGTCATCGGCCGGCAACGCCGGCGCGACGGCGATCGGCGAACTGAGGCGCGCACACCACGGTGGCGACGCGCCGATGTTGATGGAAAACGAGCCGGGAGGCCCCGCGCGGAGGTGAAGAACCTGAGGTCGATCACCGCTCCGGCGGCCGGCTCGAAGGCCCGGAGAGCAAGGGGATCCTGAGGTCGCCCGTGCGAGATCCGGGTTGAGCCGATGACTGCCGTCAGCTTTTGCTCCGTGACGGCGTCGGCGGATGCTCCATCCGCGCTGTGTCGGCTCACGAGGCGGTTCGATGCGCAGGGTTGATGCCCTCGCGCATGACCGGCCTCTGGGTGCCGCGACGAATTGTCGATGTAGACGAACCCGTTCGCGAAGCCCTTCAGTTCGGAGTCACCGGCCCGGCCCATCGGTGGTGCGGTTCAGTGCGGCAGACTCTGAAGTCGCACCGCAGTGCAGCGCTGGTCGCTTCCTGCCGTTGCCACGAGTTGCCTCCAGCCGTCTCGGGCTGTCTCGTGCTGGCTGCGACCCTCTTCCACCGTCCCGGTGATTCGGGCGCTTCCCGCTCGTGCCCTTAGAGCGACGAGCGCGATGCATGTCCACGCGGGCCTGAGGCCGAACGTGGAGGGTGGCGACTGATCGCCACGAACGAATGGATCGTATTTACGCCTGTCGCGTGCGCCTGTCAAGTCGCCGCGTCTCATGTTGCGGCGTTCTCATGTGTCGCCGCGGCTCAATCGTGTGTCGCAGCGTCTGCATGTGTCGCGGCGTTTCACCGCGTCTTCATCGTCGTCGCAGACGGCCGCCGACGCTGCTCTTCGCAATCGGGACCGCAAAGCGTGCGGGCCCGCATGCGTTTCAATCATTCATTTACGACTCCCCTTTTGGCAGACTACTACGACATTCGCACGCTCCAGGAGGTGCTCGGGCACAGGGACATCGCGACGACGATGATCCACACTCACGGGCTGAACGTAGGCACGATGGCCGTAAAGAATCCGGCCGACCCGCTGACGGCGTTCTCGCCGTCCCCGGTTGGCGGCCTCCCCAAGCGACGGCCGGGAGGGCATGATTCGGGCGTGGTAGAATTAGCGAACCCAGCAACTTACGATGACCCGGCTGCTCGCGGCGACGTGTTAGCCGCGTGAGCTCAGGTCTGCCTCTCGGGATCTAATCAATACGAGCTAGGCCCCCGAGCCGCTTGAAATGTTGCGACGAACGATATTCGCATTTGTCATTGCGCCAATAGGTGCCGTCATCACCTACGGGACGCTGTTGGTCATTGATCCATTTGAGGGTGTGCCGGCGTCGCTAGGCCTACTCGGCATTGTTGGCCTGGCATCGTACGTTGCCGAGTTACTGGTCGCTGTGCCACTCTTCGCGGCGTCGAGTCGCATTAGGAACGCCGGCGCTCCGGCCTGGGTGCTTGGCGGATGTGCCGTGGGCGTTGTCGTGGCGATCCTGGCAGATCTTCCGGACGTTAACTGGTTACGCTGGCGACCGTTCGCAGCTGCTGCAGCCGCGGGAACGGCCTCGGCAGTGATCTTCTGTCTCGTAATGATGTCGCGACCTACTAACCAGCCGCTGCGGCCGACGAGCGGCGCAGACACGGCTGCGTGATTCACGAGGTTCATCAGCGCCGCTCGCGGCTGAGCGGCAGGACGTCAGACCGACGCGACGACGGAAATGAGCGACATGAACCGCATTGAGTTTGACGCAACGCTCGAGGAAGTTGCTGACGTCAACATGCGTCTCGTACGAAACACCAAGGCATTCCGACGCTCTCGTGCTCAGTATCGATGGGCCGCCGGGGCAGTGATCGCTGGCGTCCTGGCGGTAACACTGCAGGATCGCGTATCGACGTTCTCACTCGTTGCACTCGGTGCAATATCAGGGTTTCTGGCTGCGTACCTCTACGGCCGTTGGTACGAACGATCGCTGAGTCGATCTTACATGCGGATGATAAGTGAGCTGTACGGCGGCGCCCCCACGGTGCGATGTGCGTTCGAATCCCGTGACCACATGTTGTGGACGAAGGTGGGCAGCACAGAGATGTCCTTTCCGTGGTCAGACCGGGTCGCCGTGAATGATGTCGGCGACTCCATCGAGGTTTGGTTCAATCCAGGTCTTGCGGTGGTTCGTAACCGAGCGTTTCGCACGGACGCGGACAGACGGGCCTTTCTGGATGCTGTAAGAAGTCGATCGTAATGCGGTACGCGACTGCACCCGAGGGCGGCCGCTCGGTATTGAGGTGAGTGAAATGAGAGATTAAGGGCCACCGCGGGTGAGCCGTGGCCGTTAGCCCCACAGGAAGATGACGACACTAAGCGCTGCATTCCTGCTTCTCATTTGTACGGTTGCCTGCAATCGTAACGAGACGTTCATTGAACGCGCTGAAGGCGCGCCTTTGATGTTGGGAGCCTTCGAAAGCTACGCGACGGAGGGAGTGGTACGTTCGGCGTTGGGGTCGCTGCCCGTCGAGGTACTCGAAAGATCGGGTTTGCCGGATGGGGATGCGCGGCCACCCTACACGATTGTTGCGCTTCGCATAAGGCATTACACTCACTTGGGGTCGGCTGGGGAGCTGCATCTCACCCTCTTTAATGACCGCCTCATGAACGCATTGTTCTATCCGCAAGACCTTCAAGGCTATCAGACCGCGCTGAAGGCGCACGGGCTCGACGTTCCCGTCGGCCCGAATGGCCTGCAGGACGGGGTCGTTCATCTGTCGATGGCACGCGACTACCGTGGGGCCCACTATGTCGGCTGGGTGGACACTCGGCTGGAAGCGCAAAGTCGCAGATGGATCAGCCGTTACTCGTAGCAATCGCGGGCGGTCTACCCTGGGGCTGCAGCCGATGGCGGCCGGGCCGGGAACGCGGTAATGAGAACGTGGTGTGCGGGCCGCCGCGGGTGAGCCGGGGGCCCGTTGGACCGACTTGATCAACGTTGAGCTTATTGCTTGACTTTTTCAGTGATGCGCTCGAGTGGCTCGTCACGGGCCTTCATGAGGGGCCGTCGACTGCTCGCGGTCAACTGCGTTTATTCACCGTCCTCGGTGGCGCGGGCGGAGGTGTCAGCGCATGGCTCTTCCTCAGTAGTCCAGACCCAGTGCGCACAATCCCGTGGGCTGTGGGCGTCTTCGCGTTGGCGACCATCGTCGGCGCGATGGGCCTTCTGCTCGCGTTGCTTCATCTGGCGCGGCATCGAACGAATCCAGGTTGGGCGGCCATTTGTCTTGTGGTAAACGGAATCGCGTTGGCCGTCACATGGATGCCGCAAGCATTGTGACGCGGACGCCGTCTAACAGCTGCACCCCGCGGCGGCCGGGCGGCGCTCGTGCCGATACATAGGACGATGAGCGCCCGCCGCGCCAGAGCCACGGTCGGCGACAGGCTTCAGTCGGAGTCGAGCGTGTTCTCAACCGAAGGGCAAGCCAAACGGTTCTTCGTCGGCAGGATTGTGGCTCAGGCAGCGTCGGAGAATACACCGCTGTCCTCGGTTGAACGTCGAATGCTCAGCTGGTCGGAATCAGAGCCGGAGTTCACCCCCGATATGTCGTTGCCCGAGCAACTCGCGGCACAAATCTCAGATCAGGACTACGAAGCGAAGGTCGCGGGGCTTCTTCGGCGGGCATATTCCACTGATGTGTCAGCTGATAACAGTGCGAAGCAGCGCTACAGGAAAGCGTACGCGGTTCTCAAACAGGGTGACCACTACTTGCTTTTAATGATTGACCAGGGCTTGAAGGGCCAGTTGCGGCCTTGGTGGAAGTTCTCCTGGACGTAAACGCTATCTGACATGCGGCTGTACTCGGCGAGGGCCCGCCGCCATCGTGCCGATACATTGGCGGTCAGCCGCCGTCACGGGTTGGTCGCGGCCGTTGGTCGCACACACCTATGATCGGCTTCCGGATGATTCCTCAAGGAACAACAGGCACGAGGCTGGCCGCCACATTACCCATTCTGCCCATAGCAGCCGTGTACACCCTTGTTGGCCTCGTTCGACTCTCAATTGGGAGATGGCCCGTTTACGGCAATCCAGACCCTGCCACGCTCCCGCAGCCGCTGCTTGCTGTCGATATTGCCGTCACGCTTGCGTACATTTCACTGTTTCCATCGTTCCTTCTCGCTGCGATTGTATTGCCCTTCACGTTCTTTCGATCGCTTCGCTGGCTCCGCAACCCATTGCTCGCCTGGATCGTTTCTGCGGGGCTGGCTATCTGGATGTCTTCCTTGGACATCGGCGGGGCATTCAGCTGGCTTATGGATTGACGGCGGTCCAACAAACGGTTGCGGCCGGCGGGTCAGGATGGTGAGGAAGCTCCTCGGTACTGCAAAGTTGGTCAGCGCGGTGCCTCGCGTGGCTTGCATTGTCACCCGCCCGACGCTCCGATAAGTGCCCAACAATCGGGAGCGGATGGTGCGGGTCAAGGCCGCGAAGCGCCGACGGGACGGAGGGCAGCCTTGACGCGCGCCATCGCTCCCGCAGAATGGTCAATCGGAGCGTCGGTCCCCACGTTCAAACCGGGACCGCGCGACCGAGCGATCACTCAGGGTCTCGAGACCCTTCTGGACTCACGGCCGCGAGACGATCGAGGAACTGGCGCGCTGTGATGACCTCGATCCCTTCCACGGTACCGAGCGCCAGCAGGTGACGATCGCCAGACACGATGAGTGTCGCTCCACTCGACAATGCCGCATCGATGAACTTGTCGTCGTCGGCATCTTGAGGAACCCAGCCTGACCGCCCCTGGACATGAACGCGCTCGGCATGCGAGCTGAGTCGATCGATGATCGCGTCGACCGCCGCGGCGGGCACGGCGAACTTGTCGGTGAGCTTCTCGCGCAGCTCTGAAACGATGGCGTCTGAGACGACCAGCACGGCCAGGCGCGCTTCCGCAGCCAGGAGGCAGCGGTACGGTGGGCCCTTCCAGAAGTGACCTGAAATCAGAATGTTCGTGTCGAAGACGACCTTGCCGACGGCGGCCGTCATTCGTGCAGGATGTCGTCCACGAGACGCTCGCGTTCCTCGTCGGAAAGCGCAGACCAGTTCAGACCCCGCTCTCTCGCGACTTCCAGGATGCGTGGCTGGAGGGTCTCAATGATCCGATCGAGCGTCGCGGCCCCGGCGATGAGCCGGCGCACGGCTTCGCGCCGCGCCTTGGGAGATAGACGATCCAAAGCGTCCAGGATCTGCTGCTCGCTGACTTCGATCTGAGGCACGATTAGGTCCTTCTATCCGGAAGCTTCTATCAGAGTCGCACCGACATGTACGTTCGGTCAAGTTGAACCCCGATAAATGCCCATGCATTCGGGAGCGCATGGCGCGGGTCAAGGCCGCGAAACGCCGACCAAAGCGGGGCCCCGGCGCGCGTTTTTCCGCGCGCTGGGGTGCCAACGGAGGGAAGCCTTGACGCGCGCCATCGCTCCCGCAGAATGCTCGGTCGGAGCGTCGGGCGATCGGGCGATCAACGGACCGAATAGCGGACGGAAACCGACAACCGGAGAGCCTGTTTCGTGGTCAGCTTCGAGCGCGACGCTGCCGGGAAAAGCGAGCGCAGGGACACACCGCGCGCCGGAGCTCGATCTGACACGCTGCCGCCCCACACTGACAGCCGACAAGGAACAGCGGAACCGAGACGTGAACGACCCCGCGGGCGCGCCCGGGGCCACGCGCGCGCGCCGGGACCGGGGTCGTTCACGTCTCGGTTCCGTACCGACACAATCGGAACCGCGGGCACGAGGGCGGCACAGAACGCCGCCCTGCACGCCGCGGCACACGGGCACAAGTCGTTGCGCCCGGCGGCAGCTTGTCGCGCTCTCCTGGCCGCACGCCTCACATCAGCACCGTCCGCGCACGCGACGACGAGGGGGTTGAGGACGGGGGTTGAGGGCGTGCGGGCGTCTCGTCCTGGGGCTCGGCTCCCTCCTCAACCCCCTTCTCAACCTCGCGGGTCCTCGAACGCGGATGGTCGACCAGGGGGGAGAGATGGCGATAGGAATACGGGAGCACGAGGCTCTCGACACAACCGGCGCCGCTCGTCAGAGCCTCCGCGATAACCGGTGACGAGGGGCCTTCGAAGACCGCGGTCCCATGCTTCTGCCAGCGGCGGTGCATCTCGGTGAATCGGGGCGTTCCGAACACCCGGTGACCGACGTCGATGAACCTCTGGGTCTGCGGGTGCACGCCTTCGCGGGAGGACTTGTCGCGGTGCTCGAAGTACCACTGCAGCTCCCGGATCGTCACGGGATGCAACGGCGACTCCAGTTCCTCGTGGATGACTCTTTGATAGGCATCGTAGACGAGGTCGAGCGGGCGGGGAAACACGATCCGCAGCGTCCAGCTCGGCGCAACTCGGAGCAGCGCCGCATGTCCCTGAAGGAACGAACGAAACGCGTCAGTGCACACCTCGGTCGCGAGGTACAGGAGGACCGTGCGCCCACCCGGCTCCACGCCGATCGGGAACGTGCCGGGCAGCGCCGAACCGGGCTTCGACGCGGGCTCCAGTGGCGTCGCCTGCTCCGGCTGCGCGCCGGCCGCGGCGATCAGTCGCGCTAGGTAGTCGGCCTTCTCGGCGGCGGTCGTCAGCCACCCGAGGTCCGGCGCCGTGAGCACGGCATCGAGCAGCATCAACCGCTCAATCGCGAGTCGCGGCGACACCGGGCGGCGATACCGACTCCGGCCGTCGCCGATAACGTGGTACAGCGCGTTGGAATGGACGTGGTACAACCGCGCGCGGTTGTGAACGCAGTCGATGGCGCGCGCGAACGCCCGTCGGACGAGCCTCTCGAAGAAGGCGTTGCACTTGGCCCCGTACGCGACGCCGGCGACGTGCGCGTACTGCCGAGGGACGCAGACGCCGGCGTGCCGCATG
Organism: Vicinamibacterales bacterium; assembly: GCA_035463475.1. Taxonomy (GTDB): domain Bacteria; phylum Acidobacteriota; class Vicinamibacteria; order Vicinamibacterales; family 2-12-FULL-66-21; genus JACPDI01. The sequence continues at coordinate 8,665 of DATHTE010000016.1, forward strand.
ACGAGCACCAGAAACCGCGCCTGGCGCTCCGTGAAACCGAATTCCGACACGGCGCGAATTCGTGGGTCCTGGGCACCGGCCTTGCCGATGTCCGGCGGGCCAGGGCTGGGGCCTGGCTCGCCGACGCCAGACGGGCGAACGCCCGGGCCTTGCCCGCTGAAGCCCGAAGGGCGAACGCGGGTCATCGCCAGAGTTCCTCGGCCAATCCACCGAGGCGACCGCCGCCTTTGCCCCCGCCGCTGCGCCCGCTGATCCGGAGGCTGGTCCCGCCATAACACGAGAAGCCCGATCGCGCGACGCTGGCACCGTGCGCGCCGCGGTAATGCGGCGTAACAACCTCGATGTCCTCGCGCTCCCAGCGGCCGTCAGGCTCCTGGTACTCGATGCGGGCGTCAGGGAAATGGACCTGGTCATCGAAGTACGGCAGGTCGTGCTCGTGGGCCCAGTCGCGAATCTCCTCCGGGGTTCGGTCGGGGTGCCCGTCGTAGTCGTCGCGGTCCTTGTCCCGCTCGTGCAGCCAGCGCTGGTAATCGCTCTTGAGCTCATGGTCGAGGGTTACGCGCTCGATGTGGGCGCCGCGCTCCAATAGCCGCGCCTCGGCCTGCTCGTAAGCGCGATAGAGCTGGAGGTCGTGTTCGAGCTCCCGCTCGCGCGCCAGGCCCGCGTAGAAGGTCTGGTGGTGGTCCTGGTCGCGGTCTCGGTGGCTCTCGAGAAGGTTGCGGCCGGCCTTGGTCAGGCTGACGGCTTGGTCGCGGTATCCAGGCACCCGCGTCGTCTCAACGAGGCCCTGTTCGCGCAGATGGCGGAGGTCACCGGAGCGTGGATTCGCAGGCCGACCGTCGTGGTCGCGAAGATCACGACTGGAGACCACTCGGAACGCACCGACCGTCGCGAGCGTGCGCGACTCGGAACCGCGCAACGTGTATTCGCGATCGCGGTCGTGTACCAGCTCGCGTTCTGGACCCCGGGGCAGATGGACGTGGCGCGTGAACGGGTCGCGCGTCTCGCAGTCCCGCCCCTCTCGATCGCGGTCACCCCAGCGCGGATCGTGATCCCGATCCCGCCCGTGCCCATCTGCCCCTTGCCGTTCGTTGCCGGGACCACGTCCCTGCGTTCGCGTGTCATCGTCGCCCTGGTCTCGCGATCGGGCGTCGACATAGATCGAGTCCTCATCCCGGTCGCGATCGTCAGAAGCGCCGCGGCGTCCATGGGGAACGTCGAACTCGTCGCGTTCACTGCGGCTGCCCCTCGGCGCCTGGTCGCGTGCGTCATCGTAGTCTCGCGGATCGAAATCCATACCCATCCTCAACCGCGCGCCACGGGCGGGTTGTCACCCGTTTGTCACCAAGGGCCGCGACCCTTGGGTCACGACTTTGGTGACAAATTGGTGACAATCGTGCGCGGTTTCGGGTGGGCGGCAGTTGCCGCCCACCGTGAAAACGATCAATGAAAATGGGCTTGTGCGTGGATGGGTTGTCTTGAGTAGGGTCGTCAGATCTAACTCATAACCCAAAGGTCGCGGGTTCAAATCCCGCCCCCGCAACCATTTGAACTTGCAGCGAGAGGTCGCCGATTTCCGGCGACCTCTTGCTGTTTCTGGCGGCGCCCATCACTCCTGCCAGGTCGCCCTTCAGCGTCATCTTCTCATGGTCGCCATCCGCTTCGAGCAGAACGGCGTCGACGAGCGCGCGAATCGCCTCCACGGCGCCCGTGCAGCTGTCTTCGCGCTCCAACGCACGACACAGGTTCCGCACCTTCTCGCGATAGCCGTCGGCCATGCGCGGGTGCCGCAGATCCGGCATCTCCGGCGCATCGAGACGTGATTGCCGGTTGCGACCTTCTTCCACGTCCCGGTGGTTGGGTGACTCCCGCTCGTGCCGTTGGAGCGACGAGCGCCAAGCGTGCTCCACCAGGCTTGAAACGAAAAGTGGCCCGTTGATTTCGAGCAACAACCCACGGCCCTGCGTGAGTACAACCGCTGGACGCGGCCGCGGGCCTATCTCTTCTCGGGTACGCGCAACGGTTGGCCGGCAGACGCGCCGCACACGAGCAGGGTGATCTGGGAGGCCGTGCGCCTGGCCGCGCACGGAAGCCTGGGATCGACAGGCGCGTCACCCCTCACATCCCTCGGCAGTCGTACGCGACACCTCTGCTTTCGACAATCTTGAAGCACCGAGCGCCTAAAGTCCGTCTCTCCATCGAGCGCCGGGCGAGGCTGAAGCTGCTCCCGCTGTACTCTCATGACTTCAGCTCGAGCGAGCCACCCACGGACTGCTAGTCAAAGGACGCATTCGAAAACTGCGCGCGCGGGCTCCGACGAGTCGCTAGGGCAGGCAGGTGCGTCCTGACGCCCATCATGCTCGATTGCCCGCGCCGGGTACGCCAACTGCCTTCAGGGGATTAACGTCGGGGGCGCGCCTGCAGGCGTTGTCCGACGTCGCCCATGAATTCTACTGTCGATACAAGTACATCCCCGCGGCGGCTGGTGACAGACTTAGTCATCGGCAGGACACTGCCATCTGTCACCCGGAATGCGCCGAATGGACCGCCATTCAAAAGGAACGTCTTTTCGGTTGGATCGAATACCAAGAAGAGGAACACCTCCTCACTCACTCTGAACATTTCCGACGCCGGATACAGATTGACAATCGTCGTCAAACGATGCTCTCCGTCGACCACTGTTCCGCCAGCGATTGTGACGACAATCGGATTCGTTGGTCCAGGTTGCGCGGCGACGCCGGTAACCTTTGTCTGCTTGAAGATGCGAATCGGCAAAATCGCATAATCCGTCACGACAATCGAGTCATTGGAGGTGAGGCGGGTCGCTGAGTGGCCGATTCGTCCGTGAAGTATCAATTCCGACGTCTCAAGAAGGTCACCAACCGTCACAACTGGCAGGACAACGCTCAGCGAATTTTGCGTACCTAGACCTTCTTTCGCGAGCTCCCGTAGGCTCTGCTCGACTGGCGACGGCAGGCTAATCAACAGCGAGAACACTCCCAATGCATGGAGATTCATGACCACTTCTACCGCAGCAACTCACCAACCGAACGTTTTCGTTTCCAGGTTACCGTAGACCGTCTTCCCCGCCGCCATTCCGTCACTCAGTGTCGCCGTAGTGGCAGTGCGCCGGGCACCTGACCACACTCCGGAGTGTTTTCGGTCATTGTACTCGTTCCGACAGAGCATTTCGTTGTCGTTCAATCGCAGATGGCCGCATCCACATGGCGTTGGAACCACTGCGCCGAGAACTCCACTTCGGCGAACCAATATGGCGCTGATTCTCGGAGGAGTAGCGGGCGTAAATGGCAACGTTCATTCGCGGCCCTCATCGAAGGACCGATCCGAGTCGGAGACCGTTTGTGCGAAGACTTCACGCGCCGCCTCTCGCGCGAGCGATCGGACGAGCGCAAGGAGTGCAGCATCCGTCTGCGCATCTGCATCGTATAAGGCAGGCTCATTTCCGAGCGCGGTTTTCCCGGAGATTGCAGCCCATCTTCGACGCGCAAATTCACCCAAAAACAGACGCGCGGCCCAGCACATCACCGGCACCGACGTGTGGGGCGTGAGCGACCCCGCCGAACGGCGTCAGGGCTGGCGCGCGTCAACAGCTTTGACCACGTCTCCAGGAAGTGAGGCGCAGATGAGCGTGGGATGTGGCGATCTCACCGGTCCAGCAACGCCGCCCAGTTGACGATCACGGTAAACGGCGGCGCGTCAGGATCGGGGGCGCTGATTGCAGCGAGGATGCGCTGGCCGTGGGACGCCGGCACATAGGCATTTGACGTGGGGGAGAGCAGATTCTCGACGTCGATGAGATTGGCGACGTGGAACAGAGGCTGTGGCGCGCCAGTGGTGACACCTGCAGGCCCGACTGCAAAGGGCACCGCCATGAGGCGTTTGTCTTCCGACACGTACAGGATTTCCGCGCCGCCCGCTCCCCACTCCGGTAGCGAGCCGCCGGCGACAGAGACCTGCCGGTTGACATCGCCGTTCGGGAAGCCGGCCACGCCTGCTACGCTCACGTCCCCGCCGCGTCCTCCTTCCCGCTCAGTTCCCCCAGGAGCCACGCGCGGGCCAGCCTCCAGTCGCGCTTCACCGTATCCAGTGAAACGCCGAGGACCTCCGCCGTTTCCTCGATGCTCAACCCGCCGAAGTAACGCAGCTCCACCACGCGGCACTTGCGCCGGTCGATCCGGGCGAGGGCATCGAGCGCCTCGTTCAGCGCGAGCACCTCGACGCCGCGCGCCTGGGCCAGCAGCAGCGCTTCATCGAGCGCCACGCGCAGCGTGCCGCCGCCGCGCTTGGCGAAGTGGCGCCTGCGCGCGTGATCGACGAGGATGCGCCGCATGATCTGGGAGCACAGCGCCAGGAAGTGCACCCGGTTGTCGCAGCGGATTCCTCCGGCGCGCACCAGCTTCAGGTAGGCCTCGTTCGCCAGGGCGGCGGATTCAAGGCTCTCCCCAGCGCGCTGCCGTACCAGCTGCTGGTGCGCGATCCGCCGCACTTTCGGATACAGCAGATCCATCAGCCGGTCGAGGGCGTGCGCGTCGCCGGCGTTCCAGGCGGCGAGCATGCCGGTGATGTCCGTCGGGCCCCGCGTCGCCACGTCGGCGGGATGGTACCAAATCCCGGCCCTCGTTAACCATTCCTGCAGCCGTTCGCGGAGATACAGGTAGGAGAACCACCATGTCTCCGGTGGAGGTGTCTATGTCTGCGCGAACTCTCCTCATCGCGATCCTGCTTCCCGTGGCAATCGCGTGCGGCAACGGGGATGGGGGGAATCTGCCGACGCAGCCAACGGTCCCCGCGGCCGCGCCCGCGGCACCCGTGCCGCCGGCGCCCTCCCCTGTCGCATCGGATATCGCCGGTGAGTACACGCTCACGATGACGGCGTCCCCCTCCTGTTCGTTGCCCCCGGAACTCGAGCGGCGGATCTATACCGCCAAAGTCGTCGAGACGACGTGGGGCGTCGAGGTGGCGCTGAGCGGAGCGGAGTTCGAGCGGGGCCTCGACTGGTTCGGGGGCACACGAAAGGACAAGACGATCGACTTCGAGATCTTTTTCTGCATGGGTTGCGGGATGGGCGAGGTGATCGATCAGACGAAGCTCCTGTACTACGAAGGAAAGGCCCACGTGACGATTGGCGGCAACATCATCGCGGGCACTTTCGACGGCGTCATGCGCCTGTACGAGGACCGGTCGCAGTTGTTCCTCCCCGCCGCCAAGACGCTGGATTGCGCCGCAGCTGATCACCGGATCGAGTTCGTGCGGCGCTAGATACGGAACAGGAGGACGCACATGAAAGGCAGCATCGGACGGACAGCCCTCATCGCGGCGCTCGCGCTCATTCCGGCAGCAACCGCCTCGGCGCAGAATGGTCCCGCCTGCTCGCCGGCCCGCGTGGCCGGAGACTGGGGCTACACGGCGACAGGAACGCTCATTCTTCCAACTGGCCCGGTTCCGTTTGCACTCGTGGGCAAGATGACGGGGGAGCCGAGCGGCGACTTCTCGGGAACGCAGGACAGCAGCGCGGGCGGGAACGTCGCCACCGATACGCTCCTTGGGACCGCGACGGTGAATGCTGACTGTACCGGCGCGGTGACGGTCAACCTCTACGACGCGGAGGGGCACCTGCTTCGCACGGCCACCTACGCGACGGTGTACGTGGACAACGCGAAGGAGCTTCGCGGGATCATGACCTCATTGACGCTGGCCGATGGCACGAGGGTGCCGACCGTCGTGACCCTTGAAGCCAAGCGGGTGTTCACGAATCGCCGCAATCAGCCCTGACTCGCGCTCACTTCGGCGCGACGCCGAGGCGCTGCAGCAGGTCCAGGAATCGCGGATCGGGATGGAGCGGCTTGAAGGCCCGCAACGCGGCGATGTGGGGCAACAGACTGTCCCGCTGCTCGTAGCCGGTCTCCAGCCATGTGATGGCGCGCTCGTGATCGCCGAGGCCGAGGTAACAGCACATCCTGGCGGTGGCCGGAACGTAGCGTTCGTGTGACAGTTGTTGCAATTGGTCGAGAATCTCGAGCGCCTCGGCCCGCCGGCCGCCGACAGCCAGGTAGAACGCCTCCCAACCTCGTGTCGCGGGTAGACCTCCTGACAGACGGACCGCTTCCTGAGCCGCGGTTATGGCTTCCGCGAACTTGTTTTCCTCCCAATGGACGCCGGCCAGGACCTGCCGCGTGAAAAAGAAGTACGGGTCCAGGTCGAGGGCCTTTTGCAGAAGCTCTTTGCCTGCGGCTTCGTGCCCGAGCTCCACTAAGAACATCCCCGCGATCGCGCTGTTCCAGCAGGAAACCGGGTCAAGTTGCAGCGCCCGCTGAAAGGCCGCGACGGACTCATTTGCGCGGTTGAGATCGGCGAACAGCAGCCCGCATTGGAAATGCGCCATTGCGCAGTTGGGATTCAGCTGGATCGCGCGGCGCAGTTCGCGCTCGGCGCCAACCGGGTCACGGTCGTGCCAGAAGAGCACGCGGGCCAGGGTGACGTGCGGCTCGGCCAGGCTCTCGTCAATCTCCAGTGCCTTGAGGGCCGCAGCCCGGGCCAGCGGAGCGACTTCGCTGGGTGGGACCACCTGCAGCGCGGCACCAAACAGCATGCACTGAGCGTCGGCCATTCCCGCATACGCCGGTGCGTTCTCGGAGTCGATCGCGATGGCCCGCTGGAAGTGCTCGATGCTCCTGGCCGGTTGCATGCGGGCCCAGTGATAGTGGCCCCGCATGAAGGCCTCCTGCGATTCCACGTTCACTGGACGGTCGCGACTCAGGCGGGCGCGCTCCTGCGGCGTGAGCGTCACCTGGACTTCTTCAGCGATGGCGCGCGCGACCTCGGTCTGCAACCGCAGCACGTCCTGCACGTCGCGCTCGTAAGAGCGTGCCCAGAGGTGCCGATCCGTTGCGGCGTGGATCAACTGCGCTGTGATGCGCACCCGGTCCCCCGCGCGCATGACCGAGCCTTCGACAATGCCGTCGACCCCCAGCTCGCGGGCGATCTCGGGCAGGGTCTTCGTGGTGCCCTTGTAGTGCATGGCCGAGGTCCGCGAGATTACGTGAAGAGCGCGGATCTGCGCCAGTTCCGCGATGAGCGATTCCGTCATGCCATCGGCGAAGTAATCCTGCTCGGGATCCCGCGCGGGGTTGGTCAGCGGAAGCACCGCGAGCGCGCGGATGCGATTTGCCGTCGAACGCTGCCGTTCTTCCTGAAGCGTCACGCGGGCGTCCGCAATGTTGCCCAGCCGCCGGTTCGCATCTTTCTGGAGACACTGCCGCAACAGGTCGCGGACCTTCGGCGGGGTTTCCGCGGGCAGCGCCTCCCAGTCGGGCTCGTGCTGCAGCACGGCCGCCACGGTCTCCGACACGGTATCGCTCTCGAACGCGCGATGCCCGGCGAGCAGCTCATAGAGCAGGCATCCGAAACTCCAGACGTCCGTCCGCTGATCGACTTCCTCACCGCGCGCCTGCTCGGGGCTCATGTACCCGGGTGTGCCGAGTATGTGACCCGTGACCGTCCCGTCGCCGGTCGGGTCTGCCGGCGGCGCGGCATCGAGCCTGCCCTCCGTTCCCCAGATCGCCTTTGCGAGGCCGAAGTCCAACACCTTCACCCGGTCCTGCGGCGTCAGCTTGACGTTCGCCGGTTTCAGGTCGCGATGAATGATCCCGTGCTCGTGCGCCGCCTGCAGCGCGTCCGCGACCTGGCAGGCACAATCGAGCGCGGCGGCAAGGGGCATCGGCCCGCGCAGCGTGTCCCCTTCGACGAGCTCGAGCACGAGGTAGTCCGCTTCCGCGGACTCTTCCAGCCCGTAAATCGCGGCGATATTGGGATGGTTCAGCGATGCCAGCGTTCGCGCCTCGCGGCGGAAGCGCGTCAGTCGCCCCGGCTCGCGCGCGAACTCGGCAGGCAGAGTCTTGATGGCGACATCGCGCCCGAGCTTGCTGTCGCGTGCGCGGTACACCTGGCCCATTCCGCCGGCGCCCAGCAGCGACAGGATGCGATAGGGTCCCAGTTGCCGGCCCACGAGCGACGCCCGTGTTTCGGCGGTCGCGACGTCAGCGAGGATCGACCGTTCCAGGAAGCTGCCGGCCCTTGCGTCCTTCGAGATGAGCATCTCGACCTGCCGGCGCAGCTCAGTGTCCCCGCCGCAGGCCTCATCCAGAAACGCCCGCCGCGCCCCCGGCGATCGTTCTAGCGCTGTGTGAAAGAGTTCCTCGGCTCGCCCCCAGAGTTCGGGCTTCATGGGCAAGCTCCATCGAGCACCCAGACGCCCGGCCGCGGCGGGCTGAGAGGGTCTTTGTTGTGCGGTTTCGGCTGGATTATACGCCTGTGGACCCGATAATTCGACCCCGCGGCCCGCCGGGCCGCGTCCCGTCACGTCGAGTCCCTCTTGCGGAGCACCTCGAGGCGATCGCGATAGCGGCCGCGGATCGCCACGAAGTCGGCGTGCTCGATCCTGAGTTCCCTCGCGATTCGCCGAATCTCGTTGTCCTCAATCGTAAGGACCGAGGCGTCAGAGGCGCACACGGCGAACAGGCAATCGATCAGCGCGAGCTTCTGATCGTGCGATGCCAGCGCGTTGAACTCGCGCGTGACGCCGAAGTCGTCGCTGGCCCCTGACCGGAACGATTGGTGGACCGCAAGGCGCACGACGAGCCCCGCCTCCGCCGGCGGAATCCCTCCGCGGTCGGCGACCAGCCGCTCCATCGCTCCAATCTCATCGTCGGTCACCCCATGATCCGCGCGCGCGCCGCGTGTGAGGACGTACGCGAAGCACGCGAGGTACCTCGCGCGCTCTGGCGCGAGACTGGCCAGCGCAGTTTCGATCGCGCCAAGGGCATCATCGTCCGCGGGCGCCGCGGACGGCTTCTCGATGCCCAGCCACCTCCAAATCGACATCGTCCTCAGTCTACCCCTCGTGGGTGGGCGGCCCGGGACGCCACGTCGCGGCGAATCGTGCGTGGCTCCATCCCGTGGCGGTGCGGCAAAAAAGTGCTTGACGGGCGGTCGCAGGACGATGTATTTAACCTCAGAGTTAATTAACCAGATGGTTTACCGCCTATGGGTTCCGATCACCTGAGCACCACGTTCGCGGCTCTCGCCGACCCGACCCGACGCGCTATCCTCGCCCGGCTCGCATCCGGCGAGTGCTCGGTCACCGAACTCGCCGAGCCGTTCGAGATCAGCATGCCCGCCGTGTCGAAGCACCTGCGGGTGCTCGAGCGCGCCGGGTTGATTGCCCGCGGCCGGGAAGCCCAGTGGCGCCCGTGCCGCCTCGAGCCGGCCCCGCTCAAGGAGGTCGCCGACTGGGTCGCGCGCTACCGAGCGATGTGGGAGGCCCGCTTTCATCGCCTCGACACCTACCTGCAGGGACTGAAAGCAAAGGAGCAGAAACATGGCCGTCAGCACCGCCGCAAACAGCGGCACGTTTAGCATCACGACCCCGTCCGACCGCCAGATCCGTCTAACGCGCCTGTTCGATGCGCCTCGCCGCCTGGTGTTCGAAGCGATGAGCAAGCCGGAACATATCAAGCGATGGTGGGGTTGCCTCGGCGAGGGCTATTTCGTGCCGGTGTGCGAAGTCGACCTGCGCCCGGGCGGCGCCTGGCGCTTCGTCAACCGCCATCCGCGGGGGGAAGTGGTCTTCTACGGCGTGTATCGCGAGATCGTACCGCCCGAACGCCTGGTGTTCACGGAGATCTACGAACCGTTTCCCGATGCCGTATCGGTGGTGACCGTGGTGCTGAGCGAGGAGCACGGCAAGACGCGCTTCACGCTGACCGCGGAGTATCCATCGCCCGAGGTTCGTGATTCGGTCCTCCAGTCGGGAATGGCCAAGGGTGCGGCGATCAGCTACGACCGGCTCGAAGAGGTGGCCAGAGAACTCCAGGGGCTGTAAGGTCCACGCAAGTCCTGCCGTTCGCGCTGAGTTGACCGCGTGGCGCGGGGCCCGTCCACGACCACGCGCCGGGGAACGATCGTGGCGTCGGTGATTGGAAAGAACCTGAAGATACTTCGCTCCTGCACCGGCGATTCGAACAGGCCGTCGCCGTTCAGATCCGCGGCCGGGTGCCCTTCGAGCGCTGCCACGCCCGTACCGCGTGCCGACGCGGGAACGGCTGTTGGAGACGTCACACTGAACGTTCCGTCACCGTTGGGCACCGCACGCGCGAGTGCGTCGATTGAGATGGGCAGCGCGGCGCCGTTGCCCGCGCCGCTCCCGGCGTTCGTGTAATCGCGGGTGTCCCACCCGATGAGGACGGCCAGCCGACTGACACCGTTTGGCGCAACGAACGCGGGATGGCTGAGGATGTCGTACGGCGCCTGCCCGTGAGTCGGGTCGGTGACCGAGTACGTCACGGTCGGGAACTCACCCGGTGCCGTGTCGATCACGCTCAGAATGTTGTACTGGAACGCCTCTTCAGGCGCGACGGCACCGCGAATCACCGCCGCGGCGACGAGCAAGACGGCGCCGAAACACACTACGACGCCCCTCGCACGATTCGGGCGACTGCCCGTGTCCATGCCCATGTTCCGCCTTTCTGCTGATTCGCAGGTGCGCTCCGCCGAAGGCGGCGTGAGTGCCGCCCGCTGTGCAAGGGACATTCCGATGAGGGCAGGATGAATTGAGCGAGAGATCCGGGACAATCCCCGTCCTCGGGCGCGCGCTCGCTGGTGTTCGTCAGGCAGAAATTACGCGGTTACCCTATCGACCTGGCCATGCGGCGGATGGTGTCGAGCAGGCGGGACGGTTCAAGTGGCTTCACGAGATGCACCTGGAACCCTGCAGCACGGCTGCGCTCGACATCCTGGAGCTGGCCGTACCCGCTCAATGCAATCGCGTGCAGCGTCATGCCTCGCGCGCGCAGTTCCCGCATCAGCTCCAACCCGCTCCGATCGGGAAGGCCGAGATCGCTGATCAGTAGATCGAATTCCGATCGCTCGACCATCTGAAGCGCGGCGGCGACGTCGCCGGCTGTCTCCACCTTGTGGCCGTCGAGCTCGAGCAGCTTGACTGTCATCATGGCGGTGTCGCCGTGGTCCTCGACGAGCAGGATGCGCAGGCTCAGCGGTTCCTCGCTGGCCTCGTCCGGCGCGATCGTGCCGGCGCTCTCAGCCTCCTCCGATTCTGCAAGCGGCAGCCGCACCCTGAACGACGACCCCTTGCCCCGACCTCCACTGCGGGCCTCGATCGTTCCGCCGTGCATCTCGACGAGCGACTTGCTGATCGCGAGGCCCAGCCCGAGGCCGCCGAACTGGCGGTTCATGGCCGGGTCGGCCTGGGCAAACGCGTCGAAGATGGACGGCAGCGCACGTGGCTCAATCCCGATCCCACTGTCGTTCACCTCGACGACGACCTGGCCCCCCTCCCGACGGCACCGAACGCCGACGCATCCGCCCATCGGTGTGAACTTGATTGCGTTCTTGATCAGGTTCCACAGCACCTGCTGGAGGCGCGCGGCATCCACGTCGAGCGGATAGGGACCCGGCTCCGCGTCCACGCCGAAGTGCAGCCGCCTGGCCTCGATGTCCGGGCGGCACACCTCGACCGCGCGCTCGATGATCGTCGTCAGTTCAACCCTCCGCTTGTGCAGCTCGACCCGTCCCTGAGCAATGCGCGTGAGGTCGAGCAGGTCCTCGATCAACCGGGACTCCAGCTCGACGTTCCGCCGGATGACGTCGAGATACTCGCGCGAGTGCTCCGACGCTGGCGGCTCGAGTTGCAGCAACGAGACGCCGGTCAACACCGGCGCGAGCGGCGTGCGCAGCTCGTGGCTGAGCACGGCCAGGAAGCGGTCCTTGGCTCTCGTGGCGCTCTCCGCCGCGGCCTTGGCGCGCTCGGCCGAGTCGCGCGCCGCCCTGAGCTCTTCCTGCACGCGCTTCCGCTCCGTGATGTCGACGAACGCCCCGATGCAGCCGCGGACGTTCCCGTCAGCATCGCGCAGCGGCGTCGCGCTGCCCCAGATCGCTACGTGCTTGCCGCTCGGTAGGACCACATCGAGCTCGCAGTCCGGTACCCCGCGGCCGGTGGCCGCTGCGATCTGCATCGGAAGCTCCTCAGGGGCGAGCTCCTGGCCGTCTCGAAAGAACCGGCGGGCCCCTTTTGGGGTTGCCGCGAGGTTCTCGCCTTCCGCGGCCTCGTACAACTGTCGCGCGGCCCTGTTCCCGGAAACGCGTGCGCACTGCGGGTCCTCGGCCACGCAGATCGCGGCGGGCGTGATGTCCATCAGCGTTCGCAGTTCTTCGGCCTGGCGGCGGGCTTCCTCCTCGGCGCGCTTGCGCGGCGTGATGTCGAACATGATGCCGTGTAGCCGCACGCGCCCTCCCTCCTCGATTCGGCGCGCCATGGTCGCGACCCACCGGACCGTGCCATCGGGCAGGACGATGCGGTGCTCGCTTGAAAACGGCGGGCCGTCAGACGTTGAGCGCTCGACGGCCGCACGGAGCGCGTCGCGATCGTCGGGATGCACCCGCGAGAGCGCCTGCTGCCGTGTCAACGACCCGGCCGGCGGCAATCCGAGCAGCTCCTTCGTCCGCGCCGACGCCTCAAACACGCCCGCGCCGGGCTCCGAGATCCACACGCCGACGTTCGCCCCTTCGACCGCGAGCCGCAACTGCTGTTCGGCCGCGCGAAGCGCATCCTCCGCCTCGCGGTGGACGCCCATTTCCGCCCGGAGCTGGCGCTGCTCCTCCTGCAGTTGCTCGATCAGGTCCCGTCTCGCTTCGAGCTGCGACAGGTCGGTACCGACGAGGCAGATCATCGGCCCCTCGGCGCGTTCCAGCCGGCTTGCCCAGAGATGCATCGGCACGGCGGTGCCGTCGGCGGCGACGAACAGGATGCGGTCGTCGGCCACCTGCGTCCCGGCGGCCTCGAGCAGGCGGCGCAGCCGGTCGCGATCGTGATCGGCGACGAACTCCTCGAGGAATCGACCCAGAAGCTGCTCCTGTGGGCGCTGCAGCAATGTCGCAGTCCGCGGGTTGCAGAACAGCACGAGCCCGTCGGGGGATGTCGCGATACCCGCCTCGCTCATGGCTTCGACCATGAAGCGGTGCAGGTTCTCGCTCTCCATGAGGGAGAACACACGATCGCCCTTGGAGCCGCTGACGATGATGGCGTCCAGCTCCCCTTCGCGAATCGCGCGAAGTGTCTTCTGGGCCTCCTCGAGGCGCGACCGCAGGTCCGTGATTTCGCGGAGCAACTGCGCGGGGGGAACGTCGCGTGACGGTGTCATGGTCGTGCGGCGGAGGACATGTCGCTCATTTCCTGGTCGCGCCCTCTTCGTCCGGCGAACCCTGCTCCCGCAGATCGAGCCCGACCAGGACCCTCTTCCGATCCGCCATGTCCCCGATCAATCGACGGACAGGCGGCGGGAGCTTTTTGATGAGCGTGGGCGCGGCGATGATCTGTCCTCCGCGGGCCAGCGTCGGCTCGCGGTAGGTGTCCACGATCTGCAGATCGTACCGATCCTTGAGATGGTCCTCACACACGCGCTTCACGGACTCGATCGCCGCGGCGGAACGCCGTGTCAGGCCCGCAACGTACAGCCGAAGCACATAGCGCGCGCTTTTCTCCGTGCGGGCGGCGCGTGTGGCGCCCGTCACGTGAGGGCCGGCCATGGAAACGTCATTTCGAGCGTGGCGCCGGCGCTCGAGGACCGCACGTCGAGCGTGCCGCCGAGCGCTGCCACGCGCGTGCCGAGGTCGCGCGGTCCTCGTTCGAGCGTCATCAACTGCTCGTGCAGCAGGTGGCCGTCGAACCCGAGCCCGCGGCCGTTGTCCTCGATGACCAGCCCCCACGCGGTCGCGTCGGCCTGCACCCGCACAAGGACGCGCGTCGCGCCGCTGTGGCGCCGCGCGTTGAACAGCGCCTCCTGGACGAGCCGCACCACCTGCGAGCACTGACGCGGAGAAAGCGCGAGCCGGTCAACCCCCCAGACGAAGCCCGCGTCGATCTCGCTGGTGCGCCCGAACCGCTCGACCAGGTCCGCGAGATCTCCTGGCAGCCGCTCCGCGTCCACCCGCGAAGAACGCAGGCGTAACATCAGCTCGCGAATCTCGATCGCCTCATCGTGCAGCAGCCCGCGCACTTCCACGAGATCCGGCACCAGCGCGGGCGCGACCTTCACCGCCTGACGGCGAAGGAGCTCCAGGCGGATCTCGAGGGCCGCGAGTGTCTGGAGCACGCCGCTGTGCAGCTCCTTTGAAACGTGGGATCGCTCGATCGACTCGGGCCGCTCGCGGAGCCGCCGCAGCAGGAACAGCGTCAGGAGCGCGGGGACGACCTGCGCCGTCAGCCGCTCGAGAACGCCGAGCCGGCGCTCACCGTGCGGCCATGACGTGGGATCCAGCACGTACAGCTGGCCCGTCCAGAACCCGCCGCCGCTGGCGCGCGCTGCCAGCAGGACCTTCCAGGCCGAGACCGCCAGCAGCGCGGCGGGAAGGTCACACGTCGCGTCGATCGGGGTTCCCCGGCTGTCGAGGGCGGCGGATACCGTCGCTGGTCCTTCGCCAGCCGTCCGGCGCCGCATCTCGCACGCCATCACGCTCCCGGTCGCGGCAGCCGGCAACCAGGCCTGGATCTCTTCGCCGGACAGCGGCGTGGAGTCGACGGCGATTCCGCCGTCTGGCCGCGCGTCGGCCCGCCAGAGGGACACCGCGCTCGTCTCGGATTCGCGCAGAACGAGGAGAACCCGGCTTGCGCCGAACACGTCGACGACACGGGCCAGCGTCAGCTCCAGCGCCAACCCGAGACGGGGGGCGCGGCTGACCGTGCCCACCAGATCGGCGATGGCGCGGCTCTGGAGCCTCAGCGCGTGCTCCCGTTCGGCGATCACGGCGAACAGAACGGCGAGGCCGACGACGAGCGACGCCTGCACCACGAAGACGTCCCTGGCGAACTCCCATGGTACGACGCCGTACACCATCAGTGCGCTTTGCGCCGCGGCGACCAACAGAATGACGGCCGCGTCGGCCAGCGTATGCGCCATGCCCCAGCCCAGCGCCGCCGTCGCAAGGACGAACAGAAAGAAGGGGAAGACGTGGCTCATGGCGCCGCCGCTGACGGTCGTCGCCGCGATGGCCCACGTCAGATCGATCCCGTGCAGCAGGCGGGCGCGGCGCACCACCCAATCCGGCCTGTGCCACTCGATCACGAGCAACGCGGCGGCATAAACACCGTAAAGGACGACGAGCGATTGGAGCGACAGGAGGCGCAGGGGCACGGGGTCGGTCGCCACTGTGGCCACCAGCACGAGGCTCACGGCGAACCGAACCCTGACAATCAGCCGGTTGTCTGCGGAGCGGGCGCGCGCAGCCGCTTCTCTACTGAAGAATCGGGAGCGGGCGGCGCGCGGCGTATGCTCGGGCGATCCCGCTTCGAGCGCAGGTGCGGACGGCGGCGTGCCGCCTGCCACCGCCAGGGCGCCGGACACGTCCGAGGTCGGTTCCTTCACGCGCGGGAGCTCCCAGAAGTCGCGCACCCGAGTGCCGCTGGACAGGCAGCGGGGCCAGATTCGCCGGTGCACCGACGGGAACCCGGCAATTGTCGATGAATTCTCAGTGGTTGAGCAAGACCAGTACCCTCCGAAACCCTGAAACGACGCGCCGGAGCGTGCATCGAGCGACCTGTCCCGGCCCGCCTTGGCGGGCTCTCGAATCAGCAAAGATGACATTGACAGGCACGCGCAGCAGGCGTATTGATAGTCGCAGCCACGCACGTTTTTCAGACGTGGAGGTTCGGATGAGCGCACCACCGGGCCTGGAACGCGCATCCACGATGAGCTGAGCCCGTCATCGCATGATGGGCTGACCTCTCCGTCGATGCGCGAACGACGCTTCGCGTAGCACGACCCCAATTGGAATCCGGGCTCTTGCCCGGATGCGTGTGAACACACACGCGACGAAACGCCCGGGTTGCAGGCGCCAGCCTGCGCCGGGCGTTTCCCGTTTTGCGGCGGGATCGCGGGCTACAATCGGGCGCTTCAGGAGGTTTCGATGCGCCTCGCGTTGCTCCTCTCGCTCGTTGTCGCCGGCTTCGTTGTCTTTGCGTCCGTCGCGCCCGCGCAGCAGGCGCCGCGGCCGGACGCCATTTCACAGCTCCTGGACGAAGTCCACCTGCTGCGGGTGGCGCTGGAACGACAGTCCTCGACCGGCGCGCGCGTGCAGTTGCTGTCCAGCCGCGTGGCGCTCCAGGACGAGCGTGTCTACCGCGCGTCACAACAGCTGGATGCGCTCCACCGCGAACTGCTCGATGTCGATCGGATGGAACAGGAAGCCCGCTCGCGCGCAAAGGGGATCGAAGAGGCGATCGAGACGATCTCGGATCCCGAGCGACGGCAGGATCTGGAGGGAGCCCAGCGTCAGTTCAAGCTTGAGCTCGCGTCGCACAGCAACCGCCAGCAGGCGCTGCGTGCGCGAGAGCAGGAGTTGCTGGCGGCGCTCGGTCTCGAGCAGGCGAAACTCGACGAGATCAACCGGCGCCTGGATGACCTCGAGCGGCTGCTCGAGCCGCGCTGAGACGCCAACGGCGATTGTCGATCGGGAGATCGTGGCCCGCTGGACCTCGAGCGACTCGATCTCCCGATCACCAAATCACCAAATCACCAAATCGTCCCGTCAGTACTCCAGTCTGTCCTGCTCCACGATCAGCTTCGCGGTCTGCGTCTTTCCGCCAGCGGTCAGCTTGACGAGGTACGTCCCGGCTTCCACCGCCCGGCCCTGAAGGACGCGCCGGAGCTGGCCGACAAAGCCCCCTCCGCCACCGGCTGGCGTGAGCTGGCCGGCCTGCGCCTGCGCGATCATCTGCTTCGCGCCCGCGATGCCCATCGACTCCAGCGTGTCGCCGAGATCGGCCGGCAACTGCGGCGGGTTCGTCCGCAGGTTCCAGCGGACGCGGTTCAGACCCGCGTGGTTCGTGCCCTTGAGCTCGCGCACGACATGGCCGGTCACGTCGCTGATCGTAATCGTCACGTCGCTGCCGCCCCCTTTCAGGTAATAGCTGATGACGGCGCCGTCCTCCGGGTTCTCTCCCTGGAAGTGCTTTGCGGCCGCGACATTGAACCGCTTGCGGATATCGTCGAGCCAGATGGTTGCCGGACGCGGAGTCAGGAGCATCGCGTCTGCCTTCGTGGCGTCCTCGCCCAGGTTCTGGAGCGCCGTGATGTCGTCCATGATCCAGATGCTGCGCCCGTGCGTCCCGACGATGAGATCATTGTCACGCGGATGCACGAGGATGTCGTCCACGCGCACCGTCGGCATGCCGTTCATGAACCGCTTCCAGCTCTTTCCGCCGTCGAGTGACACGTGGAAACCGTACTCGGTGCCGAGGTACAGCAGGTTCCGGTTCTTCGGATCCTCGTGGATCACGTTGACGTTGCCCGTCGGGAGCCCGCCGGATATCGGCGTGAACGTCTCTCCGAAGTCCTTCGTGACAAAGACGTACGGCTTGTGATCGTCGGCGCGGTGGCCATCGAACGTCACGTAGGCCGTGGCCGCGTCGAAGCGTGACGCGATCACGCGCGACACATGGGTGCCGTCGGGCACGCCTTTCGCGTTCGCGGCCACGTTCTTCCAGGTGACGCCGCCGTCCCGGCTCACCTGCACATTTCCGTCGTTCGTTCCCACCCACAAGACGCCCGGGATGACGGGCGACTCCGAAACGGTGACGATATGGCTGAACGATCCGGCGCCATCGTGCTTGGAGGCCATCGGCGCGTCACCGGCAACGCCCATGATCGGCATCTTGAACCGATCCACGTTGCGCGTGAGGTCCTGCGTCATGGTGAACGTCTGGCCGCGGTTGCGCGAGATGAACAGCCGATCACCGCCGATGTAGACGACCGCCGGATTGTGCGGCGAGAGGACGGTTGGCGTGTTCCAGTAGAACCGGAACCGCTGGTCGGCGGAGGGCGTCGGCACGATGTTCGGCTCGGTGGGCGGCGCAAAGCCCATCTCGCGCGCGAGTCGCTGCAGGAGCGCCTGCGCCTGCTGCACGTTCTGCGGCTGCTGCCGCCCCTGGCCTTCGCCACTCGACGGGGCCGCCGGCGGGCCGGCTGGAGCGGACGGCTGCGGCTGTGTCACGTCCTCGCGGCCTCCGGCGGCCGGCGCCGCTTGCTGCCCGCGCGCAGGCTGCGGCCCGCGCGGCCGGATGTTCTGTGTCTGTCCGGTCTTGAGATCGAGCCGGTTGACGTTGCCGTCCTGCGACTCGGCGAAGATGATCGTCGGGTCCTCCGGATCGTTCTGCGTGTAGAAGCCGTCTCCTCCACCGACGCGGAACCAGTCGGCGTTGGTGATGCCGTTCTGGCTCCGCGTTGCGCTCGGCCCGCACCAACTGCCGTTGTCCTGCAGTCCACCGCATACGAGGTACGGCTTCTCCATGTTCGCGCTGATCTGGTAGAACTGCCCGACCGCGATCGTGTTGATGAACTCCCACGTGTCGCCCTGGTCGTAGCTGACGTCGATCCCGCCGTCGTTGCCGAGAATCAGCTGCTGCGGGTTCCGCGGATTGATCCACAGCGCGTGATGGTCGCTGTGCGCAATACCCTGCACGACACGGAACGTCTTGCCGCCGTCGGTGGATTTGTGGAACGGCGCCCCCATCGTATAGACGATGTCCGGGTTCGTGGGATCCACGCGGATCTGGCTGTAGTACATCGGGCGGTTGTTGTTGTTGCTGACGACCCGCCACGTCCGCCCGCCATCGTCCGAGCGCCACACGCCCGAGCGTTTCGGATCGGGCGGCGGTGGAGGTTCGCCCGGCCGCTGCTGCGGCTGCCCGCCGCCAAACCCGCCGAACCCGCCCGGCGAGGGCTGCGCCGGTTTGCCATCGGCCGTCACGTTGCCGCCGGTGCCTGCGCTCGGGCCGACCTCGATTTGCGCGTAGACGATATTCGGCATCGAGCGCGAGACGGCGAGCCCGATCCTGCCGAGGATGCCGCCGCCGTCGGGAAGGCCGTTTCCAGCAAGCCGGGTCCACGTGCGCCCGCCGTTGGTCGTCTTCCAGATGCCGCTGCCCGGCCCGCCGCCGTTGAACCCGTGCGGCGCGCGCCGCCGCTGGTACGACGCGGCTAAGAGGACGTCGGGGTTCGACGGGTCCATCACGACGTCGGTGAACCCCGTGTCGGCGTCAATGAACTTGCTCTTCGTCCACGTCTTGCCCCCGTCCGTCGTCTTGAACAGACCGCGTTCCTCGTTCGGCCCGAACAGGTGACCCACCGCCGCCACGTAGACGATGTCCGGGTTTCGCGGATGGACGACGACGCGTGCGATCGATTGCGTATCTGTGAGACCGATGTTCGTGAAGGTCTTGCCCGCGTCGGTTGACTTGTACATGCCGTTGCCGAACGACGAGCTCTGACGATTGTTCGGCTCACCCGTGCCCACGTAAATGATGTTGGGATTCGAGGGCGCGATTGCGAGATCGCCAATCGACGCGACCGGATACGTGTCGAACACCGGCGAGAACGTCGTGCCGTTGTTCGTCGTCTTCCAAATGCCGCCCGTGGCAAACCCCACGTAATAGACGGAGGGATTGCTTTCGACCGCCTCGATATCGTCAACCCGCCCGCCCATCGATGCCGGTCCGACGGAACGCCAGCGGAAAGACCTCAGGATCGGATCGTCGCTCTGGTTGATGACCGGCGGCGGCGGCGGCGCCGCCGCGGTCTGCGGGCCGGGTTGCTGCGGCCGCTGCCCACCGGCCTGCGCCGACAGGCCGATGCCGGCCGAAACCGCCAGGCACAGCGCCGCTGTTGTGAGTCGAACTGATGAATTGATCATTGGAGCCTCTTCCGTGTGGTGTGCGCGCGAGGGCATTTAATTGCAGAGCGTCAAGAAGAGCAAGGCCGAATCCCGAAGGCCGGATGCCCGAAAGCGCGAAGCCCGAATGCGGACGGCCACGCCAATGCCGTCGGCTGACATGCCCAAGGCCAGGCGGCCATGGAATGCCGCACACAGAGGTCCCGGCGACCGCGTCGGAGCATGGAACCTGGTGTGCCCCGGATTCGATTTGGCATTGATGAGACGCCGTCAAGGCGATATGAGCGTTATATGCTCATATTACTTGACAAACCAGCCATCACCAGCTATCTTAGGTATCGAAGGATTTGACCAAGGAGGTAATGAGCATGTTGACCCGTTGGAGCCCGTTCGAAGAGCTGACGACCCTGCATCGCGAAATGGACCGCCTGTTCCAACGCGCATGGGGGGACACCCCCGCCGTGAATCAGCCCGCTTCGTTCGCGCCCGCCATCGAGGTCACCTCGGAGAAGGACGGCTGGAACGTGCGCCTGGCGGTGCCGGGTGTCGACCCGAAGGACGTTCAGATTGAGGTGGCCGGCAACACCCTGATTGTGCGCGGAGAGCGCCGGAGCGAGTCGAAGACCGAGCCGTATATGAGCGAGTTCTCTTACGGCCGTTTCGAGCGCACGCTGCAGCTCCCCGACACGATCGACGCCGAGAAGGTCGGGGCCACGTACCGCAACGGCCTGCTCGAACTCCGGCTGCCGCTGCACGAGCGCGTGAAGCCGCGCAAGATCGAGATCGCGGTGGACTCGAAGGCGGAGCGAAAGGAAGATCGTCAGCTCGCCGGGGTCGTGTAAGACCCCCTCAGCATACGGGGACAAGTCACCGTTGTTGGAACAACTGTGACTGTCCCCGTTTTCGTTTCATACTTCGCGGATGGTGGCCATCCCCGCGTATCTGCGGGCCCGCCTGCGCGACGCGAAGAGCGTTACGGTTCTCACCGGCGCCGGCGTCTCAGCGGCGAGCGGCGTCCCAACCTTCCGCGGGCCAGCGGGCTTGTGGAGACGTTTCAGGCCCGAAGACCTCGCCACGCCAGACGCCTTCGCGCGAGATCCGCGGCTCGTGTGGGAGTGGTATGCCTGGCGCCGCGAGAGGATCGCCTGCTGCCAGCCCAATGCAGCACACGTCGCGCTGGCGGAATGGAGCCGCCGCTATCCCCGCTGGACCCTGATCACGCAGAACGTGGACGGTCTGCACGAACGCGCCGGGACAGCCGGCGTGCTCCGCTTTCACGGGAGCATCTGGGAGCTGTCGTGCTGGGACCGGTGCGGCGCCGCGCCGTGGGCCGACGACCGTGTGCCGCTGCCGGAGATGCCGCCGCGATGCCCGTCCTGCGGCGGTCTCGCGCGCCCGGCTGTCGTCTGGTTCGGAGAACCGATCGATCCCGGCGTCTTCGCCAGGTGTGCGAAGGCGCTCACCTGCGATCTCTTTTTCGTCGTGGGCACCTCGTCGGTGGTGTACCCGGCAGCGGGGCTCACCGAGGCCGCCGCCGCGCGCGGCGCGTTCACCGTGGAGATCAACCCGGACGCGACCGAGGCGTCCGACCGGGTGGATTTGTCGTTGCGGGCGCCGGCGGAGGAGGTGCTGCCGCTGCTGTAAAAGGGGTCAGACCCCATTTTTACGTTTTGCGTAAGTCGCCACGCGGTGGCCCGCGCCTTACGCAAAACGCAAAACGCAAAAAAATGGAGTCTGACCCCTAAATCCGCGGCAGTGTCACCTCGAGCTGTCGCAGGTACTTGCCCTGCTTGTCCGCGTAGGAACGCTCGCAGATCTCGTCGCTCTCGAAGAACAGGACCTGCGCGATGCCCTCGTTGGCGTAGATCTTCGCCGGCAGCGGCGTCGTGTTCGAGATCTCCAGCGTGGCGGTCCCTTCCCACTCCGGCTCGAACGGCGTCACGTTCACGATGATGCCGCAGCGCGCGTAAGTCGACTTTCCCAGGCAGACGGTCAGGACGCTCCGCGGGATGCGGAAATACTCGATCGTGCGCGCGAGCGCGAATGAGTTCGGCGGCACGATGCACACTGGCGCCTGCACGTCCACGAAGGAACGCCGGTCGAAGGCCTTGGGGTCGATGACCGTCGTGTTGATGTTCGTGAACACCTTGAACTCGTCCGCCACGCGGATGTCGTACCCGTAGGACGACAGCCCGTACGAAATCACCCCTTCACGCACCTGCGAGTCCTCGAAGGGCTGGATCATGTGGTGCTCGAGCGCCATGCGGCGGATCCACTTGTCGGATTTGATGGCCATGTGCCTACCTGCGCAGCAGCGCGAAGAGGAGCGTCAGCACGACGCTCACGACGATCGAGGTGGTCAGCGGGAAATACAACGTGGCGTTCCCTCGCCGGACGATGAAGTCTCCGGGGAGGCGCCCGAGCGGCAGGCCAAAGGAAACGAGCAGGCCCAGGCCCGCGATGACCAGGCCGATGACAACGAGGAGCTTACCCAACGAGGTCGTAGCCGGCGAAGAAATAGCCCACTTCGAACGCGGCGGTCTCCGGCGCGTCGGATCCGTGGGTGGCGTTGCGCTCGATCGACGTCCCGAAGTCCTTGCGAATGGTGCCCATGTCTGCCTTCCCCGGGTCCGTCGCGCCCATGAGCGTGCGCCACGTCCGGATCGCGTCCGACGCCTGGAGCGCGAGCGCGATGCAGGGCCCGGAGGACATGAACGTGGTCAGCCCGGCAAAAAACGGGCGCTCGCGGTGGACGGCGTAGAAACCTTCTGCCTGTGCCCGGGTCAGCCGCACGAGTTTCATGGCACGGATCTGGAAGCCCGCTTCCTCGATGCGCTGCAGGATGCGCCCACTCTGACGGGCGGCCACGGCATCGGGCTTGATGATGGCAAGTGTGAGGTCCATATTCTGGCGATTATACCGGGCGGGCGAGCACGGCGGCCAACCCGCTGAGCTCGTGATGTCCTTCCCGATCGATCGGCGCCGCCACGCTCGACGCGATCCGGATCTGCACTATGGCGCGATTGAAGGGAACCGCCCCGGAGACGTCCAGCAGTGGAACCGCAACGCGCCGGCGCTCGATGAACGCGGCATGCCTTCCGACCAGGTGGCCATCGCGCAGGATGCGATCGGAGCGAACGAGGACGAGAGCGAGGGCGGTTGAAGCGGGCGCGGCGCCCGGGCGCGGTCAGCGCATCAGCGCCTTCCGCGCCGCTTCGAAAGCGGCCAGCGCCTCTGCATTGAACAACACGAACCGCACCTCGTCCACGCGCGTGCGTGTGTCTTTCACCGCACCAAGTGCCACGCGCGCTGCCTCGTTGAGTGGGTAGCCGAAGACCCCAGTGGCAATCGCAGGGAACGCAACGGTTCCCGCGCCGAGCTCGTCGGCGACGCGCAGCGACTCGGTGTGGCAGCTCGCCAGAATCCCCGAACGGTCCTCGCTCCTCGAGTAGACAGGCCCCACGGTATGGATGACCCACCGCGCGGCAAGTTGCCCGGCGGTCGTCGCGACGGCCCGGCCCGGCGGCAGCCCGTCTGGATAATCGATCTGCCTTACACGCCGGCATGCCTCGAGAATCGCGGGACCGCCCTTCCGGTGAATCGCGCCGTCCACGCCGCCGCCGCCCATCAGCGAGGAGTTCGCGGCGTTCACGATGGCGTCGGCACGCTGCTCGGTGATGTCTCCCTGCAGCAGGACGATCTTCAGCGAAGGCTCTCCATGATTTCGTCGAGCGCCGCCTTCGGCGGCCGGACCTTCTCGAGCGGCAGCGTGGCGAGGGGCTCGTCGATCGTGTTCAGCAGGCCCGTGAAATCCGGCCGGTCCGGGTCCACGTACAGCACGCCGGTCGCGTACTCGCCGCGCCGCGACGCCTCGTGCAGGATCCGCAGCGCCTGCAGCTTGTCGGTGGGGTCGTAGTCCTCGGCGACCTTCTTCAGGTAGAGCCGCGATCCGTCGTGCAGCACGACCTCGCGCGTCGTCCCCGCGTCGTACTCGATCGTGATGTCGTCGAAGAACGGCACGAAGCTGATTTCGCCGAGCACGTCGTCATGGTCCTTGACGTAGGAGTAGCTCTTCGTCGAGCCCTCGTGATCGTTGAACGTGACGCAGGGAGACAGCACGTCGATCATCGCGGTGCCCCGGTGCGCGATCGCCGCCTTCATGATGGCGGAGAGCTGTTTCTTGTCGCCGGAGAACGACCGGGCGACGAACGTGGCGCCGAGCTCGATGGCCAGCACGCACGTGTCGAGCGGCGGCAGATCGTTGGCCACCCCGGACTTCAACGTCGATCCGACGTCCGCCGTCGGCGAGAACTGACCCTTCGTCAGGCCGTAGCAGCCGTTGTCCTCGATGATGTAGATCATCGGGACGTTCCGGCGCATCAGGTGGACGAACTGGCCGATGCCAATCGCGCCGGTGTCGCCGTCGCCGCTGACGCCGATCGCCACCAAGGACTTGTTGGCCAGCACCGCGCCTGTCGCCACCGAGGGCATCCGGCCGTGCACCGCGTTGAAGCCGTGCGAGTTCCCGAGGAAGTACGCGGGGCTCTTGCTGGAGCAGCCGATCCCGGACAGCTTGATCACGCGCGGGCTGTCCACGCCCATCTCCCAGAACGCTTCCACGATGCGCTCCGAGATGGCATTGTGCCCGCACCCCGCGCACAACGTCGTCTTCCCGCCGCGATACTGCGACACCTCCAACCCGAGCCGGTTGACCTTCTTCGCGGGGGCCGGAGGAACGGTTGGTGTCTCTGCCATTTCAGTCCTTTGGTCGTCGATGTTCGGCCTTCGGCCTTGCCCCTTTATTCCCCTCCAAGGCCGCCGGAGAACGCGACGGCCTTCCTCGGCGTGGCGGGCTTCACGCCCTCCTGCTCGAGGATATCGTCGGTCACCGACCGCGCGTCGATCGGCAGCCCGTTGAAGTGCAGCACGCTGCGGTACTTCGTGCCCAGCTCGACGGGCAGATCGATCTTCAGCAGCGCCTTCATCTGCGCGTCGCGGTTCTGCTCGACGATGTAGACGCGGTCGTGCCGCTCGATGAACGCCTGCACCTCGTCGGTAAAGGGGTACGCGCGAAGCCGCAGGTACGAAGTCCGAAGGCCGTACTCCGTCGCGAGCTGGTCGCGGCTCTCCATGACCGCCGCGTGGCTCGTGCCAAAGGCGATGATGCCGATCTCCGCCTCCGGGTCTTCGAACAGCTCCGGCGCCGGCACGAACTGTTTCGCGGTCTCGAATTTCCGGGCCAGGCGCTCGACGTTCCGCTGGTAATCGTCCGGGCGCTCGCTGTACTGCCCCCGCTCGTTGTGGCCGGAGCCGCGCGCGAAGTAGGCTGGCATCCCGTCGCCGGGAATCGTGCGGTAGGGGATCCCGTCGCCGTCCACGTCCCGGTACCTCCCCCACTCGGACCCCATGCGCTTCAGAGTCTCCGCATCCAGCACCTTGCCCCGATTCGGCGGCTCGGTGGGGTACTCGAACGGGTCGGACATCCACGTGTTCATTCCAAGATCGAGGTCCGACATGACGAACACGAGCGTCTGGAACTGCTCCGCGAGATCGAACGCGTCCAGCGCCATCGAATAGCACTCGGCGACCGAGCCGGGAATCAGCAGGATGTGCTTGGTGTCGCCGTGCGACACGACGGCGGTCGAGAGGATGTCCCCCTGCGCGGTGCGCGTGGGCAGGCCCGTGGAGGGGCCGACGCGCTGGATATCGAACACGACGCCGGGCACCTCCGCGTAATACGCCAGTCCCGCGAACTCCGACATCAGCGAGATCCCCGGACCGGCTGTGGACGTCATCGCGCGCGCGCCCGCCCATCCGGCGCCCACCACCATGCCGAGCGACGCGATTTCATCCTCGGCCTGCACGATGGCGAACGTCGCCTTGCCCGTCTCCTTG
Source organism: Vicinamibacterales bacterium (assembly GCA_035463475.1). GTDB lineage: Bacteria > Acidobacteriota > Vicinamibacteria > Vicinamibacterales > 2-12-FULL-66-21 > JACPDI01. The sequence goes on from DATHTE010000016.1 coordinate 34,318, forward strand.
TCCATGCGGTACTTCCGCATGTAGTCGATGAGCGTCTCAGGCAGCGAGGACGACGGGGTGATCGGGTACCACGCGACGACAGTGACGCCAGCCATCATGCAGCCGAGCGCGGCGGCCGCGTTCCCCTCGATCAAGACCTTGCCGGCGGTGGCGTCCATCGGCTCGATGGCAAACGGGTCCTGCTTCGGCAGGTTCGCCTCGGCGTACTGGTAACCCGCCTTGAGCGCGCCCAGGTTGAGCTCGACCGCTTTCTGCTTCTTCCCAAGCTGCTTGCGCACGGCTCGCTCCATCTGCGCCATATCGATCCGCAGCAGGTAGGACAGGACGCCGTCGTAGATCATATTGCGCACGAGGCGCCGCAGTTTCGCGTCCGGGCAGACCGTCGCGACCAGCTTGTCGAACGGAACCGGATAGAAGATGAGGTCGGCCCGCAGCGCCTTGAGATTCAGCGGCTCGTCGTAGACGACCGCGGCGCCGGCATCGAGAGCGAGCACGTCCTCGCGGGCGGTCTCGGGGTTCATCGCGACCAGGACGTCGATCTCTTTTTTGCGGCCGATGTAGCCGTCCTTGCTCGCCCGAATCGTGTACCAGGTGGGTAGCCCCGCGATGTTCGACGGGAACATGTTCTTGCCCGAGACAGGCACGCCCATCTGGAAGATCGACCGGATGAGGACCAAGTTCGCGGTCTGGCTTCCCGACCCGTTCACGGTGGCAACCTGGATGCTGAAGTCGTTGATGACCCGGTGGGCGGCGGGACCAGTGGCGGTCTCCTGGACCGCGACGTTAGGGACAGACATGCCGGGGGCCCTCTGGCAGCGAGAGTTTACGCGACTGATGGGAATTATAACCGGTTCGACGGGTTCGACGGGTTGGAAGGGCTCGACGGGTTCATGGTTCGGGTTCAGGAGCGCGTCATACGACACGCCCCGACGACATGCCTGACCCTGAACCCTGTTCCTGAAGCCTGAAGCCTGGTGCCTTCAGTGGAGCTTCGCCGCGATCGCCTGCCCGATGTCGGCGGGACTCTTGACCACCGTTACGCCCGCGGCAGTGAGCGCCGCCATCTTCTCGGCGGCGGTTCCCTTTCCGCCCGAGATGATCGCGCCGGCGTGGCCCATCCGGCGCCCTGGCGGCGCGGTCTGCCCCGCGATGAAGCTGACGACGGGCTTCTTGAAATTCGCCTTGATCCAGACGGCCGCCTCTTCCTCGGCGCTGCCGCCAATCTCGCCGATCATCACGACCGCCTCGGTCTCCGGGTCCGTGGAGAACCGCTCGAGCGCGTCGATGAAGGTGGTGCCGATGAGCGGGTCGCCGCCGATCCCGATGCAGGTCGTCTGGCCGAGTCCGAGGAGCGTGAGTTGGTGGATCGCCTCGTAGGTCAGCGTGCCGCTCTTCGAGACGATGCCCACCCGTCCGGGCCTGCAGATGTGTGCCGGGATGATGCCTGCCTTCCCCTGTCCAGCGGTGATGATTCCCGGGCAGTTGGGACCGATCAGCCGCATCGCGCTCCGGCGGCTCTTCATGAAGGTGAGGGCCTTCATCATGTCGAGTGTCGGAATCCCTTCCGTGATGCAGACGGCGAGACCGAGCCCCGCGTCGGCCGCCTCCATGACGGCATCGGCCGCGAACGCCGGCGGAACGAAAATCACGGACGCGTTTGCCCCGGTTTTCTTCACCGCCTCGGCCACGGTGTTGAAGATCGGCCAGCCTTCGTGCGTTGTGCCCCCCTTGCCCGGCGTGACGCCGCCCACAACCTGCGTGTAGTACGCGGCAGCCGCTTTCGCGTGAAAGGTCCCCTCCTTGCCCGTGAGCCCCTGTACGACGAGCCGTGTGTTTTTATCCAGAAGAATCGCCATACGCATCCTTATTGACTGATTGCCCGCGCGGCCGTGGCGCCGGCGTCAGGCGCGGCCGTGCGCTCCCGCCGGCCGGGTGCGTCCAGCGGCGGCCACCACCTTCTGCGCCGCTTCCGCCATCGTGTCGGCCGTTTCGAAGTTGAGGCCGCTCGTCCGCAGCATCTGCTTGCCCTTCTCCACATTCGTGCCTTCCATGCGGATGACCACTGGCACGCCGACGTGGAGCTCCTTCACGGCCTCGATGACCCCCTCGGCGAGCACGTCACAACGGAGGATCCCGCCGAAGATATTGATCAGCACCGCCTGCACGGCCTTGTCCGACATCAGGATCTTGAAGGCGTTCCGGATCTGCTCGGCCGTCGCACCGCCGCCGACATCGAGGAAGTTCGCGGGCTCGCCGCCCGCCAGCTTGATGATGTCCATCGTGGCCATCGCGAGACCGGCGCCGTTCACCATGCACCCGATGTTCCCATCGAGCTTGATGTAGTTGAGGGAGTACTTGGATGCTTCGATCTCGAGCGGCTCCTCCTCGTTCAGGTCGCGCAGTTCGGCGATCTCGGGGTGGCGGAAGAGCGCGTTGTCGTCGAAGTTCATCTTCGCGTCCAGCGCGATCAGGTCGCCGCTCTTCGTGACGATCAGCGGGTTGATCTCGAGCAGCGACGCGTCCGATGCGACGAAGGCGCTGAAGAGTGCCGTCATCATCTTGACGGCCTTGCGCACGGACGGCCCTTCGAGGCCGAGCGCGAACGCGAGCTTCTGCGCCTGGAAGTTCTGCAGCCCGATCCCGGGCTCGATGTATTCCTTGAAGATCTTCTCGGGGCTCTCGGCCGCGACCGTCTCGATCTCGACCCCCCCTTCCTGGCTGACCATCAGCACGATCTTCCCGACCGACCGGTCGATGACCATGCCGAGGTACAGCTCCCGCGCGATATCGAGCCCTTCCTCGATCAGCACGCGCTGCACGAAGCGCCCGTCGGGGCCCGTCTGGTGCGTGACCAACTTCATCCCGAGCATGTCTCCCGCGAGGCGCCTGGCCTCGTCGGGGCTTTTCGCCAGCTTGACGCCGCCCCCTTTGCCGCGTCCGCCGGCGTGGATCTGCGCTTTGACGACGGAGATGGCTCCGCCGAGCGACGTCGCCACGCGCGCCGCGTCGGCCGCCTGCGTCACCACTTCCCCGCGGGGCACGGGCACGCCGTGCCGCGCGAGGATTGTCTTGGCCTGGTATTCGTGGATTTTCATAAAGGACCGACCGATAACTGTATCAGGAGTGACGCGAATTTGGTGATTTGGTGATTTGGTGATCTGCACATCGCGATCGGCCGATCACCAAATCACCAAATCACCAAAATCACCAAATCGTATTAAGATTCCCCCCTGGAGTGAACCCAGACGATGAGTCGTAGCTTCGCAGGGTCATCCGTGGGCACGAAGGTGCTCATCGCGGTGACCGGGCTCCTGCTGTTCGCTTACCTGATTCTCCATCTCGCCGGCAATCTCCTCATCCTCTTCGGGGCCGATCTCTTCAACGAATACGCGCACATGCTGATCTCCAACCCGCTCGTCATCCCGGCGGAGATCGGGTTGCTGCTCATCGCGCTCGTGCACGTCTACAAGACCGTGAAGATGTACCTGCAGAACCAGCACGCGAGGCCGGACGGGTACGCGGTCAAGAAGTGGGCGGGGCACACGAGCCGGAAGAGCGTCGGGTCCGCGACGATGATCGTCTCCGGCCTGGTGACCGCCGTGTTCGTCGGCGTTCACTTGAAGCAGTTCAAGTACGGCGCGTGGTACGAGGTGACCGGCACGGCCGTCCGGGACTTGTATCGTACCGAGGTCGAGGTCTTTCAGAACCCGCTGTGGGTCGTCGTTTACGTGTTGTGCATGGGACTCATCTATCTCCACCTCCGGCACGGCATCGCCAGCGCGTTCCAGTCGCTCGGCGCGAGCGAGAACTTCGGCAAGCGGATGCTCCGCGTCGGGCTGGTCGTCGCGATCGTGATCGGGGGCGGGTTCGCCATCATCCCGCTCTTTGTCTATTTCGCGAAGTGAGCCGCATATGACTCTGGATTCCAGGATTCCGGGCGGCCCGCTGGCGGAGAAATGGGACCGCCACCGCTTCGAGATGAAGCTGGTCAACCCCGCCAACCGCCGTCGGTTCACCGTGCTCGTGGTCGGGACGGGGCTGGCGGGGGCGTCGGCGGCCTCGTCGCTCGGCGAGCTGGGCTACAACGTGCTGAGCTTCTGCATCAGCGACAGTCCCCGTCGCGCGCACTCGATCGCTGCGCAGGGGGGCATCAACGCCGCCAAGAACTACCGGAACGATGGCGACAGCGTCCAGCGCCTCTTCTACGACACCGTCAAGGGAGGCGATTACCGGTCGCGCGAGGCGAACGTCTACCGGCTCGCACAGCTGAGCGTCTTGATCATCGACCACTGCGTCGCGCAGGGAGTGCCGTTCGCGCGCGAGTACGGCGGCCTGCTCGACAACCGGTCGTTCGGCGGCGCGCAGGTGTCGCGCACGTTCTACGCGCGCGGCCAGACAGGGCAACAGCTGCTTCTCGGCGCCTACCAGTCGATGATGCGCCAGGTCGACGCGGGCACCGTCACGGAGCTGCCGCACCGGGAGATGCTGGACCTCGTCGTCGTCAAGGGCCAGGCGCGCGGGATCATCGCGCGCAACCTTCTCACCGGCGAACTCGAGCGCTACGCGGGAGACGCGGTGCTGCTCTGCACCGGCGGCTACGGGACCGTGTTCTACCTCTCCACCAATGCGGTCAACTCGAACGCCACCGCCATCTGGCGCGCGCACAAGCGAGGGGCGCTCTTCGCCAACCCGTGCTTCACGCAGATCCACCCGACGTGCATCCCGGTCTCCGGCGATCACCAGTCCAAGCTCACGCTCATGAGCGAGAGCCTCCGCAACGACGGCCGGGTCTGGGTGCCCAAGAGCAAGGACGACAAACGGCCGCCGCTGCACATCCCCGAAGAGGACCGCGACTACTACCTCGAGCGCCGGTATCCCAGCTTCGGCAACCTCGTCCCGCGCGACGTCGCGTCGCGGGCGGCGAAGGGGGTTTGCGACGAGGGACGCGGCGTCGGCGAGACCGGGCTTTCGGTCTACCTCGACTTTCGCGACGCGATTGAGCGGCACGGGCGCAACGTGATCGAGGAGCGCTACGGCAACCTCTTCGACATGTACAAGAAGATCACGGCGGAGGACCCGTACAAGGTCCCGATGCGGATCTACCCGGCCGTGCACTACACCATGGGCGGGCTTTGGGTGGACTACAACCTGATGTCGAACGTGCCCGGACTGCACGTCCTCGGCGAGGCCAACTTCTCCGATCACGGTGCGAACCGGCTGGGCGCCAGCGCGCTGATGCAGGGGCTGGCGGACGGGTACTTCGTCATTCCCTATACCCTCGCGCACTACCTCGCGGCCACCCCGCTCCAGAAGGTGTCTACCGCCCACGACGAGTTCCGCGAGGCGGAGGCCTCGGTGCGCGAGGGAATCGCCAAGCTGCTGAGGGTCAAGGGACGCGAGACGCCCCGGTCGCTGCACCGCCGTCTCGGGAAGCTGATGTGGGACCACGTGGGGATGGCGCGCAACGCCGAGGGGCTGCGCACGGCGCTCAGACGCATTCCCGAGCTGCGCGAGGAGTTCCGGGTCAACGTGTCGGTCACTGGAGAAGCGGGCGACCTCAATAAGAATCTCGAATACGCCGGCCGGGTGGCCGACTACCTCGAATTCGCGGAGTTGCTGGCTCGCGACGCGCTCCACCGCGAGGAGTCCTGCGGAGGACACTTCCGGGAGGAGTACCAGACGCCGGAGGGCGAAGCGCTGCGCGACGACGAGAACTTCACCTACGTCGCGGCGTGGGAGTTCACCGGCCTAGGCCGGGAGCCGAAACTCCACAAAGAACCGCTGCAGTTCGAGTACGTGAAGCCCTCACAGCGGAGCTACAAATGATCTGGGGAGACAGGACGCAGCCATGCCGGGCATGACCATCCACTTGCGCGTCTGGCGCCAGGCGGGGCCGACCCAGAAGGGCGCCTTCGTCGACTACACCGCCGAGCACGTCTCGCGTGACATGTCGTTCCTGGAGATGCTGGACGTCGTCAACGAGAAGTTGATCTCGCTCGGACAGGATCCCATCGCGTTCGACTCCGATTGCCGCGAGGGCATCTGCGGTGCGTGCGGCTTCGTCATCAACGGCATCCCGCACGGCCCGGAGCCGGGCACCACCGCCTGTCAACTGCACATGCGGCACTTCAAGGACGGCGACACGATCGCGCTCGAACCGTGGCGCGCGCGCGCGTTCCCGGTCCTCAAGGACCTGATCGTGGACCGCAGTGCTTTCGACCGAATCATCAAGGCAGGAGGCTACATTTCAGCCAACGTCGGCGCGGCGCCTGACGCCAACGCCATCCCCGTCCCGAAGCCGATCGCGGAGCAGGCGTTCGAGTCGGCTTCCTGCATCGGCTGCGGCGCGTGCGTCGCCGCGTGCAAGAACGCCTCGGCCGTGCTCTTCACCTCGGCGAAGATCAGCCACCTGAACGTGCTGCCGCAGGGGCAGCCGGAACGGTACCGCCGCGTGGTCGCGATGCTCGACCAGCACGATCGGGAGGGGTTCGGGAGCTGTTCGAACGAGGGGGAATGCGAGGCTGTTTGCCCGAAGGAGATCAAGCTGTCGAACATCGCGCGGATGAACCGTGAGTTCATCCGCGCGAGGCTTGCAGGGGTGCGCTGAGAGCACGGGGGCAGTCACACTTCCTCTGCAAACAGACAGGAAGTGTGACTGTCCCCCTTTTCTTCTATCCCACCCGCGCGCTCTTCCCGTCCTCCGGGATGATCACGCTGACCAGTTCCCTGACCGCGTTCGCCGACTTGTGCAGCGCCGCCTTCTCGGTATCCGTCAGCTTGATTTGGATGATCTGCTCGACGCCGGCGGCGCCGAGCTTCACCGGTACGCCCACGAAGAGACCGTGGATCCCGTACTCGCCTTCCAGGTAGACCGAGCACGGCAGGATCTTCTTCTTGTCTTTCAGGATCGCGTCCACCAGTTCGGCGACCGCCGAGCCCGGCGCGTACCAGGCGCTCGTTCCGACCAGCTTCGTGATCTCCGCGCCGCCGTCCGCGGTCCGCTTGGCGATCGCGTCGATCCGATCCTGCGGCAGCAGGTCGGGCAGCGGAATGCCAGCGACGGTCGAGTAGCGCGCCAGCGGGACCATGGTGTCGCCGTGCCCGCCGAGCACGAACGCGTGGATGTTCTCCACCGAGACGTTCAGTTCCATGGAGATGAACGTCCGCATGCGCGCCGAGTCGAGCACACCCGCCATGCCGATCACGCGCGCCTTCGGCACCTTGCTGATGCGGTAGACCGCCTGGGCCATGGCGTCCAGCGGATTGGACACGGGGATGATGATGGCTTTCGGCGAATGCTTCACGATCTCGGCCGTGACGTCCTGCATAATCTTGTAGTTGATGTTCAGCAGGTCGTCGCGACTCATCCCCGGCTTCCGCGGAACTCCCGAGGTGATGACGACAATGTCCGAGTCGGCGGTGTCCGCCCAGTTCATGCCGCCGATCACCCGCGCGCTCGACCCCTCGATCGGACAGGCCTGGTAGATGTCGAGCGCGACTCCGGCCGCCTTCTGGTCGGCGATGTCCACGAGGACGACGTCGGCGAGTTCCTGATTGGCGATTTGCCGGGCGACGGTTGCGCCCACGTTGCCGGCGCCGCCCACGACGGTGACTTTACGGTTCATAATCGCTCCACGACACTTGAATGTGGTGATTTACATGTTCGCGATGATCGTGTCCGCGAACTGAGAGGTCTTGACCTCGGTGGCCCCCTCCATCTGCCGTGCCAGGTCGTAGGTCACCTTCTTCTGCTTGATGGCCTGCGCGAGGGCGCTTTCGATGAGGTCCGCCGCGCCGCCCCAGCCGAGGTAGCGGAACATCATCACGCCCGAGAGGATCACCGAGCTGGGGTTGATGACGTCCTTGCCGGCGTACTTCGGCGCCGTGCCGTGGGTCGCCTCGAAGAACGCGATCTCGTCGCCGATGTTCGCCCCCGGCGCCATGCCGAGCCCCCCTACCTGCGCCGCGCAGGCGTCGGACAGGTAATCACCGTTCAGGTTCGGCGTCGCGAACACGTCGTACTCCGCCGTCCGCGTGAGAATCTGCTGGAACACGCTGTCCGCGATGCGATCGTTGATCAGAAGCTTGCCCTCCTTCGAGGCCCCCTGCGAGACCTCCTCTTCCGTGACAATGCGGTCGCGGAACTCGGCCTTCGCCAGCTCGTAGCCCCAGTCGCGGAACGCGCCCTCGGTGAATTTCATAATGTTGCCCTTGTGGACCAGGGTGAGCACCTTCCGCTTGTTCATGAGCGCGTGCTGAACCGCCATGCGCACCAGCCGCTTCGACCCCGTCTCGGACATCGGTTTGATGCCAATGCCCGAATCGATGCGGATGCGCTTCCCCATCTCGCGCTCGAGGAACTCGATGATGCGCTCGGCCTGGGGCGTCCCCTTCGCCCACTCGATCCCCGCGTACACATCCTCGGTGTTCTCGCGGAAGATGATGACGTTCATCCGCTCCGGGTGCGTCACGGGGGCGGGCGTTCCGCTGTAATACTTCACGGGGCGCACGCACGCGTACAGATCGAGCACCTGCCGCAGCGTCACGTTCAAGCTGCGGATGCCGCCGCCGATCGGCGTGGTGAGCGGCCCCTTAATTGCAATCTTGTAGGTACGAACCGCTTCAATCGTGTCGTTCGGAAGCCACTCGTTGTACGCCTTGTGCGCCTTCTCCCCGGCGAGCACCTCGAACCAGACGATTTTCTTCTTGCCGGCGAACGCCCTGGCCACGGCGGCGTCGAACACGCGGACGCTGGCACGCCAGATGTCCGGCCCGGTGCCGTCACCTTCGATGAACGGAATGATGGGATTGTCGGGCACCACGAGCTGACCGTTCCGTTTGCTCAGAGGCGCACCGTTGGTCGGTGGTTTCAGCGATGCGAAGTCAGGCATGACAGCTTTCTTTTAGGGCACGTCCCCGCGGCGTCGGCGCGCGGTGTCAACAAAAATTGTGGAAAAGCTTGTGGAAAAGATCGTCAGCACGGCGCTTCAACCGCGTCAGATGCCCCGTTCCAGCGATTTGCACTATCGTGGTGCGAGCCGCGGAGCGCGCACTTACAGGTTGTCGCGGGGATCAATTAAACCACAAGGTACAAACCGGGAAGGAAAAACTTCTAGCGGAGCGCGAGTCGAATTGTGCGACCGGTGCCGAGATCCCGCAACTCCACGGCGTCTGCTCCAACCGCGACCACTTCGAAGCGCGACGCGACGACGTCGCCTGCTTTCACCAGGAACACGTCGCCGAGCCCGGAGAGGATCGCGGTCCGGACCGTCGCGCCTGGCGCGCCGTCTTCCGCGATGCCGCTCAGCACGAGCAGCGGCGGCTCGGGCACGGTGACGACTGCCGGAATTTCGTCAGCCATCGCCGCCGCGACACGCGCGGCACCCGGTCGCGCGGAACGTTCGTCGAGTGCGAAGGGATTTCGTCCGCCGGCCGCCGGACGGGGCGCAGACGCAAGGCGTTCGCGCAGGCGCGCTGCTTGCGCCTGAATCTCGACGGCCAGTTGCTCCGCGCGGACGAGCGCGGGGGACGCGACGTCCGCGCGCGGGGCGGGTTGATCGTCGGCCGCTGCGGCGAGCCATGCGGCGAGCAGGCCAGCCCCGCCGACGAAGAGCGTCGCGCGCGTGAGCCGCTTGATCATGGCGTGTCGTCCTCCCTGATTCTAGTCCAGCACGCTCTGCAGTTGTGGTAAGATTTGTCGTGCCCCCTGTTTCGGCTCAAGGGACCGCATCCATTCTTCCTCCAGGTCGAATAATCGCAGTCATCCCGGCCCGCTACGCGTCTACGCGGTTCCCGGGGAAACCGCTCGCCGACCTCGCCGGCCGTCCTCTCATCGAGCACGTGTACCGGCGGGTGTCGGAGTGCCGCGCTGTCGGGTCGGTGATCGTCGCGACCGACGACGAGCGCATCAAGGCCGCCGTGGAGGCGTTCGGCGGCCGAGTGCGAATGACCAACCCCACTCACGTGAGCGGCACGGACCGCGTCGCGGAAGTGGCCAGGTCGCTCGACTGCGAGCTGGTGGTGAACGTGCAGGGGGACGAGCCGCTCATCGAGCCGTCGATGATCGAAGAGGCGCTGGCGCCATTCTCGCGCCTCTCGGTGCAGATGAGCACCCTGCGCCGCCGGATCGAGGATCCGGCCGAGTTCCTCAGCCCGAACGTGACCAAAGTGATCGTCGATCGCGACGGGCACGCGCTCTATTTCTCACGGACGCCGATTCCGTATCACCGCGACGCCGGCGCGCCGCTCGAAGCCTGGAAACACGTCGGCCTCTACGTCTACCGCCGCAAGTTCCTGCTCGAGTTCGGGCGGATGGCGCTGACGGGCCTCGAGCGGCTCGAAGCGCTCGAGCAATTGCGCGCGCTCGAGCATGGCACGCGCATCGCAGTCGTCGAGACACGGCACACGAGCATCGGCGTGGATACCCCGGAGGATCTGGAGAAGGTCCGCCGCGTGCTTTCCGCGGCGGCACGCACCTGAGCCATGGCGGAAACTGGGCAGCCCAAGAGACCCATCAAGTACATTCTTGTAACCGGCGGCGTCGTCTCCTCTCTCGGCAAGGGCCTGGCAGCCGCGTCGATCGGCTGCCTGCTCGAAGGGCACGGGTACAAGGTCGCCCTCCAGAAGTTCGACCCCTACATTAATGTCGATCCGGGAACGATGAGTCCGTATCAGCACGGCGAAGTGTTCGTCACGGAGGACGGCACGGAAACGGACCTCGACCTCGGACACTACGAGCGGTTCACCAGCATGGTGAGCACGCGGAACAGCAACTGGACGACGGGTAAGATCTACCTCACCGTCATCAACAAGGAGCGCCGGGGGGACTACCTGGGACGCACAGTCCAGGTCATTCCGCACATCACGAACGCGATCAAGGAAGCCATCCACGAACACGCCGAGCAGACTGGCGCGGACATCGTGCTCGTGGAAATCGGAGGGACCGTCGGCGACATCGAGAGCCTGCCGTTCGTCGAGGCCATCCGCCAGCTCCGGCAGGACGTCGGCCGGGACAACACCCTCTACGTGCACCTGACGCTGGTGCCCTACATCAGCGCCGCCGGCGAACTGAAGACGAAGCCCACGCAGCACAGCGTGCGGGACCTCCGGTCGATTGGGATCCAGCCCGACGTCCTGCTCTGCCGCACCGACCGGTTCCTCGATCCGGACATCAAGCGGAAGATCGCGCTGTTCTGCGACGTCGACGAGGAGGCGGTCATCACCGCCAAGGACGTGCCGAGCATCTACGAGGTCCCGCTCGTGTTCGCGACGGAAGGACTCGACCGCATCATCCTGAAGCGGCTGCACCTGCCCGTCACCGAGGCACGGATGGACGCGTGGGAGGATCTCGTCGACCGCATCAAAAACCCGAGGGACGAGATCACCATCCATGTCGTGGGCAAGTACGTCGGGTACGAGGACTCGTACAAGAGCCTGAACGAAGCGCTTTATCATGGCGGGTTCAAGCACCGTCTCCGCGTGAACATCAAGTGGGTAGAGGCGGAGGCGCTCGAGCAGCCGGGTGCTGAGGAGTTACTGGAAGGGGCGAACGGCATCCTGGTGCCGGGAGGGTTCGGCGACCGTGGCACACGCGGCATGATGAAGGCGGCCGAGACCGCGCGCGCGAAGCGTATCCCCTATCTCGGCATCTGCTACGGCTTCCAGTGGGCGGCCGTCGAGTACGCGCGGAACGTCTGCGGCCTGCTCGATGCGGACTCGACCGAGGTCACGCCAGACACCCCCCGCAACATTATCTATAAACTGCGCGACCTGCTCGGCATCGAGGAACTGGGCGGGACGATGCGGTTGGGATCGTACGAGTGCCTCCTGAAGCCGGGCTCGCTGGCGGCGAAGCTGTACGGCACGGACGTGATCATGGAGCGCCATCGGCACCGCTACGAGTTCAACTGCCTGTTCGAGAGGACACTGACCGAGAAGGGGCTCGACATCGTCGGACGGTCGCGCGACGGGAAGTTCGTCGAGATCATCGAACTGCCCGGCCATCCGTGGTTCGTCGCCGTGCAGTTCCATCCCGAGTTCAAGTCGAAGCCGCTCAAGCCGCACCCGCTCTTCGCGGGGTTCGTCGAGGCGTCTTACGCCCATAAGCTGCAGACGGGCGCCCCTGCAGCCGCCGCGGTCGCGCGGTGATCGTCGAGTCCGCCTGAAGGGCGGACCCCGGGACCGTAATTCCCAATATAATGTGCCGGTGCAACAGGTTCAGGCCGGTTCCGTAGCGCTGGGCGGCGGATCGCCGCTCGCGCTGGTGGCTGGCCCCTGCGTCATCGAAAGCGAGGCGCACGCGCTTCGGACGGCGGAGGCGGTCGCCGAGATCGCGGCGCGCTGCGGCGTCCACTGGATTTTCAAGGCCTCGTACGACAAGGCGAACCGGACCTCCGGGACGGCGTATCGCGGGCCGGGGCTCGATCACGGGCTGCGCGTGCTTGCCGAAGTCAAGCGGCGCCTTCAGGTCCCGATTCTCACGGACATTCACGAGCCGGCGCAGGCGGCGCCGGCGGCCGAGGTCGCGGACGTGCTCCAGATCCCCGCTTTCCTTTCGCGGCAGACGGACCTGATCGTCGCCGCCGCGCGCACGCGGCGCGCCGTCAATATCAAGAAAGGGCAGTTCCTCGCCCCACGCGACGTGAAGCACGCGATCGAGAAAGTGACCCGCGAAGGGAACCGGAACGTGTTCGTGACCGAGCGCGGCTTCTCGTTCGGCTACAACAACCTCGTGGTGGACATGCGGGCGTTTCCGATCATCCGGTCGCTCGGGTGGCCCGTCGTCTTCGACGTGACGCACAGCCTGCAGCTCCCCGGCGGTGGGCGCGCCGAAACCGCGGGTGAGGCCGAGTTCATCGAGCCGCTCGCATCCGCGGGCGTCGCGGCGGGAATCGACGGCGTGTTCCTCGAGGTGCACGAGAACCCGGATCAGGCCCGGAGCGACGCCCAGAACGCCCTCCGGCTCGACCTGCTCGAGCCGCTGCTGCGCAAGCTGATCGCCATCGACCGCGTCGTCCGCCAGCATGCGGTCCAGGCACTCCAGACGGACCCCACCCCATGACGCCGCGATCCGAGACGGAAACCATCGTCGAACTGGCCCGCCGTGTCCTGCGGACCGAGGCTGAAGCGATTCTCGGGCTGGTGGATCGGCTCGACGAGAGCTTCGAACGCGCCGTGCAGGTGCTCTTTGAATGCCAGGGGCGCGTGATCGTGACCGGGATGGGCAAGTCCGGGATCATCTGCCGGAAAATCGCGGCGACGCTGTCCAGCACGGGCACGTCAGCCTTCTTCCTGCATCCGGCGGAGGCGATCCACGGGGACCTCGGCGTGATCCGCCGCGACGACGTGGTGCTCGCGTTGTCGCACAGCGGCGAGACCGAGGAACTGGTCCGGCTGCTCGAGGCGATCCGGCGAATCGGCGCGCGCCTGATCGCGATTACCGGCGTCGTGCAGTCCACGCTCGGAGTGGCCGCGGACGTCACGCTGGACTGCAGCATCGCCGAGGAAGCGTGCCCGATGAACCTCGTGCCGACCGCCAGCACGACGGCGGCGCTCGCGCTCGGCGACGCGCTCGCGATGACCCTGCTCGTGCGTAAAGGGTTCCGCGAACAGCAGTTCGCGGACCTGCATCCCGGCGGCAGGCTCGGCAAACGTCTGATGCGCCTCGAGCAGCTCATGCACACGGGCAGCGCGATGCCCGCGGTCCGGCCCGATACGTCGCTGCGCGATGTCATCCACGAGATGACCAGCAAGCGCCTCGGGATGACGTGCGTCACCGAAGCCGGCGGGCGGTTGGTAGGGGTCGTCACCGATGGCGACCTGCGGCGGCACTGGTCCGCGACGAACATCCACGGCGGCACCGCGCGCGACGTGATGACCGCGACGCCGGTCACCGCTCCGCGCAGCCTGCTCGCGGTCGAGGCGCTGCGGATCATGGAGGAACGCAAGATTACGTCGGTGGTGGTGGTCGGGCCCGGCGGCGTCGCCGAGGGGGTCGTCCACCTGCATGACCTGTGGCGCACCCAGATGTTCTGACGCGCGCGGCGAACGCGCGTGTCCTGCTGTTCGACGTGGACGGGGTCCTGACCGACGGGACCGTGCTGCTCCACGGCGACGGCGCGGAGTCGAAACGGTTCCACATCCGGGACGGCACGGCGGTGGTGCTCGCGCGCCGGGCAGGCCTCAAGGTGGGCCTGATCTCGGCGCGTCCGTCTGACGCGACGCTGCAGCGCGCGACGCAGCTCGAGTTCGATTTCGTTCACCAGTCGCCCGCCTCGAAGCAGTCGGCCTACGAGGCGGTGCGGCGTGCGGCCGGCGTCGAGGACGCGGCCATCGCGTACATGGGGGACGATCTGATCGACCTGCCGTTGCTGCGCCGCGTGGGGCTCGCCGCCGCCCCCGCCGACGCGGTGGAAGAGGTGCGTAAGGCGGCACACTGGGTAAGCTCGCGCCCGGGCGGACGCGGAGCGGTCCGGGAATTCGTGGAACTGGTGCTCAAGGCGCAGGGACGCTGGGAGGCGACCCTCGAGGACTATCTCGCGGCACAGCGCTGATGGACGACTATCTGCCCCTCCTCGTCGCCCTCGTCGCGTTGCTCCTCGGCATCGCCGGCGGCAAGGCACATGAACGCTACAAGCTCAAGGATGGCCGCCTGATTGACCGTCGGCGGATGCGCGAATCTCCCCACTACCTTCAGGCGCTTAATTTCCTCGTCGCGGGCCAGCTTGACCTCGCGATCGACGGGCTGCAGCAGGCCATGCAGCTCCAGCCGGACTCGCTCGAGATGCGGATGATGCTCGGCAACCTGTTGCGGGAGAAAGGGCAGGTCGGGCGCGCCATCCAGGAGCACCAGGCGCTGTTGCAGCGGCCCAAGCTGCGTCGGCTCGAGCACGCGAACGTCCTGCTCTGCCTTGGGCTCGATTACCGCCGCGGCGGGTTCGTGGATCGCGCCCTCGACGCGTTCACCGAAGTGCTCCGGCTCGATCCCGACAACCAGTACGCGCTGCTGAACCTCGAGAAACTGCACGCCGAGCAGCACCAGTGGGAGCGCGCGTACGAGATGCGGCAACGGCTGACGTCGCTGGGCCCCGAGGAGGGGCGGCGCCGCGGACGCGCGATCCTGGCGTTTCTCGAGAACGAACGCGGCCTCGAGGCGATGCGCGCGTCGAACTCGGCGGAGGCGTCCAGCCGCTTCGCCGCCGCCGTGGACACCGATCCGACGGCGCTGCCCGCGTATCTCAATCTTGGGGACATCAAGCGGTCGCAGGGACAGACGGCGGCGGCGGTTGAAGCCTGGGAGCGGCTCGTCCAGGTCTCGCCGGATCGCGCGTACCTGACTTTCGACCGGCTGGAGCAGGCGTACTCCGATCTCGGCACGCCGGACCGCTTCGTTGACCTGTGCCGCCGGCTGGTCGAAGGGAACGCGCAGGACTGGCGCGCGCGCCTGGCGATGGGGCGGCACCGGAGCGCCGCTGGCCGGCACGCCGAGGCGATCGAGCCGCTGTTCGAGGCGCTCATCAACAACCCGCACGGCCTCGCCATCCACGAAGCAATCTGGCGCACGCTATCCGCGCTGGACCTGCCACGCGCTCTCGTAAACCGCTACATCGACGTCACGCGGGACGCAGTGTTCTACCTCGACCCGCACGTCTGCATCCGCTGCCGTTACCGCAGCACCGAGCTGCTCTGGCAGTGCCCGCAATGCCACGAGTGGAACACGTTCGTCGAAGAGCGGATCTCGCCGGCGAAGGACGAAACGACGCCGGCAGAGCTGATGCACTGAGCCACATGCGGTGAGCCTCCTCAAAGTCGCCCTGACGGGGGGCATCGCAACCGGGAAGTCCTACTGCCTCGGGCGGTTCGGCCGGCGCGGCGTGCCAATCATCGACGCCGACGTGCTGGCGCACGCGCTCGTGCGGCGCGGGGAGCCCGCCTGGACCGCCGTCCGGGAGCGGTTCGGTGACGAGGTGCTCCAGGCAGACGGCGAAATCGACCGGGTCAAGCTCGGGGCGATCGTCTTTGCCGACGCCGCGGCCCGGCGCGATCTCGAGTCCATCATCCACCCGGCCGTCTACCGCGCCATCCTCACCTGGTACGGCGCGCTGGCCGACGGGCCCCCGTACTGCGCGATCGCCGACATACCGCTGCTCTACGAGACGGGACACGAGGGGGAGTTCGACCGGGTCATCGCGACCTGGTGCCCCCCCTCCGTTCAGATCGCCCGGATGACGCAGCGCGACGCGCTGACGCACCGCGAGGCCGAGGCGCGGCTGGCGGCTCAGATGCCGGCGGACGAAAAGGCGCAGCGCGCCGACTTTGTGATCCGGACCGACGGGACGTTCGCGGAAACCGATGCGCAGGTGGATGCAGTGCTGGCGAAGATCACGGCGGTCGCACGCCAACGGATGGAACGCGAGTGAAGGACCTCACCGCGAAGAACGCGGGGGACGCGGAAGTACGGCTGGCACGCTGGCCCAAGGCTGCGGACGTTGACCGGCGCGCTGATCCGCCGCCACTTCGCGGCGGTCCGGGCGGATGCAATCAGGCCGGCGGATCAGCGCAGACCTGCCAACCCTAGGTCCCCTGCGTCCCCTGGGTTAGCCCCTGCGCCGACGGTCCTCGGCCGCGCGAATGGTGTTGGCCAGCAACATCACGATCGTCAGCGGCCCCACACCACCCGGCACCGGGGTGAGCAGCCCCGCCACGTCAGCCACCCTCGGATGGACGTCGCCGACGAGCACGCTCCCCTTCCTGAGGAACTGATCGTGCTTGGCGGACCCCTCGCCGAAAATCGCGCGCGCCTGCTCCTCGGACGAGACCCGATTCACGCCGACGTCCACGACCGCGGCACCCGGCATCACGAACTCCGGTGTCACGAACGCGGGCCGGCCCATGGCGGCGACGAGGATGTCGGCAGAGCGTGCAACGCCCGGCAGGTCCCTCGTCTTCGAATGGCAGATCGTGACGGTCACATCGTGCTGCAGCAGCAGCAGCGCCATCGGCCGGCCGACGATCTCGCTGCGCCCGATGACGACGGCGCGGGCGCCCGACAGCGGCACCCGCTCGCGCTTCAGCATCTCGATCACGCCAGCCGGCGTGCACGGGACGAGCGCCGGACGCTGTTGCGCGAGCAACCCGGCATTCACGGGATGAAACCCGTCCACGTCCTTCCGCGGATCGATCGCGTCGAACACCCGATGCATCGAGCCCTTGCCGAGGGCGGGCGGCAGGGGTGACTGCACGAGGATGCCGTCGATCCGGTCGTCGGCATTCCAGCGACCGACCACGCCCAGGACGTCCGCGAGCGAGGCCGTTTCGTCCAGACGCTCGAGCGCAACGTCGAGCCCTTGCTCGGAGCTGCTCTTGACCTTGTTGCGGACGTAGACCTGCGAGGCGGGGTCGTCGCCGACGAGCAGGATGCGGAGCGACGGCGGGCGCCCCGCGGCGGCGCGGAACACGTCGATGCGGGGCCTCAGGGTTTCACGGATGGCGGCGGCCGTCGCGGCCCCCTCGACGATGCGCGCGCCCATCGTCAGCGTCCGGCGCAGGCGCTCTCGAGCTCGCGCAGCATGCTCGCGCGCCCCAGGACGACCAGGTGATCGCCCGCGTGGACGACAGTGTCCGGGGCCGGGTTGAACTCCATCGATCCCTCCGCGCGCTGAATCGCGACCACCACCGCGCCGAATCGCTGGCGGACGTTGGAGTCCACGATCGATGAGTCGGCCAACGCCGAACCCGGCTCGATGCGGACCTGCTCGATGTTCAGCTCGAGGTTCTCCGAGCTGGTCGCGAGCTGCACGAAATCGACGACCGCGGGCCGCAGGGCGGTCTGCGCGAGGAGCTGCGCCCCGATCTGGTACGGCGAAATGACGCGGTCGGCGCCTGCGCGGAGCAGTTTGCGGCGCGCGTCATCCGTCTCGGCGCGGCTCACGATGTACAGGTCCGGCTTGAGCAGGCGGGCACTGAGGACGGTATAGACGTTTTCCGCGTCGGTGCGGACCGCGGCGATCAGTCCGCGGGCGCGGCCGATGCCGACGCGGCCGAGCACCTCCTCACTGCTCGCATCAGCTTCCACGGCGATGTACCCGGCCTCCAGCGCGGCCTGGACACGCTCGGCGTCGCGCTCCACGATGACGAACGGCACCTGCTGGCGGCGGAACTCCGCCGCGATGACGGTTCCCATCCGGCCGTACCCGCACACGATGAAATGCCCCGTGAGATCGTCCATCATGCGTTCAAGACGCCGTCGCTGGAATCGCTGGTGCAGCTCCCCTTCAACGAGGAACGTCATGATCAGCGAGGCGGTGTAGAAGAGCGTGCCGACGCCCGTGACCATGACGGCGGTCGTAAACACCTGGCCGGCGCGCGACAGCGGATGGACCTCGCGATACCCGACGGTCGTGACGGTCATGACCGTCATGTAGAACGCGTCCCACGCGCTCCACCCCTCGATCGCGGCGTACCCGGCCGTGCCGCCGGCGATCACGGTGATCAGCAGCAGCACGGCGAGGCGGACGCCTCCGAGCCAGCCGCCCGGCCCGACGACCGCCAGGCCGGACGCTCGCTGCGCGCCGTTCAGGCGCGTGCGCATGGTGGCTAGGCGGCGCGGCGCGTCGCGCGGGTGGCGATCCAGCCGAGGGCCGTGATGACCGCTCCAATCCCAATGATCTGCAGCCCGAAGCGGTCCGCGATCTCCGCGCTGACGTGCAGCCCGATGCCGTCGATGAGCGCATCCACCTCGTGCCACTTCGCGAGCGTCTCGGTCGTGACGCCCCACTCGGTGAGCAACGCCAGCACCAGGATCGCTGCGCCGTTGAAAAGCGCCATGTAGCCCGTGATGGTCAGCAGGTTGGCGAAGCCCTGCGCCGGCGTGCGGACGGCGCTCTCGCGCGGGTCCACGAGCGGGCTGTGCGTGCGGCCATAGAACCAGTAGATCAGCATGCCGAGGTCCAGCCAGACGAGGAAGCGGACCCATGTCATGATCGAGAGGCTCACCATCAGGTACACGCACGAGAGGACGCCGAGGATCGGGATCACGGGCCCGAACGGGACGCGGAACGGCCGGCGGGCGTCGGGACGCTTGATGCGCAGCACCATCACCGCCGCGGAGACAACGACGAAGGCGAACAGCGTCCCGATGCTGGTCATCTCGCCGACCACCTGGATGGGGATGAGCCCCGCGGCGATCGCGACGACCACGCACGTGATGATCGTCGTGATGTAGGGCGTCCGGAAGCGCGGGTGCACGCGGCTGACGCCTGCTGGCAGCAACTGATCGCGGCTCATCGAGAAGAAGATCCGCGGTTGGCTCATGAGCATGACGAGCAGGACACTCGTGATGCCCGCCACGGCCCCCGCCGAGACGAGCCCCGCTGCCCAGTCCATGTTGATGACCGCCAGCGCGTATCCGACCGGCGCGTTCAGGAACTGCACGTCCGCCCTGTACTGCGTGACCGGGAGGATGCCGGTGAGTATGCCGGCGACCAGGAGGTATAACACGGTGCAGATGATCAGCGACGCGATGATGCCGATCGGCAGGTCGCGGCTGGGGTTCTTGGCTTCTTCCGCCGTCGTGGATACGGCGTCGAATCCGATGTAGGCGAAAAAGACCACGGCGCCCGCGGCCATCACCCCCGGGAAGCCGTAGGGCATGAACGGGGACCAGTTGGCCGGCTTGACGTAGAACCCGCCGACGACGATGAAGAAGAGCACCGCCGCCAGCTTGATGGCGACCATCACGGCGTTGAACCGCGCGCTCTCGCGCACGCCGACCACCAGCAGCACCATGATAATGAGCACGATGATGATCGCCGGCAGGTTGACGATGGCGCCTTCGGCTGCCGCTGGCGCCGCGCTCATCCACGCGGGCAGGTTCAGACCGAACCCCGCGAGGATGCGCTGGAAGTAGCCGCTCCACCCGATGGCCACGGTCATCGATCCCACCGCGTACTCGAGAATGAGGTCCCAGCCGATCATCCACGCGAAGATCTCGCCGAGGGTGGCATACGCGTACGTGTAGGCGCTGCCGGCGATCGGGATCATCGAGGCGAACTCGGCGTAGCAGAGCGCGGCGAAGCCGCACGCGAGGCCGGCCGCGACGTACGAGAGCACGATGGCCGGGCCCGCCTGGTTGGCGGCCGCCGTGCCCGTCAGCACGAATATGCCGGTCCCGATGATTGCGCCGATGCCGAGCAGCGTGAGATCGAGGGCCGTCAGCGTGCGCTTCAGCGACTTCCCGCCGTGCTCGACATCGCCCAGCAATCGCTCGATAGACTTCGTCTTGAGCAGGTTCGAATCCATTCACCCTCCGCGGTGGCGCCGGAAAACTGCGGAATTATATCCGAATCACAGCAGTAACCCGCCGGTGCGTGCGACGAACTCGCGCGCGCGGCGCCGCGGTTCGCCGCGGAGCAGGTCGGAGATCACCGCCACCGAGGCGGCCCCTGCCGCGATGACCTCTGCGGCGTTTTCGAGCGTGATGCCGCCGATCGCGACCACCGGCCGATCGCTCCGCGACGCGGACCGCCGCACGAAATCGAGCCCCACCGCGGCGTAACCCGTGTCTTTCGTGGCGGTCCCGAAGACCGGGCCCACCGCAATGTATGTCGCCGGCGTCGAGAGCGCCGCGCTGAACTGGTCGTCGGTGTGGGTGGAGAGGCCGAGCAGCCCCGCCGGCATGACGCGGCGGACCGCCGCGGGCGGCAGGTCGTCCTGGCCGACGTGCACGCCGTCCGCCCCCGAGAGGCAGGCGATGTCCGGGCGGTCGTTCACGACGACGGCGGCCTCGAACCGGCGCGCCAGGGCGACCAGGTCGCAGGCGAGCGACAGGAGCGGCCCCGACTCCAGCGCCTTGGCCCGGAGTTGCAGGAGCCGCGCGCCCCCTTCCATCCACTCGCGCGCCACATCAAGCGGCGCAAGCCCCCGCGCGGCGGTCAGATCGACGTCGAGGATGGCATAGAGCCGCGGGAGGGTGGGAGTGAATGGCGCTTTGGGCATTCGGCCTTCGGCATCCGGCCTGGCCTTTACGCGGTTTCGGCGAGCGAGTCGCCGTTCTTCTTCTCCGCCCCGAAGCGCTCCATGAAATGCGTGTGCAAACGGCCGGCGATGAAGTCGGGCTCCGCCAGGATCCGGAGCTGCAGCGGAATCGAGGTCTTGATCCCCTCGATGACCGTCATCTCGAGCGTGCGGCGCATCCGCGCGATCGCCTCCTGGCGGTCGCGGCCGTACGCGATGATCTTCCCCACCAGCGAGTCGTAGTGCGGCGGCACGGTGCACTCGGCGTGAATGTACGTGTCCACCCGCACGCCGGGGCCGCCCGGCACGCTGTAGGCCCGCACGACGCCAGGGGATGGCACGAATGTGTCCGGATCCTCGGCGTTCACCCGGACCTCGATCGCGTGCCCCGTGAAGGTCACGTCTCCCTGCTTGAACGAGAGCCGCTCCCCCGCCGTGATCCGGATCTGCTCCTTGACGATGTCCACGCCGGTGACGAATTCCGTCACCGGATGTTCGACCTGGAGCCGCGTGTTGACCTCGAGGAAATAGAAGTTCCCGGAGCTGTCGAGCAGGAATTCGAACGTGCCGGCGTTCGTGTACTGGACCGCGCGCGCCGCGTCGACGACGGTGTTGCCGATACGGCGCCGCATCTTCTCGGTCAGCGCCGGGGAGGGCGCTTCTTCAATGAGCTTCTGGTGCCGCCGCTGAATGGAGCACTCGCGCTCGCCGAGGTGCACCACCTGGCCGTGATGATCGCCGAGCACTTGCACCTCGACGTGCCGCGGGTTGTCGATGTACTTCTCGAGGTACACGTCGCCGACGCCGAACGCCGCCTCCGCCTCGCGCTGCGCGGTCTTCAGCAACTTGCCGAGCTCCGCCGCCACCTTGACGACGCGCATCCCCCGGCCACCGCCCCCCGCCACCGCCTTGATCATGACCGGGTACCCCAGGTCCTTCGCGACCTTCAGCGCCTTCTCCTCGCTGTCGATCGGGCCGTCGCTGCCGGGCAGGATCGGCACGCCCGCCTTCTTCATCGCGCGCCGCGCCCGAGCCTTGTCCCCCATGAGCCGGATGACGTTCGGATCCGGCCCGATGAACTTGATGTGGCAGGCTTCGCAAACCTCCGCCAGGTAGGCGCTCTCGGAGAGAAAACCGTAGCCGGGGTGGATTGCATCCGCGCCCGTGATCTCGGCGGCGCTGATGATGGCGGGCACGTTGAGGTAGCTGTCGAGGCTGCGCGCGGGGCCGATACACACGTCCTGGTCCGCGAAGCGCACGTGCAGGGCGTCGGCATCCGCCTCGGAGTACACGGCCACCGTCTTGATCCCGAGCTCCCGGCAGGCGTAGATGACGCGCAGCGCGATTTCGCCGCGGTTCGCAATGAGAATTTTCTTGAACACGGCGCGCCAGCCCTAGCTCGCCCTGATGGCGAACAGCCGCTCGCCGTACTGCACGGGCTGGCCATTCTCCACGTAGATTTTGACGACCTCGCCCTCGTATTCCGACTCAATCTCGTTCATCAGCTTCATCGCTTCGATGATGCAGAGCACCTGCCCCTTCTTCACACGGACGCCAACATCGACGAAGGCGGGCGCGCCGGGTTCCGGCGCGCGGTAGAACGTCCCGACGATCGGTGACTTGACGATCGCAAACTCGTTCGACTCGTCGGGCGCTACGGTCGCCGCCGGAACGGCGAGCGCGGCAGGCGCGGCGTGGGCAGATGCGATCGGACCCGCGACTCCAGTTGCGTGCTGCGGCGCGGCGGTGCCGTCTACCCGAGCCCGCGTGTGCTTGCGGACGCGGATCTTCAGCCCCTCGCGCTCCAGCTCGAACTCAGTGAGCTCGTGTTCCTTCACCAGGTCGAGGATCTTCTTGACGTCGTCGAGGTTCATCTCGCTCCAGGAATAATGAGCTCGCGTGGAATCGCGGTCAGCACGTCGGCCCCTCCGGCGCCGACGAGCACGTCGTCTTCGATGCGGACGCCGCCGAGGCCTGGCACGTACGCGCCGGGCTCGACCGTGAAGATCATGCCGCAGGTCACCACAGGGTCTTCCCCGTCTGACGGCCTCCGGCCGATGCGCGGAAACTCGTGCACGTCGATGCCGAGGCCATGCCCCGTCGCGTGCCCGAATGCCTCACCCAGACCGCGCCCGGCCAGGAGATCTCGCGCGGCGGCATCGATCTCGCTCGCGCGCACACCATCCCGCACTGCCCCGATGGCCGCCGCCTGCGCCGCTGACACCGCTTCAAAGAGGGCCAGAAACTCCTTGGTCGGCTGACCGATAAACGCGGTGCGCGTAAGATCTAGGCAGTATCCGCCGTAAACACCGCCAAAGTCCAGCACCACGGGGTCTCCCTCCTCCAGGACCCGGGTTCCGGGCCGGGCGTGCGGCAGCGTGCTGTTGGGTCCGGAGGCGACGATCGTCTCGAACGCCGGGCGCTGAAATCCACCCCGCTTGAGCGCGTAATCGATCTCGGCGGCCACGGCCAGCTCGGATAGCCCGGCCATCACCATGCCCGGAATGCGCGCGGCAACGTCCGCCAGCCTCCCGGCCGCCTCACGGTAGATGCCCAGCTCCTCTTCATCCTTCACCGCGCGCAGTCGCTCCAGGAACGGTTCGGACTGTATCAGCTGCACGCCCTTGGGCAGCAGCGACTCGAGGCGTCGGAAGCGGCGGACCGGCAGGTGCTCGGCCTCCACGGCGATCGCTTCGCTTCCCCCTTCCGCGATCGCGGCGGCGGACGCTTCATCGAGGCTGCGATCGGTGACGACCAGGGTCGCGCCGGACGGAAAGTGACGTTCCGAGATGAGGCGCTCCACGTGCGCGCGGTACCGGAAGTCGGTGAGGAACTGCAGCGAGCGCTCGGTAAGCAACAGCGCCGCGGAGCTGCCGAAGAAGCCCGTGAGCCAGGCGATGTTGGAGAGGTGCGTGACGAGCAGCGCGTCGGCGTCGAGCGATGCTGCGTGCGCCCGCGCAAGAGCGACGCGCCTGTCGAAAGACGGCTGCACGGTTCCTATTATCCGGCCGCCTTCAGTTCGACGATCGTCTTCAGAAAGCGCTCGAGGCGCTCGAGGACCGGGTCGGGCTGCGATGGCGCGGGCGCGACCAGCGCGGACGGTTCCGCCGTCACCTCGTCAAGCGGCGCGGCGGTCATGTCAAGCGGCGCGGCGGTCATGTCAAACGTGGCGGCGGCCGTGACGACGGGGGCGGGTGGCTCCGCCTGCGGCGGGCTCACTTCTGTCGGGAACGGCACGACCCGGGCGGGCACCGGCGGCATCAGGTCGAGTTCGAACGCGTCCCCAGACGACCGCAGCGCGGGCGGCGCAGCCGGCTTGACCTCCGCGGCTGGCGTGTCGATGCCGCCGGCGCGCCCGCGCAGCTCCGCGAGCGCGCGGACGGCGGCGAGATTCTCGGGAGCGATGCTGAGCACCTGGTCCAGCTCCATCTTCGCTTCGTCGAGCTGGTTCAGTTCGATGAGGGCGCGCCCGAGCGTCACACGGGCGGAGATGTACGCCGGGTGTCGCGTGAGGCCGCTGCGGCACACTTCCACCGCCTCTTCGTAGAGCCCCGCGCGGCGATACTCCTCAGCGAGGGCCGCAAAGGCAATCGACGTCGGGTCCGCCTGGACCCGACGTCGAAGGTCGTCGATGCGAGAGATGTCCGACACGTCAGGGCACTACGGTGACGACCTGACTCGTCGTTGTCGAGTTGTCTACGTCGTCGGTGACCGTGAGGGTCACCGTGTAGGACCCGGCCACAGCGAACGTCTTCGTCACCGTGACGCCGGATGACGTCGTTCCGTCGCCGAAGTTCCAGAAGAACGAGACAAGGCTGCGTCCGGCCGCCGCCGTGGACGTCGAGGCGTTAAAGAACGTCGGCGCGCCCGCGACCACGGGAACGGGGGAGAACACGAAGCTCGCGTTTGGCCGTGTGCTCGCGCCCACGGTGAACGCCTTCGTCTTAGAGGCGGAGAGGCCGCGCGCGTCAGTGACCGTCAGTGTCGCCGACTGCGGACCCGACTGCGTGAACCTCGTGCTCACGACCTGGCCGCTCGCCGTGGCGCCGTTGCTGAACGCCCAGCTATACGACGTGATCGGATCGCTGTCCGGGTCTGTGGTGATGCTGGCGTCGAAGATGACCTCGTCCCCCTGGTTCGGCGACGTCGGCGCGATGGTGAAGTCCGGCCTCGGCGTGCCGTTGGGCGCCAGGATCACACCCGGAGGCACCAGCCGGATCGTGGCAAAGCGCGCGACGGTGTTGTCGAAGTTCGACCCGATCGGCGTGATCGCGATGAGCACGATCGTGCCCTCGTCAACGGAGGGCGTGACCCCGGGCGGAGCCGTGTACACGACCGTCGCCCGGCCGTTGCCATCGGTGGCGACGTTGCGCGCGGAGAGAAGCCCGTAGTCGACCGGGGTGAACCCGACGTAGATCTCGGCGCGGAGCGGCACGTTCGCGGCCGGCTGGCCGCTGGGGCCGCGGGCCTGGATGGTGACCACGGACTGCGAGGCGCCGTCCTGCACCAGCACGTCCGGGACGGCCGACAGCGTGAGCGACAGGCCGTATTCCGACGGGCCGGTGAGGTCCGGCGCTTCCTGCTTCTTCATGGTGCAGCCGGCGATCGTCACGGCGATCAGCGCCGCAGCCGCCAACGCCCCGCGAAAGCTCGTGTTCGTCATAAAGAGAGCCCCTGGTGTCTCGGCCGCTACTCCGGGTCGCCCCAGTCGGCGAAGTTCACGCTCATGCGGCCGGTCACCGACACCGCGTTCCCGGCCACGTCGTGGCCGTAGAAGGTCACTTCCGCAATCGTCGAGATGAGGTTCGCGCCGCCGAACCCGACGAGCGCGCGCAGCGGCGCTTCGTTTTTCGCCTGGGCGCGCACCAGGATGAACCCCATTTGCGTCACGGCGCCCGTAATCGTCTGCGTCGCCGCCCCGTCGAAGGGGTACGGAACATCGACTCCGGGCGTGTTGCGGCCGTCGGCGCGGAGGAAGACGACGCGGTAGCGCGTCAGCGTGATCCAGTTGTTGGACGAGGGGCTAGTCACGCTCGACGGGCCGCCGATGTCCTTCATCACGACCCGGAACTGCGCGCGGCCGGGATCCTCGTAGATGGTGGGGACCTTGACCTCGTCCACTTCGACGAGCGTGATCACGTCCGAGGCGAGGGTGTGCGACATCTCGTCCGGCGTCGCCCCACTCGCGCCCTCCAACGCCTCCAGTACGAGATCGGCGGCGCCGCGCCCCTGCCGCACGGCCTTCCCGCAGCCGCCGAACAGGAACGACGACAGAAGGACCGCGACGGCGACCTTGATGCCCCAGACCACCTTGCGCCTGCTGCGCGGATTGATCGCGTCCATGACCGTTGCTACCCCCGCAGAATCCGCGGCGTGATGAAGATCAGCAGCTCGCGGCTCTCATCCGTTGCCTGATCGCGTTTGAACAGCCAGCCCAGGAGCGGGATCCGGTGCAACAGTGGCGTGCGCGTGGTCGTCGACTGCTCGCGGCTGACGAAGATGCCGCCGATGACCGTCGTCGCCCCGTCGTTGACCTGGACCTGCGTGATCGCCCGCTGCGTGTCGATGGGCGGGATGTTGTTGACCTGCCGGCTGAAGTCCGGCGACGCGTTTTCGATCGTGATCCGCATGATCACGGTGTTCGCCGACGTGATCTGCGGGGTGACCTTCAGCAGGAGCACCGCATCCTTGAAGCTGACCGTGACGGTGTTGTTCGCCACGGTTTGGATCGGAATCTGGATGCCCTGCGCGACCTCCGCCTCGATGTTGTTCTGCGTGGTCAGGCGCGGCGTCGAGAGCACGCGCCCCTTGCCGCTGCGCTCCAGCGCCGAGAGCGCCACGTCGAGGTTGAAGGCCCCGTTCACGGCGCCGAGCTGCACGCCGAACGTGGACGTCCCTTCGCCAGAGACCCCCAGCGGCACCGCCGAGGGGACCTGGTCCGCCGCCGTCGCACGGGTGTCGTTCGGCCCCTGGATCCCGGAACGGCCGCCGACGATGATCTTGTTCGGGAAGGCGAAGGGGGTGGTGTTCCCCAGCTCCGGCGCCATCCGGCCGCCGATGCCCCACGCGATGCCGATGTTGCGTGCGAAATCGCGGGTGGTCTGTACCACGCGCGCCTCGACCTCGACCTGCGGCTCAGCGCGATCGAGGATGGAAATCAGATTGGCGGCGGTCTCGAGCCGCTCCGGCAGGTCGGTCAGGATGAGCGTGTTGGTCCGCGCATCCACCTGGATTTGACCGCGCGACGAGAGCGCCGAGCGCGTGAGCAGCGGCTGCACGTCGGCGGCCTTCGCGTAGCTCAACGTGAAGGTGCGGACCAGCAGCTGCCCAGCCTCCGACTGCGCCACCTGCAGCTTGCGGCGCTGCTCCTGCTCGGACTGGAGCGTCGACAGCGTCGCGATGCGCACGATCGTGCCGTCCACGGTGTATCCGAGGTTGTTCGCGCGGAGGATCGTGTCGAGCGCCTGGTCCCACGGCACGTCGGTGAGCACGATGTCCACCGAGCCCTGCACGTTGGGATCGATCACCATGTTCAGTCCGCTGATCTCGGCGAAGGTGCGCAGCACCGAGCGGAGATCCGCGTTCTGGAAATCGAGGCTGACCGGATGCCCGGTGTACTGCCTCTGCGCGTCGGCCGGCTTCTGGCTGAGTCCTCCAGCATCCGGCTTGGGCGGAGGCGCAGGCTGCACGACGGCCGG
>DATHTE010000017.1:0-57093 GCA_035463475.1 Vicinamibacterales bacterium
TCGCGCATCTCGCCGCCGGTCAGCTCCAGGTTCGCGGGGTCAGTCATGCGCTCACGCGAACATCGCGTTCAGATCCGCATACGTGACGGCATCGTCGGCGAACGTGAACGTTCCTTGCGCGCGCATCTCGCGGGCCGCGCGGACGCGCTCGACGGCCAGCGACAGGTCGTAGGCGTCCTTGCGTCCGGCCCTAGCGTCTTCGATCGAGCAACCCGCCAGCCCGGCGCCGACAGCCAGCCGCACTGTCTCGGCAACGTGGGTCGGGTCGTCACCGTAGCCGTTCTCCAGATCCGCGCTGACGGGCAGGTCGGTCGCCGCGACCAGGGCAGCAGCGTGCGCAAGCATCGGATCGCGGTCGACCCCGCCGTCGGGCTTTCCGATGGAGAACGCGAAGCCGGCGCTCGTCGTCGCGAGCGCCTCGAAGCCGAGGGCCTGCAGCAACCTGGCGGTCCCTGCGTCCCAGGGGTTGGGAATGATGAACGCGCGATCGCGCTGGTGGAGCGCTCGGAAGAGACGTCCTTTTTCCTGCTGGGTGGGCATCCTGAGCTCCATGGGGCCTGTCACCAATTGTCCTCAACGACGGACAATTGGTGACAGGCCCCGTCACAGCTCCCCACGACGACTCGGCCTTCGCTTCGCGGAACCGGACCAGTCTATCCTCGAAAGGGGGCGGTGGGCAGATGCAGAAGATCACCGAGTTTCAGCGTTGCTCGGCGGCACGCGTCAATCCGCCGATGTCCAGCTTCTTCATCTGGAGCATGGCCTGCATAGACGCGTGACGCCTCCGCCTTTCAAGCGGACCGAGTACCGGTATACTGCGCGCCGGAGGAGCCCGCGTGACGCGTACCATCGCCACACTCGCCATTGCTGTGAGCTGCCTGCCGGCGCCGGCTCGCGCCCAGCAGACGGCGCTGACCGAAGCGCATCTCAAATCGGCGGAAATCGAAATCCCCAAGCTGGTGGACCTGCTGGCGATCAAGCCCGGGACGACCGTCGCCGACGTCGGCGCCGGGTTCGGCGCATGGACGATGGCGTTGTCGAAGGTCGTTGGCGCGAACGGCCGCGTCTACGCGACGGAGATCGGCGCGGCGCAGCTCGCCGCGCTGCGTGAGG
This sequence comes from Vicinamibacterales bacterium, assembly GCA_035463475.1. Taxonomy (GTDB): domain Bacteria; phylum Acidobacteriota; class Vicinamibacteria; order Vicinamibacterales; family 2-12-FULL-66-21; genus JACPDI01. The sequence continues at coordinate 1,114 of DATHTE010000017.1, forward strand.
CAGTCGAGCGTGAGCGGCTGACGAATGTCACGGTCGTGGAGGCCACGGCCGCGAACGTCAACCTGCCGCCCGCCTGCTGCGACGCCATCCTGATCCGCGACGTCTATCACCACGTGACGAACCCCGAACAGATGGTGCGAGGAGTCACGGCCGCGTTGAAGCCGGGCGGGCGGCTGGCGGTCATGGACTTTCCCCCGAGGGCGAACTCGGAGGTCCCGAAGGGCGTTCCGGCGAACCGCCGCGGACACGGCGTGCCGGCGGAGATCGTCGAGAGTGAGTTCGGTGCCGTGTTAACCAGGATCCGCACCATTCCGGACTGGTCGCCGGAGAGTCAGCCCGCCTCCCTCTACCTGGTGCTTTTCCAGAAGCCGCCCGCAACTACCGGCGGCGGTGCACAGGGCGGCATCACGATGCGGAAACAGCCGTCCCAGTAGCAGAGAGAGCCACGCGATGGCGCGCGCCGTCGCGGAACGCATCGCGTCGAATGCGTTCCGTAACGTCGCGTTCTTCGACGGCCCGGCGCGAAGCTGTGGAACGCGGCGCCCTGACGCAGACGCATCAAACCACGCAGGCGCGAGGGACGTCTAAGCATCTGTCTCATGACGCGGCGCAGCTTGATCGGACACGTTCTCGCGACCCTGCTCGTCACACAGCTGGTCCCCGCGGCCGCAGCGGCGCAACGTTCCGGCTCGACGGTCGCTGTTGACGAGATCTTCGAGGCCATCGGCGTTCGCGAGGGGGTGACCGTCTGTGAAATCGGCGCGGGCGACGGGGAGTTGAGCATGGCCGCCGCCCGCGCCGTCGGCCGGGGCGGCCGCGTCTACACGAGCGAGCTGGGGGAGACCCGGGTCGCGTCTCTGAAGGAGCGGGTGTCAGAGAGCGGCCCCGCGCAGATCACCGTCGTGGCCGGAGACCCGTCGAAGGCGAACTTCCCGGAGGCCGCCTGCGACGCGCTGTTCATGCGGAACGTCTACCACCACTTCGCCGATCCCGGAGCGATGAACAAGTCGATCGCTGCCGCGCTCAAGCCGGGCGGCCGGGTCGCGATCGTGGACTTCACGCCGCCCGGCGCGGAGGCCGCCGACGCGGCGGATCGCGACGAGGACGGCATGCACGGCGTCACTCCAGAGTCGGTCTCCCGCGAGCTCAAAGACGCGGGCCTCGAGCCGGTGTCATCCGAACGCGGCGGCGACCGCTGGTTCATCGTGGTCGCCTCGAAACCGAAACGTCACGCGGGGGGCCTCACACCTCGACAAACACCTTGAACCCGCCGTACACCATGCGCCTCGTGTCGAACGGCATCGACTTGGGATCCATCATGCTCGCGAGGCGCGGATCCCTCATCACCTTCGCGTTGACGCGATCTCGGTGCGCGCGCGACTTGAACACGATCCACGAGAACACGACGGTCTCTCCGGGCTTCAGCCTGACGCTCCGCGGGAAAGTCATCAGCGGCCCCTTCGGGTGGAGGTCGTCCCCCACGCACTCCCGGTACTCAACCGCGCCGTGGTCGCGCCAGACCTTGCCGGCTTTCCGTGACATCCGGCGATACGCCTCCAGGTTCTTCCGCGGGACGGGCAGGACGAATCCATCAACGTAAGCCATGCGAACCTCCTCCTCCTCCTGGCGCGTCTAGCGCGCGCTCGCGCCGATGTCCACGACGATCTCGCGCCATCGGCCCTGGTTGAATCGCATCGCGCTCAACAGGCAGCGGGTCACGTGTCCCACCAGAATCGCGCTCCAGATGTCGATCGGGTCGAGCGTGCCGGTCTGCTGAATGGTGAAGCAGATCCCGAGCGGCACGATCACCTGCGAGGCGATCGAGATGAACAGCGGGCTCCTCGTGTCCCCCGTTCCCTGGAGGCCTCCCGTGTAGGTGAGCGCGACGGCGATGAAGAGCCCGGAGACACTGAGCACGCGCAGGAGCTCGACGCCGAGCTCGACGACCGCCGGATCCGTCATCCCGAATATCGCGAGCAGCGGTCCCGGAATCAGGAAGAAGAAGATCCCGACAAACGCGGCGACCGTGAACGCGATGCGGGCGGCCACGCGCACCGCCTGGAACGTCCGCTCCGGCTTGCCGGCACCAAGGTTCTGCCCCGCCACGGCCGCCGCGGCCCCCATCAACCCGACGGACGTCCACGTGATCAGCGAGAACAGCTGCGAGTAGGAGACGGCGAAGGCAGCCTGCGCCGCGGCGCTCTGGGCGAGCGACCCGATGAAGGCGAGCATGAAGACGCCGCCGACGTTCATCGCGATCCCCTGGATCCCCGTCGGCAGGCCGAACCGGAACAGCGCGCGGATGATGGCCCAGTCCGGGCCGAAGCCGTGGCGCGGGAACGACACCACCCAGCCTCCGCCCCAAAGCCGCGCCAGCGCGTACACGGCAACCAGGCCGGACGCGATCACCGTCCCCATCGCCGAACCGGCAGTCCCGAACGCGGGGACGGGGCCGAGGCCGCGAATCAGGATCACGTTCAGCGCGAGGTTCAGCACGGTCATCGCGATGCCGAGTATCATCGGCGTTCGCGCGTCCCCGGCCGAGCGCAGCGCGCCGCCGAGCATGAAGAACACCAGCATGCCGCTGCTGAAGAGGAACATGATGCGCAGAAACGGCAGCGCCTGCGCCTTCACGTCCGGCGCCGCGTTCACCAGGTCGAGCAGCCAGGGCGAGAGCACGTATCCGAGCGGCGCCATCACGAGCACCGAGATGCCGACCGCCGTCAGGAACGCCTGATACACCGTGCGGTCCACCTTCTCCTCGTCGTTCGCGCCCGCGAAGCGGGCCACGAGCACGCTCATGCCGGTGAACAACGACATGATGAACACGATGACGATGATGAAGATCTGCCAGGCGACGCCGATCGCGGCGTTCGCCGCGAAGCCGATGAGATGGCCGACCAGCGCGTGATCCACCATCCCCTGGAACCCGCCGACGATGTTGGTCAGCATGCTGGGCCACGCGAGCTTCCAGACGGCGGCGGCCAACGGCCCTTCGACGATCGACCGGTCGTATCGTCTCGTTGGCGGTGACGGTTCACTCGAAGCCGCGACTGGCGGCGCGGCTGGCGCGGCTGGGGTGCCGAGATCGCTCAATAAGTCCTCGCGTGCAGTTTAGGTGAAGAGGGGGTCCGAGCGCATGATCCAACCAGAGCCGTTGACGACGGACGAGCCGCTCTTCTGGTCGCCCGGACGCGGGACGGACGTTTGGGAGATGTTTTGCGCCGCGAAGGCGGGAGACCTGCCGCGCGTCACGCAGCTCGTTACCAGCGATCCCTCGCTCGCGCGCTGCAACTACGAGTACCACACGCCGCTGGCGTTCGCCGTGCGCGCGAACCGGGTCGAGGTCGCCGCGTTTCTTCTCGATCGCGGCGCGACCTGTTTCTGCAACCCGATGGAGAACGCGCGCGATCGCGGCTACGGCGAGATGGAGCGGATGCTCGACACGAAGCTCGGCGGATCGCCCGGGAGCCTGGCCGCGGGGGAGCGCATGGCGGCGGCGATTCGCGAACGCGACCTCTCCAAGGTCCGCGCGCTGCTCGATGCCTCCCCGGAGCTGGTGCACGCCGCGGACGAGGGCACCAGCCGGCCGATCCACTGGGCGGCGATGACGCGGCAATTGGACGTGATCGACGAGCTCCTGGCGCGCGGCGCGGACGTCAACGCTCGTCGCCGCGACGGCGCGCGCCCCATCCAGCTCACCAACGGCGACTACAGCTACCGCGGCTGGCGAGACGTGCCTGAGAGCGTCAGCACGAAGCCGCGCGAGGTGCTGGACCACCTGCGCGCGCGGGGCGCCCACTGCGACATCTGCACCGCGGCGCACATCGGGGACGTCCATCGCGTCCGCGAACTGCTCGACGAAGACCCGACGCTCGCCAACCGCGCGTCCGACTACGTCAGCTACTACGCGTGCTCCGGCACCCCGCTGCGCAACGCGGCGGCGGGCGGGCACATGGAGATCGTCACGCTGCTCCTCGAGCGCGGCGCCGACCCGAACCTGCCCGAGGAACACATCGCGCCGCGCGGGCACGCCCTGTATGCCGCGGTGGTGAACGGGCACCATGCCATCGCCCGGCTCCTGCTGGAACGCGGCGCGTACCCGAACGTCCCGGTCGAGAGCTCCGCCGACACGCTGAGCCGCGCGTTGGCGAACCGCGACCGGGAGATGGTGGACCTGCTCGCGTCGCACGGCGCCGCGCGATCGCTGTCGCTTCTCGCCTATGGCGGCGACGTGGTGACGGCGGCGGCGATCTTCGCGGCGAACCCGGCGCTCGCCGACGACCCCGAGGCGCTCGCCTTTGCCGCGGAGAACGGACACGAGCCGTTCGTCCGCCTGCTGCTGCGCTACCAGCCACAGCTCGCCCGGCGCGTCGCGACCGGCGGCCGGACGCGGGAGATCACCGAGCTGCTCTTCCGGCACGGCATGGACCCGAACCGGCAGGACTGGCTGCACAAAACGCCGCTGCACTGCCTCGCCGAACGCGACGATGTCGAGAACGCGGAGATCTTCGTCGAGCGCGGCGCCGACCTGCACGCGCGCGACGAGGAGTTCTCGTCCACGCCGCTCGGCTTCGCCGCCAGGCGCGGCCGGGTGCGGATGGTCGAGTTCCTGCTCGGTCGCGGCGCCCGCGCCCCCCATCCGGACGATCCTCCCTGGGCGACGCCCCTGGCATGGGCGACGCGCCGCGGGCACGACGCGGTCGCGCGGCTGTTGAGGGAGGCCGGTGGCGGGTAGTCGAGCGGCGCGTACGACATGGTCGCGCTGGCCCGTCCGGCGAGGAGCGGCGCGCATCCGCGGCTGCGCCGGCGGCGCGTCGCGGGATCGAGTGGGGATCGGCGGGCGCCGCGGCATCCGCAGTCCCGCCTGCGAGGTCCCTTATGCGCGCGCTCTCATGCGCGGGCGGGAGCAGCGCGGAGGTCGCGAACACGTTCCCGCGGAGTCAACCAGACGGGCGAGTGCCCGTCAAACTCTTCACCGCTCCACGACTCGGTCTGGACCGCGTTGAGGCGGACGAAGGGCTGGGAGCCCTCCGACCTAGCGCGACGCCGTCGGGCGGTCGGGAGGCAGACGGTCGGGCGTTGGGCGGTCTGGCGGAGCGGGTACCCCGGCGGTCATGAACCGTAGGCGATCGGGCAGTCAGGGCGGGCGAGGCGTCGCGCTGGCCCGTTCGCCGCCGGTTGGCGTGCGCAGGGCCGTGCGTCCGCGGCCACACCGTCCCGCCGTGCCTGCGCGGCAAAATCGGGGCGCGCCGCGTCACCTCGCGCGACTCCGTCCGGACCGGATGGCGGACAGGGCAGAGAGCGACCTGCTGGTGCCGACGACCAGCGCGCTGTGGCGCCGCACGACGGGTGCGGCGCGGTGGCAGTCGGGCTGGGTCTTTCGAGCATCAACCGCCGCGGCACTCCCGGTTGCACCACAAGCGCGCTCGCGGATGTGGCCTCGCTGACGCCGCAATCGCACGCTACCGCCTGCGTGCCGCCAGCCGCTCACCGAAGTCAAGCTCCGCTTCGTAGGCGTTGTGCGCTCGGCAGCGGAGCGCGATGTTGTCCGGCCGCGCCTCGCCTCCTCGCGCGTACGGCGCCACGTGATGGAACTCCAGGAAGCCCGTCTCGGTGCAACGACCCTGCCGGCCGACGAACGCGCACCGTCCTCCGTCACGAGCCCACACCTCTCGCCTGACCGCCGCCGGAATACGGCGCGAACCGCGGACCAGGGTTGCCGCGGCCACGCGACAGGCAGCGGGCGCCGCCCGGTCGTGACGCAAGCACTTCCCCGGACCTTGAGCGTTCCCGGACGAATCGGTTGCCCCTTCCGCCGGCGAATCTCAAAACGTAGGACGCCGTATCGGTTGAAGACTTGGCAGAACGTCTCTGCGCCATCATGCCCGCTGGGTAAGCTTCTGACGCGTTGGGACGTGCTGCGCCCAGCGTGGAGTTGCGCGCCCCGGCGCGCCAGCGCTTTGAGATGCCGCCGGTCGTGCGCGGAGGACCTGATGAACGCTGAGGACGAACCGCCTGTTGACTCGTTGCGGCTGACACTTGGGCGAGTCACCGTCGTCGTATCTGGCTACACCATTGCCGCTCTTGGCTACGGGTATGTCGTCTGGAAGTCCTTTGGGTCCACGACGGCAGGGTTACTAGGAGATATGTACGGGGCCTTCAACGCCTTCGTTTCTGGCATCGCGATGTTTGGCGTAATCGCCGCCATCTGGCTCCAGCGCGACCAAAACAAGATGCAGGCCGTCGAGTTGCGCCTGCAGCGCGAAGAGTTGAAGGACACGCGCGAGGAGCTGCGCGGCCAACGCGAAGCACTCGAAGCACAAAACGCGTTCTCTGCGAAGCAGGTAGCCGCCGCCCACGAGCAACTCGCTCGCTGGGATAAGGACTATATTGAGCGGAACAAGCCGGTCGTCTTCTGCGACCGATGGGAGCATCCTGAAAAGGAAGGCAATTACCACTACGTCGTCCGCAACGTCGGCGGTGGTTTCGCCGTGAACGTGTATTTCATCGACACGACGACCATGCAAATGACGCCCCTGGCCCTTGGGAGTCTCGCCGCCAACGACGAGCGACGAGTGCCGCCGCGCGTGGCAAACGCCCTGGCGACAGCGACCACAGGGCTCGGACATCTTATCGTCGCTGAAGGTGCTTGGTCGCGAACGACCCAATGGACTACGACTCTGAATTTTCGCACCGCCGACAACGACATTCGGCAGGGCCACGTGCAGCACCGGTTGGCGCTCGTGACAGTGGAGCCGCCCCGCGGCGAATCGCAACGACTGTCGCATTATCTCGCGAACAACGGGGCAGGTTTCTTGGAGCAGTTGGGCAGGTTCGGAACCAGCGCTGAAGCCGAAGTTTGATGCGCGTGAAGGCGCGTCCTCGCAGTGACGGCTGCCTTCTCACCAACGAGCTGCCCGACTGCTCGTGGGAAACGACCGCCGAGCGGTGAGCGACTGCTGCCACACCGCCCCGCGCAACGGCGGTTGGACTCGCGCCGGGCCGCGTCCAGACAGTGCCTCTGCGCGGGCTTGCGCGCGCCAACGGGGTCCGACCACGCCGCTTTCGCCCCATGCTCCCCCCCTCCGCGCCCCGATTGCCTCGCGCCCCTCTGCCGTGATACTAAGTCTCACTACATATAGGGAGGCGTCACTGGCATGTTCAGCCCGGAACTGAAGAAGGGCAGCATCGAGATGCTCGTGCTGGCGCTCGTCGAGTCCCGGCCGCGGCACGGCTACGAGATCGGCAAGCTGATCGAAGCGCGGTCGGGCGGCCGCCTGACCTTTGCGCTCCCCACGCTGTACCCGACGCTGCTCCGCCTCGAGAACCGCGGCTGGATCAAGGGGCGCTGGGTGGAGAAGGCGGGCGAGCGCGAGCGCTGCTTCTACCGGCTCACCGCGGAGGGGCGCCGCGTCCTCGCGCGCCAGCGGGAAACGTGGGACGCCTACGTCGTGGCGATCAACGACGTGCTGCGGAGCAGCGGTGCGTAACTGGGAGGCCTACGTCCGCGCGCGCCTGCGGCTGCCGGAGCTCGCGCCCGAGCGCGAGTCGCGGATCGTGCGCGAGCTGGCGGCGCAGCTCGAAGACTTCTACCGCGCGGCGATCGCGCAGGGATCGACCCACGACGAGGCTGACGCCCACGCGCGCGCGCAGGTCGCGGACTGGGAACGTCTCGCGCGGGATGTCCGGCAGGCCGAGCGCCCGAACCGGCGCCCGGGCCTCGATCGGATGGCCGACCACATGGACAACGTTGCTATGAGAAGGCGTGGAGGGTGGAGCATCATGGCCGACCTGGTTCGCGACATTCGGTATGCGGCCCGGCAGTTGCGAATGAACCCCGGCTTCACGGCCGTGGCGATCCTGACGCTGGCCGTCGGCATCGGCTCGACCACCGCGATCTTCAGCGTCGTCAACGGCGTGCTGCTGCGGCCGCTGCCCTACGCGGAACCCGACCGCCTCGTGCGCGTCCACGAGATCGTGCCGCAGTACGGCCGGTTCTCGGTCGCGCCCGCGACGTTCCTCGACTGGCGGCGGCAGAACACCGTGTTCGAGCGGATTGCGGCGTTCAGCCCGGGCAGCGGGACGATCACGGATGCGAGCGGTCCCGAGCGCGTCTCCAGCGCCGGCGTGTCGTGGGACATGTTCGACCTGCTGAAGGTCGAGCCGACGCTCGGCCGCCGCTTCATCGACCAGGAAGGCACGCCCGGGCGCAACGACGTCATCGTGATCAGCCACGGCATGTGGCAGCAGCGGTTCGGCGGCGAGCGAAGCGTGCTCGGCCGCGCGGTGACCCTCAACGGCCGGCCAGCGTCGATCGTCGGCGTCATGCCTGCCGGCTTCTACTTCCCGTCGCGTGAGACGCAGATCTGGACTCCGCTGGCGTTCGACCCCGCGAAGGCGACGCGGGGCGGGCACTTCCTCGGCGTGATTGCGAGGACACGCGCCGGCGTTTCGGTGGAGCAGGCGGGCGCCGAGATAAAGACGATCTCCGAGCGCCTCGCGCGGCAGTATCCGGCCAGCAGCGCGAACGAATCGGCCGAAGTCGTGGCGCTGCACGAGAACGTCGTCGGTCGGGTCCGGCCGGCGCTGCTCACGCTGCTCGCCGCGGTCGGCGTCGTCGTGCTGATCGCGTGCGCCAACGTCGCCAACCTGCTGCTCGTTCGAGCGTCGGCCCGGGGCAAGGAGATCGCAATCCGTTCGGCGCTCGGGGCGGGACGTCGCCGCCTTGCGCGGCAGATGCTCGTGGAGAGCCTCGCCCTGGCGCTTGCCGGGGGCGCCCTCGGCGTCCTCCTCGCCTATTTCGCGGTCAGGCCGATCCAGGTCCTGGGGGCCGGCAGCGTCCCGCGCGTCAATGACGTGTCGATCGACGCGACGGTGCTGGCCTTTGCTGTGCTGCTATCCCTCGCGACGGGCGCGCTGTTCGGGCTGGCGCCGTCGTGGCACGCGTCGCGGGCGGACGTCGCCGAGGTGCTGAAGGACGGCGCCCGCTCATCGTCGTCGGCGCGGGGCGGATGGATCCGCGGCGGTCTTCTGGTGGCGCAGGTGGCGCTGTCCATGATGCTGCTGGTCGGCGCGACGCTGCTTCTGCGCAGCTTCGTGCGGGTCACCAGCGTCGATCCGGGATTCCGCGCCGATCACGTGCTCGCGTTCCGCCTGTCGTTGCCTCGATCCTCGTATCCGGAATTCCACAACCTGGCCGCGTTCTATGACCGCCTGTTGCAGGAGCTGCACGCGCGCCCGGACGTGAAAGCGGCCGGCATCGCCCAGACATTGCCGATGCGGGGAGATTACATGCTGTCCTTCTCAATCGAGGGGCGGCCCGTGCCGCAGTCTGGCGTGCAGCCGTCCGCGAACTATCGCGCGGTCACGCCTGGCTACTTCGAGGCGCTGAGCATTCCGCTCGTCCGCGGCCGGGCATTCACCGCGCGCGACGCGGCCAACGCCCCGATGGTCGCCATCGTCGATCGCGCGTTCGTTCGCCGCCACTTCCCGTCGGAGGAGCCGATCGGGCGCAGGATCGACATCGGGAACGGCACGGACGGGTTCTACGAGGTCGTCGGGGTGGTCGGCGACGTGCGACATGACTCGCTCGACGCCGCCCCCGGGCCGACGATGTACGTGCCGATGGCGCAGGACCTCTTCGGCGACGTCTGGGTGGTGGCGCGCGCCACGGGAGACCCCGCAGGGCTGGCCCCGGAGGCGCGCGCGATCGTTCGCAAGCTTGACCCGGGCCTGCCCGCGTACTCCGCGGGACCGCTCGCGGAGGTTCTGAGCGAGGCGGTCGCCACGCGGCGATTCTCGATGCTCCTGCTCGTGGCCTTTGCCCTGAGCGCGCTCTTTCTCTCCGCTGTCGGACTCTACGGCGTCGTCGCGTACAGCGTCAGCCAGCGGACCACGGAACTGGGCGTGCGCATGGCGATGGGGGCCCGACCGGCAGATCTGCTGCGCATGGTCCTCGCCTACGCGATGAAACTGACTCTGGGTGGCCTGGTGATCGGCCTGGCCGGCTCGCTGGCGCTCTCGCGCTGGGTGGCGTCGCTGCTGTTCGAGGTGACTCCATTCGATCCGGTGAGCTATGCGGCGACGGCCGTCGTGCTGCTCGCCGTCGCGACGCTTGCCGGTTACGTTCCGGCGCGCCGCGCCACGCGGCTCGATCCGCTCTTCGCGCTCCGGCAGGCTTAAGGAGCAGTCGGGTAGTTGACGAGTCAAGGAGTCGGGCAGTCAAGCAGCCGGGCAGTCGACCGAGCGCGGGCGGGTTGACACGGTCTGCAATATGGCAATATTCTAATATTGCTATATTAGACATGCCCACCTCCCTGCAGTCCTTCAAGGCCGAGTTCTTCCGCGCGCTCGCACACCCGGTCCGCATCCGGATTCTCGAGGCCCTCGGGTCCGGCGAACGCAGCGTGCACGAGCTGCAGCAGGCCCTCGACCTCGAGCAGCCCGTCGTCTCCCAGCAGCTCGCGGTCCTCCGCGCCAAGGACATCGTCACGACCCGCAAGGCGGGAACGACCGTGCACTACGCGCTCAGCGATCCTCTGATCGCCCGGCTCCTCTCGATCGCGCGCGAGATCTTCAACAACCGGCTCGTCGATTCGCAGACGATGCTGAAGGAATTGCGGCGGGAGGCGCGGCGCTAGACGTGTTGCTGTTCTCGAAGATCTGGAAGCAGGGCATCGCCACCGAGCTGCTGCGGGCCGACAACCCGGCCGCCGTGCGGGTCGCGCGCGAGCTGGAAGCGAAGATCCGGGCGCTGTTCGGCCGTGCGCTCGCGATCCGGGAGGTCGATGCCGGCTCGTGCAACGGCTGCGAGCTCGAGATCACGGGACTCGCCGGACCTGTCTACGACATGGAGCGCTTCGGCATGCACTTCGTGGCGTCACCGCGCCACGCCGACATGCTCCTCGTGACCGGGCCCGTGACCCGCAACATGGAAGCGCCGCTGCGCAAGACCTACGAGGCGACGCCCGATCCCAAGTTCGTCGTGGCGGTCGGCGACTGCGCGGCCACCTGCGGCGTGTTCAAAGGGGCGTACGGCGTGGTGGGCGCCGTGCAGGACGTGATCCCCGTTGACGTGCTGGTCGCCGGCTGCCCTCCCGAGCCCGAGGACATTCTGCATGGCATTCTCCGGGCGCTCGATCGCGTCGCCGAGGCGCGTGGGGCCGGGCGCGGCCCGTTCGGCGCCAGGGGGAGGAGCTGATGCCGTCGGTCCTCGCGGCACTCGCCGTGATGGCGGGCGGATACGCCGGAGGGGCGGTGGCCGCGGCGATTGCGCGGTCGGAGCGCGGCGCGCGACTGGCGACCGCCGCGGGGGCGCTCGTCGGCAGCGCGGCGGGGCTGACGTCGGCGCTGGCGGTCCTCGTCACGCGGGTGCCGGTGGAGGTCGCGTTTCCGGACTTGCTGGCGGTTGCGGGGGGAGTCCGCATCGGCCTCGATGTTCTGGGCGCGTTCTTTCTCGCGATCGTCTCGTTTATCGGCATCCCTGCGTCTGTCTACGGCAGCGTGTACACGGCGGAGTACGAGGGGCGCTACTCGCTGCGTTTCCTCGGGGTCACGTACAACGTGTTCCTGCTGGGCATGAGCCTGGTGCCGTGCGCGTCCAACGCGCTCACCTTCGTGCTCGGCTGGGAGCTGATGGCGGTGGCGTCGTACTTCCTCGTGATGACGCAATCTGACGAGCCGCAGACCCGCCACGCAGGCCTCTGGTACATCGCCATGACGCACTTGGGCCTGGTGTTGCTCCTGCCGATGTTCTTCCTGCTCGCGCCTGCCGGAGGCAGTACGGCGTTCGCTGATCTGCGGGACGGCGCGGCCAGCCTGCCGGGCGCAACCCGCAGCGTCGTGTTCCTGCTCGCGGTCCTGGCGTTCGGCTCGAAGGCCGGGCTCGTGCCGCTCCACGTCTGGCTGCCGCGCGCGCACCCTGCCGCGCCGAGCCACGTCTCCGCGCTGATGTCCGGCGTGATGATCAAGCTGGGCATCTACGGACTGTTGCGGGTCACGCTGGATCTGCTGGGCGGAGGACCGCCGTGGTGGGGCGGGCTGCTCCTCGCGGCCGGATCGCTGTCGGCACTGCTCGGCGTGCTGTACGCCCTGATGGAGCACGACCTGAAGCGGTTGCTCGCCTACCACTCGGTGGAGAACGTCGGCATCATCGTGATCGGCGTAGGTGCGGGGCTACTGCTCCACAGTCATGGCGCGAGCGCGCTTGCGATGGTCGGATTCGCAGGTGCGCTGTTTCATTCCCTGAACCACGCCTGCTTCAAGGCCCTCCTCTTTTTCGGCGCCGGAAACGTCCTCCACGCGGCCGGCACCCGCAACATGGAGGAAATGGGCGGGCTCATCAAGCGGATGCCCCAGACGGCCGTCCTCTTTCTCGTGGGCTCGGCGGCCATCTCCGCGCTGCCTCCGCTCAACGGGTTCGCCTCGGAGTGGATGATCTTCCAGGGACTCCTGGCGGGTGCCAACATCCCGCGCCCTGAAATCGCCGTGGCCTTCCCCGTCGCCGTCGGGATGCTCGCGCTGACGAGTGGGCTGGCCGCTGCCTGCTTCGTGAAGGCGTTCGGCATCAGCTTTCTCGCGATGCCGCGATCCGAACAGGCCGATCGCGCCAGCGAGGCGCCGATGGCCATGCGGGCAGCCATGTGGCTGCTGGCCGGGACCTGCGTCGCGCTCGGCCTCGGGGCGTCCCTGCTCGTGCCGGCGCTCTACGGCGTGCTCCACAGCGTTGACGCTCTCGCGCTCGAGCCCGCCGTGACCATGCCGCCGCGCTGGTGGATCGCGGCGCCGCAGGGGCTGGGCCACATCTCTCCCGCGCTGCTCGGGATTCTGCTCGCTTCGGTCATCGCGGGCCTGTTGATTGCCGGCAGGTCGCACCGGCGCCGCCGGAAGGTCGAAACGTGGGGCTGCGGACGCATCGGCCAGACGCCGCGAATGGAATACACCGCCGCGGCGTTTGCCGAGCCGCTGCGGCGCGTGTTTGCCGAGCTGTACCGTCCGGCCGAAGAGCTCAGCGTGAGCACGCACCCGGAGTCGCGCCATTTCGTCAAGTCGATCACGTACACGAGCGAGGTCCAGCCCTGGCTCGAGACGGCGATCTACGACCCGGTGATTCGTGCCGTCCGCCTGGCGGGCGCGCGGATCCGCCCGCTGCAGGCAGGATCGGCGCACCTGTACCTGCTGTACGTCATGGTCGCGCTCCTTTGCGCGCTTGCATCGGTGTGGTGGTTCTGATGTTTGAAGCGGTCGCCGTGGTCGCGCAGACGCTCCTCGCCGTGCTCCTCGCGCCCGGCCTCGCCGGCTTCATCCGGTGGATGAAGGCGCGGCTGCAGGGGAGGCGCGGCGCGCCGCCGTGGCAGCCCTATTTCGAGCTGCGCAAGCTGTTTGCGAAAGAACTCCTGATTTCGCAGACCGCCTCCTGGCTGTTCCGCGCGGCGCCATTCGTGCTCTTCGCAACGAGCGTCGTTGTCGCGGCGCTCGTGCCGCTCGTCGTCGTGTCGCCGGCCTTCGACAGGACAGGGGATCTCTTCGCGGCCGTTTACCTGCTCCTCCTCGGGACGTTCTTTCTTGCGCTGGCGGCGCTCGACACCGGTTCACCCTTCGGGGGCATGGGCTCGAGCCGTGAGATGGCCGTCGTCGCGCTCACTGAGCCCACGGTGGCGCTGTCGATTTTCGCGCTGGCCCTCACGGCGGGATCGACCAACCTCGGCGCGATCGTGTCCAGCACGCTCGCGGAGCCGGCCCGGGCGCTCGGCCCCGCGCACGTGCTCGGCTTCGCGGCGCTCTTCGTGGTCACGCTCGCCGAAACCGGGCGGCTGCCGGTGGACAACCCCTCGACGCATCTCGAGCTGACGATGATTCACGAGGCCATGGTGCTCGAGTACTCCGGGCCCTACCTCGCGCTGGTGGAATGGGCCAGCGCGCTGAAGCTGTTCGTGTTCCTGTCGCTCGCGGCCAACCTCTTCGTCCCGTGGGGCGTCGCCCGGTCGTTCTCCCCCGCGGCGCTGTCGCTCGGTCTCGCGGCGCTCCTGGTCAAGCTCGCGATCCTCGCGGCGGTGATCGCCGTGCTCGAAACGCGGGTGGCCAAGCTGCGGTTGTTCCGGGTCCCCGAGCTGCTGAGCGCGTCGTTCGTGCTCGCCCTGCTCGCCGTCATGTCAACGTTCTTCGGAAGGTAGGCGCGTGGAACGCATCTTCGCCCAACTCGTCGTGCTCGGCGCCAGCGGAATGCTCCTCACGGCGCTGATCGTCCTCTGGCGCAGGGGCGTGCCGGCCTATATCCGCGCGTTCCGATGGCAGTCGTGGCTGCTGGCCGCGGTGACCGCGACGGTCGCCCACTTCGGGGACGAGCCGCAGCTGTACTGGGTGGCGGCGGCCCTGCTTCTGCTCAAGGGGATCGCCCTGCCGGCACTGCTGCAGACGGCCAACCGCCGGTTCGGGCATCAGCGCGAGACCGAGTCCTACGTGAACACGGAGACATCCCTCCTTGTCGGGGGCCTCCTGGTGCTGTTCGCGTACGTGGTGAGCCGGCCGTGGATGGCCGTCACCGCATTGCCCACGCGCGCCGGGCTGCCGGTTGCGATGGCGCTGCTGTTCGTCAGCCTCTTCGTCATTGTCAGCCGCCGACGCGCGATCGGCCAGGTGGTCGGGTTCCTGATGCTCGAGAACGCGATCGCGCTGCTTGCGGTGGTCGGCACGTATGGCGTGCCGCTCCTCGTCGAGCTCGGCGTGTTTCTCGACGCGCTCATGGGATTCCTCGTCATGCAGATCTTCATGTACGACATCCACGAGACGTTCGAGAGCATCGACGTCGATCAGCTGACACGGTTGAAGCACTAGCGCATGGCGATCTTCCTCGTGCTCTTCCCGCCGCTCGTCGCCACGCTCCTGGCGATGGCGCTCCCGCGGCGCGTCCGACTCGCGTCGTGGGGCAGCGTCGCGTTGAACGCCGTGTCTCTCGGCGCCAGCCTGTGGCTGTGCGCGAGCGTGCTGCGCGACGGGTCGGCGATCAGCGCGGCGTCCGGCTTCTGGCGTGTCGATGCGTTGTCGGCGCTGCTCACGCTCTGCATCACCGGCGTCACGCTGCTCGCCTCCGCGCTGGGCCCCGGGCTGGACGGCGCGGCCGACTTGGACGCCGCGCAGGTGCGGCGGTTCCGCATGTTCGTGAACGCCTTCACGCTCACCATGCTGATGGCGGTCGCGACGAACAACGTCGGCTTCATGTGGGTCACGATCGAAGCGACCACGATCACCTCCGCCGTCGTGATCCCGCTGCACCGCACCAAGGCCTCGGTCGAGGCCTCATGGAAGTACCTCCTGATCTGCTCGGTGGGTATCGCGCTCGCCTTTGCCGGCACGGTCCTGGCGTACTTCGATTTCGTCTCCACGGCCGGGCACCTGCCCGATGCGCTGAGCTGGACGGTCCTGCGCACCGCCGCTCCGGCCCTGCATCCCGAGTTGATGCAGCTCGCCTTCGCGTTCATGCTGATTGGCTACGGCACGAAGGCGGGCCTCGCGCCGATGCACACGTGGCTGCCGGACGCGCACTCGGAGGCGCCGGCCCCGATGTCCGCCATGATGTCAGGTGTGCTGCTGGCCGTCGCGCTTTACGCCCTCACGCGCTGGAAGGCCGTCGTGGACGAAACGCTCGGCACGACGTTCACATCGGACCTTCTCATCACCGCGGGCGTCCTGTCCGTGATCGTCGGCGCGCTCAGCCTGGTGGTTCAGCGGCACTACAAGCGCATGCTCGCGTACTCGAGCGTCGAGCACATCGGGCTGGCGAGCGTGGGGATCGGCCTGGGACCGCTGGGCACGTTCGCCGCGTTCCTTCACCTCGTGAATCATGCCGCGGCGAAATCGATGGCGTTCCTGCTCGCCGGCCGGATCCTGCACCGCTACCAGACGACGGAAATCGCGCGGGTGTCCGGGCTCCTGCGGGCCATGCCGTGGACGGGGAGCCTGTTCGCAGCCGGCGTGCTGGCACTGGTCGGCCTGCCGCCGTTCGGGCTGTTCGTGTCCGAGTTCCTCCTCGTGCGCGCCGCCATCGTCGCGGGGCGTCCGTGGCTCGCGGCCGCGCTCCTGTTCCTGGTGCTGATCGCGTTCGTGTCCCTGTTCGGCCACCTCAATCGGATGCTCTACGGCGCCGTGCCCGAGGGGGTTGCCGTCGGCGAGCGCGCGGGCTGGAAGGTCGCCACGCTCGCCGGTTGCGCCGTCGCGCTCGTGGTCCTCGGGCTCGTCCTGCCGTCGCCATTGACGGCGCTCATCGACGGGGCCGTGTTGGCGGTGACGCGATGAGCGACGTTCACGCTGTGCTCGGCACGCTGAGGGGCGCGGGGCTCTGCGGGGCGAACGTCTCCGTTCGCCACGAGCGCGAGCTGCACTGTTCCGTGGAGCCGGCCCACGTGGTCCGGTTCGCCGAACTGGCCTGCACCACCCTCGCGGGAGAGATCCTCCTCTTGGCCGCCGAGGATCGGCGCCGCCAGGAGAACGCGTTCCACGTCCACTATCTTTTTGGTAAGCCGGGCGCGAACTGGTTCATCGATGCCGTTGTTCGCCTGGACGGCCGCGCGCCGCAGGCTCCCTCGCTCGCGCCGTTTCACTATCCGGCGTCGCGCTTCGAGCGCGAGATCACCGATCTGTTCGGCATCACGTTCGTGGGCCACCCCGATCCCCGGCCGCTCGTTCGGCACGGGTTCTGGCCCGACGACTATCATCCGCTTCGCAAGGACGCCGCGCCGCGCTCGTTCCGGGACGACGGGCGTCCCTTCCCGTTCACCCCGGTTGGCGGGGAGGGCGTTTACGAGATCCCGGTCGGCCCCGTCCACGCCGGTGTCATCGAGCCAGGACATTTCCGCTTCAGCGTGATGGGCGAGACGATCATCGACATGAAGTCGCGCCTGTACTTCACCCACAAGGGCACCGAGAAGCTCTTCGAGGGACGGCGCCCGCAGGATGGCGTCGAGCTGGCCGAACGCGTGTCAGGCGACACGAGCGTGGGGCACGCGCTCGCGTATTGCCAGGCGGTCGAAGCGGCCTCGAGGATCGACGTCCCGGCGCGCGCCCGCTACCTGCGCGTCCTGCTCCTGGAGCTGGAACGCCTCTACAACCACGTCGCCGACTTCGGCGCGATCGCGAACGACACCGGCTTCGCGATCGCCTACGCGCACTGCTACCGGATTCGCGAGCGCCTGCTGCGGCTGAACAAGCGGTGGACCGGCTCTCGGCTGCTTCGCGGCGCGCTCGTGCCGGGCGGCGTAACTCGCGATCTCCCGCCGGACCTGGACCTCGCCGCCGAAATCGCGGCAGCCGTCGCGGACTTCGAGGAGGTCGTCGAGATTTGCCTCGGGAACACGCTCCTGCTCGACCGCCTCGAAGGCACCGGCGTGCTCTCGCGGGAGTCCGCGGCGGACCACGGCGTCCTCGGGTATATCGCGCGCGCGTCAGGTGTGGACATCGACGCGCGCCGCGACTATCCGTTCGCCGCGTACGGAGAGATGCGCCTGTCGGTGCCGGTCATGACCAGCGGCGACGTGAAAGCGCGCGCGTTGGTCCGGGTGGAAGAGGTCCGAGAGTCGCTGTCGCTCGTCCGTCAGGCCTGCCGCGCGCTTCCGGGAGGTCCCATCGGCGCCCGTCCCGGCAGGATCGAGCCGCTCGCGCCGGCGTTCGGCATCGTGGAAGGCTGGCGCGGGCGCATCGTGCACTGGCTGACGGCGGCCGAGGACGGGACGCTCGACCGGGTCAAGATCGTCGACCCGTCGTTCCTCAACTGGCCGGCGCTCTCGCGCGCGCTCGAGGGCAACATCGTCCCGGACTTCCCGCTCTGTAACAAGTCGTTCAACCAGTCCTACTCGGGCAACGACCTGTAGTGTCGTTCGTTCGCGGAGGCAATCGAGGGCGTAGAGAAGATTGCCTCTCGATTGCCTCCGCGCCCTTACCTGCGGCGAGTGTAGGTGATGGTCATCGTCACCGTTTCCTTGCCGCCTTCCGGCGGGCCGTACATCGTGAAGATGCGGGTGTCCGCCCCCTTGTACTGGACGACGCTCTTCATCTTCATGACCTTGCCGGTCTGGTCCGCGCCCTCCATGTAGCCGGTCACCGTGCGGGTCTTCGAGTCCCAGGTGCTTTCACCCGTTCCCAGCCCGAAGGACATGGAGTCGGTCCAGACTCCCACGAATTTCTTCTTCGCTGGATCCCAGGTGGACACGCCGTGCCCTTCGAAGGCCGTACCCGGCCCCATCTCCCCCTTGAAATCGGTGATCAGGCACAGGCCGGCGCAACCCAGAGTGTTCGTCTCCACCCCCTTCGATTTCATCGGTGGCGCCCCCGGCGCACCGAACATCTCGACAACGGCGTCCCAGGTTCCGACGTCATCCTTGAGCAAGGCATGCTCGGGCCCAGGCTTGGGCATCGGCATTTCTTTCTGCTGCGCCCGCACGCCACTCGCCGCCGCTGCCATCAGGAGAGACCCCAGCCCTAGCGCGACTGCTGCTCGTGAAATCGTCACAGTTCCTCCTCGTGACTCCGGTTCTTGGCTTCCTACGCTTCCCACGGTCCCCGGGTTCCCGGGTTCCGGGCCGAACAGCCGCACAGTATACGTGACCCGCACAGCTTCGGGATCGTTCAGCTACGATGTGTGGCCATGCGCGTGGCAATCGTGGGCGGGCCGGGTATCGGCAAGAGCACGCTGGTCCGGCAGCTCGGCGACCTGTACCACAACGGCTCCTATGGCGAGGGAGAGAAGGGGGTGTGGGACCCCCGTGTGCTGGAAGACATCGAGGCGGGACGGAACCCGGTGGGGGTCACGGAGTACTTCGCCCGGCTCTACGACGCGAACTATCGCGACGCCGCCGAGCACGACAGGCCGGGCAAGGTGATCTTCTTCGAGGGGGCGCGCATCACGCTCGAGGCGCACATCGCAGAGTACCCGCCGGAGGCGCACGAGGAGCTCCGCAAGGTGCTGGCGATCGGCGACGCATGGCGTCCTGATCGCATCATCGTCCTGACGTCGAGCACGGACACGATCGACAAGCACATCAGGCAGCGCAAACGACCGCACGAAGAAGCGGAGAACATGGTGCGGCGCTTCAGGCTGATCGACGGCGAGTTCCGCCGTCTCGCGCCGCGCTACTCGAACACGGTCCTGATCGACCGCGACGGGATCGAATTCCACGAGCGCGCCGGCCTCGCGCACATCATCCGGCTCGCGGGGCTCCCGCCGTTCGTCGAGGTACCTTACCGGTTGCTCGAGAGGTTCGAGGGAGGGTAGGGCTCCTCGACTTCGCCCACCAGCTGGTCGATCCGCACGAACCGATAACCGCGCTCGGCGAGCAGGCGCATCAGCTCGTCGAAGCGACGGTGAAACTTGTCGCTGCGGCCGGGCCCTGCCCCCAGGTGGAGGAGCAGGATGAAACCGCTCAGGCCGTGGGGATCGGCCTGCTCGCGCCGCAGGATGCTCTGAAGAATCGTTTCGGAGGAGACGAACTGCGCGGTGCCCTCCTCGGTGTAATCGGCGGTCGAGCGAGTGCCCGGCGTATGGCAGACGAGCGTCAAGCCGAGCGCGTCGGACCAGCGCGCGATCTCCGCGTTGTACCACTCGTACGGCGGAAGGAAGATCCGTGCGGAGCGCCGTTGGATCCCGAATAACCCCAGCGCCTCGAAGTTGCGCTCGAGATCCCGCGTGAACTCCACCTGCGATACCAGCGTCGTCTTCGGGCCGGTCCAGGGACAATACAGAAGGTGGGCATCCGAGTGCGGCCCGATGTAGTGGCCGTCGCGCAGCATCCGGCGTATGACCGCGGCATTCGCCTCGTTGCGAAGAAACGTGCCGGTCAGGAAGAACGACGCGCGGACGCCCCGGGCTGAGAGCGCATCGAGAATCGCCGGCGCTCCTTCGCCGAATTCGTGCGCGGAAAAGATCAGCGCGAGCTGCCGCCTGTCGAGCGGGCCACGCACGATCCCGCCCTCGGCGCGTTCCAGCGCCGGGCGCGCGCCAGGCGCGGTGAGCCGTTGCGAGGCGGACGGTGCCTCGAGCACGGGTGCGCTCACCGCAACCACCACCGTGACCGCCACGAGGAGTGGCAGCCACAGGCGCCATCGGGCCAGGTGCTGTGCAGTCATGCCGACGCGCCGGCGGCGGGTCGAACGCCGCCGCGCGGGTGGTAGTAGGATAGCGCGCAGCGCGCGTCCCGCGTCGCGCATCGACCAGAACCGATGTCTTCCAGAACCGATCACGTCCTGGCCGTCGATCTCGGCGGTACGAAGACGGCGATCGCCATCGTGGACGGCGCAGGCGCGATGCGCGAACGGCGCACGCTCGCGGCCGCACGCTCCCTTGTGGAGACCGTGAGGCAGATTGCCGACGCGTGTCATGGCGTGGAGGCCGTCGGGATCATCGTTCCGGGCATCTACACGCCTGCGACCGGGCACGCGTGGTGTCCGAACCTGTGGGGCGCCGACGAGGTGCCGCTCCGGCGCGCGCTCGAGGCCCGCGTCGGTGCGCAGACCTTCATCGACAGCGACCGGTCCGGGTACGTCCTCGGAGAGTCGTGGCTGGGTGCCGCCCGAGGCCTCAGGCACGTCGCGTTCGTCGCGATCGGCACCGGAATCGGCGTCGGCATCCTGTCCGATGGCGTGGTGCTGCGCGGCGCGGGCGGCATCGCGGGAGCGGCCGGGTGGTTCGCGCTGAACCCCGAGTGGCAGGAGCCATACGGTCGCCTGGGATGCTGGGAGGCCGAGGCCGCCGGACCCGCGTTGGCCGCCAGCTTCGGGGCACGCGACGCCCGGCTGGTCGTGGACGCCGCGCGCGAGGGAGACGACCGCGCGGCGGCGGTGCTGGAACGGGCGGCCGCGTACACGGCCATGGGCGTCGCGAACCTGATCAGCGCTTTCAATCCCGAGGCGGTCGTGCTCGGCGGAGGCCTGATGGCGGGCGCCGGCGACCTGGTCCTCGACCACATCCGCTCCGAGGCTGCGCGGTGGGCCCAGCCGAGGGCGTTCGCGCAGTGCCGCATCGAACTCAGTCAACTCGGCGAGGCTGCCGGTCTCCTCGGCGCGGCGCGCCTCGCGCTGGACGGCATCTGACCCATGTCAGAGACGACCTATTACGAAGCGATCACCTCCGTCATCACTCGCATCCATTCGACGCAGGGCGACAGGATCCGCGAGGCGGGCGATCTCGTCGCCCGCGTCATCGCCGGCGGGGGACGCGCGTACCTGTTCGGCAGCGGCCACTCGGTGCTGCCGGTGATGGACGTGTTCCCGCGCTACGGCAGCTTCGTCGGCTTCTTTCCGTTGTACGACCCGCGACTGATGTGGTCAAACGTGATCGGGCCGCACGGCGCGCGCGAGCTGCTGTGGATCGAGAGGCGGGAAGGGTACATTGCGCAGTTCCTTCAGAGCTACCCGATTGCGGCGCGCGACTGCCTCATTGTCTTCTCCCATGGCGGCCTGAACGCGGCGCCCATCGAGGCGGCACTCTATGCGCGGGAGCGCGGCGCGCGCGTGATCAGCGTCTCCTCGCACCAGAACGCGGCCGCGGCAGCACGGGCGCACTCGAGCGGCAAGGCGCTCTCGGAGGTGGCCGACATCGCCATCGACAACTGCGTCTCGCCGGAAGACGCGCAGGTGGACGTCGGGCGCCGCGAGAAGATCGCGGCGGGATCGACCATCGCCGCTGTCTTCGTCGCGATGGCGCTCGTCGCGGACACGGGCGCGCGGCTCGCCGCGTCGGGACACGAGCTCACGACCTTCGTCTCGCCCAACGTCGAAGGAGTCGCGAGGGACCACAACCTCCGCGTGTTCGACGAGTACGCCCGCCGCTGGTACGAGCGCCCGCCCGAGCCGGTGGTCCGCTGATGCACGCGCCCACGGCCGTCCGCTATACCGCTCTGGACGCGGTGGCGTTTGCGGGCATGTTCGTCTTTGGCATCGTCATGGCGCTGGTCGGCGCGGCGATGCCGGTGTTGACCGAGCGCCTGTCCCTCGGCCTGGACGACGCCGGAACGCTGTTCCTCGTGACCAACGCCGCGATGCTCGCCGCCTCCCTGCTGGTGGGACCTGTGATGGATCGGGCAGGCATGAAGGCGCCGATCGCGGCCGGCGTGACGCTCGTCGCGATCGCGCTTCTCGTCATCAGCACGGTTTCCCGAATGGGCGATCTCCTCCTGGCGCTGGCGTGCCTGGGCTTCGGCGGCGGAGCCGTCAACGCGAGCACGAACACGCTCGTGGCCGACCTGCACGAGGATCCTCAGGGCAAGGCGTCGGCGTTGAACCTCCTCGGCGTGTTCTTCGGGTTCGGCGCGCTGCTCCTGCCGTTCAGCATCGGCGTGCTTCTCTCGCGCGTCGGTCTCGGCGGCGTGCTCGTCGGCGGCGCCGTCCTCTGCGCGATCACGGGACTCGTGGCCGTGGCGCTGCGGTTTCCCGCGCCGAAGCAGCCACAGGGACTCGCATTCGCCGCGATGCCGCGGTTCCTGCGCATGCCGGTCGTCCTGGCGCTGGCGTTCCTGCTCTTCTTCGAGTCGGGCAACGAGTTCGTGCTCGGCGGGTACTTCACGACGTTTCTCATCCGCGAGTTCGCCGTGCCGGTCGAGCGCGCCTCGTACCTGCTCGCGGGCTACTGGGGCGCAATCATGATGTCGCGGCTGTTCCTGAGCCGCGCGGTGTTGCGGATCGGCGCGCACCGCGTCGTGACGGGCGGCGCCGTGCTCGCCACCGCCGGCGCGCTCGGCGTGAGCGTTGCGCCGGGCGCGTCGGTGGCGGCCGGGGGCATCCTGCTGACCGGGCTCGCGCTGGCGGGGATCTTTCCGACGGTGCTCAGCGTCGCGGGCGCCCGGTTCAGCGAGCACTCCGGCACGGTGTTCGGCCTTCTTTTCACCGCGGCCCTGACCGGCGGCATGACGATGCCGTGGCTGGCTGGCCACCTGGCGGCAGGGGCGGGCCTGCGCTCTGTCTTCGTGCTGGCGGCGGTAGGTTTTGTGGGAGTGGCGGCGTTCTGGGGTCCGGTCTGGAAGAGGCGGTCTATGGGACTCGAGCGTCACGAGTGACCATGGAGTCCCATAAACCGCCTCTTCCAGACCTGCCCCCAGAACGACTTGCCGTTCGCGCGAGAATCGATAATCATCACCGGCACTCAGTCAGCCGCGGAAGGAGTGACCGATGCGCGCGAAGCGATTGCTCATGGCACTGGTGTTGTTGGCGCCCGTCCCGACAGCCGCCCAGACACAGATCACGACAGCGGTCATCGAAGGGGTTGTTCTCGATGCCAGCGGCGCGGTCCTACCAGGTGTCGAGGTCGAGGTCCGCAACGTCGACACGAACTTCACGCGCACGCTCATCAGCGATCGCGACGGCCGTTTCGTCGCCCTCCAGGTGCCTCCGGGCCGCTATACCGTCACGTTCACGCTCGCCGGATTTGCCACCCTGGTACAAGAGGACGTGCTCGTCAAGGTCGGCGAGGCGGTCCGACTCAACCCCTCGATGAAAGTCTCAGGTGTGGCCGAGACGGTCACAGTCAGCACCCAGGCCACCAGCGTCGAAGCGACGCGCACCGCGGCCGCAAGCACGCTGGACCAGCGGACGATTGAGGCCACCCCGATCCTCGGACGGAAGTTCGAGGATCTCCTCACCCTGACGCCGGGCGTGAGCGTGGTGCAGGGTCCCGACGGAGACGAGATCACCTTTTCGGGGCAGCGGGGTGTCTTCAACAACATCAGCCTGGACGGCGGCGACTACAACAACGGGTTCTTCGGCGAGCAGATGGGGGGGCAGCGCGCGGCGATCGACATCACCCTCGAAGCGGTGAAGGAGTTCCAGGTCGTCGCGACAGGGGCGAACGCCGAGTTCGGGCGCACCGCGGGCGGCGTCGTGAACGTCATCACGAAATCCGGCACGAACGAGATCAGCGGCAGCGTCTTTCACTACCAGCGCCTCGAGGCGCTCACCTCCAACACGTCCGACGGCAAGTCGCTCGACGAATTCCATCGCGAGCAGTTCGGCGGCACCGTCGGCGGCCCGATCGCGCGGGACCGTGCGTTCTACTTCGTCGCGTTCGAAGGAATCCGGGAGCAGTTCGTGCGTCCCAATCTGTCCGAGCCGATCGGCACGCCGTGCCCGGTCGCGGCGCCGACGCGGGCGTCCCACGAAGCCCTGATCAACGAGAACGCGGACTGCCAGCGTATCGCGCTGCTCAACTTCTTCAGCAGCGCGGTCGGCCAGGACGAGGGGCAGCCGGTCGATCACACGATCAACAACAACGCCATCCTCGCGAAGATCGACTGGAACCTGCCGCGCGACCACACGCTCGCTGTCTCGTACAACTTCGATTACTCGAGGAACGAGAACCAGACGTTCGACGTGCCGGCCTACGGCTCGTTCGCGAACGGCAATGAGGGACCGTCGAAGATCAACATCGTGAACCTGAACCTGTTCAGCACCATCACGTCCAACAAGCTGAACGAGTTCCACTTCACGTACTCCCGCGAGAATCGGCCGCGCTCCGCCATTGCCTCGAACCTTCGCGCGGACACCGGCATCGGATTCGTCCCCTCGTTCCGGTTCGGCAATCCCTACTTCCTGCATCCGAACATCGACGAACTGGTGAAGCGCTTCCAGCTGAAGAACAACTTCTCGGTCGTCGTGGGGCGCCACACGATCAAGACCGGCGGGGAGTGGCTGCACACGAACAACGTCCAGGTGTTCCGGGGTTTCTTCCAGGGGCGGTACCTGTTCGATAGCGTGACTGGATTCCTGCGCTATGCCTCGCCGGCCGCGCCCGGGGGCTTCGGCCCGTACACGGTCGGCTGTTCGAACGGTTCGTACGTGACCGCGCCGGCGCCGTGTCCCGCCGGCTCCACGACGACTGGAGGGCCGCTGCTCTTCTACCTGCAGAGCAGCAGCCCCGACGGCATCGCGCGCGACGCGGCGGGCGCGTCCGACATCAACAACGAGGAGTTCTCGCTGTTCATCCAGGACCGCTGGCAGATGGGCAGCGGCGTCACGCTCGACTACGGCCTCCGCTGGGACGCCCAGTACATGCCGGAGACGGTGGATCCCCAGACCACGGCGTACGCGCAATTCCTGGGCGACCCGCGCTTTCCCTCTGACGGGACGATCCCGGACCAGGTGAAGCAGATCCAGCCGCGGCTCGGCTTGGTGTGGGACGTGGGTCAGCAGGGCAAGACCGTCGTCCGCGGCAGCGCGGGGGTGTTCTACGCGCGGCAGAACATGCTGACCCAGGTCGGCTCGGTGACGACCAACGGCCTCCAGCAGAAGAGCGACTATCGCGATTCGACCTTCGTCAGTTTTGCCGACATGCCCGTGTGGCCGAACCTGCTCGCGCCGACGGCCGTGGAACCGGGCACGTTCCCGCTCTTCGCCGGCGTGCGGGTGTTCGATCGCGACTACAAGAACCCGCGGATCGTCTCGCTCAACGCAGGATTCGAGCGCGAGCTGGCGCCCAGCCTTGCCGTCTATGGCGACTTCACCTACGCCAGGGGTCGCCGACTGTCGCGCTTCCTCGACTACAACAAGCACGGGACCGGCGTGGCCGCCGATCAGCCACCGACGCGCGACACGACCACGTTTACCGGTTCCAACCCCTTCGCGCCGGCGCTGGGCGAGGTGATGGTGGCAACCAGCCGCGGCAGGTCGTCATACCGCGGCCTGACGGTGGGCGTCCGGAAGCGCTACTCGCAGGGATACCAGTTCGAGGCAAACTACGTTCTCGCGAAAGACGAAGACGACGACTCGAACGAGCGCGATCCCTTCACGGATCGCTCGTTCAACTTCTACGACCTGAGCCTCGACTACGGCCCCTCGGACCGCGACATCCGGCACAAGTTCAACTTCTTCAGCTACGTGGAGCTGCCGACCTCGCTCCTGCTGAACGTCCGCGTGCAGGCGCGGACCGCGCAGCCGATCACGACCTCGCCGCGCGTGCTGAACGGCGAAGACCGGGGCCGGAACTGGGACCGGAAGGACAACGGCTACTTCTCGCTGGACTGGCGGCTGCAGCGACCGTTCCAGGTTGGCAGCCGTTACCGGATCGTTCCCTCGCTGGAGATGTTCAACACGTTCAACAACGCCAACAACGTCAACCCGCTGTCCACGCCGGCGCTGTTCAACTTCGACGGGTTCCTGCGCCAGGGGGTTGGAGATCCCCGGCAGGTCCAGCTCGCGGTGAAGTTCACGTTCTGAACCCTCGAGCACACCGCGGAGGACGCAGAGGACGATCTCTGCGTCCTTTGCGGTTTATTCCTGAGTCCTCGGCGTCCCCCGCGGTTTCCTCACCCTCCAAGGGGGGTCGTCCGCTCGAGGATATCGAGGTTTTCCACGAGCGCCGGGAGGCGCTCGAGCGTCGGCAGTTCGACGTAGCGGGAGTTGCCGGCGTCGGGCACCTCCGCGTGCTCGTGGAACCAGCTGACGGCCGCCGGAACGTGCACCGCCCAGCCGCCGAGCTCGATGACGGGCAGCACGTCGGAGCGCAGCGAATTTCCGACCATCATGAAGCGGCTCGCCTCGACGCCGTGTCGCCCGAGGATCTCCGCGTACGCGGCGGGCGTCTTGTGGCTCACGACTTCGACGAACCGGAAATGCCTGCGCAGTCCGGACCGATCGAGCTTCGATGTCTGGTGGAGCAGGTCCCCCTTGGTCACGAGCGCCAGCGGGTACGTCTCCGCGAGCGTCGCGACAGCCTCGGTGGCTCCGGGAAAAAGCTCGACCTCTTCCCTGAGCATCTGCTTGGCGAGTTCGATGAGGACGCGGATGTCGCCACCGCCGAGCTTCCCCTGCGTGAGCTCGATCGCGGTCTCGATCATGGACAGCGTGAAGCTGGACACGCCATACCCGTAGTACTCGATGTTGGCGACCTCGGTCTCGCTGACACGCTGGTCGATCTCCTCTTCGCTCAGTGAGACCCCGGCGCTGCTGAGCATGTTCCGGAAGCGCTCGCGCGCCTGCCGGTAGCTGCGCTCGTTGTGCCACAGGGTGTCGTCACCGTCGAACGCGATGAGGTCGAACGCTCGCTGCTCCACAGCACCTATATAGCACGGCCCGCGCGCGGCTCGGCGAGTCGAGCCGTCCAGGTGCTAGAATCCGCCATGGCCGCGATGCGTCTCCCCATTCTCGCGCTCGTGCTGTCGCTCGGCCCGGCCGGGGCCGCGGCGGCTGACACGCTGCTCATCGCCGACAAAACAGACAACAAGCTCCTGTACTTCGACACGGCCACCGGGCGCGTGACGCGCAGCGTCGCCGTCGGGGGCAACCCGCACGAGGTCGTCCTCACGCGCGACGGCCACCTCGCGTTCGTCGCGAATCCCGGCAGCAATACGGTTTCCATCGTCGAGGTGCGGACCGGCGCGGAGCGAAAACGGCTGGCCTCGCCGTCGTTCGGGTTTCCGCACGGCCTGGCCGCTCACCCGAACGGCAGGACGATCTTCCTGACGAGCGAACAGAAGCGGCTGCTCATCTCGCTCGACGTCGCGTCGCTCGACTTCGAGAAGCAGCTCACGACGGAGATGGAGGGATCGCACATGGTGGTGCTATCGCCGGACGGCGGCCGCGCGTACATCACGGATCGTGGCTCGGCGCGCGTGACGGTGATCGACACGGGACGCTGGGCGGTCGTGACGCACATTCCAGCGGGGAGCGGCGTCGAGGGTGTGGCGCTCAGCCCGGACGGGCGTGTGCTGATCGTCGCGAACCGGAACGACAACACCGTCCAGTTCATCGACACGACGAGGTTGCAGCCGACCGACACCGTCAAGGTCGGGCAGGATCCGGTGCGCGTCGCCTGTTCGCCGGACGGCCGGCTGGCGCTGGTGTCGCACCGCACATCCGGCGACGTGCACGCAATCGACATGACCACCCGCGCGGTGATCGCGCGCGTCCGTGTCGGCGCCGAGCCGGGGGGCATGGCGTTCTCCGCCGATGGCGCGACGGCATTCGTAGCCAACACCGGCGCCGGGACGCTTTCGGTCCTCGATCTCAAGACGATGAAAGTGACGGCGACGCACCCGGCCGGCAAGGGACCGGACGGCATGGCCCTGGTCGAAGTGGCAAGCACCCGGTGATCGATGGCCTTCATCGAAGAAACCTGGCGCGATCTCCGCGAAGGGGCGAGGGCAATGCTGAGGACGCCCGTGCTCGCCGCGGTGGTGACGGTGTCGCTGGGCGCCGGCATCGGCGTGAACACCGCCGTCTTCTCCTGGGTTCAAGCGCTGGTGCTGCAGCCGCTGCCCGGCGTGGCCGACGCGCGGAGCTTTCAGCTCGTGGAGCCGCGCGCCGAGACGGGGTCGCACCCCGGGGGGTCGTGGCCCGAGTACCACGATCTGCGGGAGCGCGTGCACGCGCTGCCGGATCTTCTTGCCTTCCGAATGGTGGCGTTCAACGTCGGGGAGCCTGGCCGGAACGAGCGGACCTCGGGCCTGCTCGTGTCGGGCAATTACTTCTCGGCCCTGGGGCTCAGGCCCTCTCTCGGCCGGCTGCTGACGCCGGCTGACGCCGCGCGTCCCGGGAGCGAGCCGGTGGCGGTGATCTCGCACGATTACTGGCAGACGCACCTGGGCGGCTCGCCGACAGCGATCGGCCATGTTCTCCGCGTCAACGATCGCGAGATCACGATCGTCGGAATCACGCCGCGCGGCTTCCAGGGGACGATCGTCGGGCTGCAGTCCGACCTCTGGCTGCCCGCGACGCTCGCACCCGTCCTGCTCGGTGGCTCGAGCGAGCTGGAGGATCGACGACTTCGCGGCTACAACATGATTGGCCGGCTGCGGCCCGGCGCCACGCGCGCTGAGGCCCAGGCCCAGGTCGACGCCGCCATGAGGGACCTGGCGGGCGCGTACCCGGAATCCAACGCGACGTTGCGAGCCGAGGTGCTGCCGTTCTGGCGCGCGCCGCGAGGGCCACAGCGCATGCTGCTGCAGGGGCTCGCGGTTCTCCAGGGCGTGCTGCTGCTCCTGCTGCTCGCGGTGTGCGGGAACACGGCGAACCTGGCGCTGGCGCGCGCCAGCGCGCGCCAGCGCGAGATTGGCGTCCGCCTGGCGCTCGGCGCCGCACCGTCGCGCGTGGTCCGGCTGGTGCTTGCCGAAAGCGTCGTACTGGGATTGGCGGGCGCCGCGCTCGGAGCGGCGGTCGCCATGTGGGGCACCGATGCGCTTCGCGCGGTCCGCCTGTCGATGGCGTTCCCGGTCAGGTTCCAGACGAGCGTGGATGCCGGCGGGTTCGCGTTCGCCGCGTTCCTGGGTCTCGCCTGCGCGCTGCTCTTCGGCGCTGCCCCCGCGCTGCAGCTCGCGAGGACCGATCCACACGTCACCCTCAGGGCGGGCGCGCGGACCGGCGGCGGCAGCCGGGCACGCAATCTGCTGATGGCGATCGAGGTCTCCCTCGCGGTCGCGGTGCTGCTGGTTGCGGCGCTGTTTCTTCGAAGCTTCCGGGAAACCCGCGAAACCGATCCCGGCTTCCGCCGCGAAGGCGTGCTGCTCGCCGCCTATGATTTCACGGGGCGCAACGTCGATGGCGCCAGCGCCCGCCTGTTCGCGGCGCGTCTGCTCGAGCGGCTTCGCGCCATGCCGTCGGTGGAAGCGGCGGCCATCGCGTCCGCCGTTCCGCTCGACATCCACGGCCTGCCGCTCCGGCCGTTCACGCTCGAGGGACGCGCGCGCGCCGACGCGGCTCCCGACCGGGCGCTGACGAATACCGTCACACCCGGCTACTTCAGGGCGATTGGAATCGCTCTGCTCGCGGGAAACGACTTCGCAGACCTGGACGACGTCGCGGCGCCGCCGCAGGCAATCGTGAACGAGGAGTTCGTGCGGCGGTACCTTGAGGGATCCGAGCCGCTCGGCCGTCGCCTCGAGTTCCGGGGCCGCACGCACGTGATTTCCGGTGTCGTTCGGAACTCGCTGTACGAGTCGTTCGGCGAACCGGCGATGCCGTTCATCTATCTTTCATACCGCGACCGGCCGTACGCGGCCGGCGAGATTCACCTCCGCACGCGGCCGGGAGCCGAACTGCTCCTGGGACCCGAGGTGGCACGGGCCGTGCGCGCCCTCGACCCGACCCTTCCGGTCTACAACGTCCGGACGATGGCGCAGCATGTCGAGACGAACCTGTTCCTCCGGCGCATCCCGGCGCGGATGTTCGTCGTCCTCGGCCCGCTGCTGCTGGCGCTCGCCGCCATCGGCATCTATGCCGTCGTGGCCTACTCCGTGTCGCACCGCGCCGCGGAAATCGGCGTGCGGATCGCGCTCGGCGCGTCGGCGCGCCAGGTCACGATGCGTATCGTCGGTGAGACGCTGCGCGTCGTCGGCGCCGGGGCGCTGGTGGGCTGGCTGCTGGTCGTCGCGGTCTACACGCATCTGGTCCGGGGCGGAACGCTGGACTTCAGTGTGTTCGCGGGCGTTCCCGCCATCCTCCTGGCGGTCGCCGCGATCGCCTGCTGGCACCCGGCGCGGCGGGCGGCCCGCGTCGATCCGATGCTCTCGCTGCGCCAGACGTAGCCTGCCTCGCGACCGGCGCGGCGAAATTCCGTCGCGCCGGCCCGCGCGACGGTAGTACACTCTCTCGACATCCTTACAACTCGGCGCGCGGTCCTCGTCAAGTATTTGGAGGTCTGTATGTCGCGCATCATCCTGCGCAGATCATTCTGTGTGCTCGTCGCGATCTGCCTGCTCGCGGGCACTTCAGTCCTGGCCCAGACCGGTGATGGAAGCCTGGTGGGCTACGTCAGGGATCAACAGAACTCGGTGCTGCCGGGCGTCACGGTGACGGCCACCAGCCCCGAGCTGATTCGTCCCGTGGCCGCCGTGAGCGACGGCAACGGGTACTACCGGCTGGTGAACCTGCCACCCGGCACGTACATCCTGAACGCTGAAATCCAGGGCTTCTCGACGTACAGGCGTGAAGGCATCGTCATGCGCGCGGGCAGCACCTTCACGCTGGACATCGTCATGACGGTCGGCGCGTTGACCGAGACGGTGACCGTCAAAGGGGAGACGCCGATGCTCGACGTCGCGCGTCCCGGCAACGCGATCACGATCGACGGTGAGCTGCTCCGCGCGGTGCCGCTGACGTCGCGGCGGATCTGGAGCGACGCCATCGACATGACGCCGGGCGTCAACTCGCGCACCGTGGATACCGGCGGCGGGCAGATGGTCTATTACGCGCGCGGCGCCGAGGTGTACAACCACTCGTTCTCCGTTGAAGGGGCGCCCGCGTCCGCGTTCGCCGACGGCGCGGCCACGGGCCTCTCGCTCTCCGGGGACAGCATCGCGGACGTGGAGATCAAGCTGGGTGCGGTGGACGCCTCGTCGCCGAGCACGACCGGCGTCGTGGTGAACATCGTCACCCCGCGCGGCGGGAATGACGTGCACGGCAACGCGGCGTTCACGTACCAGCCCCTCGACTGGAACGCGGACAACTCCTCCAAGGGCGTCGGGGGCGGCGTGCCGACGATCCAGCAGGTGAAGCAGTTCGACGCGTCGCTCGGCGGCCCGATCGCGCGCGACCGTATCTGGTTCTTCGCCAGCGCGCGGGTGACGAGGCTGGTGAACGGCATCAGCCGCCTGCAGACGCAGATCGACAACCTGAAGGTGCTCAAGCCCGGGTTCGAACCGTTCAACAACAATTCGCGCAGTTATCAGCCGTTCGGAAAGGTCACCGCCCAGCTCACGCCGAAGCACGAGGTGACGGGCATCTACCAGTACGATCGGCAGCGGAACAACAGCGACCGCGAGCTGGAAGCGCAGCGGCTCAACTACAGCGGCTATGGCGGATCGCTGATAACCGGCCGGCTCAGCTCCGTCTGGAGCAACCGCCTCTCGACGCAGTTCCTCGTGTCGTGGAACAACAAGAGCCGCGAGAACGAAGACACGTGGAAGGACCTGGATGGGTCCGGACCGCAGCAGCTCATCTACCAGAGCGCGCCGTTGTCGTCAGGGCGGCCGGTCGGCTCCGGGTCGCTCGCCACGATGGGCAATCAACAGAGCATCAACCTCGCGCCCGCCCAGCAGCTCACGATTCGCGCGGACCTCACCTACTTCCGCGAGGACTGGTTCGGATCGCACGAGTTCAAGGCAGGCATCTATGCGCTGCCGAGAAGCCGCTACGACATTACCAATGTGTACCAGAACGACGGGTTCGTGCTCGAAGAGCTGCGACTCTCGAACCCGAACGACGTCACCTCGGCGCTGATCCCCTTCCGCAGACGATACCGGACGCCAGACACCGTGAAGACGAGATCGGCGCGCGCGATGGACATCGCGTTCTACCTGCAGGACTCCTGGAAGCCGACGCCGCGGCTGACCACGACCGCCGGCCTCCGCGTGGACGTGATCAAGCGCCGGGACGCCATCTATGACGTCACGACGATGACCACCACGCAGGCGGGGCCGCGGCTGGGGGCGTCCTATCTCCTGACCGGCGACGCCCGCAACATCCTGCGCGGCAGCTACAGCCGGATCATCGAGATCGTCAACGGCCGCGACACGCTGTCGGGCATCGTGACCGCGCCCGGCGTCGAGATCACGGACAGGTACGACGTGAATGGCGATGGCATCTTCGAGCTCACCAACGTGACGCCCCCCGTCACGCGGCAGCTCGCCGAGTACGAGTTCTCGAAGGACCTGCACCAGCCGTACATCGACGAGTTCGTCCTGGGTTACCGGCGCCAGTTCCCCGGACAGATCTCGCTCGACGTGTCCGGCACGAGGCGGTACATTCAGCACACGCCGGCACTCCTCGAGATCAACGGGTTCTGGCCCGACGCGCCGGGGCAGCCGTTTGGCGGATTCGGGCGCGTCGATCCGAACCGCGGCACGTTCTACCAGCAGGTGAACAACACCTGGAGCAAGTACGTCGTCACGTCGATGGACATTGTGGTCGCGAAGAACCTGTCCCGCGGGCTGCAGCTGATGAGCACGTTCAGCCGCCAGTGGCAGCGGCTCGACGGAGACTGGAACCCGTACGATCCGGCGCGATTCATCCAGCCGGGGGCGTTCGCCAACAACCGCGAGATCCCGAGGACCGCCGGGAACAACGAGAACAACACGCTCGACGGTGCCGGCAGCCCCGTAACCGCCTCTTGGCGTCCGTTCACGTGGCGGATCGCCGGTCAGTACCTGGTGCCGGCGCCGCTCAGCCTGTCGTTCGCGGGCAGCTTCATCATGAGCGCCGGCGACTACTCGGGCCCGCTCCTGACGCGCCTCTCCTCGAGCGATCCGAACGTGACGGTATACGGCCCCGCGCAGATTCGGCTGGCAAACGGGCGGACCGCGCCCAACCCGCTGGCTACGACAATCCGCTTCGCGAATGCCACGCGCGGAGAGGGCCAGATCCGGAACGACACGGCGCGTTCACTGCAGATCAAGGTGGGGCGGCGCTTCAGCCTGGGGCGCCAGCAGATCGAAGCATCGCTGAACGTATTCAACCTGCTGAACGCGGGCTACTTCCAGCAGTACGCCTCCGGCGCCAACCGGCAGTACGCGCCGGCGGACTACCTGCGGAAGTTCAACCGTCAGCCACCGCGCGCGTTCCAAATCACGATCGTCGACCGCTTCTGAACCAGGAACGGGGCCAGGCACCAATTGTCCGGTTTTGGGGACAATTGGTGCCTGGCCCCGTTTCCGTTTGGTCTAGACTGAACGGGTGTTTCCCTACCACGACGAGAACGCCACCCTTCGGGCCGCCTACGTCACGCTGATCCTGATCGCCATCAACGTCGCCGTCTGGATTCTCGTCCAGGGCGCGGGGGCGACGGCCCCTCTTGCCGCGTCCGTCTGCAATCTCGGCCTGATTCCCGGAGAACTGACCCTGACCGCGCGCCCGGGCGCCGGGTTCCCGATGGGGGACGGCCTGGTGTGTCTCGTCGACCCCGGCCGCCAGGCCACGAACGTCATCACCTCCATGTTCCTGCACGGATCGTGGATGCACCTGCTCGGGAACATGTGGTTCCTCTGGCTGTTCGGGAACAACATCGAGGACTCGATGACGCGCCCGCGCTTCCTCCTGTTCTACCTGCTGTGCGGGCTCGGAGCGGCGCTGCTCCAGGTATTCATCGAGCCCGACTCCATTGTGCCGATGGTCGGCGCCTCAGGGGCCATCAGCGGCGTGATGGGCGCCTACCTGGTGCTGTACCCGCGCGTGCGCGTGTTCACGATGGTGCCGCTGGGGTTCTTCCTCACCTCCGTTGCGCTCCCGGCCTGGGCCATGCTCATTTATTGGATCGTCCTGCAACTCCTGGGCGGCTTCACGCGCATTGGGGCCGACGGAGGAGGGGTCGCGTTCTGGGCTCACGTCGGCGGATTCGTCGCCGGCATCGTGCTGGTGAAGGTTTTCGAACGCCCGGACCGCGTCCGATCGCACCAGAGTCAGCACTGGAGACCGGAGAGGGTGGGCTGGTACTAGTGCAATGCCGAAGGCCGAAGGCCGAAGGCGTCAATGTCGAAATGGAGGAATGCCGAATGCGTCAACGACGCGCCGCGTGAAAATCGCGGGCCGCGTCGGGACGCAGCCGCACCACGATCGGATCGGGACCCGGCTCGATATCGTAGGCCTCGGATTCGAGGTGCTGACCGTCCTGCAGTTCGAGATGAGCGTGCACGCGGTACCGGAGGCCCAGCAGTACCGGTAGCACGAGCCGGGTGTTCAGCTTCGGGAAGAGACGCTCGCCGAGCTGGTCGATCGGATTCGCGAGATTTCGGAAACAGACTGATACGCGGCCCTTCGGAAGGGGTCCCGACACGATCACGGTCAGCGTGCTGCGAGGCAGCGGCGGGCCAACTACGAAATCGTACCCCTCGCGGAGGGTGCCATCCTCGATTTCCACCGGCACGGCCGTGGCGGCGTCCTCGTTGCCCGGGTAGAACGTGCGCGGATAGTCCTGGCCGCCCGGCGCCGGGGCGCCGATCAGGTTCACGCCCAGCACATAGCGTCCGGCAGGGCGCCCCGGGAATTCGAAGACGCCGTTGTTGTCAGTGTGGACCGAACCCGCACCTTTGATGTGTCCGCTTGAATCACGCTCCACGCCCAGCGGAACGAGATCGACATAAGTGCTGACGGGCGCCCCGTGGATGTCGGTCACGCGGCCGCGAATGCGTCCGTTCAGGAGCGCACGCAAGGTGCGCTGTGCGCAGCCCCCATCGCTGACCTCCGCGACCAGGCTCGTGTCATCGAGCACGACGTGCGAATCAGGCAGCAGCGGCCGGATGGAATACCGGCCGGCCGGGAGGCCTGTTGCGATGAAGCTGCCATCTTCCGCGGTCATGACCTCCGCGGCGAACGAGCCGCTCGACAGCCGGATCGTGACCCCCGCGATCGGCGCCCGGACCTCCGCTTCGCGATCCGGAACGATTTCGACCTGTTCGAGTCGTCCGTAAATGCTGGCGCCGGATCCCACGCCCTGCAGGAACGCGAGATCCTCGGAAGCGGACTCGACCGCTTTCAATCCGTACACGTCGCCCGCCATGAACACGTCCGGAGGCGCGTACGCGCGCCCGTATACGAGATAGCGCCCGCCTGCAGGAAGAAAGAAGTCGGTTCCGACCGGCGTGAGATACACCACGTCGGCGCTCACGCCGCGGAAAGAGGTCTCGACGTCGACGGGCTGCACGCGATGCTGAAACGGTCGGTGATCGCGCTGCCGGATCGTCCGCACGACAGGAGGTCGGGCTGTGCCGATGAAGACGGCATCGGCGGCGCCATATGCCTCGCAGGGCGTGAGACGTGGCTGCGCCCGCGCGGCGGACGCCACGGCGAGACAGAGGATTGCGGAAAGCAGCCCGCGCATCAGTGACTGGTGAGCGTGTTTGTTTCTGCAACAGCAATGCCGGTCGCCGGAGCACCCAGTGACGCGCCCCGGCATGGTGGTCCTCATCTGGCCGATTACAGAAATCGTGGTTGGCCACCAGTCTTCAGGCCAGCCGCTGATAGGGATAAGATCGACACGGCGGCCGCGCGTCGAAGCTCGGCGGCGCATGAGTCATGCAGTTGATCGACGATCTCCGGGCCGAGCACGATCTGATCGAACAGGTCGTGGGATCCTTCCGCGCGTTCGTTGACCAGCGGTCGCGTTCTGAAGGCGATGCGGCCGACGGTCCGCTCTTCATCCGGTTCTTCAGGCTGTTTGCCGGCGACTTCCATCACGCGAAAGAAGAGGACACGCTCTTTCCGGCGCTCCGCGAGAAGGCAGACCTGCCGGAGCGCGGCCCGATCGCGGTGCTCACGGCGGACCACCGCCGCTTGGCGGCACTGCTCGACGAGATGACGGGACTCCTCGAGCGCGACTCCTCGAGCGATCGCGAGCGGCTGCGCGCGCTCGCGATCGACTACTCGCACGGGCTGTGGCACCACATCGACGCCGAGAATTCGGTCTTGCTGCCGGAGAGCGAGGGCCGGCTGCAGAAGAAGGGCGTCACCGAGCTACCTTCGCGTCCAATGACACCCGGGGAGCGCGCGGCGCGAGCGGACGGTGAAGATCTGGTACGCCGCTACCCGCCGTCGCCAGACCCCACGATCGTACGAGGCGACGGCTGCGTCTCCTGCCACGCGTTCGCCGAGTCGTGTCGCGGCCTCGAGCGCGAGTGGTGGAACGAGTGGGAGTGGGAGGAGTTCGAGGAGCACCTCGCCGGCGACTGACTAGCTGGTTCCTTTCAACTCCTTCAGCCACTCCATCGCGAACGCGCGCGCCGCGTCGGTAGCCTGCTTGCCTGCGCGGAAACACAGCTTCCACTCGTCCGGCTTGTTCTCGAGGTCCGGGCTTGCGAAGCGCATCACGTTGCCCTGCTTGACGAGCCTCGCGTTGTAGTCGACCGACGCTGACACGTCCAGGAAGTCCTTCAGGCGTTTTGCGATCAAGGCGTCGATGTTCCTGGGGTGCTCCGCCTCGTAGGCGCGCAGTTCCTCCTTGAGGCGCGCCGCGGACTGCTCTTGCTGCATCTTTGCGCCCCGCTCCAGCATGGCGCGCACCTGCGGGTCCTTGCGGCTGGCCTCCTGTTGCGCCTTGAGAGCGGCGACGGTCTGCTTCATTTCCTCCTGCATCTCGGGAGGCATGGTCTTGATGCTCTCCTCCATCTTGCGCAGCGCCTCATCCATCTCCTTGTTTTGCGCGTCCAGCGAAGGCGGCGGCTTATCGGGCTGCGGCTTGTTGCGTTCCCAATACTCGGCGTACCGGTTTCGGAACGCTGGCGTCCGGGTGTACGCCTTGACCAGCGTGCCAACCGCCCTGACGATCGCAGCCTTCTCCTCGGGCCCCGCCGCCTTGAAGACGTGCTGCCCGCCGGGGATCCAGCGGGATCCGCTCCAGAGGGCGTTGAAGAAACTGTCTTGCGCCTGCGAGTCGTCGATCGACAACTGCTGCAGAATCCCAGCGCCCTGACGTGCGGCGAGTCCGACGACACAGACACCGAGAACGAGAAGCACGCCGGCCATTCGGCGCTTCATGAGTCCACCTCCTGAACGAAGCGGCTGGAGAACCCGCTTATAATCCTCCCACCGCTCCTTCGTCCATCTCATTCACGTGGATCACGACACGATCGCCGTCGTCGACTTCGGCGGCCAGTACGCGCACCTCATCGCCACGAAGATTCGACGGCTTCGCGTCCTGGCTGAAATCCGGCAGCCGGAGGATCCCATCGAGCTGTTCGCGGCATACAAGGGCATCGTCCTGTCCGGCAGCCCGAGCCTGTCAGCGTTCGGCGAGGACTCCGAGTACAACAAGTCCATCTACGACCTGGATGTGCCGATTCTCGGCTTCTGCTTCGGGCACCAGGAGATTGCGAAGCACTACGGCGGAAACGTCGTCCACGGCGGGCGCGAGTGGGGACCGGCCGATTTGCACGTCCTGCGCGCGCATCCGCTGTTCACCGGGCTCGCGGAACGCGAGGCGGTCTGGATGAGCCACTTCGATTCCGTCGTCGCCGTGGGCCCCGATTTCGAGGAGCTCGGGTTCACGACGCTGGGACGGACGGGGCAGGTTCACCGCTTCGCCGCGATCGCCTCGGATCGTCACCGCCGGTACGGCTTCCAGTTCCACCCGGAAGTGGACGACACAAAGCACGGCGCCGAGATGCTCGCGAACTTCGTGTTCGGCATCTGCGGCTGCCGCGCGTCGTGGACGATGGAACGGTACCTCGAGGACGCGGTCGAACGGATGCGCGCGCAGATTGGCGACCGATCCGTCTTCCTGCTGGCGTCCGGCGGCGTCGATTCCACCGTTGCGGCAAGGTTGATCGGCCGGGCGATCGGGCCGGAGCGGTTGCACCTGCTGCACATCGACAACGGGCTGATGCGCCGCGACGAGAGCCGCCAGGTGCTGGAAACCCTCGAGACGCTGGGGCTCGATCGGCACCTCGCGTTCGTGGACGCGAGCGACACCTTCCTCGGCGCGCTCGAGGGCGCGATCGAGCCGGAGCGGAAGCGCCGCATCATCGGCGATACCTTCATCGAGGTGTTCGAGCGGGAAGCGCGTCGCCTCGGGATCGAGGGGCACCTTCTCGGCCAGGGCACGATTTATCCGGACACGATCGAGACCGGCGGCACCCGCAGGGCGGACACGATCAAGACGCATCACAACCGCGTTCCCGTGATCCAGCAGATGATCGAGGCCGGACGCGTCGTTGAGCCGCTCGCCGATCTGTACAAGGTCGAGGTGCGCGAGCTCGGGGAGCAGCTCGGCGTCCCGCGCGACCTGGTCTGGCGCCATCCCTTCCCCGGACCGGGGCTCGGCGTGAGGCTGTTGTGCTCTGACGGCGCGGATGATCGGGCGCGCTTCGATGAGATCGAGCCGGCGCTCGCCGACGCGGCGCGGCCGTTTCCCGTCGAGGCGCGGGCGCTCCCCCTCAAGTCGGTCGGCGTGAAAGCGGACCTTCGATCGTACGAGCATCCCGTGCTGCTGTCCGGCGACGCGCCGTGGGAGACGCTGCTCGAAGCCGCGGCGCAGATCTACCGGACCGTGCCCCACGTGAACCGCTGCGTCTGGTGGCTGGGCGGCCGGCCCCCGGTCCGAGTGCGCCCGCTCGCCGCGTCGATCACGCGAGCCCGACTCGACCTGCTGCGCGCGGCAGACGCGATCGTCATGGAGGGTCTCCGCCGGCACGGCGTCTACGACGAGGTCTGGCAGTGCCCGACCGTGCTGGTGCCCGCCGAAATCGACGGCCGCGGCCGCGAACTGGTCATCGTGCGGCCGATTCACTCGGAGCGCGCGATGACCGCCACCCCCGCGCGGCTGCCCGACCCGCTGCTGCAGGAACTCCGGCAGGCGATCCTTCCGCTTGAAGGGGTCGCGGGCCTCGCCCTCGACCTGACGACCAAGCCCCCCGGCACGATCGAGTGGGAATAGAAAGTGGGACAGTCACACTTGGCCCCAAGAATGGGATTAAGTGGGACTGTCCCACTTTCCCTGGCTGTTGAGTTACTCAGCAGAGGGGTACGCCCTTTGCGTCCCGAGCCTTCCTCGACCCTCAGTCTGCCGGAATTCCGTCATCCCGGTGGAAAGGAACCGCTTCCATGCCTGGCGTCATCCAATCCGTGTCGCTTCGCACGTTGCCGACCGACGAAATCCGGCAACTCCTGTGGCGGTTGTCCGATCGCTACGCCCACCAGCTCCTGATTCAGTCCGCGCGCTCCGTCGCGCGCGGCCCGGTGGCGCGTCTGGTCGCCGCGGGCGGGCGCCAGTCTCATGACTGGACCCCGGAGAAGGCGACCCTGCTCGAGGCGTTCGACGCTGCGGGCCTGACCTCCGTCTACCTCGATCCGGAGCTTGGCGGCTTCATCGAGGGGCCGAAGAACCTCGCTCTGGCGCTCGTGGCCTTCGAGCTGGCCTGGGTCGACGCAGGGGCGGCGACCTGCAGTCTCGCGGGGCATCTGGCGCTTGCGCCGATCCACGAGCGCGGCACGCCGGAGCAGCGCAGCTTCTACCTGGCGCGAACGCTGCCACCGCAGGCAGGCGAGGACCGGCAGGTCTGGCGCGGCGCGTTCTGCCTGACCGAGCCGCTTCCCTACGTCGGTGTGGAAACCGGCCTGCTGAGCGGCAAAGTGCGCGTCGCGCAGTGGAACGACGCCGCGGAGCCACTTCTGCAGGTGGAGAAGCGCGGGCGATTCATCACCAACATGGGGTTCGCGAACTTCGTCACGGCAGCCGTGGAGTCTGACGACGAGCGGATCAAGGGCAGCTGCATGGTGGTGCTCGAGGAAACAGATCAGGGCGTCTTCGATCGCGGGGCGCCGACCCGGAAACTCGTCCACCAGCTCTCATCGACCAACGATCCGATCTTCAATCTGACCGTGCCCGCCAGCCGCATCGTCGGCGGGTACACCGTGGAGAACGGCACGATCGTGCCGCGTTACAGCCACGGCGAGGTAATCGAGGCGGTCTTCCGCAGGACGCGCGTGACGGTCGGCCTGATGACGGCCGCCAAGCTGCTGTCGGCCGTGGAGCCCGTGCTTCGCTATCAGCGGACGCGCTTCCGTGGCGGAGAGTCGATCGCGCCGGGGTCGCCGCGTTACGAGCTCGGGCTGCAGCAGCGCGAGGACGCACTGCATCGCCTCGTGGATGTCTGGGCGACGGGCGAGGCGAGCGCGTCCCTCGGTTTCGCGACCGCACGGCTCTTCGACGAGCTGGATCCCCTCGAGCGTCGCAAGGAGGCGATCTTCGCCGGGCGCGGCGTACACGGCGCGCGCGCGCAGATGCGCGAGATGGCGACCCTCGCGCAGGACGCCGTCGAGTACCTGCGCAATCCGTCTCCCGACGGGCCGGCCGACGAGCTGGTGCGATACGCGCTGCTCGACGCGGTGGCCAACGTGCTCTGCCCCGCGGTGAAGCTGTGGAACACGGGGCACGGCGGGACGATGATGCGCGAAGCGGTGAGCCTCATGGGCGGCTACGGGATCACCGAAGACTGCCCGGGGTTCCTCGGCCACAAGTGGATGGACGCGCAGCTCGAGGCGACCTACGAAGGGCCCGAGGCGGTGCAGCGCCGGCAGCTCTCGGTGACGATGACGAACGAGGTGTTCCTGGCGCAGTTCCAGCAGTGGATCCGCGAGATGCGCGCGATTGCCAGCCGCAGACCGGGGACCGGCGCCTGCACGATCGCGTCCGCGATGGAACTGTGGCTCTGGACGTTCGCGCACCTGCGCCGCGCGGCCGATGCGGACGGCGCGAAGCTGTACACGGGGAACCGCCAGGGGGTGACGTTCCCGCTGGCCGACGCGCTGTGCTGGTTGCTCGCGGTGCGCTGTCAGATTCTCGACGTGCTGGAGCTCGAAGCGCGGGCGCCGGAGCGGCCGGAGCTGGCCGACAGCGCTCCGGGCTACGTAGGCTTCTTCACGAACCTGTGCCACGTCGAGGCGGCGCGCGCCGCCGGCGAAGTCGGTCGCATCTGCGCGGAGCTGGTGTTCGGCTACAACCGCCACCCGGCGTGGGACGACCCGTGCGCCGCGGGCTGCTGCCCGGGAGATTTCGCCGACGAGCTCGAAGGGCTGATCCCCGGCTTCGGCGCCAGCTCGCGCGTGTACATGGACGTGATCGAGTCGGATGGCACGCATCCGGCGAAAGCCGGCCCCTGCGTGAAGTTTCCGCAGTTGCAGCGCTTCCAGGCGCTTCGGGCCAAACTCGACGGATGTCTCACCGGCGCGCGGCTCGCGAAGGACGCCGCGGCCGAGGCCCTCACGAAGGTCATGATTCCCGAGGCGCCGGATTATCCAGTGTAAGGACGCAGACGTGACAGTCGAGCGCCAGCAGATGAACGTGGACATCGTGTGCGCGGGCTTCGGTCCCGCGACCGCGGGTTTCCTCGTGACGCTCGGACGCGCCGTTTCGAACGCGGACGGCACGCCGCGGATCGAGAGCCGCGTCGCACCCGGTCTGCCGCTGCAGGTGCTCTGCTTCGAGCGCGCCGACGACTTCGGCGCCGGCGTGTCCGGCGTCGTGACGCGCGCGCGCGGCATTCGAGCCTCGTTCCCCGATTTCCAGTCCGCGCAGATCCCGCTCTCGACGCGCGTCACTCGCGAGAAGCTGGTGTACCTGCTGGATCCGATCGGCGCGAGCCGCCGATCCCGGCCGTTGCGGGTCATCGACGCGATCCTGCGCGGGGCAGGGCGCCTGGTCGGCATGGAGCGCGGCGCGGTCCCGCTCCCGTTCGTCCCCGGCTTTCTCCAGAAGCACGACGGGCTTGTCCTCTCGTTCGGGCAGTTCGGGCAGTGGGTCTCCGGGCAGGTGATGGCCACAGGAGGCGCACAGATCTGGCCAGCCTCACCGGTCGCGGAGCCGCTGCTCGACGGCGACCGCGTCACCGGCGTGCGGCTGATCGATCAGGGCACCGATCTCCAGGGCGCACCAGCCGCGGGTTTCACGCCGGGCATGGACGTGAGCGCCGATCTCACCGTGGTAGGAGACGGCCCGGTCGGGGCGGTCGGCCGCGCGCTCGACGCGCGTTTCGGACTGCCCGACGAGCACGTGCGGGACGAGTGGGCGCTCGGGATGAAGATGGTGATCGATCTGCGCGAAGGCGTGGATCTCGAGCCGGGAACGGTGCTCCATACCTTCGGGTTCCCCGAGCCGGAAATCTTCGGGTTCCTGTACGTGCTCGCGCCCCGCACGGCTTCGCTCGGCATCTTCGTGCCGTCATGGCTTCACAGCCCGGTGCGGACGGGCTATCGCTACCTGCAGCACTGGATGCAGCATCCGTATCTGTGGCGCTGGCTCGAAGGGGGCACGCTGCGATCCTGGGGAGCCAAATCCGTACAGGAGTCGGGCCGCCGCGGCGAGCCGCACCTCGCCGGCGAGGGCTACGCGCGGATCGGCGAAGGCTCCGGCAGCACGAACGCGCTGACCGGATCCGGCGTGGACGAGGCCTGGACGACGGGCGTGCAGCTCGCCGAAGCCGTGATCGAGCTCGCCTCGCGCGGCGACCCGTTCACCAAAGCGAACCTCGAACGGACCTACGTCGCGCGGCGCCGCGCGAGCTGGCTCGATCGGGAGCTTCGAATCTCGGAAGGGGCCAGGGACGGGTTCGAGCGGGGCGTTCTCTGGGGGCTCGCCGGAATGGGGCTGACGGGGCTTACGCGTGGCGCGCT
This sequence comes from Vicinamibacterales bacterium, assembly GCA_035463475.1. GTDB lineage: Bacteria > Acidobacteriota > Vicinamibacteria > Vicinamibacterales > 2-12-FULL-66-21 > JACPDI01. The sequence goes on from DATHTE010000017.1 coordinate 44,176, forward strand.
GCGCCTCCCGGGGCGACGCCGCGTGCGCCCACTGCCCCCGCTCGAGGCGTACATGTCATCCGACGAATATCTCGATCGCCGCGGCTGGCCGTCGATTCCGTACGACGGCCGGCTGCTGGTCACGCACCAGGACGCGCTGCTCATGGGAGGCAAGGTACGGGCGGCGCCCGGGTATGCGGACCACGTCCGCTTCGTGAATCCCACGCTGTGTCGTGACTGCTGGACGCGGCTGTGCGTCGCGATGTGCTCCGGACAGGCAATCACCGCGGCGAGCGGCGAAGGCGTCGCGTTCGACCGCGAGAAGTGCGTGCACTGCGGCGCGTGCCTCTGGAACTGCCCGTCGGGAAACCTCGAGTTCCGCGCCGGCGCGGGCGGTCTGCATTCGGTGGAGAACTGATGGCCTATCACATCGTCGTGTGCGCGGGGATCGTCCCCGATCCGCTGCAGGCGCTGGAGCCCGTCATGGGCCCGGCGGGACCTGCCCTGAAGAACGAAGCCATGCTGCCCGCGGTGCTCGACCCGTGGGGCGCGCACGCGCTCTTCGAAGGCGCGAACCTGGCGCACCAGCATCCCGGCAGCCGCCTGTGGCTGGTGAGCGTCGCGCCGAAGGCAAAGCTGCAGCAGGTCATGATGATCGTCGCGCAGAAAGTGCCCTTCGAGCTGGTCGCCATCGACGGCCCGGCAAACGGCTTCACGGACGCGCCCGCGATCGCCTCGGCGCTGGCCGACGCAATCGCCGCGATACCGGGGCTCGATCGCGAGAACCTGCTGCTGTTCGGCGGATGGGAATCGGCATCGCGCGCCGCCGGCGTGACGCTGCAGATCGTGGGGGAACGTCTCGGCATCGGTGATCAGTTCTACGGCGTGGACGCGCTGAGCGTCGGGTCCGACGGCTCGTTCGAGATTCTCGAGCGGGTCGAAGGAGGCCAGCACCAGGTGTCGGTGTGCGCCGGTGCGCCCGCCGTTCTCGGGTGGGCGACCGGCAGCCTGCACGAGCCCCCGAACAACCCGCAGCTCGGCATGACGAACATGCGGCTGCTGATGCCAGCGCTGCAGAAAGCGCGCGCGGCGGCGGCGTCCAACGGCATCGCGTTCAGCGCCGTGACCGTGCCTTCCCAGCGGCGCGGCACGCGAGTCGTGAAGGACCTGGCGCCTGACGCCGTCGCGAAGGAGATCGTGGATTGGATCCGGCAATGAGCGTGCTCCTCCTCGCACACGTGGAAGCAGACGGTCTGCCGGGCCGGCCGGCGCTCGAAGCGCTGAGCGCGGCGACCGCGCTCGCGACAGGTGTCGGATCGCCGCTCGCGGTGGGACTGGTCGGCGGCGAGATCCACCGCGCGGCGGACTCGATCGCCGGCTGCGGCGCGACGCGGCTGCTCGGCGTCTCGGGCGCGGAATTCACCCAGCCTCGCTACGCGAGCGACGCCGCGGCCGCCGAAGCCCTCTGCCGCGCCGCCGGCGCGCAGATCGTCCTCGCGCCGGCCACATCGCGGTGGATGCGCGTCCTGGCGGGCGTGGCGGCGCGCCTGGGCGGCGCGATCGACACGCACGTCACACGCGTCTCCGCGACGCCGACCGCCGTCTCGATCACGCGATGGTTCTATCGCCAGCGCATCGAAGGCATGCTGTCACGCGCCGTGCGCCCGTGGGTCCTCGCCATCGAGCCTGGCACGCACGAGCCGCTGATCGGATCGCCAGCCACGGCGAGCATCGAACTGGTGCCCGTCGCGCTCGCCGCTCCGCGCACACGGGTGACTGGTCTGCGCGCGCCCGCCTCCGGCCAGCAGACCGTGAAGCCCGATGCCGACCTGCTGTTCGTTGCGGGTGCCGGCTGGACGAAGAAGCAGCCGGACGGCCAGACGCACGTGGCGGAGGCCGAAGGCCTGATTCTCTCGTTCCTGCGCCAGGCGCAGGCCTCGCTTGGAGGCAGCAAGTCTCTCGTCGATCAGAGCGGCGAAGGCCAGGCGGTGCTCCCGTTCATGACGCATCTCAATCAGATCGGCCAGACCGGCGCGAGCCCGCGGCACCGCAAGGGGCTCGCCACCTGCTGCCACGGCGAGGAGCCACACGTCGTCGGCTGGCGGTTCATCACGGAACGCCGGGCCGTCAACCTCAACCCGAACTGCGGTTGGGCGCAGGGCAAGGCGGACGTGCTGTACGTGGCCGATGCCTTCCAGGTGATGAAACGGGTGAACGAGCTGCTCGCGGGCGGCAGCTGAAGTTCTCGCCTCGCCGTTCCACGCTCCGGCCCTGAAGCTGCGCTGCCCACCGGTATAATGAGAGGATCGATGGACAGCCCGGAAGCCGCGCGTACTGAGAGCCGCCCTGTTGATTTCATCCGCGAGATCGTGGAAGAGGACCGCGCCACCGGTCGTAACGGCGGGCGTGTCGCCACCCGGTTTCCTCCCGAACCCAACGGGTACCTGCACATCGGGCACGCCAAGTCGATCTGCCTGAACTTCGGCGTGGCCCAGGAGTACGGCGGCCAGTGCAACCTGCGCTTCGACGACACCAATCCCGTCACTGAAGACGTGGAGTACGTCGACTCGATTCGTGAAGACGTCCGCTGGCTCGGGTTCAGCTGGGACGATCGCGAGTATTACGCCTCGGACTATTTCGAGAAGCTGTACGAGTTTGCCCTCGAGCTGATCCGCGCGGGTCGCGCGTACGTCGATTCCCTCACGGCGGACCAGATCCGCGAGCACCGCGGCACGCTGACGCGGCCCGGGAAGGAGAGCCCCTACCGGAACCGCGGCATCGAGGAGAACCTCGATCTGTTCAAGCGGATGCGCGCGGGAGAGTTCCCGGACGGAGCGTACGTGCTGCGCGCCCGGATCGACATGTCGTCGCCGAACGTGAACATGCGCGATCCGGTTCTCTATCGCATCCGGCGGGCGCACCACCATCGCACGGCGGACGACTGGTGCATCTACCCGATGTACGACTACGCGCACCCGCTGTCGGACGCGATCGAAGGGATCACGCACTCGCTCTGCACGCTGGAGTTCGAGGACCACCGCCCGTTGTACGACTGGCTCGTCGAGAGCTTTCCGTTTGACGTGCGGCCGCGGCAGATCGAGTTCGCGCGCCTGAACCTGACCTACACGGTCATGAGCAAGCGCAAGCTGCTGCAGCTCGTACAGGAGAACCGCGTCAGCGGGTGGGACGACCCGCGCATGCCGACGCTCTCGGGCATGCGCCGAAGGGGCTACACGCCAGAGGCGATCCGCGCGTTCTGCGACGAGATCGGCGTGGCCAAGCGCGAGAACGTGGTGGACATCGCCCTGCTGGAGCACGCCGTGCGCGACGACCTGAACAAGCGCGCCCCGCGGGCGATGTGCGTGCTCCACCCGCTGCGCCTCGTGATCGAGAACTATCCCGAGGACCGGGTCGAGCAGATCGAGGTGCCCGTCAACCCGGAGGACCCCGGTGCCGGCACCCGCCCGGTCCCGTTCTCGCGCGTGTTGTACATCGAGCGCGACGACTTCATGGAGGAGCCGCCGAGGAGGTTCTTCCGTCTCGCCCCGGGGCGCGAGGTCCGGCTGCGGGGGACCTACTTCGTCAAGTGCACGCAGGCCGTCAAGGACGCAGACGGCGATATCAGGGAACTGCGGTGCACGTACGACCCCGCGACGCGCAACGGCGCCGCGCCCGACGGCCGCAAGGTCAAGGCGACCATCCACTGGGTGTCCGCTCCTCACGCGGTGGACGCGGAGGTGCGCTTGTACGACCGCCTGTTTCTCTCCGAATCCCCCGGCACCGGCGGGCACGACTTCAAGGACGACCTGAACCCCGCATCGCTCGAGGTGCTGCAGGGCTGCAAGCTCGAACGGACCGCTGCGGCCGCTCCGGCCGGCAGTCGCTGGCAGTTCGAGCGGCTGGGGTACTTCTGCGTCGATCCCGACTCCGTACCCATCCGACCCGTCTTCAATCGCACGGTGGGCCTGAAGGACACCTGGGCGAAGATCCAGAACCGTTGACTACCGCAGGTCCACGGGAAGCGAGAAACGGGCACGTCACCAAACGCGACCTGCCTGTATCCTCTATCAGTAGGGGGGCAATCCGGAGGTCTCAGTGCGATTGACCATCGTCGCCGCTCTGCTGGTGTTCCTTGCGGCCCCCGCGGTCGCCGTGGATCGGGAAGCCGAGGCCCGCGCGATCGAGGCAATGCTGGTCGCCCCGTGCTGCTGGTCGCAGCAGGTCTCCGTGCATCAGTCGGAGGCCGCCACGCGGATCAAGACGGAGATCCGCGAGGCCCTGGCCGCCGGGCGCGCTCGCCAGGCCATCCTCGACGGATACGTGCAACAGTACGGCACGAAGATCCTGGTCGAGCCCCCGGCGCGCGGCTTTGCAGCGTGGCTGTATGTGACGCCGGTGGTCGCGCTCGTCTTCAGCGCGGCTGGCGTGGGCCTTCTCGTGCGGAAGTTCGCGCGGCGCGGCGCTTCGGCTGAGCGACCGCAGGAACCGCCCTCGGCGGACGTCGAGCTTGCCGCCAGGCTCGACGAGGAACTTCAGGACCTCGACTGAGCCGCCAGCCAGCGGAGGTACAGGTCCGGACGAAGATCCTTGAAGAAGATGCGGCGCGCGTGCGACCGCGACACCTCCTCCAGATCCACGTCGACGGACAGGATCGCGTCCTCCAGCTTTGGCGCGCGCGCCAGCACGCGACCGTTGGGCGCGCACACGAACGATTCGCCGGCGAACGTCAGCCGCTCCTCCGGTCCCACGCGATTGCACAGCGCCACGAAGCAGCCGTTCTGAAACGCGGCGACCTGGACCTCCGCCTCGTACATGTTGTCGGGCCACTCGTCGAGCGCTCCCGCCTGCGGTATGACGATCAGGTCGGCTCCTCCGAGGGCGAGGGCGCGCGTGTACTCCGGGAAGTGACGGTCATAGCAGATCGCCACGCCCACGCGCCCCGCCGACGTCTCGTAGACCGGCGCTCCCTGGTCCCCGGGTTCGTAGTAGTCGCGCTCGTGGAAGCAGGGGTAGTCGGTGATGTGCACCATCCGGGTGCGGCCGAGGAGACGGCCGTCCCCATCGAGCACGGGCGAGCAGTCGTACGTCCGCTCGCCGTCGCGCTCGAACAGGTTCAGGACGATGACGACGCGGCGCTCGCGCGCTTTGCGTGCGAACGCGTCAGTGGTTGGCCCGGGCACCGGCTCCGCGAGCGACAGGACGGCGCCCTCGGCGGCGCGGCGCTGTGGATGGAACCGTTCGAACGCCAGTTCCGCAAAGCAGACGAGTTGCGCTCCCTGGGAGGCGGCCTCGTCCACCGCGCGCAGGCCTCGCGTCATGTTGTCCTGCTTGTCCGTGGTGGCGTGCTGCTGAATGAGTGCGATCTTCATGAACCACCTGGGCCTTTGGCATCGCCCGTGTTGTTCAGCGACCTCGCCCGGCGGGCGGCTCGAGGCCGGTCATCTCCTTGTAGATCTTCTGCACCGTCGCGAAGGTGTCCGCCTCGGCGGCGGTCTTGTCGTTACGGTATCGCTTCACGCGCGCGAAGCGCAACGCGAGTCCGCCCGGGTAATGCGGGCTCTCCTGCAGGTCGTTGAACGCGATCTCGACGACGATCTCCGGATGGAGATACACCGTGTAATCGTCGCGGCCGATCTCGAGCTGAAGGAAGCGCTCGGTCTGCCACGCGAGCATCTCGTCGGTGAGCCCCTTGAAGGTCTTCCCGAGCATCACGAAGCCGTTTCTCTCGGGGTCGCGCGCGCCGAGATGAAGGTTGCTGAGCCACCCGCGGCGGCGGCCGCTTCCCCATTCAACGGCGAGGACGACGAGGTCGAGCGTCCGCGCCTGTTTGACCTTGATCCACGCCTGTCCCCGACGTCCCGCGGCATAGGGGGCCGTCAGCGACTTCACCATCACCCCTTCGTGCCCCTGTGCGAGGGCCTTGCTCAGGAACGCGTCGGCGTCGCGCGCGAGCGGCGCCCGGAGGTGCGGCACGATCTGCCCCGCAGGCACGATGGCGTGCAGCACGTCGAGGCGGCGCGACAACGGCTCGTCGAGCGTGGGTTCGCCTTCGGCGTACAGGCAGTCGAAGAACAACGGCGTCAGCGGCAGTTCCTCGCGAAGCGCCTGGTCGTCCTTGCGCCGGCCGAAGCGGCGCATCGTGATCTGAAATGGGTGCGGCGCGCCTCCCGGCTTGAGGGCGATCGTCTCGCCGTCCAGAACCGCCGACCGCGCCGGCATCGCCCGGACGACGGCCACCACTTCAGGCACCGAAGCCGTGACGTCCCGCAAGGTGCGTGAGTACACGCGGACCTCGTCTCCGTCCTTGTGCGCCTGTATTCGCGCGCCGTCGATCTTCAGCTCCACCGATGCCTCGCCGGCCGCCTCGAGCGCATCGTCAACCGTCGTCGCCGAGTCGGCGAGCATCGGCTGCACCGGCTGGAACAGCCGAACGGCATAGCGATCGAGCCCCGCGCGTCCCTCCGCGATCGCGGCGCGCGCCACCGGCCCGAGATCGCCCGCAAGCATCGCCGCCCTTCTTACCATGCTCGCCGGGACTCCGCCGGCGCGGGCGACCGCGTCCATGAGCACGCCCTCGAGCGCTCCCTGCCGGAGTTCGCCAAACAGCAGACTGGTCAGGAAGCGCTGCTCGTCCGCCGTGGCGCGCTCGAGCAGCGCTCGCAGGCGCTGCACGCGCGTGGCGGTCGAGCGCTCGCCCGTGGCTCCGGCGATCTCTGCAAAGGCGGCATCCACTTCTCGCAGCGTCAACGCCGGCGTTTCCGAGGACGACGAGGGGACGGCCGCGCGAATCGCCGCCGAGCCGATGCCGATCCGGCCCTGGCGCGGGCCGCCCGAGAGAAACGCGACGAGCGTTTCGATCTCGTCCGGGTCCGTCGCGGAAAGGAGCGCGGCCAGCAACTCGATCTTCTGCAGCCGGCTGGCCGTGCGGGCGACGGCGGCGGAGGTTCCGGCGACGCGGTGCAGGTCCACGTCCAGATCTTGCCGCGAAACGTGTCGGATGCTACATCTGCATGGATGGCCTGGCTGTTTCCTCGCGAGCACGGCGCGTACGGGCAGCTCGCGTTTCCGCTCGTGGCCGCGATTGCGAGCGGCACACCGACGCCCGCCGCGCTGCTGCTGAGCCTCGCCTTCTTCGCGGCGTTCGTCGCACACGAGCCGGTCCTGATCCTCACCGGGCAACGCGGCACGCGCGCGCGGCGGGACCTCGAGGGAGACGCCGTCAAGACGCTGGTCTGGGCCGGAGCCACCGCGCTCTTCGACGTCGCGATTGCCGTCGCGCTCATGCCTGCCGGGCTCCGCTGGACGGTGCTCGTTCCGGCGGCATTCGCGCTGGCAGCCCTCCCGATGATCGTCCAGCGCGCGCAGAAGAGCGCGTTCGGCGAGATGCACGTCGCGCTGACGCTCGGATCGTGCGCCCTGCCCGCCGGCGTGGCCGCAGGGCTGCGTCCGCAGGAGGCCGCCGGCTGCTGGTTCATCATGACGCTGGGCTTCTGGGCGGCCACGCTCGCCGTGCGCGCCACAATCGCCCTGCAGCGGCGCGAGCCGTCCGTGCTGGCCCGCGTGGCGGCCGCCGCGCTCGCCATCGGCTCGCCGCTCCTCGCCATGCTGATGTCCGATCGGTTCCTCCTCCACCCGCTGCTCTGGAGCGCGACGCTCCCGCTCTCGACGCTGGCGTTGGTGTTTGCGGCGACGCCTCCCTCCGCGCGCAAGCTGCGCTCGGTGGGGTGGTCGCTCGTCGGGGCGAGCGCCGCCGCGACCATTCTGCTGACGGCCCTCAATCGCGTCTAGCCCGTTCGGTCAGTCGCGAAGTCGGGCCATCACGCAGTCGGCAGTGAGGCAGCGGCGCAGTCGCGCGACTGCCGGACGGTCCGCCCGCCGCCTCCCGCAGGGGTATACTCCCGCAGCGATGTCCATCACCGCCACCGTGGACGCCGGCCTCGTTGTGGACGCGACCAGCACGCTGGTGAGAGTTCCCTCCGTCAATCCAACCATTGCGCCCGGCGAGGGGACTGGTGAGGGGGCCGTCGCGGCGGCGGCCCGCGACTGGCTCGCGTCGCACGGCGTGGACGCCTGGCTCGAGGAGGCCGCGACGGGGCGGCCGAACTGCGTGGCGCGGGTCGGCGCTGAAGGCGCGCGAACGCTGGCGTTCTGCGCGCACCTCGACACGGTTGGGACGACGGGCATGACGATCCCGCCATTCGAGCCGCGCCTGGCGGACGGGCGGCTGTACGGCCGCGGCAGCTACGACATGAAGGGCAGCGCCGGCGCGATCATGGCTGCGGCCGTCGCGCTTTCCGGAGCGGGCCTCGGTGGCCAGGTGCTCCTGGCGCTCGTCGCCGACGAGGAAGACGCGAGCGCGGGCGCGTGCGACTTCGTGCGCCGACACAAGGCCGACGCCTGCATTGTCACGGAGCCGAGCGAAGGGCAACTCGTGCTCGCGCACAAGGGCTTCGTGTGGGTCGAGGTCCTCGCCCGCGGCGTGGCGGCGCACGGCAGCCGCTGGGACCTCGGCGTGAGCGCGATCGGCCGCATGGGGCGGATCGTGGCGGCCCTCGAGGCGTTCGACCGGACCGAGCTGCGCTCTCGCACGCACGGGCTGGTCGGCCCCGCGTCGCTGCACTGCGCGATGATCGCGGGAGGCTCGGGCTTGTCCACATACGCGCCGGAATGCCGTCTCACGGTCGAACGGCGCACGATCCCGGGCGAGGTGCCCGCGCAGGTCGCCGACGAGATCCGTGACGTCGTGCACCGAGCGGGCGAAGAAGCGGAGATCAAGATCCTGTTCGATCGCCCCCCGCTCGTCTGCAACCCCGACGACGCGATCGTGACCTGCGTGCGGGAGGCCGCGACCCGCGTGACCGGCCGCAGGCCCGTCGAAATCGGCGTGGCGTACTGGATGGACGCCGCGATCTTCGCCGCGGCCGGCATCCCGGCCGTCAACTACGGACCGGCCGGCGAAGGGGCGCACGCGGCGGTCGAGTGGGTGGATGTGGAATCTCTCGTGACGACTTCGCGGGTGCTCGTCGAGAGCGCACTCCGCTTCTGCCCGCGCTGAGATGCCGGCGCGCGCCGCGTTCGACGTCGTCGGCGTCGGCACGAACTCGGTGGACACCGTCCTCAAGGTCCCGCAGTTGCCGCAGCCGGGCAGCCCCTCGAAAATCCATGCGACCGACAAGATCACGTGCACGGGCGGCCAGACCGCGACCGCGCTCGCCACCTGTGCGGGACTCGGGCTCCGGACGGCCTATATCGGGGCCATCGGGAACGACGAGCACGGGACGCTGATGCGCCAGTCGCTCGAGCGACGCGGGATCGACCTGCGTTACGCGGTGCACCGCGACGCGCCGAACCACTTCGCGGTGATCCTCGTTGACGAGAGGGGGGACCGGATCGTGCTCTGGGGGCGCGATCGACGCCTGACGCTCGAAGCGCGCGAGATCGCCGCGGATGCGATCCGCTCCGCGCGGGTCGTGCACGTTGACGATGTGGATGTGGAGGCCTCGATTGCCGCGGCATCGCTGGCGCGTGAAGCGGGCGTGCCGGTGACGAGCGATCTCGACCGCGCGCACGAACGGATGCCGGAACTGGTGCGGCTCGTCTCGGTCCCGATCTTCGCCGAACACGTCCTCGAGGCGCTGACAGCCGAGCGCGATCAGGAGCGCGCGCTGCGCAAGCTGCGGCGCGAGCACGAGGGGCTGCTGTGCGTCACGCTCGGCGAACGCGGCGCGGTCGCGCTCGACGGCGACCGCTTCGTGCACGTGCCGGGGATTCGTGTCACCGCCGTCGATACGACCGGCGCCGGCGACGTGTTCCGCGGCGGCTTCATCTACGGGCTGCTCAAGCGCTGGCCCACGGAGGAAACGCTCCGCTTCGCGAACGCCGCGGCCGCCGTGAGCTGCACCCGATTGGGCGCCATGAACGGCGCGCCGACGGAGAAGGAGGTTGGGGAGATTCTGTCAAAAGCAAAAAGTTAGAGTGAAATCGAAAAAGGCCCGAGGTTCAAAGTCTGAAGTGAAAAGTTAATTGGGGCGGCGCTGTCGCGTCGCCGCTCGCGTGCCGGACGACGCTAGTGCCAACACCCCGCCCGACGCCTGCCGCGGCCGGCGGAGTGCCCGAGGCCGGCGCGCCCAACTTGACTTTTCACTTCCAACCTTTAACTTCGTGCCTTTTTCGACTCTGCAGCTATTCCCCCTCCGCTTCTGCCGACGTGCGCGCGCCGAGCTCGCGATCGAGGTCGAGCAGCGAAGGAGCGTCGTGTCCCACCATCCGGAACTTCGCCACGATCTCGCGCGTGGTCTTCTCCTCCTCGACCTGCTCGGTGAGGAACCACTCCAGCGCGGCAACGGCGGCGAACGCCTTCTCCTTGAACGCCAGCTCGTACAGCGAGTCGATCTCGCGGCTGACCTCGCGCTCCTGTTCCATCGCGGCCTCGAACACGGCGGCCACCGTCTTGAACGATCGGCCGGGCTCCGGGATCGCCTTCAGGTCCGCTTCGCCGCCGCGCGCGAGCACGAAGTTCAAGAGCTTCATCGCGTGGCCGTATTCCTCCTGGCTCTGCAGGCGCAGCCAGTGGGCGGCGCCAACGAAATTCTGCCGCTCGCACCACGCGGACATGGCAAGGTACGAGTACGATGCCTTCAGCTCGGAGTTGATCTGCTTGTTGATGGCTTGAATCACGTTCGTCATTGTGCGCTCCACTGGACCGATTCTAACCAGATCCGAGGGGCTTCGCCCCTCGGACTCCCCCACGCCGTCGCTCGCGGGGGCCCCATGCCCCGCTCCGCTCCGGCGGGCGCGCCCGTGGCGCGCCTAATACGCTCGCTCAGCATCCACGCGGAGTACGCGTGCCGGCATTCCGGCGCCTGCTGCCGCAGCGGATGGCCTATCCCCTTTGATGACGCCACGATGGCCGCCATCGCGTCCGCCCGGGCCCGCGGCCTGCTCGCGCTCCGCGTCGCCGACGCGACGCCCGGCGCATGCGAGTTCTACGACGGGTCCCGCGGGCCGCACTGCGCGATCCATCGCGACCTCGGCGCCGCGCGCAAGCCGGCCGTCTGCCGTCACTTCCCGCGACTCGCGCTCCTCGACCCGCGGGGCGTGTCGCTGTCGCTGTCCCATTACTGCCCGACGGCGGCATCAATGCTGTTCCGCGACAGCATCCCGCTGCGCATCGTGCACGACGCGCCCGCCTTCCCGCCCGGCGACGAGTACGAGGGGCTCGACGCACGCGACGTGATGCCGCCGCTGCTGCGGCCGGGAATGCTGTGGGACTACGACGGCTACACGGTATGGGAGGAAGAAGCGATCGGGCTGCTCGCGCGCGCGGACGTGACGCCCGAAACGGCGCTCGAGCGGCTGGCGGAGGCGGCACGGGCGATCGAACGGTGGAGTCCGGGAGACGGACCGCTCGCCGGCTCAGTGCGCCGGGTGTTTTCCGAAATCGGCGCGCAGGCGCCGCGGGCGGCTGCGTCCCACTGGGGCGTGAACGCGCGCGTCGTGAACCGCTACCTCGCCGCGCGCCTGTTCGCGAGCTGGGTGCCGTATCGCGCCCAGCGGCTCAGCGATCTGGTGCAGGACCTCGATCGCGCGCACGCGCTGTTACGCGAAGAGTCGCGGCGTTCGGGGCTGCTGGAAGGCATCCGAGCGGCCGACTTGAGGATCGTCCACGCGGGCGGGTAGCGGCCAGTCGAACACGGTCACCACGGGAGCGTGATCGCTCGTTCCGAACTCGCGCTGCGACTCGAACACGCGCGCCCGCGCGCCGAGCGCGTCGCTCGCGAGCACGTAGTCGATCCGCCATCCGATATTCCGCTGGCGCAGGTTGCGCCACGGCGCCCACCACGTGAACAGCTCCGCATCGTCGGGATGAAGCTTGCGCGCGATGTCCACCAATCCCTGCGCGAGCAGCCGCTCGATCAGCGCCCGTTCCTCGGGAAGCTGCCCGATCGCGCGCGGCTTCCGCTCCTTCGCGTGGACGTCCATGTCCGTCCGCGCCACATTGAGGTCGCCGCAGATCACGAGGAGCGCCCCGGTCGCGCGGAACGATCCCGCGAAGTTCTCCATCGCCTCGAGAAACCGCAGCTTCCCGGGAAAATCCTTGCCGCCGTTCGGCACGTAGGTGGACGCGACCGTCAGCGGGCCTTGGGTGCTCTGCACCTGGCACACGACGACGCGGTTTTCGAGGTCGAACGGAGGGTGCGAGAACACCGGACGCTCGGCGTACGTGGCCTTGCGAACGTGAAGGCCCACCCCTGAATAGCCTCTTTCGCCGTGCCAATAGCACCAGTAGCCTTCGAGGTCGCACAACTCCGGGGCGAGCTGCGAGGGCGCCGCCTTGATCTCCTGGAGGCAGAGGACGTCCGGCTGCTCGTGCGCGACGAGCTCGTGCAGCTGCGCGGCGCGCGCGCGGATGCCGTTGACGTTCCAGGTGGCGATCTTCACGCGGATCGGCGCGGACTGGCGGACAGTGCCTGCTCGATGAACGACACGATCGCCGCGGCCGGCCGCGCGCCGGACGTGCGGGCGATCTCCCGGCCGCGGTGCAACAGCGCCATCGTCGGGATCGACTGGACGCCGTACGCGGCGGCGACGTCGGACAGCGCATCGGTATCCAATTTGACGACGAGGACCTGTCCGGCGCGGGAGGCAGCGACCTTTACGAGCTCGGGCGCGACCATCTTGCACGGCCCGCACCACTCGGCCCAGAAGTCGACCACGACCGGCAGCGCGGACTTCTCGACCAGCGCCGCGAACACGTCGGCCGACGCCACGTCTATCGGCGACGAGACGGCCGGCAGGCCGGAGTGGCAGCGTCCGCAGCGCGTGCTCTTGTCGATGGTCTCGAAGCGAACACGGTTGTTCTGCGCGCACTGAGGACAGCGGGCGAGGATCCCCGTAGCGTCGAGGCGAAACGCATCCATGAACTCATTGTACTGTTAT
>DATHTE010000018.1:0-9680 GCA_035463475.1 Vicinamibacterales bacterium
ACCGCAGGCGACCGCCGGTGCGTTCGAGGACCTCATTCATGATCGCGAGGCCGTGCAGGTCGCGATCGGCGAGCGCGAGCAGGATCTGGAACCAGTGCGGCTCGAGCGGGGCGGGCGCCGGAGACTTTCTGGCTGACATGGCCGTCAGTTTATACCTATCGGTATAGACATGTGGGTTAGACACGCGCGGCCCGGAAAAGGTTTGAACGGCGGGCGTGGGGCTGCCCTTGGACTCGCTACGGTCGCTCGGGGCATCCCGCTGAAGATGGCTCGCTGGGAGTGAGCCTGTTCAGGCAGTCTTTCTAGCGCTCATCGTCCTCCCTGCTGCCGCCGCCGCTCCGCTTCCTCCAACCGCTGGGCCCAGCTTCGAGTCCGCGGGCGCGCGGTCGAACGCCGAAACCGAAGACGTGCCTGGCTCAACAGCAGAGACGCTTGCCTGCGATCGGTCCCTCCAGGACGCGTAACGCTTCGTGCCGAAGGCGCCTATCAGCCTGAAAAAACCGGCCTGACGGTTTGTTCCACAATTAACCGCAACTTAACCGATGCGGAGTTCTTGCCGTCTAAGCTTCGATGTGGCAAGGACCAGCCTAGAGACTGGTTCCACTTCCCGGAGGATTCATGTCCTTCATGCACGACCTGCGTCATGGTCTCCGAACACTCCGACGGGTCCCCGGTCTGGTCGTCGTCGCGGTCGTGACGCTCGCGCTCGGTATTGGCGCGAACACCGCCATCTTCAGCGTCATTTATTCGGTGCTGCTGAAGCCGCTCGTCTTTCCTGACGCGGACCGCATCGTTCAGGTCTGGATGGCGTTCCCCGAGCGCGGGTTCGAGCAGACGTCCTGGTCGCACGGCCACTTCTGGGACGCGCGCGACATGGTGCGTTCGTTCGAGGAGCTCGGGGCGATCGATTTCGGCAGCGCGAATCTCACCGGCGTCGGCGATCCGCAGCAGCTGGAGGCTGTCCGGGTCAACGCGGGGTTCTTCAAGGTGCTCGGCGTGCCTCCGGCGGCAGGACGCCTGCTTCGACCCGGCGAGGATGCGCCGGGCCAGAACGCGAACGTCGTGATCCTTTCCCACCGGTTCTGGACCCGGCAGTTCGGGAATGACCCGGCGGTGGTCGGCCGTACGCTGACGCTAAATGGCGTCGGGCACGAAGTCATCGGCGTTCTTCCTGCGGGAACGCCATTTCTCGATTGGGCGGACGTCTTCCGCCCGCTCGTCCGCACGGCCAACGCGCAACGCGGCAGCTGGGAGATGTATGGCCTCGGACGGCTGAAGCCTGGAGTGACGCTCGAAGCAGCGCGCAGCGATCTGCAGCAGGTCATGAGGACGCTTGGGCAGCGGTATCCGGAGAGCAGCCGCGGAATGTCCGGAAGCCTCTCATCGATCAGCGATCAGATCGCCGGCGAGAACACGCGCCGCGCACTGTGGGTGCTGCTCGGGGCCGTCGGGTTCCTGCTGCTCATCGCGTGCGTCAACCTGACGAACCTGCTCCTCGCCAAGGCGGCTGCCCGGTCGCGCGAGATCGCGCTCCGCGCCGCACTTGGCGCAAGCCGCGGGCGTATCGCCCTGCTGCTCCTCGCGGAATCGCTGATCCTGTCGGTCGCGGGCGCAGCCCTTGGTCTCCTGCTGTCCTACTGGAGCCTCGAGCTTCTGCGCGCGAGCCGCGCGTGGGGAATATCGCGGCTCGATGAGATCGAGATCAATGGATGGATCCTGGCATTCACGACCGTCGTAGCCGTTCTCACCGGCGTGCTGACGGGTCTCATGCCGGCGGTGCAGGCCTCGCGGCGCGATCTCGCGCCTGCACTTCGCGAGGGGGAGCGCAGCGTGGCGGGCTCCCCGCGCCAGCAGCGCGTTCGGGCCGTGCTGATCGCGGCGGAAGTCGCCCTCACGCTCGCGCTGCTCGTCGGCGCTGGCCTGCTCCTCCGGAGCTTTTCGGCGCTGCTCAGCATTGACCGCGGATTTCAGACGGAGCGCCGGATACTCGTCGAGCTGAATCTGCCGCCGTCGTACACCGAGAACGAAGGAAAGCGTGCCGAGCAGTTTGTTGCCGACTTCGAAAACCGATTGCGCGCCCTGCCTAAGGTCATCGCCGTCAGCACCGTCAGCGGCCGGCCTCTCAGCTCCAGCAGCACCGGGATGGGCATCGTCGCCGCCGAGCATCCCGACTCAAAGGAGATCCCATGGGCGAGTTGGCGGCTCATCACTCGCGATTACTTCAAGACGATGGGTGTGCCGCTTCTCAAGGGCCGGACGTTCGACGAGCGCGACATCATCTCGAAACCCTGGCGGATCATCGTCAGTCAGCGGCTCGCCGATCTCCTGTGGCCCGGCGAGGATGCGGTCGGTAAACACGCGATCCTCTGGAAGGGTCAGGGGAACAGGCGTGCGGAAGTCGTCGGCGTCGTGGGAAACATGCGCGAGCGCGGGCTTGCCGAGCCGCCGACGCTCGCGGTCTACCTTCCGAGCTATGGCTCAGGCCCAAGCCACATGTTTTTCGCGATTCACACGACGATGCCAAAGGAGGCGCTCGTTCCGATCGTCCGCTCGACGCTCTCGAATCTCGATCCGTCGCTGCCCTTGTCGAACATCCAGACGATGGAGGAGATCGTCGCCGCGTCGACGGCGTCGCGGCGCTTCACATTGATCCTGCTCGGCGCGTTTGCGGGCCTCGCGCTCGTCCTCGCGCTCGTTGGGATCTACGGTGTCATGTCGTACTCCGTGTCCCGGCAGACCGCCGAGATCGGCGTGCGCATAGCGCTGGGCGCAACAAACGATCGGGTGCTGCGCCTGATCCTGCTGAAGGGCATGACGCCCGTCGTGATCGGAATCGGTGTCGGTCTCGTCACGGCGTTCCTGCTCTCGCGTCTGATTGCGAACCTGCTGTTCGGTGTGACCGCGCGCGACCCGCTGACATACGTTGCGGTCGCGGGGCTGCTCGCGGTTAGCGCGATCCTGGCGTGCATCGTGCCAGCGCGTCAGGCGATGCGCGTTGATGTCGTATCTGCATTGAGGGCGGAGTAGGTCTGACCTTGAGGTGTGGTACGAGCCTTCAGCCCCGGTGTGGCACCAGTCTGGTCCTTCAACGAGGCTGACTCCCCACGCGATCGTGGCCAGATCGGCGTTGATGCGGCGGGCGGCCTGACATCGAGAGGCGTCGAGCGGGTAAACTACGGCAGCACGGTTTTGAGCAGACGAACCGCACCCCTCGCGTCGGAATCGCCCCGTGGGGTACAACCGACAAAAGGAGCCGTTGTTGGTGAAGCTCGAAACCGCGGAGGTGATGATGCGATCGATCCTGACATGCACCGTCCTCCTGCCGCTGGTCGCCGGCTGTTCCGTGAACGCAGCGCACCACAATACAGGCGCGGCCACACAGCCGGGCGGCCTGCCGTTCCAGGTGCAGGTGGTGGCCGACTTCGAATCGCCCTGGGCGATGACATTCCTGCCTGACGGCCGGATGTTGATTACCGAGAAGTCCGGCACCCTCTACCTCGTCTCCGCGGACGGCCAGCAGCGGAAGCGCGTCGACGGCGTCCCGGCCGTGTCGAGTGAGGGACAGGGCGGCTTGATGGACGTCGTGTTGCACCCCGGCTTCACGCAGAACCGGCTTGTGTACTTCAGCTATGCTCAAGGCGGCCAGGGTGGCAAGGGGGTCGTTCTTGCCCGCGGCGTCTTCGCCGATAGCGTGCAGCCTGTCCTGCAGAAAGTCGAGACGCTGTTCCGAGCCTCGCCCTATGTGGAAGGCGCCGGCCATTATTCTGGCCGCATCGCGTTCTCAACGGACGGGCACCTCTTTTTCACCAACGGCGAGCGTCAAAAGTTCGAGCCGGCGCAGGATCCGAAAGCGACGCTGGGGAAGGTGCTTCGCCTCGACGAGGACGGAACGCCCGCGCCTGGGAATCCGCTGGCCGCCAAAGGATTCCATCCGGCCGTCTGGTCCTACGGGCATCGCAACCTGCTCGGCATTGCGTTCGATGCAAGCGGCAACCTCTGGGAACAGGAAATGGGTCCCAGGGGCGGTGACGAAGTGAACCTGATCCTGCCCGGCCGGAACTACGGCTACCCGATCGTGTCCGACGGCGATCACTATGATGGCAGGCCCATCCCCGATCACGACACGCGTCCCGAGTTCGAGAAGCCCAAGGTGAGCTGGAATCCCGTCATTTCACCCGCAGGGCTGATTGTCTACTCCGGCAAGCTCTGGCCGCAGTGGAAGGGCGACCTGTTCATTGGCGGCCTCTCGAGCCAGGCGCTCATTCGCGTCGACGTAGACGGCACGAACGCCCGGAAAGGCGATCAGTGGCCGATGGGCGAGCGCATCCGCGAGCCCGAGGAGGGCCCGGACGGCGCGATCTGGCTGCTCGAGGACGGACGGCGCGACGGCAAGGGTCGGCTCTTGAAGCTGACACCCCTCGGCTCCCGTTCGCGCTGATACTCGTCGGTCGTGCTTCGCGACTCAAAGTGCAGCCGGCTGGAAGTTGCTCGCCAACGAGTTGGAGCGCAGAGGTCATCACGTGATCGCACCTTGAGTGCCGACAAGCCCCGTCTCAGAGCTACAGAACACGCGGAAGAAATCAAAGCGAACGATTGCGCAGCAATTGCTTCACAACGACGCGATTTCTGCCTACCGAGGCGGCTTTTCGACGTGAAGAAACTGCTGCGCCGCATTCCGTATATACTAAATAGGTGTTCGAGTGGGACCCCGCGGAAGGCCGAGGCCAACGCGGCGAAACACGGCGTCACGTTCGACGATGGCGTGACGGTCTTCCTGGATCCCGACGCCCTCGACGGTCCCGATCTGCAGCACTCCTCGGCGGAATCGCGATTCCGCGGGCTTGAAACTCCGCCGACGGACGGGTCCTCATGGTGGCGTATACGGTCAGGGGAAGTGGCGATGCCGAAGCGATCCGGATCATCAGCGCGCGGCGGGCGAGCCGCCGCGAGCGTGCGGCGTACGCGGCGAACGATTGACTTCTCGGATATCCCGGACTCGTCGCCGGAGCAGTTGGCGGCCATGCGCCGTGTGGGTCGGCCTCCGATCGGGAAAGAACCCCGTCAGTTGATCGCGATTCGCGTCGATCCGAGCGTCCTCGAGTCGTTCCGCAAGGAGGCGCGCCGCCGGCGGGTCGGTTACCAGACGCTCATCAACGAGGTGCTCGCGGAGCATATCCGGAAGGACGTCGCGTAGAGGCTCCGCGTGGGCGGGCCGCGTTGGAAAACCGCCCGCTCCTTCGGCGTTGATCGCGGGTCAGCGCATCCGACTTGAGCCCAGTTGCTGCCTCGTGCGACCATCGGCACGATTCGGCGTTCTGGAGGTGTGAGTGGTCGTCGCGTCGCCTCGTGCCAGCGCGGGGCGCTGAGGGGCCGATCGTCCTTGCGCTCACGGCTCTCCTCACGATCGTCTCTCTCCTTCCCCCGGGCGGGGCGGCCGCAGCAGCAGGGCTGGCGGCGTTTGCCCTGACCGTAATCGCGTGGAAGCGACGTTCTCCACGATCCGGTGGCCGCACCCGATCAAGGCGACCCGCCACTAGCGTACCCGTGCAGTCGCTACGCCACGTGGTGAGCCAGTTGCGGAAATTGTCCCAGACCCCCCGCCAACCTGGTGCCGGATTTCGGCCGAGAGGGCGATTCCCCCGACCCGCCAAGCCGGCGTGTATCGCGGTTGACGCCTGACCTCTTCCTCGTCAGGAGGAAGGAGAGCATGTCACGAACAACACGATCGGTGGGGTGAAGCCTGCAGGACGGCCCTACGACTCGCCCGTGCGATTGAACCGGGGAATCGGCCAGCAGCGTCGCCGGTCTCGCGGGGTGAAGGTCACCTCGCGTTCGATGAGCACGGCCTGACGCGCGACGGACCTTACTTGACCATGCGGCTGGTCGTGAGAAAACGGCGGTAGTCGCGGAACGTGTCCGTCCGCCGAATGGACTGAAGCCCACTTCGGACCATCGTGAGCGCAACGAGTGATTCAGGAAGCACGATCACTTCCTCAGGGTCGCTGAACGACACGGGTTTGTAGCGCAGCGTCAGATCATCGCGCTCGACCAGGATCCACGGCTGGAGCTGATATCGCCGCTGCAGTTTCCAGGGGACTCGCACGTCTACCGGTCCTACGTTGTGCCGATCGACTCGCAGGACATCGTAGGTGTTCGTGTCTACCCAGACACGACCTCTCGCGGCGATCGGTCCCGACCAGTCGAAGCAGTCGGCGTGCCCCCGTGGGTCTTCCAACAACTCCGGCTTCCCCGTGCGGTTCGCCGACCTGAAATCGATGATCAGCGCCGCGCGGCCCTGTTCCTTGCCGCTCGAGATCGACGTGAATCGAAACTCCTCGCGATGAGAGAGCAGCAGGAAGGCGAGCGGTTCTGGCGAGGGGGTGCCAGGATCCGTGCAGCCGCTGCGGTCCGTCTTGTCACGTTCGTTCGGTTGTCGCCCGTTGATGCGACGAACGGTCCGGATGATGCTCGGTTCGGGGCGGCCGCCATCGTCGGCCGCGTACTCGACGCGCACATCGGATTCGACCGTTCGCGCAAGCCCCTCGGCTGTCCAGCTCCACCCGATCGGTTGCACGGTGGATCGCTCAACGCCGACGACGGTCTGGGCGCGCCGGTAGTACTCGGCGACACGCTCGCCCACGTGCGTGAGCACGGTTTCGATGTCCGGCCGTTCGGGCGCTGCCGAAAGCGACGTCCAGCAGGCCCACCCCGTCACAACGGTCATCAGTGTCAATCGAAACGCACCGAGCGATCTCCGGACCGTCGAACGACCGCGAACAACCGTCCCGGAATCGACAAGCCTCGACAGACTCGTTCGCCCCTAGGTCACGTGACGGTCGAAGCCTATCAGACCTGCCTGTAACGGCGATCGCAATTTCGTGTGGACGGCCCGCCCGACCCGCGCCACGATTTCGGGCACGGGGTCCACGTCCTCCAGCTTGGTGTGAAAGTTCACGATGCAGGCGCGCAGCACGTAGCGGCCGCCGAGCACGGCGTTCGACACGAACAGCTCGCCTCCGCGCAGCAGGCGGTCGAGCAGCTCCCGGTTCAATGCATCGAGGTGCTGCTCCACCGCGGTTCGCCGAGTTGCGCCCGAAGCTCCAGCGGGATATACCGAAACGTGGTGATGCTCAGGCTCTGCGACGTCAACTCGAGCTCCGCCTCGCGACGTACAGCCTCGGCGAGCGCCCGGGACAACCAGATGTCATCCGCGATCATTTGCCGGTAGCCGGAGGCCGACCTGTCGAAGCGCCAGCCACACCTTCAGCGCGCGGAATCCGCGCGAGTCCCGCGCGGTTCCCTGAACACGACCTTCTGATCCGACGCTTTCAGCGAGCAGTAGGGACACTCCATCCGTAGCTCCGATCGGCCTCATCGCGGCTCTCTCCTGGCATTGTGCCGCGATACTCCCGAATAGTCGCCTCCAGCCGACCGATTTGCCGGCCGTTCGACCGGAATCGAGATCGGCGTTAGTCGCGGGTAGGGTAGCGGCTCAGCGTTGCACCAGCCGCCCTCGGGCGCGACGGTCTATTTCTGTTCGGCGAACGTGTCAGCCACTTTTAGCGCGAGAGCGGCCGTGTTGGCGTGCGCGATGTTCGACGCCACGGCGACGACGATCCCGTTGTCGCGGCGCGTCATCAGCGACATCACGCTTCCGCCTGCGAGCTCGCCGTTGACGCTGTCGGCATTCGTCGCCAGGGCAAAGCGGGCGAGATCGGACGGCGTGGAATAGAACGCCATTTTCCCCGCACAGCACGCCAGGTCGCGCATGTACATCAGTCGTCGTCCCCTGCGGGGATCTGTGGTGAAGCCCCGCCAGAATGTTGCCGGCACGTAGAACGTCGCACGATCGCCCGGCAATGGCTGCCGGGGGGCGCTGATACCAATCGGCCTGAGGATGAGGTCGTGGACGGCCGTGAAGCCTGGGAAGTCCTCTTCCGGTTCCCCGATATGATCCGGGCTCCACTCAGTCGCCGAATCCGTACCGGTGTCGGTCAGGCCGAGGGACGCGACCGCGGCGGGAGTGACCACCTGTGCCGCAGTGCCGATGTTGAATCGAGTATCGGGTGTGACGGGCGTATGCGTGACGACGTCCCTCCATCCGAATCCTTCGGCCCAGACAATATTCCCGGGGCCGCCGCCGATGCCGACCGCGATCGAGACTCCTGGCAGGTTCTGCTCCACGATGGCCGCGCGCACCATCGGCCGCGCGCGATCGACGGCTGCCGCCAATTGTGGCGGGGGTGCCGATGCGCTGACCGACGGCACGCCCGGAGCTTGCGCGAAGAGAGGCGTCTCTACCTTGATCGAATGGATGAGAAATGCCGCGAACGCGGCAATGAGAGCGCCGACCGCCACTGCGGTGCGCCCGGCCCAGGTCGGCAGCCGGCTCCGCGCGGTCCTCACGCCGAAGAGGACCGCGGCAAGCATGAGCAGGAATCCGACGACGGCCCCGCCCGGCGGGTCTGAGCTCGCGACGTAAATGCCCATCGCTGCAATGGCCAGGGCCAGAGCGATGCGGGCGAATGCCTTCCCGGGGTTCGTCACGGACGATGTCATGTGCGACCACTCACCGAACCGGCGTGAAAATGCGGACGCCTCGACCGCGAGACAAGGTCTCTGGTCGATGTGCGGGCGCTTGTACTAGCTTTCCTGCGTACCTTCTGGACGCCTCCATTGTCGAAGGACTGGCGAGTGGCCCATGTCCAGCGTGAGATTCGCAATAGCCACGACAGCCCGAGGCTCGAGATCGCGTCGACGGTTGGGACATTCAGCGCATTTGATGCGCAGCTTCTCGCACACGCCACGAACCCACTCGTTGGCACAGGCGGGAGCGTAACCAGACCGGCCCGTCTTGCGGCTCTCGAATCGCCGCGGGTACACGTCGTCGCGGCCTCTGAAGAGCGACCGAAACAGGGTGATCTTCGCCTGCGGCGACGATGTCTGATCGACCGACCCCGAGATCAGGTCCATGAGGTTGATGTCGTCTGTTCAGCCGCGAGACGCCCTCAGTCTTCCCAGTTCAGTCCCTGCACACGCCTTGAGCGTGAGCTGCTGCATCCCCATTAGTCGTCACGCTCGAATTGCACCGGGAGAATCGGCACGCTAGGGCCTCAGCCACCGGTCGAAGACGGTGTTCAAGAGCGTCTCATCCAGATAAAAGCTGGTCGCCTTGAGTCGTTCGAGTAAACGGGCACATTCACCAGGCCTTGCTCGGCCCTCCCCTGAGTACGCCGAGCGTGCCGGTCACTCGCAGGTGTCGACGCTTCGCCTCTGCACGGCCCGCGGCTTCGTCAATCAAGAGCATATCGGCATGCACCGTCTCGGCTAGCGCGATCGCCGCCCGTTCGCCGAGATCCAGATCATCCGTAATCGTCGAGACGGCCTCTGGTGGCACCCGACGCACATCGACCCAGGCGGGCCGGTTCGTGATCCACTCCCGCACGATGGCTGGTGCGCCGGCAGCGGACAGTTCATTGGCAACAGGCTCCGGTACCAGGACGTGGCCGTAGAAGCGCCGGAGAAGGTCGATGTGTTCCAGCAGGATCAGATAATGCAGCGGCCCGCTATCGGCCACGACGATCATCGGCTGGGCAGAATTCCGAGCTCTCGTTGCGCGCGCAGATCATCCTCGACGTCTGCGGCTGTGTACTGCAGCGGCACGTTGTGCTCCTTGAGCA
>DATHTE010000019.1:0-21199 GCA_035463475.1 Vicinamibacterales bacterium
GCGCTCCAGCGAAGCGGTGTGCTGAAGCGCCAGCGAGGAGACGGGCAGCACGCTGAGGCCATCGACATTGATGAGGAACGGATACTCGTTCGTGCCGTGGTGGGAGCCACGGTACTTGACCACGCGCAGGCGGCGCGTCGAGACCTGATCGTGGACCCGGTGGTCGAGCAGGATCACCGCATCCGAGACGTACTCCTCGAGTCCTTGCCGGGTCAGGAGACCCTCGCCGCGCTCGCCGGTGATCAGGGCGGTGACGCCCTGATCTTTCAGCCATCGGAACAGCCGTCGCAATTCTGAGCGGAGGATGGTGTCGTTCTTCAAGCCGGCAAACAGCGACTCGACCGTGTCGAGGACGACGCGCCTGGCGCCCACGGTTCGAATTGCATGGTCGAGGCGGACGAAGAGCCCTTCCAGGTCGTACTCGCCCGTTTCCTCGATCTCACTTCGTTCGACCCGCACATAGTCGACGACGAGCTTCTTCGCCTCGATGAGCGCTGGGAGGTCGAAGCCGAGCGAAGCGACGTCCAGGCTAATCTCCTCCTCGTTCTCCTCGAACGTCAGGAGCACGCCAGGTTCGTCAAAGTGGAGGGCGCCGTTCACCAGAAAGGTGAGGGCCAGCAACGTCTTGCCGGATCCTGGGCCGCCGCACACGAGGGTCGGCCGGCCTCTCGGCAGTCCGCCGCGTGTAATCTCATCCAGGCCACGGATGCCGGTCGGACTTTTCGCCAGGCCACGCCCGCTCGGCGCACGAAGCTTCACGCGAACCCCATCCGGTGGCCTTTCCATTGAGTTCAGTTCATCCAGGCTCAAGAGCGACACTCCAAAGCGCGTGTTCGTGCGGACCGTTGTGCCGGGGGAGCGCCGACAGCTAGCCGGACCCGCGATTCTCACACCTCGGCGATATCAGGGCTGTCACCTTTTGCACAGTCCTGATCATTTCCAGGAATTGGCGTCCGTTCGCCAGGTACCAGCGAGCCGCTCGACGGATCGGTCCCCGGTCAACGGCCGTCCGGACCTTCGCGCCTTGCTTGAGTGAGGAATGAACTTGATTACAGGAGGGACAGGACCAAGCGTAAGACGCTGCGCGATCTGAATCCCCCCCGTAGAGCAACCGCAGCAGAATCAGTCTCCGGGGGCGCGTCGGGCCGCGTTCCCGCTCGGGATCGGGATCGGGAATGCTCGCCGACAGGAAATCCCGAGACGTCAGCTGCGGCGAAACGCACAGCAGGGAACATTGCCGTGAAGGGCATCAAAGACTCCGTGGCCAGCCAGCGCACCGACGACGATCCATGCACTCGTCTTGAATCCAACGACGGCCGCGACCGAGAAACCGGTCATCACTATTGACTCCAGGACTGCGTCAAACCGCGCTGTTTTTCGAATATCTTCTACGACGGCGCTTCGATAGTTGTCTCATCGTGTCTCGGTCGGCTCAGCTCTTCGGCGCCGCCGTCCGACGTAAGTCATATCAGCTCGGCCCCCGAGCACCCGGTCGCGCATGTTAACGGCTGGCTCGATGCGCGGACGCGCTGTGTGCGATTCAATCCCGACATTCACTGTGCCGCACGCGCGGGGGCGGGAAGATGCCCTCGCGTGTAGTTCAGTATCCGGCCGGCAAGAACTTGAGTCGGCAGGTCTTCCCGGAGTTGGTGCACGCTGAGCCGGAGGACGGCGGGCCCACGGACGTCTCAGGCCATGAGCGCCGCAGCGTGCGAACTCGCCGATCGGATTTACTAGAACGAGTGGGCGCCGGTCTTGGAGGGGATTCTCGTAAGACAGCTGAATCGATGAACTGCCGAGAGGCGCCGATTGAGGCGCTTCAGCTTCACGTACGAGGAGTGGTCGTTGATATGGCTTCGGGCCGTCCGCGGGAGCGCCTTCACTCTGGGCCGCCGCCCCCTGGCTCGCAGCGCGTGCCACAGATCCCACTTCGCCTGGAGCGTCAGCCAGATCTGCGCGTCCCACCGCGTGAGCGCCTCGACCAGGAGCGCCGTGTCGGCGCTGACGCCGCGACGCCCCCTGACGATGGCATTGAGGCGCTGAAACGGGATGTTCATTCGCCGCGCCGCTTCAACCTGAGACACGCCGAGGGACTCGAGAAACTCCTTGAGCAACATCTCTCCAGGGTGCGTGGGTGGTCGGTTGGTCGGTAACATCGACATTCCTCAGTGATAGTCCGTACAGCGCACGTCGTGCGCGTCCTGTCCTTCGAAACGGAAGACGACCCGATACTGGTCGTCTCCTCGGTTTCGGCGTCGCGACCGCACTCGTAATCGCCGCGCTGGCGTTTCATCTTCGCCGCAGGCCGGCGGCGCTCAGATCCAACCGTGCGAATGCGCGATGATCAGACCACGATAACCGACGGGCGAACTTGATCAGCCGGACGCCCGTCTGTTTCGCCCCAGCAATCTCCGGCGAGCAGCGCGCGAAGGCGGTTTCCTGCGGTCTTTCACGACGGCGCTTCGGTCCGCGCTGCCTGATCTCGTTCCGCTCCCGTATTAAGTTGTCTCATTGTGTCTCAGGCGAACTCAGCCGCGCCGCGTGGGTCTGGAATCTACGGCGTCGCGGGCGCCGTAACCACGAGATTCGTCATTGCGGACGTCCCACTCAAACGTGCGGGTGCCATCGGGGCTGAGATTCCCATTCGCGTCAATGGGAGCACCTACGTAAGGTTGGGGCTGAAAGGTCGAACGGCACGAGCGGGCTGCGGATGCCGGCGCGAGGCGGCGGGGAGGCGACTATCCGCATCGTAGGTTTGCGTCGCCGGTCACCAGAGGACCGCCACACCGTACTTCCGAAACACGCGGTCGGCGGAAACGACCGTGAGGTCATCTTCAAGCGCCTGCGCGACGAGGAGTCGATCGAACGGATCCCGATGGCGGAAAGGTAGGTCCGCGACTCGAACAACATGTCGGAGGTCGACATCCAGCAGCGAGAAGCCGTTGACGCGAAGTTGCTCGGGAATGAACCGATCCAGGCTTTCAGCCAGCCGAAGCTTGCCGAGACTAAGTTTGATGGCAAGCTCCCAGCAGCTGGCGATGCTGAAAAGGACCTCGTTATCAGGGTTGGCGACAGCCACACGTGCTCGCCGGCCGACGGCGGGCGTTCCCTCGATCCACCAGAGGAACGCGTGCGTGTCGAGCAGCAGTTTCACCCGGTGTAGTCACTGAAATCGGGCGGGAGCTTGTCGAAGTCCGGCGCGATCCAGACCCGGCCTTTGGCCGATCCCGGCGTGCGTGGCCCGCGAGCGCGAGTCACCGACACGAGTCTTGCCACCGGCTTGTGATCTCGTGCGATGAGGATCTCCTCCCCCCGGGCGGCCTTGTCCACCAGTTCGGACAGGCGCGCTTTGGCCTCCGCGATGTTCACATAGCGTTCGGACCGACGCACCATGTTGGTCATTTTAGATGACCATCTTGCCGACGTCAAGGTCGCCAACGGTTCCGCCCGGCAAATGAAGATCGCTCGCTGCGATCGTCTCCCCGAGAGAGGCGCGCAAGGAGCGAGCGCGCAAGATGATCCGCGAACTGCGAAGTCTCGGCTATCGCGTCGAACTTCTCCCGACTCCATCGAGCGGACCGGCATGATCCGGAGAGATTTTCGACCCTGGCTCATCCGTGCCGCGTACTCGGCCCTGAAGTTGGGACTACCCTCGGCTGGCCCCGTCGCAGACTCCACAGTCCGCGCGCCGAGAGGATGAAGGTGACGCCCCCGAGCCCGCCGAGCGCCCAGAGTGTCCAGACGAAGAAGAAGCCGCCGGTGGACTTGGCGATCTCGCCGTAGTGTGCCCCCCTCATGTGGATGACGGGCATGCCTGCCGCGAACAACCCGACGAGCAGCATGATGACGTACCCCGATCGCCGTTCGGCGAGCACGAGCGTCCCGTACAGGAAGACCACGAGGACGAGCAGCGCAGTGTATGAGGGCTCGGCCTTCGATATCCCACGGACGATGTCGTCGGTAATGTGAAGCGTCAGCAAGAGGATCGAGAGCAGAGACGTGACGACCAAGATTGCGTTTTGCTTCATTCGATACTCCCCGTGTTCAATTCCGCGCTGGTCCAGTCAGCAGCAGGAGGCCTACGGCGATGGAAATCGTCAGCGCGACGGCAACGCGCCGCGATGTCTTCGCACTGATGCCGGCCGGTCTCGCGGCCGTCGCCAGTTCGGACATGACCTGAGGATACCTGCTTGTGGGCGACCTGAGTGCGCGACGAGCGATCGCACCTGACACACGTCACGGCGTCGATTGAATGGTTCGCGGGATGATGGGTCGGGTCGTCTGCAAAGTTCGAGAGTGAGGTCACCTTGCGTTGCATGTCGTTGAAGACACTGGGCAGATTCTAGTGGCTGGGAGGCAGGGATTCGAACCCCGATAACGTGGTCCAGAGGGAGGTTTACCGGTTTCGGTCTGCTTTGGCCCGCGTCGTTTCCTGTGGTTTTTCAGGACGGCACTTCCATAGGCTTCGGTCGGTTTCGGTGCGTTCCCGTGCAAGTTGTCTCACGGTGTCTCAGGCGACTCAGCCGTGCGGTCCTGATCGATGGGCTCATGGTCAGGCCGTCGTCGGCTCCATCTTTCGAATGAGTTGCGTCAGCGATTCGGAGTCGGGGCGTACGAGTTCGGCCACCCGCGCGCGGTTCACGTCCGCGACGATGATGCGACCCACCTCGGTGTTCACGTCCGAAAAGATCCCGAGGCGCTTCATCTTCTGCGTCTGGTGCTCGTTGTCCTCGGTGGGCGTCACGTAGTGCACCAGGCCCGCCTTGTAACGGTGAATCAGGAACAGCTGCGCCAGCGTCATCAGCCGCTGCTTCCGGTGCGAGCGGTGCGTGTTCGAGTCGCGCACAGACAGGAAGCTGCGGCCGTGCCGATCGTGCAGGCTCGTGAAAATGACGCTCGCGAGCTCCTCCCCTTCCTCGTCACGAACGCGTAAGGCGAGCAGGTCGCCGCCGGCGGTGACGGGCCGCAACTCGACGCGCACGCGGCCCGCGAAGTGGTTGTGCTCGCACCAGATGTGCAGCCACCGCTCGAGCAGCCGCGGGGGCACTTCCGTCTGGACCAGGTGCTGGAACTGCGTGGACCCCTTGCCCATGGCCTTGGTGGCGGCCGTGCGCCCGGATGACGCGGTGAGCGCAGCGTCGAGGCGCGGTCCGCCGACCAGCGTCTGTGGTGTCCTGTACGGTGACTCGAGCAGCCGGAACTTCCGCTGCAGCCGGGCCAGCGCGAGCATCCCGTCGTCTTTCAGCGCGGTCGCGAACTCCTCTCCCGCAAGGCCGTCGACCTGGTGACCCCCGTAGGTGATGAAGTTGAACACAAACCCGAGCTTGCCGAGCTCCTCGGGGAACCGCCGCATCTCTTCGTCACCCAACCCCGTCGTGTCCCAGTTGAACGACGGGGACAGGTTGTAGGCGAGCATCTTTTCCGGAAACTCGGCGTGGACCGCCTCGGCGAACGTCTTCGCATCGTGCAGATCGGCGGTCTTCGTTTCCATCCAGAGCAGATCGGTGAACGGGGCCACGGCCAGCGACTTGGCGATGGCGTACTCGATCCCTCCCTGGATCTGGTAATAGCCTTCAGGGGTGGTCGGCAGCTCGCAGTCCCACACGACGTCCATGCCGAGCGCCGCTGCGCGCGTCCGCGCGTCATGGAAGGAGGCCCGGCGCGCGAAGGCGAGCCATGCCTCCGGCGTGACGTCGGTGACTTCCGCTTCCTCACCGCGCAGCGCAAGCACGTCCGCTACCGCGTCGCCGTACGTCTTCAGGCCCGCATCGTCGCGCCACGCCTCCATGAACCGGCCGTTGATCTCATCGAGCGCCGCATCGAGTGGAGCTCGCGATTCGAGAATCGCCTTCGCGCCGTTGTCGATCGCCGCATCGAGGCCCGTGCGCGCGATCCACTCATGCGCGAACGCGTATTCCTGCTCTGAAATGCCTGCGAGCAGATGCCCCCGGCTTTCGTCGACCCCGAGCTCGTGAAGGCGGCGCAGGATGGCCATGGACGCCGCCTTGTAACTTGGAACAGCGGGGTTGGTCGCCCCCAGAATGAACGGCTGGTCACGCTCGTCCGATCGGTTGTCCAGGAAGGTGGCGGATTCCGCATCGGTCCTCGCCACGATGATGCCGGCCACGCCCATGACGTCAAGTTGCAGGCGCGCCGCGCTGAGACGACGGATCTGCTCGTCGACCGAAACGAGCACCTTGCCTCCCTGGTGCCCGCACTTCTTGACGCCTGGTTTCTGATCCTCGATGTGATAGCCCGGCACTCCCGCTTCGACGAACCGGCGGACCAGGTTCCGCACGTGCCCATCGCCGCCGTGCCCGGTGTCCGCATCCGCGACGATGAACGGCCGGAAGTCAACCGCCCGCGAGGCGGCGCGCTCCTCAGCGTTCATTCGCATCCTCGCGAACTGCTGATTCCGATCCGCTGTCAACAGCGCGCGCACCAGCACCGCGGCTTCGTCCGGGACCTGGCTCAGCGGGTAGCAGGCGAGGTCCGGCCCTGGATCTTCTGCCTTCGACCCTCTCGCCGATGTGGCCCATCCACCGAGATAGATCGCCTCGATGCCGACACGTCTCATGGCCACTGCCTGGCCCGGAGAGTATGGGCCGAAGGTGGTGATCGACCGGCCCTCGTCGAAGAGTTCGCGCAGTCGAATCCAAAACGCATCGGCGGCCTGTCTGGCGATGGTGTAGTCGACGGCGATGCTTCCGCGTTGCTCGAGCACCTCGCGGGCGGTGTACAAGCGAACAGTCCCCTTGAACCGCGGGCTGTCCATCCACTCGCGAAGCGAGGCCAACTGGCTGGCGATCGCGCTCATCGTTCCTCCTCGAAATCGAGGTTCCTGGTGATCCGGGTTCCGTCCTCGCGAAGGGCATCCATGTACATCGCCATGCGGCGCCTCGCTTCGGCGAGGTCGTGCACGCCGAGGGTGAGGTTGAGCAGGTCGATGTACCACGGCCCTTTCACGGGGCTCGTCACGAGCGCGTTGACGATCTCGCGCGCGATCGGCAGCGTCGTCTGCTTGGATGAGTCGTAAACGTCGCGATCGCTCGCCTGCTGAAGCTTTGCGTATTCCTCGTCGAGCAGCCGGTCAAAAAGCTCAGGGGTGAAGTGTGCCTGCCCGGATCCGCGCGTCGGCGCGTGGGGGGCATCGGCTTCAGTGAATGGCGCCCGCTTGTGCAACCACTCCCAGAGGATGCTGACCCGAATCTCGCCCGTCGCCATGTCCTCCATCAGGTAGAGCACGTCGTCATTGCCGAAGAAATCCGCTGGCTTGAGCGCGGCCGCCTGCAGGCCCTGGCCGAACGCGTTCCCGTACTGCAGCGCGACGCTGAGCAGATCTCGCGCGCCGCGAACGGTTCGGGGCGCCGGCTCGAGCAGCATCAGCGAGGCGGCGTCACCGGCGTCATAGGTGAGCCGCGGGAACTGGCGACCGAGCTGGTTCTCTTCGCCGGCGCGCTCCCAGACCGGCCGGACGATGTGGACCATCTTCCAGTGTGCGACCCATTTGCCGCTGGCGCCTGCCTTCTGCTCCCGCTCGGCTCCCGCCACGGCGCGCGCCATTCCGTTGCGCACGCCTTCCGGGGAGCCCACAGGGATGTTTGGCTCCATCCCCCCCTGCCAGAGCGCGAATCGGCCGTTTCGGTCCGGCGTGTTCACCGCGCGACGCACGCGGTCCTCGTAGTGGCGCATGTAGCCGTACGTCATCGTGATGGCGTCGATGTTCGGGTTCAGGAACCCGCCATGCCAGGTCATCCCGTCCGCGACGCTGTTGATGTAGTCCCACCTTCCCGTGTTGAACCCGACGAAGCGCGCGCCGAGCGCCGCGCGGATCTCCATCAACTGGAAACAGGCCTCGAGCTGCTCCACGAGCACGTACGTCTTGATCGTTCCATGAGGAAGCCGGATGTGCGCTTCAAGCGCGGACAGGATCTCGTCCCAAAACGCCGCTTCTTCGGCCGTCTGGATCTTGGGCAGGTACAGCACCAGCGACGCGCCACGCGCACCCAGCGCTTCCTGATTCAAGACCACGAAGAGGACGGTGTCGGCGATCGAGGCCGAGAAACCGCTGCGATCGACGCACCGGAGCTGCCGATCGTCCAGATGCAGCCCACGCGGGCGGAAAAGCACGGTCGTGAAGTCGAGCTGTCGCTCCACATCGCTGACGATGTCGCGACCGAAGAACGCACGCGCCCACTCGTTCATCTCGGATGCGACCTGATGGGCCACCTTCATGAATACCGGATGGCGCGCGATCGCATGCCGCAGGTTCCGCTGGTTGTCGAGGGCCATCGTTGCGATCTGGCCCAGCGCGTCCTCGCCGTCGAACATCCATCCGTCAGCGCCGGACAGCAGCGCATATGCGACGTTCCGGATGCTCTGCTCGATGGGTGTTCCGGGCTTCGCGGCGGGGCCTGTGCCCTGTATCCATTGCCGACGCAAGTCGTGCGGGATGTCGCTGCCGGCGAAGGCCCCCTCGCGGGCGTCCCGTACGCCGATATTCGCGCCGGCAATGAGGTCGTCGGGATGCAGAAAGGTGATCGATTCGCGAGCGGCCGCGCGCTGTGCGCGGCGCCGCAGCCGCGACTCCATCAGTGACTTGCGGGGACCCTCGAAATCGGCGAGGGCCGTCAGGGCGCGCCAGACTGCAGGCGTGTAGACATCGGGATAGAGACGACGCAGGCCCGCGCGGACCTGCAGCCTCCCACCCACCGTCTCAAAAGACGACGTTTCGGCATTCACTTGCGGGGCATCGAGCACGTTGCCTGCCAGCCCTCAGCCGCGCAAGCCGAACGGGCGATTTTCACGCCTCCTCCGATATCAGGGCTGTCACTTTTTGCACAGCCCTGATCACTCCCAGGAATTGGCGTCCCTTCGCCAGGTACCAGCGTGCCGCTCGACTGATACGCGGACTTCGGCCGCGAGTCCGCGGCCAGTAGTGTCCAATGGGATACAGAGCTCGACGGGCGAACGGCCTAGGATCGTAACCGCCGGTTGTCCTCTCGCAACGGAGCTTCAACGCGTCACTCCGGAAGGGTGCCGGATGAAACGAATCGTCATCGCTGTGGGGCGATCACCTTGTGTGTGGTGTCGCTGGGGGTTGCGACAGTGACGCTGCAGCGCGAACGGGAGAGACCATCCGCGCGTGCGTCACCGAACAGACGCGCCAGTGTCCTTGAGGGCGGTATGACGATGACTCGCGTGTGGATGAGGACGGTCCCGGCGGCCTGCACCCGGCGACGCCTGCTGAATCGCTGGGGCACGTCACCCTGGGGTCGCGGCGGCATCGCGTTGCTGACAGGCGCGGCGCTCGTTGGCGCGGCCTCGGTTGGCGCCGCCTTGTTCGCCGGCAGTGCTCTGTACCACGTCTACTATGACCGCGAGAACCTGCCCGACGTGGGGCCCTTCACGCGGTTTGAATTCCCCACCATCGGTCATGTCTACGACACGAATGGCCAGCCGCTCATCGAGTTCGCCCGAGAGTACCGCAACATCACTAAGTACGCCGACATCCCACCGGTCGTACGTGACGCGATTCTCGCGGCGGAGGACAAGCACTTCTTCTCCCATAATGGCGTCGACTACTCGAGCATTCCACGCGTGATCGGCAAGGTGAGGCTGCGCGCATGGTGGACCTGGCTGACTACGGGGGAACGACGAGACAAGGCGCGCGGACGGGCGATCTTTCCGCAGGGCGGCTCGACGATCACTCAACAGCTCGTGCGCGGTGTGTTTCTTCAGCATCAGACGTCGCAGGAGAACAGCGACCAGCTCCGGAGCACCGGCCTCGTGCCTCGCGCCCTGTCGGTGGTGGTTGGCGCGCGGAACGTGAACATGGTCCTTCGGAAGCGCGAAGAGATCCGGCTGTCGTTGTGGATCGAACAACAGATGCGCGAGCAGTTTGGATCGAAGCCCCGTGCGAAGGAAGAAATCTTCGCCCGCTATTCCAGCTTCGTCTACATGGGTAATGGCCAGTACGGATTTGCGCGGGCGGCGGACTACTATTTCGGCCGGTCTCTCTCCACGTTCACCGCCGATGATGCCGACAAGGCGGCGCTCCTGGCGGGCATTCCGAAGTCGCCTCGCGAATACACGCCGCGTGCGAACGCCACCGGACCCATCCTGCACCGCAGAAACCAAATCCTGACGCTCATGGCCGCACAGGGCTTCATTTCCCGCGACCAGATGACAGGAGCCCAACAGCGACCTCTGCCGAACATCGTGCGGCACGCGCGGCAGCCGCTCCAGTCGTCCGCAGTGGTCGAACATGTCCTCGGCGAACTCAACGCGGCACACGCCCCGCTCAGCGTTGACGATCTCCTGCAGGGGGAAATCCAGGTGTACTCGACGGTCGATGCGCGCGTCCAGCGGATCGTGAGCGACGCGTTGGAGCACGGCCTGGAGCGCTATGAGCGGCGACACCCGAGCGCTCGAACGCTGGTGCAGGGATCGATCGTTGTGCTGAAGAACCGCGATGGAAGCATTCTGGCCGAGACGGGCGGCCGGCAGGTCTATAACGGCCGCGCGACGTCGTATCGCGACTTCAACCGCGTCAGGCAGGCGCTGCGGCAACCCGGGTCTGCCATGAAGCCGATCGTCTATCTCGCCGCGTTCCGGCACGGAGACTTCACGCTCGAGACCCTCGTCCCCGACGAGCCCATCAGTGTGCCGAGCGGCCGCACTGGCGCACAGAAATGGATTTCGAACTACGACGGCCGCTTCAAGGGTCTGATCCCGATCCGGCAAGCGCTCGCCGAATCGAGAAATGCGGCCGCGATGTGGATCACGGAGCAGATCGGGATTGACGCCGTCTTGCGGACGTCACGCAGTCTCGGCGTTCAGACGCCATTGCAGCGCTATGCGACGACGGCGTTGGGTGCCTCGGAGGTGAACCTGTTGGAACTGGCGACGGCCTACCGGACGATCGCTTCCGGTGTGTTCGCGCAGCCCTACGTGATTCGGCAGATCGTCCGCGAGTCCGGCGAAGTCGTGGCCGGTAACGAATACCACGGCGTACCCACCCCAATGGCCGACGACGGGCTCGCGCTCATTCAGGAAGGTCTGCGGGGGGTGGTGCGTATTCCGACGGGCACCGCGCACGCGCTCGACTCCCGCAGGTTTCCGATTGCCGTGATGGGGAAGACGGGGACGACCAACGACTTCAGAGATGCGCTCTTCGTGGGCGCGACCTACGGCGCCGGCGGTGTCACGGTCGCCGTTCGGATCGGTTTCGACGACAATCGTTCGCTCGGCCCGAAGGAAACCGGGGCGCGAGTGGCGCTGCCGGTGTTTGAGGAAGTGATGCTCCGGCTGTATCGCGACCAGATAGCCGGGCCGGCGCCGTCGTTTCCGCCGCAGATGGAACAACACATCACACGGTACCTGCAGGGCGACGCTCCAGCACCTGTCGTGGACTCGGCCACATTCGTCGCCACGACAGGCCCGTCCCGTGGACACCCGTTACCTGCAGAATCGAAATGGCTCCGGGAGCACGGTTTTGGTCTCGAACCAGTCCCGACGGGCAATCCACCCTGTTCGGTCTCGAGCGGCGCTGTCTGCAGAGGTATGTGACCCTGACGAAATCCTTGCGCAACAGTGAGCCCGCGGCGAGGCCGCTTTGACTCAGCCGCGGCTTTCCCGCTTCAGCGCGACCGTCGCCAGCAGGTAACCGTGCCGCCGCACGGCCGGAACGTACGGTCGAGGACCACGAACGGCCGCGGGAGCGCTCACGCGCGCTTCATGGCCATGGTCCTCGGGCGGATGCGAGCGTCCTTCATCGCCTTGGAGCCATCGACACCCGCCCTGGGGGAATCCGAATGACGCCCCCGGCCCCGCGGAGACTCTGGTTCGGGGTATTCGTGCTTGCGGTATTCTCGCTCGGTGCGGTTGCCGGGGGCGTGCTGACCGATCGATACGGCATGTCGGGGCGTCGTCCCTTCGGTCTCATGCGGATTCGCCCCGGGCCACCCGGCGATCTGGTTGAGCGTCTCTCGCGCGAGCTGGAGCTCACACCCGCGCAGCGGCAGCGGCTGCAGGAGGCGACGACGCGCATGCGCCCTGAGGGTCCGCGGCGCGCCGACATCGCCGAACGCATGTCGCGCGAACTCGACCTGACGCCCGCGCAGCGCACCGAGCTCGACGCCGTGCTGCAGCGCAACGGTGAGCGGCTGGAGCAGTTCCGCACCGAGGCGGCCGGAAGGTTCGAGACGCTCCGCAGGCAGCTCGACGCCGACATTGCCGCGATCCTCACGCCCGAGCAGCGGAAGAAATTCGAGGCGGAGCGCGAGCGGCGCGAGCGCGAGCGCCCGCCCGGCTTTCCGCCCGGACCGGGAGCTCCGGTGCCGAGGTAAGCCACCCGCCGTCCCCGGTTTGTCCGCCGTGGTCTCCGCGGCCGCGCACGTCTCCAGGCGGCCGCGCAGCGAAGGGGCGGGCCATCATTTCAGCCCCACCCGCACGGGACACCGTTCCCGTCGCACGAATCCGTTCTCGACGCGCTGGATTCGCACGGGCGCGATGTAGCGCTGCACGAGCGCGCTCGCGTCGAGATACGCAATCACTGGCGGTGGTCACCGAGGTTTTCGATCGTGTACGGCAGAAGCGGCGAACTGGCTGGTGTCCCACTGAGGATCGTCTTCCGCCCCAAGTGGTGGTTCGAGGCCGAACTTCTGCTCGCTCAGTGACGGTGACGGGGCGTCTGGGCGATTTCTGACCGGAAGGCAGCGCTTGGGGCGGTTTCGGCTTCACCTTACGAAGAAGTCGTCAGTGGGCTCAGGCCGTCCTTGGTAACGCCTTGACTCTGGGCCGGTGCCCCCTGGCTCGCAGCGCGTGCCACAGATCCCACTTCGCCTGGAGCGTCAGCCAGATCTGCGCGTCCCACCGCGTGAGAGCCTCGAACAGAAGCGCCGTGTCGGCGCTCACCCCGCGACGCCCCCTGACGATGGCGTTGAGCCGCTGAAACGGGATGTTCATTCGTCGTGCCGCTTCAACCTGCGACACACCGAACGGCTCGAGAAACTCCCTGAGCAACATCTCTCCCGGGTGCGTGGGCGGTCGCTTGGTCGGCAACATCGACATTCCTCAGTGATAGTCCGTACAACGCACGTCGTCTGCGTCGTGTCCTTCAAAACGGAAGACAAGCCGGTACTGGTCGTTCACGCGAATGGCATGGAAGCCCACCAGGTCGCCGGACAGGGCATGAAGCCGATTCCCCGGAGGAACGTTCAGGGCTTCGAGCTGCGTGACGGCGTCGAGTTGATCGAGCTTCCGCCGAATGACCGGCCAGAGCGCGCGCGGAAGGCGACGGGCCGCCTTGCTGCTGACGCCGTTCCAGATGTCTCTGGTCGCATCGTCAGCGAACGACCGGATCATCGGCTAGCACTATAGCACGGCTAGCGTGCTATGCGGACGGCGCAGGGGACTCCCTGCGCCATAGGGGTATGGCCGTGGGGGTCGGGACTGGCGGCCGGAGCTTGGTCCCACTCCGCCGCGGGCCGAGAGTCTTCGAAACGGCGAGCGCGTGCTGCTCAGGCCTATTGTGCTTTCTTGGCCCGTAGGAAGGCCGGATAAGGCCTGAACGAGCGGCAGTGCTCCAATGAAGGCAGGCGCGCCGCCGCCGCGATTCTCTCGTTGTGCATCGTCGTATCGCTTCCGCCCCGCCCGCCAGATCAGCTGCTCCAGAGCCTTCTTGGGATCCCGGATGCGTTCTGGGTCAGCTGGCACTTGCGGTTCCTTCCGCAGGCCAGACACCTGTTTCAGTGCCTGGGGATTTGTGTGCCTGTTCCTGGTCGGCGAGCGCGAGCGGATCTACTCCGCCCGGGCCGCCGTCCGGAGACTGGCGCGCATCCGCGCCGCAGGTCGGACGGCCATCATCGCTGGCGCCGGCCACGATCTCACGCTCGTCGATCCCGATGGCGACGCCCGGACGGCGCTGACGTTCCTGGCCGCGTGCGAGCGAACTGACGGCGGAGATGGTAGCTCGCGCTGCGTGCGCGGGCACGCACGTCGCGCCGAACCCCGCACGGCGCGGACCTACTGCCGTTGGCGGAACTCGCCGAGCACTGTGGTTTCCGCAAGTGACGCGGACGCGGACTCCACCTCGTTCGAGTACCGGCCGCCGTGACCGGTCAGCTGGTTGAACCGCCGCAGGCTCTCCTGATCGAAGATCTCCGGCATCGTGCCAACCTCGAGCGCATGCCCACAGCTCGTGCGCCAGCACCGCTGCCTGCTCGGACTCGAGGCCCCGTGCTCGCACCCAAGTCCGCAGACAGCGTCCGACTGCCGTCGCGGCACGATCACGCCGGTCTTCCTGTGGGCCGTAGTCCGCAGGTTGGGGCGAGTGTGCGATCGGGGCGACGACGTGCACGCTCCGGCGAGCCGGCCGCGCGTCGACGCCGGTCGCGTGATGAACAGGTGGCCGACCAGCCTGTGGGCCGGTCACCTGTGCACTCCCTTCCTTTCCAGGGCGACGGCCCACGCGTCAGTGCAAGGGTCGCCCCGGCACACCGGCGTCGATTTTCACCAGGCCGGGGCCAGCCCACGGAAGCTGCGGCACCGCCACCCTGCCCAGCCCCAGATTGCTCACGAACAGGCTCGTCCGCTCACCCTTGCCCGTGCCGAAGAAGAGGCTGGCCGGGAAGTCGAATGGGGCATTCGGAACCGAACCGTGCGGGACGATCTGGAATGCCGCGACCGTTTCCTGCGCCAGCGTCTGGGCGTCGATGCGGACGACCGCGGACCGGGTCAACACGGCGATGTACAGGTTGCCGTGCACGTCGAGCGCGAGGCCATCCCCCGCGACTGGAAGAGGCGCTCCTGCCAGCGGCGACTCCGGCACTTCGTTGAGGGTCGTCCAGAGCTCGGGCGTGCCGACACTCCCGTCCGGCCACAGCGGGATTCGCACCACCGTGCCCTGCTCAGTGTTCGTGATGTACAGGTTGCCGTGGTAGTAGGCAATGCCGTTGGCTCCGATCGGGACGGGCTGCTTCAGGGCACCGGTTCCCGTGAGGAGCGGGTCTCGCAGGCAGAGCTCCGCCACGCCGCCGCGCGGAACGCGCCAGAGGCCTCCTTGCCCGAGACTAGAGCGGTCCATCGAAACGGACTCGGTGACGTACAGGGTGCCCCGATCGTCGAACGCGAGACCATTGGCGAAGAACATCTTCTCGCTGTTCGGCACCTTCTGCTTCTGTCCCTTGCGGTCCATCCGCCAGACTCCTCTGTCGAGCCCAGCCGCCAAGGCGACGTAGAGGTCACCGTCGGCGGTGACCATGAGGCCCCCGATCGTCCCCCGGCCGACGTCGGCGACGAAGGACGGGTCGCCGGCGGGCGTGAACTTCCAGAACAGGATGTGCTCGCCATCCGCGCGGACCTCTCCGACGCTGACGTAGACGTTGCCGATCTTGTCGACCGCGACACCTCGCGCGGAGACCCCCGGCATCGGGATAAAGGCCGGGAACCCGCCGGCCTGGGCGGCCACGGTCGTTTCACCGGTCTGGAGGACGACCGCGAACAGGGCGACTGGCAGCAGCCACCACCGGCCGACGACCCTCAGTATTCTTCGGCACAACATCGAACCCTCCTTCCTTCCAATGGCGACCATGACGCCACCTCCTGATGAAGTCCGGGGGACGACTGAGGGAACGCGGCGACCATCAGACGCCACCGTCGCGACGCCCTCGGCGATCGCCCGTGAGGATGGACGCGTTCGCAACGGAAGCCAATGGACGGCGCCCGCAATTCACCTTGCCGTGCAAGTTGTTGATGGCGCCCGGTTTTCCGCAGGCTCACGCACGTCGAGGCCTGTTTGACACACTGGGGCGAAGCGCGTAGGCTCCGGTGCAGCGCTGTCGAGGAACCGGGTGTCATGACAAACGCCCTACGAACGCGCGCCACGGTCCTCTGCTTCGGCGACTTCGCGGTGGACCTGTCCGCCGGCCTGCTCCTCAAGCGCGGCGTTCGCGTCAGGCTGCGCGAGCAGTCGTTCCAGGTGCTCGCCTCCCTGCTCGAGCACCCCGGTCAGGTGATCACCCGCGAGGATCTCCAGCGCCGGCTCTGGCCGGCCGACGTCATCGTCGATTTCGAGAACAACCTGAACGCGGCCATGGGGCGGCTGCGCGAAGTGCTCGGCGACTCTGCCGACCATCCCCGGTTCATCGAGACGCTCCCGAAGCGCGGGTACCGCTTCATCGGAACCCTCGTGGACGAACCCCCCGTGCCGCGTGCGCTCGGCGCGCGGTGCCGCCGGCGGTGGCGTCCGGCGGCGGGGCTCGAGGTGCCCGGCACACCGTGGGTGCTCGAGGAGAGGCTCGGGCACGGCGGGTTCGGCGAGGTGTGGCTCGGGCGACATCGGCGCCTGAGGGAGCCGCGCGTCTTCAAGTTCTGCGTGCGCGACGATCGCGTTCGTGCGCTGAAGCGGGAGATGACGCTGTTCCGCGTGTGGCGCGCGCGAGTGGGCGATCACCCGCACCTCGTGCAGTTGCTCGGCGTGAACCTGGATCGGCCGCCGTTCTATCTCGAGGAGGAGTACGTCGCGGGCCGTGATCTGCGGACCTGGTGCGCCGCACAGGGAGGCATCGGCAAGGTGCCGGTCGGCGTGCGCCTCGAGTTGATGGCGCAGGCCGCCGACGGCCTCGCGGCCGCGCACGAAGCCGGCATCGTCCACCGCGACATCAAGCCGGGAAACATCCTGGTGAGCTGTCGTCAGCCCGCCGCGCCCCGCGATCCGTCCAACCCGCCCGACGAGCTCTCGAGCGGCCGAGACGCCGCATCGGCCGTGATCCCGGTCTGGAGCCCGGAGGGCGTCGCGCGCGAGCTCGCTGCGCTCGGATTCCCGACCGCGAAGGTCACCGACTTCGGGATCGGGCACGCGATGTCGGCGCAGGCGCTGGCCGGCATCACGGCCACGGGCCTGACCGCCACGTTGCGCCCCGTTACCTCCGCGGCCGTGCTGGGCACCCACGCATATCTCGCGCCAGAGCTGCTGATGGGACGTCCGGCGACGGCCCAATCGGACCTGTACGCGATGGGAGTCATGCTGTACCAACTGCTGGTGGAGGATTTCACGCAGCCGGTCACGACCGACTGGGCACGCGCCATCCACGACGCGGTGGCGCAGGAAGACCTCCAGCGTTGCCTTGCAGGGCGACCGGAGGAACGATTCGGGAGCGCGAGAGAGCTGGCCGAACACCTGCGCTCCCTCTCAGCGCGTCAGGAGGCCCGCGCCCGCACGTCGATGCGCGCGTTCGAGCAGGGCGACACGCACATCGCCTCGCTCGCGGTGCTGCCGTTCGCGAACCTGAGCGCGGATCCGGACAACGAGTTCCTGAGCGACGGCATCGCCGAAGACCTGCTCGTCGCGTTGTCTCGGATTCCCGGGCTGCGCGTCCCGGGGCGCACCTCGTGCTTCGCGTTCAAGGGCAAGACGGAGGATCTTCGCCGGATCGGGCATGAACTCGGCGTGGAGACGGTGCTCGAGGGAAGCGTGCGTCGGGTGGAGAGCCGCCTGCGCATCACCGCGCAGCTGATCAACGTCGCGGACGGTCTCCAGCTCTGGTCCGAGCGCTACGACCGGAAACTGACAGACGTGTTCGCCGTTCAAGATGAGATCACACAGGCCATCACGGCGGCGCTGATCCCGAAGCTCTCCGGTCACTCCGCGACGCTGGTCAAGCCGTACACCGGCAGCGTCGACGCGTACGAGCTCTGCCTCCGGGCGCGGTATCAGCACCAGAAGCGCACCCCGGCCGGCCTGGCAGAAGCGCTCCGCCTGTTCGAGCAAGCGACTGCGCGCGATCCGGACTGCGCGACGGCGTACGCCGGTCTGGCGCACGTCTGCCTCCTCCTCTGCTATTTCGGCGGCCTCAAGACGCGCGACGGCATGCCGCGGATGAGGGCCGCGGCCGCCCGCGCGCTCGAACTCGACGACACGCTGCCGGTGACGCACGTGCGCATGGCCGACGCCCTCTGCTTCGGTGACTGGGACTGGGCAGGCGCGGAGCGGGAGTACCTGCGCGCGCTCGAACTGGATCCCGACAGCACCGAGGCTCTGTGCCGGTACGGCCTGTTCCTCTGGGCGAAGCAGCGTCACGACGAAGCGCTCGTCATGTTGCGGAAGGCCCTCGATTTTGATCCGTTCTCGTTCGATGCGAACTGGTTCATCGGGTGGGTGTACCTGTCCCTGCGACGGCTCGACGAAGCAGAGGAAGTCGCGCACAGAATGGTGAGGCTGGATCCGAACTCGTGGATCGGGTACCAGCTCCTCGCGTGGACCGAGTCGGTGCGCGGCAGGTGGCCCGACGCGACCGCGGCCTACGAGCGGTCGGCTGCTATCGAAGGTGGTCCCGCGAGCCTGTCGGTGCTCTGCTGGTGCTACGAGAAGTCAGGAAGGCCGATTGACGCACGCCACACCCTCGAGCGTCTCGAGCTCCTGACGGCGACGCGCATCGTCCCGCCCACGTGGTTGGCCCTCGCCTACGATGGCATCGGGGCGGACGCGAAGGCGCGCGCCTGCATCATGCGGGCGCTCGAGGAACGACACATGCTCCTAGTGCCGTTGCGGAGCTTCATCGCGCTGACCGGCTGGCTGTCGCCGTACCGGACCCTGCTCGACGACCACGGGCTGTAGGACCCCGAAACCACGCTCGTCCCTTCCGAGTCGAGCACAACCGCCGT
The DNA here is from genome assembly GCA_035463475.1 of Vicinamibacterales bacterium. Taxonomy (GTDB): domain Bacteria; phylum Acidobacteriota; class Vicinamibacteria; order Vicinamibacterales; family 2-12-FULL-66-21; genus JACPDI01. Next base: position 18,667 of record DATHTE010000019.1, read on the forward strand.
GTTCTGAGGGCCTTGGACGGTAAGCAAGATTGCGGTTGCCGTCCATTGGCTCGGCCATCCCCGACGCGCATGCTTGCGTGAAGAGACTTTGATGGAGTCCGTCGGAGGTGTGCAATGCGGGCCATCACGTCAACCCGTTGGAGTGCGGTGCGCGCTGTGCTCGCGTGCCTGCCGTTGCTCGTGGCTACGGCCTGTGGCGGAGACGCCTGGAGATCTCCGGGCGCGCCCACTCCGCGGTCGACGAGCACCCCGTCGCCAACCGATCTCGGGAAGGACCTTGGGGAGTACACGATGACGATGGCGGCCGCACCGGCGTGCTCGCTGCCCGACTTCGCGATGGTGCGGACCTATGACGCGCATGTGAGGGAGAAGGGACGGGACGTGATCGTCGAGTTCGACGATCCGAACTTCGTCTGTGGGTGGTGGGGATGCGGCTTCACCGGGACGCGGGACGGGGACACCATGCGCTTCACGCTGGCTTCCTGGGACCCGGGCGCCACCCCGTACGCGTTCATCTACCAAGTCAACGCGGCCACGGAACTCGGGTACATCGGAACCGCGACCGGGACGATGGGCGACGGCCGCCTCGTGGCCGCCTTCCGGGGGGGCGTGGTCCTTTATCGGTCCGACATCCACAAAGAGACCACGCGGTGCGACGCCCAGGATCACCGCATGGAACTGGTGCGCAAATAACGACGCGTCTGCGACGTCAGACGGTCGTGGCGGTCGTTCCCCGCCGTCGGCCTGCGCCCGCCACATCGGGATGCCCTGGAGCCCAAGTTCCGGAGGTGCTTGTATGTTCTCCCCACGCAGCCTCGTCCCGCCTGCACTCCTGCTCGCGGCGGTTCTTGTCGGCCTGTGACGACCGCAGTCCCTCCGCTCCGTCACCCATTTCATCGCTCGCTCCGTCACCCACTCCGTCGCCCGCTCCGGATCTGTCTCATCTCGTCGGGGTGTGGAACCTGACGCTCCGCCTGACCGATGTGAGGGGCGATGGATGCGTCGCGGAAACGATGCAATCGCGGCTTGGCGAGCCGAACCGCTACTCGCTGTCGGCCAAGCAGGCAGGCGCCAACACCTTGCATCACCACCACCGAGCGCTACGACGACCAGAAACTCGAGAACCTGCAGGTGGCGGTGACGAAGCTGGAGCGAGGCCTGCCGTTCTCCGCCGACGCGGCCTCGTGGACACCGGCTCCGGAGCCAGGCTCGCGCGCCGACACGGACACCGCCACGCAATCGCGGGCGGCCCCGGGGCGGACCAGCCTCCGCCAAGGCTGCGGCGGTTCTCCGGAGCTTCCGCGAAGGCGAATGCCCGGGATGCGTGAGCCCCGTGGAGTTCGAGCGGGGCACAGGCCGATATCGGGGGGCCGCAGCGGGGTGGGCGCCGACCCGGCGACGGAACCCACGGTCGCCCCGACCACGTCAGCAGACGGGCAGCGAGCCGGTGACAATCTTTCAAGTTTCTTTCAAGAGTTGGGTCAGACGCCCGGATCGAGACCCCGGACGCGGGTGGGCGCGCCGCTCAGAAAATAGACCAAACGCCGCTCGGAAAGTAGACCACCTGAGGGCCTGATTGCGGGCTTGCCGGATCGGAGGATCCGGGGTTCGCTGGAGGATGCTCAGGATGGACCTCGTACATGTCGTTCGACACAAAGTGCTGGTGGAGGGGCGGACGCAACGGGCCCGGGAGTTGGGGTTGGCGCGGGTTACCGTCCGAAAGTACGTGGATCAGGCGGCTCCGACACGGAAATTGGAGGCGGGGCCTCGGCCTCGGCCGGTCTGGGACGCGGTCGCCGGGCGAGTGCAGGCGTTGCTGGCCGAATCGGTACGATGGACCGCCGGCAAACAGCGGCTGACGGCCACACGACTCCACGAGCTGTTGGTCGGCGAAGGGCACCGCGTCGGCGTGACGGTCGTCAAAGACGCGGTCGCGGAATGGAAGCGACAGCGTCGCGAGGTCTTCGTGCCGCTCACGTATCGGCCGGGCGATCTCGCCGAGGTCGACTTCTTCGAAGTGCTGGTGGACGTCGACGGGACGCGCCAAAAGGCCTGGCTGTTCCTGATGCGGCTGATGTACTCGGGCCGCGACTTCGCGTGGATCTACGAGCGCCAGGATCAAATCAGCTTTCTCGACGGGCACGTCCGCGCATTTGCGCACTTCGACGGCGTACCGGCCCGCGTCGCGTACGACAATCTACGGGCGGCCGTCGTTCGCATCCTGGTGGGCGGCGCCCGCACCTTGACGCCGCGGTTCGCGGCGCTCGCCTCGCACTATCTCCTCGAAGCGTGTTTCTGTCGGCCCGGCGAAGGCCACGATAAGGGCGGTGTCGAGGCCCGGGGCAAGGCGGTCCGGCAGCAGGCGCTCGTGCCGATTCCGGTCGGTCCGACACTCGCGGTCATTAACGAGGCGCTGCTGGCGCAGATGGATGCGCGGCTCGAGACTCACCCTGATGCGGCCGGCCAGACCATCGGCGTGCGGTTCATCGAGGAGCAGCGCCTGCTTCGGTCCGCGCCGTTGCCCTTCGCGGCC
>DATHTE010000020.1:0-26996 GCA_035463475.1 Vicinamibacterales bacterium
AGCGAGCACCTCGTCTTGCGTGAGCGTCCGCAACAGGTCGGGCGCGTCCTGATGCAACCCGGCCGGCGCCACGGCAGACATCGCCAGCGCGCAGCCGGCCGCCAGGGCCGCGCGCCTCAGGGGTGAGGTCAGGTCGTCAGCCACGCGGCGCCTATTCTCGCACCCCGCAGGCAGGGAGATGCCACGGTCCTCCGGCGTACGCGGGACGGGCGTGCTAGAATGCTCGGACCCCAGCAGTATTGCGAACGGCGCGTGCGGCTCCTCCGCCGGAGGCTCGCGTGCGAGGGGCCGTGCGCGCGATGGAGAACGACATGGACATGTCCAATCCCGTCACGCAACAGTACCTCATCAGTCTCGTGGCGATTGTCGTCGGACTTTCGGGGTGGTTCCTGCCGTACAAGTGGAACGTGCTGCGGCTGCGCGCACGGTACGCCAGTCTCGTTTCGGAGCGGGTCAACCTTGCCGTTCCGAAGGTGGTAGGCACCGTGCTGGCGCTCAGCGGAGTCCTCATCGCGTACATGACCGCGACGGGCGGAGTGATCGTGCGGTAACGCCCGGACTGTCCATGCGCATCGCAGCAAGTGTCGCGGGCGTCGTCGTGCTCGCCGCCCTGTTTTGGGGCGGCGTCGTGCTCGTGCGAGGCCGCTCCATCGTCGCGACGGCGGCGACTCGAGTGGCGGCGCAGACGGCCTTCGATCGGGCGGCGCCGGAGTCCGCGACAGACACCGACGCAACACTGACCCGGCTCGAGGTCGTTCGCCTGCTGCGCGCGAAGGATTTCGTACGCCTCACGCCACCGACCGGCCAACAGCGGATCAGCCGTTCGTCCGGCCGCGATGTCGCGCGCGCGCGGCGGCCGCCAGCCCCGTTACGAGCAGCACCAGCGTTGCGGGTTCCGGCACTGGCGCCGTCCGATCCTCGAACTCGTAGTTGACCCGGTCGGTCCAGACCCCGAACCGGGGTGAGTTGGTGAAGGACAGGCTCACCGTCCCAGCCCCGCGCAGATCGACGGAAAACAGCGGATGAACGCGGGGCGCGAACGCCTCGTGAGAGATGAGCTCGCCGGTGAACGTAAATGGTGCGAGGACGTCGACGAAGCCGTTCAGCGGCACGTCTCGGACCGTGACGTCGGCCCACTGAAATTGAAGATGCCGGCCGCGAACAGGACAACGGACGCGCGTAAGGACGTCAAAAAGGGCCGCCGCGCGGCCACGGTCCCCCTTTCGCCCGGGGCGCAGGGTGATTCAGGCATGGAAATGGGACCTCCGCCCGTCGTGGAGCAAGCGGCATTCCGGAAAGGCCGGCTGATCTCGAAAGGGTACGCCTCGGTTACTTCCAACCGGATGACTTGCGTGTGAACCGCGGCGGCAACGTCGGCTTGCCGGGAGCTGGAGGCTCCGTGTCGCCGGCCGCCGCGTTGATCTCGCGCTCGAGCTCTTCGTCGTTGGGCAGGCCCGCGAGCTGATCAACGAACATCAGCGAATGCTGCGACGGGATCTCGAACTTCTTGCCGCAGGCCTTGCACGTGACCTCGTCGTCGAGGCGAAGCAGGTAGTCGCGCAGTTTCGCGAATTTCTCCCGGTCGCGCTCGTCCGCGCTCGGAGGCAACTTGTCCTTCTTCGAGCGCCTCACCCACCGGATGCTGTAATCGCCCGTCCTCCGGCACCTGGGGCACTGATACCGTCCGGGCCGGACTTCCGGTTTCTCGGTGAAAAAGGTGCGTTCATCCATAGCCATGCCCTCAATGTTAGCAGCGAGCGGTTGGCGGCGAACGGCGCGCCTCCTCCCGCAACGGGTCTACCATGAGGGCATGAACATCCGCCGCTGCTTCTCCACGTTCGTGCTCGCGGTTCTCCTCGCCGGCTCGGCCGTAGCGATCCGCACGCAGCAGCCTGCCAGCACGCACCCCTCGACGCCGGCCGGTGCCCGCGCCTTTCTCGACGACGTCGACCGACAGATGCTGCGGCTGATCAACGCCGCGAGCGTCGCCGGGTGGGTGCAGTCCACGTACATCACGCCGGACACCGAGGCGATCGCCGCCGCGGCGAACGAAGCCCTGATCGCCGCAGGCACGCGGTATGCCCAGGACGCGGTTCGCTTCGAGAACGTGCAGGTCACGCCCGCCGAGCGGCGGCAGCTGAACCTCCTCAAGAACTCGCTGACGATGTCCGCGCCTCCCGAACCAAAAGAGGCCGAGGAACTCGCGCGGCTCGTGGTGTCGATGGAGAGCGCGTACGGCAGCGGCAAGTACTGCCCGCCCGGTGTGACCGCGCCGGCCTCGGGCGCGGCGCCGCCGGAGAAAGAGTGCCTCGACGTCGAGAAGATCACCGAGATCCTCGCCGAAAGCAGAGATCCCGCGCGCCTGCGGGAGGTCTGGGAAGGCTGGCACACGATTGGGGCCCCGCTGCGGAAGGACTACGCGCGGTTCGTCGAGCTCTCGAACAGAGGTGCAAAGGTGCTCGGCTTCGCGGACACGGGCGCAATGTGGCGCGGCAAGTACGACATGCCTCCGGACGCCTTCGCCAAGGAGCTCGATCGGCTCTGGGAGCAGCTACGGCCGCTGTATGTCTCTCTACATGCCTACGTCCGTGGGCGTCTTCGGGACAAGTACGGCGACATCGTGCCCGAGAACGGGCCGATCCCGGCGCACCTGCTCGGCAACCTGTGGCAGCAGGACTGGTCCAACGTCTATCCGCTCGTGGCGCCCGCCAACCAGCCGGCGTCGTTTTCCCTCACCGACAACCTGAAGGCGAAGAAGGTCAACCCCATCGAAATGGTGCGTATCGCCGAGCGATTCTTCACGTCGATGGGGTTCGATCCGCTGCCGAAAACCTTCTGGGAACGATCGTTGTTCGTGAAGCCGCGGGACCGTGAGGTCGTGTGTCACGCGAGCGCGTGGGACATCAACAGCGTGGACGACGTGCGCATCAAGATGTGCATCGACGTCACCGCGGAGGACTTCACCACCATCCACCACGAACTCGGGCACAACTTCTACCAGCGCGCGTACAGCAAGCAGCCCGTGCTGTTTCGCGATGGAGCCAACGACGGCTTTCACGAGGCGCTCGGCGATACCCTGGCCCTTTCGGTCACGCCCGAGTACCTGGTCAGGATCGGTCTGCTGGAGAAAGCGCCCGACGCCTCCGCGGACACCGGACTGCTCCTGCGTGCCGCGCTCGAGCGTCTGGCGTTCCTGCCGTTCGGTTTGCTGGTCGATCAGTGGCGCTGGCAGGTGTTCTCCGGCAGGATCGCCCCCGACGCCTACAACCAGGCGTGGTGGGACCTGAAGCTGCGTTACCAGGGGGTCGCGCCAGTGAAACCGCGCGGCGAGGAATTCTTCGACCCTGGCGCGAAGTACCACGTGCCGGCCAACACGCCCTACGCGCGCTACTTCCTCGCCCAGGTGCTGCAGTTCCAGTTTCACCGCGCGCTCGCGAAGGCATCGGGGTGCGCGCTGCCGCTTCACCGCTGCTCGATCTACGGCAACAAGGAGGTCGGGCGCCGCCTCAACGCGATCATGGAGATGGGCGCGTCACGCCCGTGGCCCGATGTGTTGGAGGCGCTCACCGGCCAGCGCGAGATGGACGCGAGCGCGATGGCCGAGTACTTCGCCCCGCTCGAGAAGTGGCTCGACGAACAGAATCGCGGCAAGAAACAGGGCTGGGCGGCCCTCATTCGGCCTTGAGGGCCTGCACTGGATCCACACGCATGACGCGCCGCGCGGGTGCCCATGCCGCCAGAGCGGCAACCACCAGCAGCAACGCGGCAGCCGCGGCAAAGGTCCGGGCGTCAGTCGGCTCGACGCCGAACAGCAGGGTTCCCAGGAACCGTGTGAGGCCGGCGGCGGCCGCCGCCCCGATTGCCAGCCCAGCCAGCGCAAAGGCGAGCGCGCGGCCGATGACCTGACGGGCCAGCGCGCCGGGCTGCGCGCCGAGCGCGAGGTGAATACCGATCTCCTGCCGGCGCTGCGCGACCGAGTACGCGATGACGGCGTAGATGCCGATCGCGCCGAGCAGCAGGGCGAGGCCGGCAAATGACGCCAGCAACTGCGTGGCGAATCGCCGGCGTGCGGTCGTTTCGGCGTACAGCTCGGCGACCGTTCTCACCGCCTGGAGCGGTAGCGAGGGATCGATCTCGCGCAGGGCGGCCCGGATTGACGGAAGCAGGTCCGACGGCTGGAAGCCAGGCCGCGTCCGGACAACCAGCGTCTGCCACGAGAGCCAGCCCCACTGCTCGCGCTTCTGCGCGAACGGCAGATACACCGCGGGCGGCGCGGGATGATCGAGTCCCTCGTCGCGGGTGTCTCCGACAACCCCGACGATCGTGTACCAGGGGCCGCCCTGGCCGGCAAAGCTGATGCGCCGACCGACCGCGTCGCCGTCTGGCCAGAACCTTTTTGCGAGCGTCGCGTTGACCACCACGACAGGCGGCGCATCGTCGGTGTCGCTCGGTTCAATCGTGCGGCCGTCGAGGAGCGGAATGCCGAGCACGCTGAAGTACCCGGACGTCGCCGCGCGGAGCGGCACCGGATCCTCGCGGCCACTCGGGTTCGATGCCTGGCGTCCCTCGATCGCGAAGCTGAAGGTCATCGAGGCGCCGGAGGCTGGCGCCTCGCTCGTGGTTGCCGCGCCCGCGACCCCCGGCAACGCGCGCACGCGCTCGACCAGCCGTTCGTAGAACCGCGCCTGAGCGCCGCGATCCGGGTAGCGCGCCCGAGGAATATCGAGGCCGACGGTGAGTAGGCCCTCGGCCCGGAAGCCGTACTCCACCGCGCCGAGCTCGATCAGGCTGCGCACGAGGAGCGCCGCGCCCACGAGGAGAACCAGCGCCAGCGCGACCTGCACGACGACGAGCGCGCCTCGCAGGCGGGATTGATGCAGCCCGCCCGTTGTGCGCGACCCCTGGAGAGGCGCGCGTGCATCCGCACGCCCGGCCCGCAGCGCCGGCAATACGCCGACGAGCAGCGCCGTCAGCGCGGTGACGCCTGCCGCGAACGCGAGCACCACGGGATCGACCCGCACTTCGTGGAGGAGCGGAATATCTCCGGGCGCGGCCGCCACGAGCGTCTCGAGGGTGACGGCGACGGCCGCCAAGCCGAGGGCGCCACCGGCCGCAGCGAGCACCAGGTTCTCCGTCAGGAGCTGCCGGGCGATCCGTCCGCGTCCGGCGCCGAGCGCCGAGCGCACCGCGATCTCGTGGGCGCGTCCGGTCGCGCGGGCGAGCGACAGGTTCGCCAGGTTGGCGCACGCGACCAGCAGCACCACCGAGACCACTCCGAAAAGCAGCAGCACGAGCGCGCGCGCGTCCGCCACGAGGTCGGCGTGAAGGCCCGCGACGTTCACGCTCCATCCCGTCATGTCGGCCGGGTGCTCCCGTGCAATCTGGCGCGCGAGTGTCCGCATGTCGGCTCCGGCCGCCTCGAGTGAGACGCCGGGCTTCAAACGCGCGACGACGCCGAAGTTGTGCGAACGGCGCTGGGCGCGATCGGCTTCGCCGAACTGCTGCGCGAGCCACAGCTCGACGCCCGCTTCGGGAAAGCGGAAGTCAGGCGGCATCACGCCGACGACGGTGAACGCCCGGCCGTTCAGCGCGACCGCGCGGCCCGCGATGTTACGGTCCGCGCTGAAGCGCTGACGCCAGAGCGCGTCGCTCAGCAGGATTGCGGGCGGGCCGCCATCCTCTCCTTCGTCGGGGGTGAACCAACGGCCAAGCCGTGGCTGGACGCCGAGTGTGGACAATGCGGACGGGGTCAGCCCCGCCACCGAGACCGTGAGCGGGTCTCCCGCGCCGGTCAGCGCCATCCCGAACGCCCCGCTGTGCGCCCCGATCGACTCGAATGCGCGCGCGCGATCCCGCCAGTCCAGGTAATTACCGGCCGACACGACGTTGCGATCGTTGCCGCGCGGCGTGATTTCCCAGAGTCGCACCAGGTGACCGGGCTCACGGTAGGGGAGCGGCCTCAGCAGCACTCCCTGCACGACGCTGAAGATCGCGGTGGTCGCGCCGATGGCCAGCGCCAGGGTCAAGCCTGCGGCCAGCGTATAGCCCGGGTTTCTCGCCAGAAGACGGACAGCGTATCGGACGTCCTGCAACAGCTCGGGCCAGAGGCGCATCGCTCCTCCCGGAGATTTCGCGCACGCGTCCCCGCGGCCGGCAATGTGCGGCGCGGCGGCACGTGCGCCAGCCTAACTTCCCTTGGACGAGATCGGCAACGCGTGCGATCACGCTTTCGCTGTTGGATCGCGTTCGCGCGTATGATGGTCAGCCCGGACGTCGCGCTCATGGCCGCGCCCATCAAGGACTTCCCGCTCGACCCCGCGATCCTCGCCGACGACAGCGCGAGCGCCGTCGCGGTGGGGCCGGCCACGCGTGGCGACGTGATTGCCGCGATCGTCGCAAATGCCCCGTTTCCACCCGGGCCGATCGAGTTGGGGCAGATCGCCCTCGAGTCGGGTACCGGTGGTCCGATCGCCTTCAAGGCGGGCGAGGCCCGGGTCGCGTTCGACAGCTCGGCGGCGCTGCGGGCGGGCGCCGGTGTGTTCGACTCCGCGGCGGAGGCGCTGGCCCCGATCCAGGCCGAGTCGCCGCAGAAGATAGACCTGAAAATCCCGGCGCCGCCAGGGTCCCGGTGGGCGGCACTGCGGTGGGCCCACAGCGCCACCGGCAAGTTCTCCGGGTCCCACCCGCTCGGCGCGATCGGCGCCGCCACCTTCGGCGTAGAGGGGAAGCGGCACGCGCTGTACGCCGTCCTGCACCGGTTCGACGCCGCCGCCGGCGCGCGCGACGTGCTTGAAACCACACTGCGAAGCTGGCGCCTGCCGAGGCAGGTCGATGCCGTGGCGGGAGAGGTGAACCTGGCGCCGGGCACCTGGATCGTGGCGGAGGCGGACGGCTCGCTCGCGCTCCCGCTCGGCGCGCGACTGGGGTTTGACGTGAGCTTCGCGCACGAATCCACCGTGCTTGGCCGCACGCGTGATCTTGGCGTGAAGCTCGACGCGAACCTCAGGGCCGCACTCGGTCTCTCGGTGAGCGGACGCTATCTGATCGTGGTCGGCCGGGAGAACAAGGACGCGACGGTGCGGTTGCGCGTCTACAAGCAGTCGAAGAAGGGGCTGAACTTTGGATTGAACCTGAATGTAGGGGTCAAGGCGGCCCATCCGCTGCCGAAGAGGTTCGACGATTTCGTGCAGGCGGTGTTTGGAGTGCATGGCAGCCAGGTGCTCGCGGATCTGCACGTCGTCGAGCAGTGGGTGGACCCCGCGACCGACCTCGGTGAAACCGTGGCGCGGCTCGTCGCGCGGACGGCGCTCGAACTGCTGCGCCGCGTGACCGGACTCGATCCCGAGACGAGCTTCGACGAGGCACGCGCGATCGTCGCCGGCGCGCTCGAGCAGTGGAGACGCCTCCCCGACGATGTCGCGGCGATGATCTGGCAGTTCCTGTCGCACCCTCCCGACGCCGTCGCCGTTGAGCGCTTCAAGGCATGGCTGCGCGCGCTCGCGGGGGCAGACGCGGTGTTTCGCCGCGCGGCGCTTGCCGATGCCCTTCGCGACTCGGTGTTCGGGGACAGCGCCGAGGCCGATTGGCTCGAGGCGATCGCCGACGCAGCGCCGGCGGTGGTCGGAGAGGATCGCCACGACGCGGATGTCCTGAGCGCACTCGCGCGCGATACGCTGGCCGTGCTCGACGACCCCGTCATCTGGCGGCTGCACGAGTTCATCAGCAAGAGGCTGGATCTGTCACCGCTGCGTGCCGCGGTGCGAGACGAGGACTTCGAAGCGCTGGAGGACTGGTTGGTCAGGCGCCTCGCCGACCTGATCAACGCGAAGGTGCCGCTGCTGCAGGACCTGAAAGAGATCCAGGAGGCGATCTCCGCGATTGACGCGAAAGTCCGGAGCATCTACGAAAACGGCGTCAAGGCATTGTCGGCGCGGTACGCGGCGGAGTTCGCGGCCGTGTACCAGGAGACGCGAACCGACACGGCGCTGCTGGACGTCTCCTTCGATCTGTCGGTCGCGTCAGGTCTGGACCTGTTTCGCCGCGTGGCCCGCGACGGGAACTTCGACGAGCTGCTGGCGCGGCCGGCGGAGGGCGTCACGCTTCACGAGGCCGCGCTCACACACCGTCTCCGCCGACGATCGCGCGTCGAGCTGCGCCTGCCGTTCATCGGGTCGAACACCACGCGCGTGACCGACAGCCTGGCGAGGCTCTCGGTCGAGGAGGACGCGGGGCGAATCCTGCTGTACCAGTTTGCGGCCTCTGACAAGGTGCACTCCGCGAACCGCGTGCGGAGCGAGCTGTCGGTGCTCGGCGGCGTGAGGACGGACGCCGAGGGGCTGCCGCGCCTCGCGTCGCGAAGCACGGTCGCCTACGAAGCCCGCCACGTGAAGCGCGGGATGCGGCCGCCGGAGCTCGAGCGTCGTACGAGGCCTTTCATCGAGACGTATCTGAGCTCGTTGTTCGCCGCCGGTGACGCGTCGCTCCGCGGCTTCTATGCGGACCTCGACGCGTCGGCATCCGCCGCGCTGCAGAACCCGAGCAACTACCTGGGCGATGTCGCCTGGTCGACGCGGGTTGCGTATCCCGTGCGTGTGCTCGAAGCCTGGCTGCTTCCGCGCGACGCGGCAGCCGTTCGACGGGACTCGATGCGGCTCTCGCGCGCGGTGCAGGCAGCCCTCAGGCGCCTGCTGGCGCGCACCTACTTCGAGGATGTCGGGCGCTTTCAGGTCACCGAACCGGTTGCGGCCCTTCTCGTCTGGAGCTCCATGCCCGTTTCGACATCCGTCGATGCGCACGCGCTGCCTGTCCGGTTCAACACCGACACGGACCTGTTCTGGGACTACGCGCGGCTGGAGGAGCGCCGCGCGGTGGCGCGCGATCCGTACACCGCCGCCGCGCTGGCGGCCGCGCTTGAGGATGCGCGGGAGCGGTTGCGCGAGGAGGGGCGTGATCGACCGGACCGGTTCGGTCGTGCCTGGGTGGGCCAGTTCATCGAGCTCGCGCTGGACGCCACGGGCGACCGGTACCTGGCGAGCCTGCTGAACGCCGAAGCGCGGATCATCGCCGGCGCCGCGAGCGCGCTGGGGAAGATCGCGGGGGTGGTGCGCCAGATGCGCACCGCGCCCGCGACAGTGGTCCAGACGCTTTCGGATTTTGCAGCCGCTCTCGTGGACACGTTCAGCGGCCGCCTGCAGTTCGTGTATTCACGCGAAGCTGTTCGCAGCCTGGGCCCGACCATCCTGGCGGAGGCTTCCGCCGCGATTCACCCCGCGGTGCAATTCGCGGCGCCCGACGCGATGCTGCGCCTGTTCGTCCTCGCGGCAGACCGTCGGTTCGTCCTGGAGACGTTCCTCGACGGTGAAGTGCCGCCCCTCGAGGAAGTCGCGCTGGCCCAGACGTTGACGGTGGGGACCTGACCCCAGCTCTTCAGTCCCGGTAGACCAACGCGGCGGCCGCGGAACCGGCGAAGCTGTCGTCGCCGTCGAAGACCGCCCGCAGCGGGTGCGCCGCGCGGTTCACGTATCTCGCCGGGACCGGCAGGCTCGCCGCGCCCGTCGCATCAGTCACGGCACCGCCGATCGTCACCCAGGCGAGCTGTCCTTTCACTTTGTCCTGGACTTCGAACCTGAGCGTGCGGCCCGCGAGCGTCGCGCCATCCGCTTCCTTCAACGTGGCGTGCGCGATCGCCGGGCTGTTCTTCACGGCCACGGCATCGGAAACGGTCACCGCGGTGTCCTCGCGGTTCACGGTGAATGCCGCAGCCGTGAGCGTTCCGCCGTAGAGGTCGTCACCCGCGAAGCTGACGCCCAGCGTTGTCGCCCCCGCAGGGGCCGCCAGCACGAGTATCGCGGTCGCGTGACCGGCGACGTCCGTGCTTCCCGACGCGGTGGCCGCGCCCACCTGGAACGAGAGCGTCCGGCCGGCGAGCGGCGCCCCGGCGCTATCGGTCAGCGTGGCGCCGAACGTCACGGCGTCGGTGACCTGTCCTGCGATCGGACTCGTCGCATCGATCACGATGAGGCTCGCGTCGAACACTCGGACCGTGCCTGTCGCAGAGGCGTTGACCAGGATGCCGTTCCACGCGACCGTGAACGACGCGGGTCCGACCGGACGCGTGGCGGTGGCGGTGACCGACGCAAGCCCGGCTTCGTTCGTCGTCGCCTCGTACTGCTCGTCCTCGGCATCCCCGTTTGCGTCGAACCCGAACGTGACGACCTGCCCGGCGATCGGAGCTCCTGCGCCATTAGCCAGCGTCGCGGAGAGCGTCCCGGCGACGTTCCGGCTCAGGCTTGCCGGCAGCGGCGACAGCGCCGCGCCGTCGACGACGTCGCCGACACCGTCCGCGTCAGCGTCCGCCTGATCGGCGTTCGCGACGGTCGGCGCGTTGTCGAACCCCTTCGCCAGCGCAACCTCGGCGATCGTCAGCGCCACGCCGCCCGGGTAGTTCTTCACGTAGTCGAGCAACTGCAGCCAGGCGTTCCAGCGCGGCAGGTAGACGGTGTTGTTCTCGCGGTTCGACTCGCCGTTGCACGTGCCGAGGCGGTCGTCGTTGGGGCACGGACGTCCGCTCCAGTCCACTTCCTCGATCAGCCACGTCGTGAGCCCGTTGATGTTCGTCTTCGACGCAAGGTACTCCGCGTAGGCGGCGGTGTCGTAGGTATCGCCGGTCGTGTCCGGCGGGTTCACCTGCAGGTCCGCGGAGGCGTGGAACATTCCGAACTGATCGAACTGTTCGTGATGGCTCCCTTCGGGCGAGAAGATGTCGGAGTACGAGCCGGCTTCCTCGAACCAGCTCGCCGAGAACCCGCGGAAACCGAACTGCGCGAACGCGTTCCGCGCCGTGGTATCGGAGGTGTTGTATCCCGGACTGAAGCTGATGAGCGGCCAGAACGACCCGGCCCAGTCAATCTTCGGCGACGTCGGCGCCGCGCCCGATTCCGCGATCCACCTGTTACCGTAATTGCCGAGGAGCGTGTCGTATCCAACCTTCGTCAATTCGAAAGACTCGGCGAGCGTCAGGCCGCAGAACTCGCAGGAGTAGAAGTTGCGGTCGGACATGTCCGCCCAGTCGCCGAGCATCGTGTTGCTCGTGTGATACGTGCCGTGCTGCACGACCTCGAAGTTCCGGCTCCGGTTCCGTTCGCTGATCCACGTGACGACTGGTGGATCGGTCCACAGCTGCTTCGGAATGACCACGAGGGAGACCGGCATGCTCCTGCCGCCGGCGAGCGTCAGCGTCTGCGTCGCGTCATCCCCGCACGGCTCGTACGGCGGGTCAAAGTCCGCGGGCTCGTAGTTCTCCCAGCATTTCGTCGCCCACTCCTGTGGCGAGAGGGTTGCCGCATCGGTCAGGATCTGCGTGAACTCGTTCTGGAACCACCGTCCGAGCGCGTCGATGCGGATCACGAACCGCGTGGTCCCCGACGCCCACCTGGCCTTCGCAGCGAGCGAAAGATCGAACAACGGCTCGCCGGGCTGCGGGCCGTCGGGGACGTCGTCGGAGTCCGCGTCCCGATCGTCGAGCGGATCGCAGGCATCGCCGACCAGATCGCCGTCCACGTCTGTCTGGCTGGCGTTGGCCACGAAAGCGCAGTTGTCGATCAAGTCGCCCACGCCGTCGTTGTCATCGTCGAGGTCCGCCGGATCGCCCAGGCGCTGCCACGTGCCAGGCAGTTCGGGGCTGCCGAGCACGGTGTCGAAGTCGTTGTCGAGCTGGTCGCGGTGGTTGCGCGACCCGTCCGTGTTCATGTCGAGCCGGGGTGCATTGGCCGACTCGGGTGCGTTGTCGACGTAGTCGGAGATACCGTCTACATCGGTGTCCAGCGGCGGGAGCTGGCGCAGCAGCTTAACGGTGCCGGCGTACTCGCCGCCGACAAGGTCGAGGGCAGCGTCACCAGTGACGTCGATCAGGCTCAGCCCCCGCGCCACGGTCCCGATGTCGCCCAGTGACCCAAAGAGGAAATGCCCGGTGCCGCTGCTGAGATTGAGCAGAATCTCACCGTCGTGGGCGACATTGGACGATGGCGTCTGCGCGCCCGTGTGCAGGCCGACGAACACGTCAGCGCGCCCGTCGCCATTGACATCGCCTGCCGCGAGGGTCGGCGTGTACCCGACTGACACGCGGTACGTGTCGTGATCGATGTACACGTTCGGCCGCCCGCTGACGATCGAGTGCCCGGTTGTCAGTGTGAAGCCGCCGGTTCCATCGTTACGATAGAGATAGACGTACAGCGCGCGATCACCGACGAACAGGTCGAGATCGCCGTCGGCGTCCGCGTCACCCAGCGCCAGTCCCCAGGGGCTGTTCTGCGTGCTGATTGCGGGGTAGTAGATCGGCTCCGACAAATCGCTGGTATTCGTCTGGGTGATGAGGACGGACGGCATGAAGCCGCTGCCGCCGTTGCGAAGGAGCCTCACAACCGTGTTGGCACCGTCAACAGCGCCGACGACCACGTCCACGTCGCCGTCGGCATCGACGTCCCCGACTGCCACACTGCCGGCGTCTGTACCCACGTCGGCCAACAATGTTCCGGCATTGAACGTCACGCCGCTTCGCACGTAGCTCGTGACCTGAAACGTGCCGTTACCGTTCCCATAGAGCACGCGGACATCGCCGTCCGCCACGCGTGTGACGCCACCGGAATCGGCGCCCGCTGCGCTGGCGCTCCACACGACGTCCAGCTTGAAGTCGCCGTCGACATCTCCAGCGGCGAACGACCATGCGTTGAAGTACTCGAGCTTCCACGTGAACTGCACCGGCGCTGCAAACGTGCCGTCACCGTTGCCTTTCACGAACGCGACGTTCCCGGTCGTGCGCCCGACGACCAGATCGACGTGACCGTCGCCATCGAAGTCGCCCGCGGCGACTCCGAAGGGCCGCGTAGCCGCACCGAGATTGGCGGCGACAGTTGGCGTCGCAAAGTACCGATCCCACGCGCTCTCGGCAGCAGCGGCGCCGAGAGCGAAAAGAGAAATGGATAACGCGGAAAGGACGCGGAGGCTTCTCATGATGACGGCACCTGCTGGGGAGAAAGACGCCGGCAATTCGCGGTTGCGTCGCGGTCGTGCGCCGCAGCCGGTTGGAGACGAGCTAAAGGGGGGAACGATTGGCGGAGGCTCGTGGCAGGCAGCCGCGGGTCAGGCACCTTCGCTCCCGCCGCGCGGCGGGTGCCATTATGGCTCAGCGGTCTTGTTCACTCAACGATAAACAGGGTCCGATCGCTCGTTGCAGATGGTTTCGCGATTTTGCACAGCCATCGCCGTTTCAGATCGCGGGGGTAAACGGGCCGTGCTCCGCCCCCTCACTCGGATCGGATCGCAGCCAGCGGATCGATGCGCGTCGCTCGGCGCGCGGGCATGTACGACGCTAGCACGGCGATGCCCGCGAAGAACACAGACGCCGTCGCGAACGTCAGCGGGTCGAGCGGCGTGATGCCGAACAGCAAGCCTTCGAGGTAGCGCGCGAGCGCTGCCGCGCACGCGACGCCGGCGAGAACGCCGGCTGTCGCCAGCGCAAGACCCTGGCGCAGGACCAGACCCAGCACCTGCTCGCGCCGCGCGCCGAGCGCCAAGCGAATCCCGATCTCCGCGGTGCGCTGCGTCACCAGGTACCCCATCGTCCCGGCGATGCCAATCGCGGCGAGGGCCACCGCGACGGCCGCAAAGATGCCGAGTAGGACCGCATACATTCGCGGCCGTGAGACGGTGCTGGCCACGAGAGCGTCCATGCGAACGACGTTGAACAGTGCCGCCTGCCGATCCAGCGTGCGCACGGCGGCGCGCAGCGCGGGTAC
This sequence comes from Vicinamibacterales bacterium, assembly GCA_035463475.1. Classification (GTDB taxonomy): domain Bacteria; phylum Acidobacteriota; class Vicinamibacteria; order Vicinamibacterales; family 2-12-FULL-66-21; genus JACPDI01. The sequence goes on from DATHTE010000020.1 coordinate 13,794, forward strand.
CATCGTTTCCGGATCGCCGTCCGTCCGCGCGACGTAGTACGCGCCGACCGGAAAGAGAAGGCCGGGCCCAGCCCACTGGCGAACGTCGATGAAGAACTGCGGCTCGGGCTCGCGGTCGAGCGCAAACTGCCGGACGTTCGCCACGACACCGACGATCTGCCAGGGCACCGGATCGCGCCCGACGTAGGCGATGCGGCCCACGGGGTCGCCATCCTGAAACTCGTGCCGGGTGAGCGCTTCGTTGATCACGAGCGCGCGCGGCCGCCCGGGCGCATCGTCGGGTCCGAAGGCGCGTCCCGCCACGACGCGAATGCCCATCGTCGCGAAATAGTCCCGGCTGACGAGCCGTGCGTCGGCCGAGCCCGGCGCGGGCCGTCGGCCGGCAGCCGGCGTCCGCCACAGGCCACCGGCCGTGTCGCGGAGCTGCACCATCGGCAACTGGTTGGCGTAGGCCGCGGCGCGCACTCCGCGCAGCGACCGGACGCGCGCCACGAGCATCTCTGCAAAATCCCTGAGACGTTCGTCCGGATAGGCCCCCGCCGGCAGGCTCACCTGGAATGTGAGCACGTTCCGCGCGTTGTATCCGGGATCGACGGCTGTCAGGTTCGTGAAGCTGCGGATCAACAGCAGCGCTCCCACAGCCAGCATCGTTGTCATCACCACCTGGGCGACGACCAGGCCCGCGCGCAACGGCGACGACCCGGCGGACCCTGATCCGCTGCACCCGCGCGAGGTCCTCAGCGCGACGCACGGATCGGCCGAGAACTGGCGCACCGTGGGCACCAAGCCGGAGAGCAAGCCAGAGACGAGCGCAGTCACCGCAGTGAACCACAGGACCGAGGCGTTGATGCCGACCTCCTCCAGGCGCGGCAGGCCCGCGCCGCCGGGCACGTCCATCCGCGCCAGCGGGGGCGCGAGGTTTCGCAGGAGGTGGACGCCCGCGTACGCCAACGCGAGTCCCGCGAGACCGCCGAGTGCGGCGAGCACGGCGCTCTCGGTGAGCGCCTGCCGCGTGAGTCGTCCGCGTCCGGCGCCCAGCGCAATTCGCACCGCGAGCTCTCGGCGCTTTGACGTCGCCCTCGCCAGGAGGAGGCTCGTCACGTTGACGCAGGCGATGAGGAGAACGAGTCCGACGGCCGCCGTCAGTACGAGCAGCGCCGGCCTGACCGGAGCCGCGATCTCGTCACGTTCGCGGACCAGCTCGTACCGCACGTCCGGGCCGTGACCGCGGATGTCGCGCACGATTGGCGCGATCTCATCGTTGGCGGCCTGCAACGAGACGCCGTCGGCGAGCCGCGCCAGCAATTGCCCGCGAGACGTCGCGGCCTGGCCCGCGGCGGGCCTGGCAACCGGCATCCAGAACTGCGTGTGTGGACCCGGAAAGGCGAACGCCGGAGGCATGACGCCGATCACCGAGCACTGGCGCTGGACTCGCGGGCCGAGCACTGTTTCGATCGTGATCGCGCGACCTACGATCGATGGATCGCCGGCGAAATACCGCTGCCACGCCGAGTGACTGAGCAGGATGACGTCGGCCTGCCCGGCCTGTTCGTCGCTCTCGAGGATCACCCGCCCGCGCAGCGGCTGCGCGCCGAGCATCGGAAAGACGGACGCGGACACGAGCGCGCCCTGCAGCCGAGCCGCGTTCTCGCGGCCGGTGAGCCCCATCAGAGTCCCGCCGACAGTGGCCGCGTGCGACAGTGCCCGCGAGCGCGAGCGGAGCTCCGCAACCTCGGACCCGGTGAATCCGAGCGTCACACGCCGCGTTCCGGGGCGGGAATCCGTGCCGGGGAGATACGCGACGAGCCTGACGAGACGATCCGAGTCGTACGCGTAGGGAAGCGGCTTGAGGACAACCGCGTGGACTACGCTGAAGATGGCGCTGTTCGCTCCAAGCCCAATCGCGAGGGCGAGGACGGCCGTGGTGGTGAAGCCGGGTGTGCGACCGAACGCACGCAGCGTGGCGGGAACGTCGCGGCCGAGATCGCCGACGAATCGGATGAACCCGAGCGGCAGCTGGCGCGTGCCGGACACGTCACGCTCGCCGGAGAAGTGTCGGGGCTGCGGCGGGCCTAGGCCGCCGCCCCGACCCGCCGGATCAGGCTGCCTTGCCTTTGCCCTTCCGCCGCTCGGCCCAGAGCGCCTTCATGCGCTTCGAGATCGCGCGGCGCTGCGCCGCGCTGAACCGGCGTCTCGTCGTGCGCGCGGCTGGCGCCCGCGAGCCACGGCGCCCGCCGCCGCGGCCCGACCCAAGTTCCGGAAACTCACGCAGCAGCGTCCGTCGTTCCGCGTCCAGCTCCTGCAGCCTCGTCCTTGCGCCGTGAACCGCCAGACGACGGAGTGCCTCTCGACTTAATGCCATTAACGATTCCTCCCAGACCGACAATTGTAGAGCAGGACAGGGCCGTGACAGACGAGAACGTGCCTAATGCATGGGAATCTGGGGGTAAACGGCGGCCAGCGCGTTAGGTCGCGGCGCGGGCGGGCATCTCGAGGCACCGCTTGACGGTGATGAGCAGGTCCGTGGGATTGACCGGCTTGAGGAGCACGCAGGCAGCGCTGGCCGGGGCCACCGCCAGGGGCTCGCCGGTCACGATCACGACCGGAATCTCCCGGGTGTGAGCCCGAGCGGCGAGCTCGGTGGCGACGTCTTCTCCGCGCAGCAGCGGCAGGCCGAGATCGAGCACGAGCAGATCCGGATTGGCCTCTTCGATCCGGCGCAAGGCCGCGACGCCGTCCCCCACAGCCTCGACGGAGTATCCCGCAAGGCGGAGGTAGGTGCTGAAGAGATGACGAATGTCGGGATTGTCATCGACGACAAGAATGGTGTGAGGCGCATCGCGACCGCGAGCGGAGGAAGGTTTTTCAGTCAACCGTAGTTCGGTGTTGCGTATCGATACGCTTTGCAGCCACACTCGCTCCTGGCGAGAATCCGCAAGCACTTTCGCTGCCGTATTCGTTCACGGTGAGCGTCTCGTGTGGCTGCTCATCCGCAGTGAGAAGCGACTTTCTGACAGTCACTCGCAGTGTGCCTTACGGCGACGAACATGCGCGCGGGACCAGGCGCGGCGTCGGGGAGAAAGGGCAGGGAGCCCTATCCACCTGTGCCGGCGTCGAACGCGCGAATGGCTTCGTCCTGTGTTGCGAACGTCAACAGGATCTGATCAAGTTTGGCGATCGTCAGCAGCCGTTGGATGGATGGCGGAGTATTGAGGAGGTGCAGCGCTCCGCCGAGCCGCTGAAACGTCACGTGGGCGGCGATCAGGAGGCCGAGGCAGGTCGAGTCGATGTGGTACACGGCCCCGACGTTGAGGATGACTCTCCCACGTCCCTGTTCCGCAAGCGTGTCGAAGATGCTCCGCAGCTCGCGATCCGCTTTTCCACAGTCGAGCGCGCCCGTCAGCTCCAGCACCGAGACCTTGTCGAGGTGAGTCTGACTGACTTCCATGATGGGGCTCCCGGCGCAGGTCGCCTGACGGAGACGAAACGCTCGCACCTTCGCAGGGGTGCCGGTAATGTTCGACGCGTTGTCAACCGCAGTCAAGGGATTCCGTTCGATTACGATTTCGCCGCACCGCGACGGTTCTCGCGCGGGGTGCGCCCGGGCCGGAGAACGCGTCGATTCGCAAGTCGCTTCGATTCTGAAGCTTAGGTCGATGCGACGCGTCGCCGCGGCCGGCAACTGGCTTGCGAGTGATAGTTGGAATGGCTCCAGGAGGGAAGGAAATGGGACGCCTTGTCATAGCGCTCGTCGCGTGTCTGCTCCTCGGTGGAGTGACGCCGGCGGCTGGCTCGCCGGACCAGGGTAAGGCCAAGAAGCAGAAACACACTCCCGCCGGCGACGTGCGCAATGCCAACGCCGCGGTCCACGTGGTGTTCATTCCCGGCGACGTGGTCGTCCTGCGCAACCACTACGCGCCGCGCTATCGAAATCTCCCGCCAGGGCTGCAGAAGAAAGTAGCGCGTGGCCGCGCGCTGCCGCCCGGCTGGCAGAAGAAATTCGAGCCGTTCCCCATCGCCGTTGAACGCCAGCTGCAGCCGCTGCCGCGCGGATACCGGCGCGGAGTCATCGACGGCCATGCGGTGATCTACGACTCGCGCTCGCACGTCGTCGTTGACATCGCAGTGCTGTTCTGACGGAGCGTATACTCTGCTGCCAGAGCACCCACCATGTCTCTGGCACCGGGCACCCGTCTGGGTCGCTATGAAGTCCTCGGTCTGATCCTCAACTGGCCGGAGGAGCTGAAGCGGAAGGCGACGGGGCAGTAGCGGTGCAGGCCGGCTTCGCCCCTGTGCTGAACGGCAGGCTTCATTACGAAACAGCGGGCTCCGGCGACGCCGCGGTGTTCGTGCACGGCAACGCCGGAGATCGCCGGCACTGGGACCTGCAGTTCGACCCGTTCGCGACCGGCTTCCACGCCGTTCGCTACGACGTGCGCGGTTTCGGGAGGTCGTCTCCTCCTGTTGAAGGTCAGCCGTACTCCCACTACGAAGACCTGGCGGCGCTGCTCGACCATCTGAAAGTCGGAAACGTGCACGTGGTGGGGTGGTCGATGGGTTGCGGTATCGCCGTTGACTTTGCGATCGCTCATCCACAGAGAGTCCGGTCGCTCGTCGGCATCGGGCCGTGGGTGTCCGGCTACTCGTCGGCGGCCGCGCAATCGATGCTCAACGACATGCGGCAGGTACGACCCGCTGTTGCTGCTGGAGGGCGCGCGGCCGGCGTGGACGCCTGGATGAGCGCCCCGTTCTTCCGGAACGCGATCGTCGACCCTCGGGCCGGCGAGAGGTTCAGAGCGATCGCGAACGACTACTCGTTCTGGCATTTCGAGCACAGGGATCCCCAGGAGACGCTACGGCCCTCGGCTGCGGCACGCCTCGCCGAGATCCGCGTTCCCACCCTGCTCGTGACGGGGGAGCGGGACATTCCCGCATGTGTCGAGATCGCGGATCTTCTGGTAAGGTCCGCCAAGAGGGCTCGCAAGGCCGTCATACCCGGCGCGGGGCACCTGATGCACATGGAGAAGCCGGACGACTTCAACCGGCTGGTGCTGGATTTCGTCAGCAGCGTGGAGGCGTGATGCGGAGCGTCAACAGGGTGACCGTCGTGAGCGTCATCGTCGGTATCGTGGTCGTTGGATTTCTTGCGGTTGCTGTGGCGGCTCGCCAGGCTGGCGACGCCGCGCCGCCATGGACGGCGGGGCGCTGTTACCGAGCCACCGTGCTCGAGCCGAGCCAGCAGCACACGCTCCAGGTGCTTGAAGACCCGGTAGGCGCCTGGGTGCGGGTACGCTCCGATCCCAGGCTGCCGCGCGTGCCGGGCTCGACGCCCGGCGCACGCGTCTGGCTGAACACCATGTCCGTGTTCTCCGTCCAGGAGGTGGAGTGCGCGTCGTTTCCGCACGAAAGGTGATCACGCCGCGGGTTCGGACGCGACCTGTGGTAGAGCGCGCGCGACAGTCAATCGTCGATGAGGAGGCTCTCGTGAAGGTGCTCAGTCTGTTACTCCTGTTCGCCCTGGCCTGCCCACCGCACGCTGCCAGCGCACAGGCACAACCGGCGCCCGTGCAGACGCAGGTGGCGCCCGGTCCGGTCCCACAGTCGCCGGCGCTCGAGTTCAAGGAGCTGGCCGAAGACACCAAGGTGACCAGCGCGTCAGGCGCGACCTTCACGGTGAACAAGGGCTGGCATCTCGCTCGCACGGATTCCATGATCGTTATCCAGGAGCCACAGCGAGAGCTTGCCGCGGCATTCGTCGAACTGACCGCACCGAGCGGGGAGGAGGCGATCGCGCAGGCGTGGAGGAGATGGAGGCCTGACTTCGCGCGCACGGTGCGGATGACCTCCAAGCCGCCACCGACCGAGGGATGGGAGGAGATCGCGCAGATCACCTACGAGACCGGAGCCGAGGAGCGTCGCGTGGTGGTGGGCATCGCGCGGCGCAAGGGGGCCACGTATTACGTGACCCTCGTCGACGGTGTCATCGCGGCGATGCAGCGTCGAAGCGCGCAGCTCAACACCGCGATCGCCAGCCTGGAGGTCGCCGGCCGCGCGGAGGAGAACCTCGCCGGCAAGAAAGCACACGCGCTCGAGGGCGCGCGCGCCGAAACGTTCCTTGCGTTCGCGGAGGCGGCGCGCAAGCAGATGGGGGTGCCCGGCGCCGCCATCGCCGTCGTCCAGGGTGGCCGCATCGTCCTCGAGAAGGGGCTCGGAGTGCGCGAGCTCGGGAAGAACGAGGCGGTCACACCGGCGACGCTGTTCATGATCGGTTCGATGACGAAACCGCTCTCGTCGCTGCTGATGGCGCGCCTGGTCGATCGCGGGACGTTCAGCTGGGACACGCCCGTCACGAAGCTGTTCCCCTCGTTCGCTCTGGGCGACCCCGAGGCGACGCGGCGGGTCACGATGGCACATACAGTGTGCGCGTGCACCGGGCTGCCGCGATGGGACATGGAATTCATCTTCGAGTGGGAGAAGACCACTCCCCAATCGCGCATCGAGCTGTTGCGTGCCATGAAGCCGACGACGGGCTTCGGGGAGACGTTTCAGTACAGCAACCTGATGGTGGCGTCGGGCGGCTACGTCGCCGCGATGAGCGCGGCGGGGGAAAAGGATCTCCGGCGTGCCTACGTCGAGGCCATGAACGCGGAGGTGCTCGGACCCGTGGGCATGAAGTCCACCGTCCTCGATCTCGACGCGGCGCGGACGCGCGAACACGCGCGGCCGCACGCGAGGACGCTGAAGTTCGAGCCGGCGGCGATCGCCGTGGACATCGAGCGCGGCGTGGACTCGGTGATGCCTGCCGGCGGCGCCTGGTCGAGCGTGCGGGACATCTCGCGGTGGCTGCTGTTGGAGTTGCAGAAGGGCACGCTCGATGGCAAACAGGTGGTCAGCGAAACGGCCCTCCTCGAGCGGCGCAGACCGCGCGTCAAGGTGAGCGCGAAGCAGTCGTACGGGTTGGCGCTGTTCATCGACGAGTCGCGCGGCCTTCTTGCGATCGGACACGGCGGGAACACGTTCGGCTTCACCGCCGATGCGACCTTCTATCCGGGGCACGGCCTGGGCCTCGTCGTCCTGACGAACGCGGCAGCGTCGAACGCCTACACGGGCGCGGTCCGCCGCAGGCTCATCGAGCTGCTGTTCGACGCCAACGAGGAAGCGGAGAAGGGACTGGCGTTCAGCATCAAGCAGCGCGACGAAGGTATCAGGAAGAACCTCGCGGAGATCACGACCACCCCGGACCCGGCGCTGATCGAGCCGATCCTGGGGCGCTGGACGAATCCGCGGCTCGGCGCGATCGAGTTCAGGCGCGAGGCGGACGGATTCGTGTTCGACGCGGGGGAGTGGAGATCTCCGGTCGGCGAGCACAAGGACCAGTCGGGGGTCCGCCGGGTGATCCTCACGGGACCGCCGTTTGCGGGCCTGGCCTTCTGGCCGCGGGAGAACGAGGGCAGGCCCGCGCTGCTGTTCGAGACGGCCCAGCAGAAATACTGGTTCGAGCGGCCGGGGCCGGCAACGCGCTAGGCTGGTGACTACTTGGGTTGCCGCTGTGTCGAACGTGCGCTGTCCGGTTGGCGCGGATTGCGGACGCGGCCCTGCGGAGCGCCGCGAGCACGCCGCGAAGCCGGAATGCGCTGCATTGTTTAGCGCTCGGACTGTTGTCCTCGCTAGGGCTCAAGAGTCCGGCGTGGGGTACTCGGGGGCCCCACGCCTGCCAAGCGCGCGGCCGAAGGGGACGGCCGCGGAGCGGCGGCCGCGAGCGCCAAGCCTTGACAGGCCGCCGAAGCAAGCATTCCCGCGCGCGGAGCCGGGCCGCGGGAGCAACCGCGGCAACCGGCGCACGCGTCGAGTGACGGCAACGCAAATGCCGACCGGGATTGGGCTATCCGGGTGGAGGCGTGACATGCCGACGTTTGTCCTGATGACAAAACTGTCTTCGCAGGCGATGCACGACGCCGACCGGCGTCGCGCGATGGGCAAGGAGTGGCTGCACAAGGTGAAGGAGTCCTGTCCGGATGTCGAATGGAAGGCGCACTACGCCATCCTCGGGCCGTACGACTTCATGGACATCTACGAGGCGCCGGACGTCGAGACGGCCCACATGGTGTCGATCATCTCGCGGGCGGAAGGGGCGTTGTCGGCGGAAAGCTGGCAGGCGCTTCCGTACGATGATTTCTTGAAGCTTCTCAAGACGGTCGGCTGAGAACGTCGCCGGTTCGCGGGGGCGGCGATTGCGCGGAGGGTGAGCGCCTGTCAGCGCGTTCCCTCCGCTTCGGACACGGCGCGCCTTCGCTCCTCCACGCTCCGTTCCAGCGATGCTTCCGCTTGCTGGAGGGCGGTCTTCAGCTTCGCTTCGGCCTCCTGCGCTCGCTCCCAATTGCGCTTCGCGGCGGCCGTGGTCCTTTCCGCTGTCGCGACCTGGGCCTGCAGCTTCGCGACCGCCGCTCGATCCCGGCGTTCCCGTTCGCGCACGGCCTGGAGCGCCTGCGCCCGTTTTCGCTCCTCGGCGCCGTTGTCGACCTGAGTTTCTTTTCCCGGAGCGGCCTTGCGTGCGGCAGGCGCTTCCGGTGCGCGGATCGGCATGCCCTGGAGGGCCTCGAATCCGTGAGGCTGCAGCAGCCTGGCGAGGCGTCCCGGCGGATCTTCCGTGGGGAGGCTCTCCAGGGTGCGGGCAATTTCCGTCTGAGTAGCGGGTGAGATGGCCTGTCCGGTTTCGTTCGCGATGCGCAGCGTTGACGCGAGCGCAGCCTTCAGCGCCTCTCGGTGTGCGGCATCCGCACCGCGAAGGTCGGCCTTCCGTCCGCCAAGGACCGCACGGTGAGCGGCGCGCAGCCGCTCGGACGCTGCGACCAGGGCGTCGTACGTCCTCCGGTCGCGCCAGTGGAGCTGGTTGACGGCCCACGCCGGCGTGGACGGCTTCGGGAGAGCCCGGATCCGCTTGCCCTCATCTCCGCCGGCCTCCTTCGCGAGCGCGTTTCGTTCGCGCGTGAACTCGCGGGGTTGGAGCTGGTAGAGACGGTCTATGTCTTCGTCGGTCAAACGGCGCGCCATCGCACAATTCTGAATGGCGGAGGTGCCGAGCGCAAATCTGGCGTCGAGGAGCGGGACACCCGCCCCCTCCCGGGGGCGTAAGTTCTTCGCCAAGGCTCAGGAGGCGACTTCTCTTTGCCTCTCGCTGCACTTTGGCATCCGCCCATCTCCTGAGCCTCGCGCGAGCCAAGGGAAAACGACGGATTCGGTGGCGGGCCGGCCGGAGCATCCTTTGCTATCGATCGCCGTGGCTTCCTGCCGATTCGGCTAACCCGTAGCCGCACCGTCGCGGTGCAAGGGAGTGACCGCCATGAGACGACCGGTTGCCGTGTGGGTGACCGCCCTGGGCATCCTGACGATGGGCACTGTCGCGTCCGCCGATCCGATTCTGGCCCCCGGGTCCCTCTGGGAATATACGTTCAGTAATCCGACAGGGGACCAGACGTGGAACACGACCACGGGGGGAGGCTGGCTGACCGGACTGGCTCCCTTCGGGAACAACATCGGCGGTTCGTACGATCCGCTCGGCCTTTTCAATTACCAGACGCTGTGGAAGGCGGACGCCGCTGACGGCGATGATCTCTGGGTGCGTACCACATTCGACACCGACGGCTTCAACCTTGGTTCGATCCACTGGAACCTCGGTGTAGACAACGGCTTCAAGTTGTACTTGAACGGTGCCCAGGTAGGCGGCGCCAACGGCGAGGGATACACGTTTCGGTGGGAGTACACCGGGAACTTCGGCGCGTCCCTCCTGCCCGGGACGAACGTCCTCGCCGTTGCGCTCGAGGACCACGGAGGGCTGACCGCGTTCGACATGGAAGTCGTCGGGACGCCAGTCCCGGAGCCCTCGAGCTTCCTGTTGCTGGCGACGGCGCTCGTCGGACTGACGGGCGCGCGACGGCGCCTGAGCCGCCGATCGCACTGATACGCGTCGAGCCGACCGCGATACCTGCGGCACTCCCGGGCCGTGCGTGACAAGCACGGCCCGGGGCGCTTCTACGACTGCCTTTCCGCGACGCTGACCCCCTTGCTGCGCATTTTTCGCATATCCAGGTGATGGCACACGTGCACCTGGTGAAGCGATGGCTGACGTTCAACGCGGTGGGCGCCATGGGTGTCGCCGTGCAGCTCGCCGTGGTGGCGGCGCTGGCGCGATGGGGCGGGCTGAACTACTTGGCTGCCACGGCGATCGCGGTCGAGGCCGCCATCCTGCACAATTTCGTCTGGCACCAGCACTGGACCTGGCGGGATCGGCGCGTCACCACCGCGCGCAGCATCGCCGTCCGGCTCGCCCGCTTCCACGTGACGAACGGCATCGTCTCGATTGCCGGGAACCTCGCGTTCGCCACCGTGCTCACCGGCATCTTCAGGTTCGATCCTGTCGTTGCCAATGCGGCGGCGATCGCCGCCTGCTCTCTCGTCAACTTCGCGGCCAGCACGACGCTCGTTTTTCGAACGGCCGGCGTCCTCGTCCCGGTGATGCTGCTCGGCCCGGCAGCCTCCGCGTTTGCACAGCCGAGCGACAAGGCGCTGACCGCGTGGAAGGCATACGAGGCCTCGGTTGACGCCCGATATTCCATTGCCGGTGCGGACAGACCCGCGCGATATTTCGTGCAGGACGCACTGCCCGCGTCGGCTGGGTGGCGTCGCGCTGTCCTCGCCACAGGCGTGACGACGGCAGAACTCGACCCGCCGGACGTTCCAGGCGCCCAGATTCATCACTGGGTGGGGGCGACCTTCGTCCCGGGTGTGACGCTCGACGAGGTGCTCAGCAGGCTCCAGGCAGAGGCGGGGATGGAGGACCGGTTCTATGAGGACGTCGTCGCGTCAAGGCTGCTCGCGCGCGAGGGGGACCGTCTCAGGGTCTATATGAAGCTGCGTCGGAGGACGGTGCTGACCGTGACTTACAACACGGAGCACGCGGTGGAATATCGGCGGCTGGGTGTGCGCCGCGCCTCCAGCCGCAGCGTCGCCACTCGCATTGCCGAACTCGCCGACGCCGCGACGGCCGCCGAGCGCGAGAAGCCGCCAGGCTCTGACTATGGGTTTCTGTGGCGCCTGAACGCGTACTGGCGGTACGAGGAAGTGCCTGGCGGCGTGCTGATCGAATGCGAGTCCGTCACATTGAGCCGCCGTGTTCCGTCGCTGGCACGCCCAATCGTCGCGCCGATCGTCAGGCGCGTGGCGCGCGAGTCGCTGGTGCGGACGCTCGAGGCGGTGCGCGGGGTGCTGTCCTCCAAAGCGCCACCGGCGATCGGGTCGGTGGCGACTTATTGCCGGTCCGGCGCGCTCGAAGGCTGCTTGAATGTTACGGACAAACGGACGAACCTCACTTCCGGCACGGGCCCGGAAGTGAGGTTCGCCCTGTGAACCGGTACATGCAGGCTACTTGCGAATAGGATTCCGGCTCACCTCGACGTACACGATCCCCACCGGCGCGCCTGAGAAGTTCCCGACAAACCACTTGGTCGAGACGACGCCCGTGCCGCGCGCGGGGAAGGTCAGCCCCTTGTACTTCGCCAGTTTGCCGGTCGCGTCAACGACCTTGTACGTGGCGCGAAACGGCGCCCGGAAGGGGTTGATCCCCTCAGGGAAGTTCGGACTCGGTGACAAGGTGTCGAACGTCGCGTTCCCTTCCGCGTGAATCTCGAACAGGATCTGGTCGCCGTCCGCGTCGATCACGAGCGCCCAATCATCCGCGACGAACGGGCCTGGCGGCGGGATGGTGAAGAAGAAATTGGTTGTGATGGCGCCGCTGACCAGTCCCCTGACCGTCCCGAGTCGCACGCCCTCCTGCTGGCCGAACGATGGGAGGACGTCCTGCTGCACGAAGAGCAGGGAATTCGATTGGAAGTCTTTCGGGTCCAGTGGCTGGGTTTCCTGACCGGCGACCGACGTCGCGCCGGCCGCCAGCACCGGAGCGAGCATCAACGCAATCCGCAGGGCACGCAGGGCTCTCATATCTGCCTCCTTCGCGACAGCAAAGACGATCCCATTGGCTGTGAATGCACCCGTCAGCATACGCCTATACCGAAGCGCACTTCGGATGCCGCAGCCGTGAGCCGACACCGGCGAGTCGACAGCCGCGGTGAGCGCCCCTGTGGAGCGCCGCGAGCGCAAGGCGGAGCTGGAACGCGACGCGAAGCCGCGAGAGTCCGGCGTGGGGTCTCGGGGGACCCACGCCTGCCTGAGCGAGCGGCCGGAGGGGACCGCCGCGTCAGCGGCGGCCGCGAGCGCGAAGCAAAGACAGATCGGCGCAGCGAGCGTTCCCGCGCGCGGAACCGGGGCGCGAACGGGGGCTGGCAGCTCGCCAGCGTGCGCACTGCGGCTGCGTCAACGCAACTGCTCTGCGGTGATTAGGACGGTTGCCGCGGATTGCGGATGGGGGATTGCGGAGCGCCGCGAGCACGCCGAGTGGCCGCGGTGCAGACGCAAGCGCAGGAGAATTCCAGCAGGACAGCATGGACAAAACAGGCGTGACGACGACGCGCAGTGGATTCCCGGCGACCTTCTGGGTCGCCAACGTCATGGAGCTGTTCGAGCGCGCGGCCTATTACGGCATGAACTCGGTGCTCGCCGTGTACCTCGCCACCAGCGTCGCGGAAGGGGGACTCGGCTTCCGCGTCCAGGCGATCGGCTTCCTGCAATCGATCGTCTACGCGGCCACCTACGTCATCCCGATCCTGGGGGGCGCGCTCGCGGATCGCTACGGCTATCGGCGGATGCTGACGATCGCGTTCTCGCTGCTCGCGGCCGGGTACTTCGCCGCGGGCTACATGTCGGCGTACGCCGTCGTGTTCCTGGCGCTCCTCGTGATGGCCACCGGCTCCGGGCTGTTCAAGCCGATCATCACCGGCACGATCGCGCGCACCACGGACGACACCAACTCCGCGTTCGGCTTCGGCATCTACTACTGGATGATCAACCTCGGCGCCTTCCTCGCGCCGCTCGTGGTGAGCGTCCTGAAAGGGTTCTCCTGGCGCTACGTCTTCGTCGCCTCGGCGCTCTACACGGGCCTCATGCTGCTGCCGACGGTGTTCGTCTTCCGGGATCCTCCCCGGCCGCCGAGCACGAAGAGCCTGCGGGAGGTGCTCCTGGGCGCGGCCGAGGTGCTGGCGGACGCCCGCTTCATGCTGATGATCGTCGTCTACTCGGGCTTCTGGGTCCTCT
>DATHTE010000021.1:0-2839 GCA_035463475.1 Vicinamibacterales bacterium
GTGGACGGCGTGCCGGTGGAGGTCCCGACCAGCGCACGGAATGGTTGGGTGATTACCGCCCGGCGACTGTTCGAGGACGGAGGGGCGAGCGTGTTCGCAGGCGGACGTGGTCGTACAGCGTCAGTTCCGGCCGCCAGCGAAAATGCTCGGCCCTCCGGCCGCAGAAGGGGAGCCGCGGCGGTTGTCATCTGCACGCCCAACAACCCGACCGGCGCCGTGGTGCCGCCGATCGAGCTTCGCCGGATCGCGAGGGAGTGCGCGCGGCGCGGCGCGTTCCTCATCATCGACCGCACCTACGCCGGGTTCGAGTTCGAGCGGCCGCCGGAACCGGCGAGGCTCTCGCGACTACCGGAGAACGTCATTCTCATCGGCAGCTTCTCGAAAGTGTTCGCGATGACCGGCTGGCGTGTCGGATACATCGCGGCGTCCGCTGAATTGATCGAGCAGGCGCTCAAGGCGCAGGACACCACGATCATTTGCGCGCCGACCATCGGCCAGATCGCGGTTCGTGCGGCGATGAAGGCGCGCCGCGGCGTGGCGCCGGCGTTCCTCGCGGAGCTGCGCCGGCGAAGGGACTACGTCCAGAAGCGTGTCGCCGCGGTGAAGGGATGGTCGTCGGTCCCCGCGGCCGGCGGGTTCTTCACGTTCATCCGCATCGACGGCCTGAAGGACAGCACCGCGTTCGCCTTCGACCTGCTCGACCGGGCGCACGTGCTCGTGATGCCCGGCCGGATCTTCGGCGGAGCGGGCGAAGGGCACATCCGGATCTCGTTCGGCGTTGCCGACGTTCCGCGGCTGCGGACCGCCTTCGACCGCATCGGCGCTGGGCGCTAGGCGCTCGCTGCGGGGGGCCGGGCGCTGGGCACTCGCGGTCGGACCCAGGCAACCCCGCGTCGCGCTGGTGACCGGCGGCCCTGTGGAGCCGGCGACCGCAAGGCGGAGCAGGAACGCGACGCGCAGCCGCCAGAGTCCGGCGTGGGGTACTCGGGGGCCCCACGCCTGCCTGAGCGAGCGGCCGGAGGGGACCGCCGCGTCAGCGGCGGCCGCGCGCGCGAAGCAAAGACAGATCGGCGGGGCGAGCGTTCCCGGCCGCGGAACCGGGACGCAGCATCAGTAGTTCCGACGCGGTACGCAGCCGTCCCTCGAGCTCGGTCCCGCGTGCGGAACCCGTTCGCGGCAGCCGGCAGTGCCTCCGCCCGCTCCATCCCATGCACATCGATCTCGTCGTCGGCGCCCGGCCGAACTTCATGAAGGCCGCGCCCCTCGCGGAGCTGCTCCGCGAGCGCAGGCCGGACTGGCTGACCCGCGTCATCCACACCGGCCAGCACTACGACGAGAAGCTGTCCCAGGTCTTCTTCAGGCAGCTCGGCATGCGCCAGCCCGACGTCAACCTCGAGGTGGGATCCGCCAGCCACACCTACCAGACCGCCACGATCATGCTCGCCCTCGAGGGACAGTTCCGCGCGAGCCGGCCCGACCTCGTCATGGTGTTCGGCGACGTGAACTCGACGCTCGCCGCGGCGCTCGTGGCCGTGCAGCTCCACATCCCGCTCGCCCACGTCGAGGCCGGGCTCCGCAGCTTCGACCGCGGTTTGCCGGAGGAGGTCAACCGCGTCCTGACGGACACGGTGTCCGAGCTGCTCTTCGTCACCGAGCGGGCCGCCGAGCTGAACCTCCGCAACGAGGGGATCCCCTCGGAGCGGATTCACTTCGTCGGCAACACGATGATCGACAGCCTCGTGAAGCATCGCCCAGCCGCGCGGGCGCTGCATGTGACCGAGGCGCTCGGCCTTCGTCCCCGCGAATACGTCGTCGTCACCCTGCACAAGCCGATCAACGTGGACGAGGAAGACCAGCTCCGCTCGATCGTCTACGCGCTGCAGAGCCTCGCCGACCACACAGACGTCGTGTTTCCGGCGCACCCGCGCACCGTGCAGCGGCTGAAGGTCTTCGGCCTCTGGGACGACATGGATCGCCACGGCCGGCTGCGCGTGCTCAATCCGCTCGGATACCTCGAGTTCATGGGGCTCCTGGACTCGGCCGGCGTGGTGCTGACCGACTCGGGCGGCGTGCAGGAAGAGGCGCTCGTGCTCGGCGTGCCGTGCGTTACGCTCAGGAAGACGACGGAGCGCCCGGTCACGCTGCAGATGGGCGCCAACCGCCTCGCGGGAGACGACCCGCACCTGGCGGTGCGGTACGTCCGCGAGGCGCTCTCGAGCCCGTCCTGCATGAACGGTGATCGCGCGCACTGCCCGCCGCCGGTCCCCGAGGGCTGGGACGGCCACGCGGCCGATCGGATCGTCGACGTGCTCGAAGGGCTCTTCGTCAATCACCTCGTGCCCGAGAACGTCGCGAGTGCGCGCGGGGCGTCCGCCTCAGCGCCGTCTGTCGATCCCGCGACGACCGGCTGATTCCTTCCGGCGCCTTCACTTCCCGCCGACGCAGCCGATGGTCGGCGCGCCCCCCGGCCGGCCAAAAACCTTTTTGTGATCGCCGTTACACACTCGCAGTACCCGGCCACCCCCTCGGCCAGTTTCTCCAAGAAATTCAGCACGTTAGCGGCGTCAGGTGACGGTCCGCAGGATGCACCGACTCCCTCCGCTGAGTCATGTGGCATTCAATTGCGCGCGTCACCGTCCTCTTGCTTACCGTCGCCTGGGCCGTGCCCGCCGTCGCACAGACGCCGGTCGTTGACCCACGCTTTGCCGAGTTCACCGCGTCGGCGGACCATTTCGCGACGACACCCGAGGGTCTGCCCCAGGTGACCCGCTACGATCTCGAGTTCTATCTTGTCGGCGCGGCGCAGCCGTTCCAGGTGGCGGCGCTCGGCAAGCCGGCG
>DATHTE010000022.1:0-2389 GCA_035463475.1 Vicinamibacterales bacterium
GGGCAGGGCCACCTTTGGGTTCAACGCTCAGCCTGATAACTCCGGCGGCACGAAGGGTCACTTCAACTATGTGAACCACGTCACCGGTTTGCACGTCAACGGTCCGGTCACCGACATTGTGGTGATCGCGGTCTACGCGGACGGAACGCCGAGGACGGTACTGTTCTCTGGTTCTTGCGACGGCGTGCCGTCATGTTCGTTCAGCGTGACGGTGGAAGACCACGGCGAGCCCGGAAGGCTCGATGAGTTCGGCATCACGATCATTGGTGATGTCAGCGAGGTGAGGTCGCAGCGCGTGATCAGCCGGGGAAACATCCAGTTCCACAAGAGCAAGAAATAGGCACTCACCAGGGGATCGACGATGACGAAGGCGAAACTGGTTCTTGGAATCGTCGTAGGATTGGTGGCCGCGCTTCTCGCCGGGTGGGTGTGGGGCGCGTCGGGCCGATCGGATCTGGGCGGCGCGCTCCAGACCGCCGAGTTGCGCGGCGAACTGCTCGGCGCGCGCGCAGCGACCCTCGATGCGCGCGTGGCGATCTACAGCGTCAACTTTGGCGAGGCGAGCAGACACCTGGAGGACGCTCGGGGTCTGCTCCGTCGCGCGGACGAACGGCTCAGAACCCTCGGCCGTGACGATGAAATCAGCCAGGTGCAGAAGGCGCTGGCGAGCATAGACGACGCGCAGCGCACGGCCGGCAAACTCGATCAGGACGCGAACTCCCGCGCGGGCGAGGCGGCGCGGATCCTCGCAGAGGTGCTGGCCGCCGAGGCAAAACGTTGAGTTGACCCGCACTCCCGCTGAACTGACGGGTGGGCGGTGCGGCTGTCACTGGAAGGAGCACGTATGAGCTTTTCGAAATATCTGACGACGGCGGTTCTTGTCGGCGTCGTCTTCGCCGGTCCGGCGTGCACGAAGAAGGCGGTGGACGAAACGAAGAAGGACGCCGGCGCCGCGCTCGACGCGACCAAGGCGGGGGCCGACAAGGCCATCGACGCGACCAGGCAAGCCGGTGAGAGGACTGCGGACGTCACGAAGGACATCGCGCAGAGGACGGCCGACAAGACGAAAGACATGGCCGGCCAGGTCGCCGACAAGAGCAAGGAGGTCGCAGCGACCACGGGCGCCGCGGTGACCGACGGCTGGATCACGACAAAGGTGAAGGCGAAGTTCGCCGACGAGACCGTGCTCGAGGGTAGCGACATCAATGTCGACACCAGCGACCACGTGGTCACGCTCAGGGGCACCGTGCCGTCGGATGCGGCGAGGGCGCGGGCGGCGGCGATCGCCGGCGGCACCGAGCACGTCACGCGCGTCGTCAATCAGCTCGTCGTGAAACCGGTGTAACGGGATCTATCACAATCCGATTTCGTGGCGGAAGGACGGTGCAAGGTGAAACTGATTATTGCGACGAGTGTGGCGGCGACTCTGGCGCTCGCGCCGCTGCTGGCGACGGACGACGAGCCGGCAAAGCGACTGGACGAGGCGGCGGCCGTGTTTTCCGAGATCATGGCGACGCCGGATAAGGGCATCCCTCAGGAGCTCCTCGAGAAAGCCCATTGCATCGTGATTGTCCCGGACCTCAAAACGGCGGCGTTCGTGGTTGGCGGGAAATACGGGAAAGGGTACCTGTCCTGTCGAAACAAGAGCGGTGCAGGGTGGTCTGCGCCCGGCACGGTCCGCATCGAGGGCGGGAGCGTGGGCTTCCAGATCGGCGGTTCTTCGACCGACCTGATCATGTTGATCATGAGTGAACGGGGAGCGGACAAGCTGCTGTCCAGCAAATTCACGTTAGGCGCGGAAGGCTCCGTCGCGGCAGGCCCCGTGGGGCGCACGGCCACGGCTCAAACGGATGCGCAAATGCACGCCGACATCCTGTCGTGGTCGCGTTCGCAAGGGTTGTTTGCTGGCATCGCCCTGGAAGGGGTCACGCTGCGTCAAGATCTGGATGACAACGCCACACTGTATGGCAAGCCGCTGGAAAACCGCGACATCGTGACGAAGGGGGTGCGCGCGCCCGATGCTGCCGCCAAGCTGATCGCTCTGCTGAACCGGTACTCGGCCAGAGAACGCACGAACTAGCAGGTCCGCGGGTGCACAGGTGCTCACGAGAGGGCGCGACGTTCGCGTCCCGGCGGAGACGGTGCTCACCTTCAGGCTGGACAGATCAGTGACGCTGCACGCCGAACGGTAGACACCATCGGTGCGTGGGTCAGCGACCAGACGCGCCGTGCGCTTGAAGAAGGTGAGGGTGGCGCGTGGGGGACCGACGGCCAATCGCCCCTGTTCAGTTTTGAACAGCACGGTCCTGCAGAGGTCTGCGATCCTCACTATTATGCCCCGGCCGGGTTCGAAACCCCGCGAGGCGTAGCTATGCGCAGCGCCTTCGAA
>DATHTE010000023.1:0-45121 GCA_035463475.1 Vicinamibacterales bacterium
CCGCCTTCGCCAAGGCTTCGGCGGCGGGCCGTAGCTTCAGCGGAGGCCCGGGGACCCAAGCCTGCCAAGCGAGCGGCCGGAGGGAACCGCCGCGCAGCGGCGGCCGGGAGCGCTGAGCCAAGCGAGCGGCCGGAGGGAACCGCCGCGCAGCGGCGGCCGGGAGCGCTGAGAAGTAGACAGATCGCCGGAGCCAGCGGTCCCGCGCGCGGAACCGGGGCGCGACCGGCGGCTGTCGGCTCGCCGGAGTTTCCAGCGTACCTGCCTGCGTCAACACAAGCGGGCTTCGGAGCGCTTCGGGTTTAGGATCCAATCGCCCAAACCGCTCCCCCCGCGGTCTGGTTCGCCATCGTCTTGCTGACGATCCGCCAGTAGTAGGTGCGGCCGGCGGCAAGGTTCGAGATCGTCAACGACGCCGTGCTGTTGGGAGATACCGTGACGTCCTGCGTCAGCAGCGGCGGGATCGAGGACGTGCCGAAGTACACGTCTGCCTTGTGCGCCCAGTACCCGGGCTTCCATTTGAGCGTCACGGTGCCCGACACGCGCGTGCCGTTCGCTGGCGACACATACACCGGCTTGTCCGGCGGGAGGGGCGTGAATGCTGTCGTCTCCGCGTAGCCGGTCGAGTTGTTCCACTTGCGCTCGAACTGCGCGACGAACCACTGGAGGATGCTCGGCCGCCCGGTGAAGTAGTTGTGCTCTTCCTGCGACGTCGCAGATGGCGTCGTCCAGTTGGACGACCCGAAGATGGTCCTCGCCCGCCCGCGCAACACGGTTGACTTCTGGTGCATCAACCCGGCGTGCGCGCGGTGGCGGATGGCGATCCCGGCCATGTACATCCGGTCCACGCTCCAGGAGTGCCAGAGCCGGCTGGGATCCCGGTACTGCTTGGGCTCGGTGATCAGCCGGACCGTGACGCCGCGCTGGCGCGCGGCGATGAGCGCGTCGGTGTGGCGGCGGTCGGTGATCCGGTACACGATCGCGTCGATCTGCCGCGTCTCGGCGTTGTACTCGTTCACCGCCCACGCCCCGAAGTCGTGCGTCGGCGGGAAGTTCATGACGCCGGTGTAACCGTAGTTCGGGTAGCGCCGCAGCAGCGGGCCGGACACGTTCGCGTAGTTCGCGTACGACTTCGTGTTCTGCCAGATGTCGTCGAACCGCGTCATGAAGGAGGAGACGACCCACTCGTTCGACGTGAACAGGATCGCCTCGTCGATGTAGTTGGTGTACGGCGAGACGTACTTGAACGCTTCCCCGCTGTAGTTCGCGCCGCTGAACTGCACCACCCGCTGCCCGGCGAAGATCATGGCCTTCCAGTGCAGGATGCCGGAGGCGATCCGCTTGCGCATCGGGATGCCGGCGTTCGCGAGCTCGGCGAGACGTGAGGCATTGGCCGGGGTGGAGCTGTTCGCGCGTGGGTCGACCAGCACCCGGACCGGGACGCCCGCCTTGAAGCGATTGATGAGCTCGTAGGTGTACCGCGCGTCCTCCATGAACCAGAACCCCACGTCGATTCCAGTTCGCTCGTTGCGGATCAGGTCGATCAGCGGCGTGCGGCAGTTCTCGTTGGCCGGGTCGCAGAGACGCTCGAGCGCGAGCGCCGGAGTCGGCAACACGAGCACGCAAGTGAGCAGAACGCGGCCCGCCTTGGGCACACGGCGACGCATCATCACTCCTCCGGCCGGCAACGTTCGCAGGGCGACGCCGGCCGTCGCAAGGATGGTGCCTATGACAGGACGGCCCAGGCTTCGACCGGACGTATGCGGGTAGTCCTGGTAGCAGACCGCGAGTCAAGGCGCGCGGCCGGGCGAGGAGTCGGACGAGGCTAGTCGTGGTAGAGGAGGTACTTGGCGCGGAGCTGCCGCCAGCGCGCTTCGCCGGCACTCCATGAGGCGGCGATGCGTGCGGGGTCTGCGCCCGCCTTGAGTTTCGCGAGCCCGTCCTTCGAGCCGAACAGCCGCTCGGCGGCGTCGATTTCGTACTTCGAGCCGTAGAGCCGGTACAGAGCCGACGCGATCTCCGAGCCGACGCGTACCGGCCTCAGCGCCTCGCGGTCTGTCACCACCATGAAGACGCCCTGGCAGGACTCCTTCGCGTACTTGCTCGCGGTCGGTGTGAACGCGACCGGGTAGAACCGGATGCCCGGAAGCGTGCGCGCGTTCAGTTCCGCGGCGAGCCGCACGCCGTCGATCCATGGCGCGCCGATCTGCTCGAACGGCGTGTCGGTCCCCCGCCCGACCGAGATGTTCGTCCCCTCGATCGCGCCGATGCCCGGGTAGAGCGTCGCCTGGTACAGGTTGCGCATGTTCGGCGAGGGATTGACCCACGGAAGACCGGTGGCGTCGAACCAGTCGTCACGCCGCCAGTTCTCCATCTTCAGCACCGTCAGATCCGCTCCGATCCTGTTCTCGCTGTTGAACAGTTGCGCGAGCTCCCCCATCGTCATGCCGTGGCGGATCGGCATCGCGAAATACCCGGTGAACCCGGACGGCTCGTCCAGCATCGGGCCTTCGATCTGCACGCCGTTGATCGGGTTCGGCCGATCGACGACGAACACCGGCAGCTTCCGCTTCGACGCTTCCTCCATCACGTAGGCCATCGTCGTCATGTAGGTGTAGAAGCGGGCGCCGATGTCCTGGAGATCCACGACGAGGGCATCCACCCCTTGGAGCATCGCGTCGGTGGGGCGCCGCGTCTCGCCGTACAGCGAGTGAATCGTCAGCCCCGTCTTCTCGTCGCGATCGGCGGGCACCGACTCGTCGAGGATTCCGCGGATACCGTGCTCGGGCGCGAACAGCGCGACGAGCTTCACGCCGGCGGCGCCGTAGAGCGCGTCGATCGTGGACTGCCGGTCCCGGGCGACGCCGGTGTGGTTCGTCACGAGTCCGACGCGCTTCCCGCGCAGCTCCACAAAGCCCCTGGCGCGCGCGGCATCGAGCCCGGTCAGCACCGGGCCGGCCGCCGGCCGCGGCTGAAGCTCGCCCGAGGTCGCGGCGGTGTTGACAGTCCAGCGCTCCACTTCGCCGCGGATGCCCAGCACGGCGGGATCGGTGAGCGCGCTCGCCACCGTCGTGGCGATGCGCGCGCGCAGCGGCGTGACGTCCCCTTTCCCCTCGGGGTGCACGCGGTTCGACAGGAACACGATGAACGTGCCGGTCTTCGGGTCGATCCAGAGCGACGTGCCGGTCCAGCCCGTATGGCCGAACGAGCCGGGCGGCAGCAGCTCGCCGCGGTTGCTGGAGAACGCGCTATCCATGTCCCAGCCGAGCCCGCGCACGTTCCGCTCACCCGCGGGGGTCGACGGGGTCGTCATTCGAAGGACGGTGAGCGGCGCGAGCACGCGCGCGCCGTCGAGCGATCCCCCGTTCAGCAGCATGCGGCAGAAGCGCGCGAGGTCCGCGGCGGTGCTGAAGAGTCCCGCGTGTCCCGCCACGCCGTTCATCCGCCGCGCCGTCGGATCGTGGACGATGCCGCGGAGCATCTTCATGTCGGCCCCCTCGCAGGGCCAGCCGAACGCGGTGCAGAGCTGCGTGGGCGCGATCCGCGGCCGCAGGGCCTCGGACGGGTTGAACCCGGTCTCGCGCATGCCGAGCGGCGCGAAGATGTGCTCGCGCGCGTACTCGTCGAGCGGCTGCCCGCTGACGCGGTGCACGATCTCGCCGAGCAGGAAATAGTTGATGTCGCTGTAGACGAACCGCTCGCCGGGCGCGGCAAGCGGCACTTCCTCGGCCGCCAGCTTGATCGCGGTGTCGTAGCCCCGCCATTGATCGCCGAGATCGAGGTCCGGGCGCAGCCCCGAGACGTGGGTCATCAGCTGCAGCACGGTGATATCGGACTTTCCGTACCTGCCGAACTCCGGGATGAACGCGGCCACGCGATCGCTCAGGCGGACCTTTCCGCGCTCCACCAGCTGCATCACGCTCGTCGTGGTTGCCACGACCTTCGTGAGGGAGGCGAGGTCGAACACGGTATCGACCGTCATCGGCTCGACGGCCGGGCTCACCGCGCGGTTGCCGTAGGCCTTCTGGTAGACCGTGCGATCGTGGCGCCCGACCAGGACGACGGCCCCCGGGGTCTTGCCGTCGGCGATGGCCGCGGTAATGTGCGCGTCCACCAGCTGCAGCCGCGCAGGGTCGAAGCCGGACGCGTCCGGCCGCGTGGTGGTCGGACGTTGCTCCGACTGCGCGATGACGCCCGGCGCGATGACGATGAGGAGGAACGCTGCCGAGATGACGAAAGAGCGGTATGCCTGCATGATTGGCCGCGATTATACTTGCGGTCGAGATGAGGGCATTTCCGGGCCGCGCGATACTCGTAATCACAGCGGTTTTATGGCTGCCACACATGACGGCGGCCCAGATCGGCACCGGGCGCGTGACGGGCGTCATTCGCGACGAGCGCGGCAATCCCATCAAGGGAGCCACCGTCACCGCCGAGAACGAGAACTTCTCGCCGCGATCGTTCACGTCGGCAACCGACGCCAGGGGGCGGTTCAACGTCTTCGGGCTGAGGCGCGCCATCTACCGCATCTCGATCAGCGCGGAGGGTTTCGAGACGATCACGCTGAGCCTTCCAGTTCAGTCGCTCGGCCCGAACCGACCCCTCGATCTCAGGCTGCTGCGGCGGCCGGCGCCCGCGCCCCCGCCGCTTCTCGCGAACGTGGACGCGGAGAAACTCCAGCGCGACCTGGACGCCGCCGCCGCGCTGGTGTCAGCCGGACGGACGGACGCCGCGATCGCCGCGTACCGCCGGATCGCGGAGGCGACGCCGTCTCTCACGAGCGTGCACCTGCAGCTCGGGTATTTGTACGAGCAGAAGCGAGACCGCGCGTCCGCGATCGCGGCGTACGAGAAGGCGCTCGCGGGAGATCCCACGAACGCGAAGGCGCGGGAGGGACTGAGGAGGGCGCAGGAGAAATAGCGAACACAGCGCGCGGAGGTCTCCAGAGGACGCGGAGATCCCTTGGAAACGCGGAGAGCGCGGAGACCGCGGAGGACGGTCGCTTTGACAGTCTGCCGGCCCAAAACACGGCTGGCCATCGGTCCTGGCGTCGGCCGCACGGGGTACGGTTCCAGCCAATCGCGGCATCAAGAAGCCACAAACCGGCGGTTTCTCGAGTGGAATGCTCGAATCACTCCAGGCTCGTCTCCAACCTCATACGCCCGTCGGTTGCTGCCGCAAAGAACGGCTCCCACGCCCGCCGGAAGCGATCGAGCTTCGCGATCTGCGACGCGTCCGCGGCGCCGGTCGTCACCACGTAGACGAACGCCTGCCGGTGCAAGCGCGGTGACGCCTCGGCGGACGGCACGCGCCGGCCCATCGCCGCGACCACGTCCTGCATCAGCACGGTGCGCCTGGTGCCGTTGAACTGGATGCCCACCGCCGGCGGGCTTTCCGCGACCCGCGTGGTGTTGGTCGCTCCCTCGACGTAGAAGAACGGCGGCACCTCGGACTCGCGCACGAGGCCCATCGCGTATTGATCGAGAAGGCTGAACCGCGCCACCGCCTCGCGCGTGCGGAACGCGCCGCCGCCCAGCTCCTCGATGTCGTTCCCCTCCATCACGGACGCGTCCGAGTCCATGAAGAAGCTCCAGTGCGCCTGGTCCCGGCCGAGCAGCGAGGTCGAGCGCTGCCCGTTCGCATCGCGGAACTCGAGAAACGCGAGCCATCGATGTCCCGTCTCCTGGCCGAGCAGGCTGAGCGTGCTGTTCTCGCGCTGGAACTTCTGGGCGGGATCGTCCGGATACTTGGTGAGCGCATCCATGACAACGACGGACCGCAACGTGCCGCCGCTGCCGAACTCGTCGGCAATGTCGTACACGTCGATGCCGATGCCGCGGATCTCGTTCTTGACGGTGGACTCGTACGCGAACGATGTGGTCAGGAACCGCGTGTCGGTAAAGATGACGAGCTGATCGTAAATGTCCGCGTGGGTCTGGAAGAACTTCCGGCCGAGGGCGACCGTATCGAGCTGCCCGCTCTCGGCGAACCGCTCGCCAAGCGCGCCGCCGCCGCCGCTCGTGGGCCCCTGCGCACTGAGATCGATGGGTTTGAACTCTCCGGTCGTCCCCGGGGATACCGCCACGATCGCCTCGCCCAGGCTCGTCTCGTCCGCGATCTTCACTTCGACCGTGCCGTCCGGCAGCAGCGTGGTCTGCACCGTCGCGATCCGCGGAGACTCGAATCCGCGAACGCCGCACCACGTCACCGTGAACGCGGTCGAAGTGGCGTTCAGCCAGACGGACCCGCCAACGCTCGGGTCGAGGTCCGCGAAGAACGGCGCCACGCGCGGTGGCCCCGTCAGCAGGCGCGAGACGCTCCGGTCCGTGCTGGCCTTGTCCTCTTCGTTGAAGGTCACGTTGCCGTCGGAGTTCACGAACGCCGCCGTGAGGGTCCGCCCAAAGAAGGGAAACGCGAACGGCACCGTCGCCGGGCGGCTGTCATCGTCGGAGAGGGTCAGCCTGGTGCCCAGCGGCGATCGAAATGCCCCTTCGCTCTTGCGCACGTCGTAGCCGCCGCTGCCGTTCGACACGAACGTGAGGCCGACGCTTTTCAGGTCGAACGCATTGGCGCGCAGGATGAGGTCCCCCTGGTCCTGCACGACGGCGATCTCACCGACGTCCGCGTTGTTTGGAGGAGGCGCCGCCACGGCGCCGCGCAGCCGCGCCGCGCGGTGGGCGTAGAGGTCGTCGAGCACCCGCCAGCGGTGCGAGCCGTCCAGGCGCGTCTTGTCGCGGGCCAGGCCGTCGTCATCCGCGCGGGCCCCGAGCGGTTCGTCGCCGAACTCCGCTTCCAGGGCCGCAGTCGCGCACGGATTCTGACCGGGCTGCCCGGGCGAAGGAGAGGGCGACGTTCCGCCGTTGCCATTGCCGCTGCCGCCCCCGCCGCCACAGGCGACGAGGAATGACGCGAGCACGAAGGCGGTGAGGAGTGCGCGCATGGTAAAAATGGGGTCTGACCCCATTTTTTCGAAAAACGTAAAAATGGGGTCAGACCCCATTTATTCATGAAGTCTACCCGATCGCCGAAGGCCGCCCGGCAGCCGGGGCGCGCGCCGCGACACCCTCGCCGGGCGCTCGTGATCGGGGGGGCCCTGCTCCTCGTCGCGCTCGGCCTGATCTGGTACTGGTACGCGCGGGGACGCCCGCGGCCGTTCCCCGCGTTCGTCAGGACGGCGGACCAGAACGTGCTGCTGATCACGATCGATACGCTGCGCGGTGACGCGCTCGGCAGCTACGGCGGTCGCACGCGCACGCCCAACCTCGATCGCCTGGCGGCCGAAGGTGTGCGCTTCACGTTCGCCCACGCGCACGCCGTGGTGACCCTGCCGTCACACGCGAGCATTCTGACCGGACGGTATCCCTTCGAGCACGGCGTGCGCGACAACGCCGGCTTCCGCCTCGCCGAATCCGCGGCCACGCTCGCGGAAGCGGCGCGCGCCAGGGGCCTCGCCACCGGCGCGTTCGTCGGCGCGTTTCCGCTGGATCGCCGCTTCGGCCTCGCCCAGGGCTTCGAGATCTACGACGATGTCGGCGGACAGGAGGTCGCGGCGGCGGACTTCGCGTTCTCGGAGCGGCCGGCGGGCGAAGTGGTCGCCGCCGCGCAGGCGTGGATCGAGCAGCAGCGAAAGCCCTGGCTCGCCTGGGTTCACGTCTTCGATCCCCACTCGCCGTACGCGCCGCCGGCCCCGTTCGATCGCGAGTACGCCGGGGACCGCTACGCCGGAGAGGTCGCGTATGTCGATCGGGCCCTCGGCGCCCTGATTGACCTCGCCCGCCGCGCGTCGCGTCCGACGACGATCGTGGTGACCTCCGATCACGGCGAAGGACTCGGCGACCACGGAGAGCCCACGCACGGCGTCTTCGCGTACGAGTCAACGCTGCGCGTCCCGCTGATCGTCGCGCAGGTAGGCGCCGGCGTCGACGCGACGCGGGGTGGGGCCACGAGCGATGCGCCCGTGCAGCACGTGGACATCTTCCCCACGGTTGCCGATCTCGTCGGGCTCGACATGCCGGCGGGCTCGCCCGGGCGGACGTTGTTGACCGCCACGGGCGGCGGGCGCGACCCGCGAGCCACGTACTTCGAGGCGATGACGCCCATGCTCAAGCGCGGCTGGGCGCCGCTTCGAGGCGTGATCGTCGAGCGCGAGAAGTACATCGACCTGCCGATCGAAGAACTGTTCGACCTCACCGCCGATCCGAGCGAACAGCGCAACCTCGTGGCCACGTCGGCCGAGCGTGTGCGCGCGCTGTCGTCACGCCTCGGGGCGCTTCGCGCCGCGCTGCCCGGCACGCAAGCGGAGGAAAACGCCGAGGTCCGCGAACGCCTGCAGTCGCTCGGGTACGTGTCCGGGTCGGCGCCGCGCAAGGCGCGCTACACGGAAGCAGACGACCCCAAGAGCCTGATCGACGTCGATCGCCTGATGATCGACGGGATCGAGCTCCACAGGGCGGGGCGGAGCGCGGAGGCCGTTGGCGCGTACCGCCAGGTGATCGCGCGGCGTCCCGACATGGGGCTCGCGTACCGGAGGCTCGCCTACATCCAGTGGGAGAACGGGCGCCCGCGGGAGGCCATCGAGACGCTTCGCGACGCGCTGCGGAAGACCGGCCGCGACGTCGAGATCGAAACGCGGCTCGGGATCTATCTCGCGGAAACCGGCAGCGTGCCCGAGGCGCTGGCGCTGCTGGAGCGCGCCACGACCGCGGACCCGGAGAACCGGGACGGCCTCAACGCGCTCGGGATCGCCCACGCGCGGGCCGGGCGCCCGGACGACGCGCTTCGGACGTTCCAGAAGATCCTCGCGATCGACGAGCGCGACGTGTTCGCGCTCGAGAACATCGGCACCGTGCACCTGCAGCGCGGTGATCTCGAGGCGGCCCGCGACGCGTTCGGCCGCGCGCTCCAGAGCGACCCGCGCTCCTCGCGCGCGCGCGCCGGCCTGGGCGTCATCGCCATCAAGTCGGGCAGGCGCGATGAAGCGATCGAGCACTGGCGGCGCGCGGTAGATCTCGATCACACCAACTTCGACGCGCTGTACAACCTCGCCGTGGAGCTTGCGAACGCGGGCCGGCTCGACGAGGCGCGTCCCTACCTCGAACGGTTCGCGCGGACGGCGCCGCCCGCGTTCTACGCGCGCGACATCCAGAGGGTGCGGCAGATGCTCCAGCGAGGGGAGGGAATTGATGCCCCTCGCTGAATGTCGAATGCCGAAGGCCGAAGGCCGAATGCGAGCCGTCCTGGTGCTCGCCGCCACAACTTTCATACTGCACGGCTGCCGGTCCACGGTCGTGGAACGCGTTCGCGGCGAAGGGCCGATCGTGCTGATCTCGATCGACACGCTTCGCGCGGACCGTCTGCCGGCGTACGGCTACACACGGATCCGCACGCCGCACATCGATCGGTTCGTGGCGGACGGCGTGCTCTTCGAGCAGGCGTACTCGCACTCGCCGCAGACGCTGCCGGCGCACACGTCCCTGTTGTCCGGCCGCCTGCCGTTCGAGCACGGCGTGCGCGACAATGTCGGGTTTGCCGCGAAGCCGGGAGAGCGCTTCGTGCAGCAGGAGTTCCGCGAGCGCGGCTTTGCCACGGCGGCGTTCGTGTCCGCGTACGTCCTGCGGCGACAGACCGGCATCAACCAGGGATACGACGTCTACGACGACCAACTGCCGGCAGCTTCACCGGATCGGCCACTCGGCCAGGTGCAGCGCGACGGAGGGGACACCGTGCGCGCCGCGCTGCAATGGATCGACCGGCAGACCTCGCCCAGGTTCTTCCTCTTCGTGCACACCTACGAGCCGCACACGCCGTACGCGCCGCCGCAACGGTTTGCCGCGGCCGGACCGTACGACGGCGAAGTCGAGTACTCCGACGAGATCGTCGGCCGCCTGCTCGATCACCTGCGCGCGAAGGACCTCTACGACCGCGCCACGATCGTGCTGCTGTCGGATCACGGCGAGGGGCTCGGCGATCACGGCGAGGACGAGCACGGCATCTTTCTCTATCGGGAGACGATCCGTGTGCCGCTCGTGATCAAGCTTCCCGGCGCGCAGGGCGGCGGCCGCCGCGTCACCGCGCCGGTGCAGCACATCGATCTGCCGCCCACGCTGCTCGATCTCGCGGGCATTCGCACGTCGAACGCGGGGCGCGGCCGCTCGCTCCGCCCCTTGCTCCAGGAGACCGGCGCGCTGGCCGACCCGGACATCTACTCGGAGTCGCTCTCGCCCCGCTATCACTTCGGCTGGAGCGAGCTCTACGCGCTTACGGACGGTCGTTACCGCTTCATCCGTGCACCGACAGACGAGCTGTACGACCTCTCCCAGGACCCGGGCGAGCTGTCGTCCGTTGCCGCCGCGCGCCCGCAGGTGCGCGCGGCCATGCGCCGGGCCCTCGACGGCATCATCGCCGGCGCGGCCGTGAGCGCACCGGCGGCGGTCTCGAAAGAGGACCGGCAGAAGCTCGCCGCGCTCGGTTACGTCGGCACGCAGACGGCCGCGGCCCTGACGCTCCCGGGGGACCAGCTTCCCGATCCGAAGGGGAAACTCGACGTCCTGAAGAAGTACAAGCGTGCGACCGCGCTCGCCGGCGAACGGAGGCTCGTCGAGGCCACCGCGCTGTACCGCGAACTGCTCCGAGAGCAGCCGGAGATGACCGACGTCTGGCTGCAGCTCGCCGACCTTCACGCCCGGATGGGGATGACCGTGGCGTCCGTGGCGGCATACACGGAAGTCGTCAAGCGCGATCCACGGAACGCCGCGGGCCTCATCGGCGCCGCGGGCGGCCTGCTGCAACTCGGGCGGATCGAAAGCGCGCGTGCGCACGCGGAGCTGGCGGTGGAGACCGCGCCCGCGGCGGCGCGAGAGCTGCTCGCGAGGATCGCGCTGGAACGAGGCGATTGGACGACCGCCCGGCGCGAGGCGCAGCTCGCCCGCGCCGCCGATCCCGCGCTCCCCCTCCCGAGTTTCGTGGAGGGGGCGATCGCCTACCGCGAGAAGCGCTATGCCGCCGCGATTCCGCACCTGCTCGAGGCGCGCAACGCGCTGGCGGGACGGATTGACCAGGTCCGGGACCTCAACTACCTGGCCGCCGACGCGCTCGCGCGGCTGGAGCGCTACGCGGAGGCCGAGCGCCTCTTCCTGGAGGAGCTGGGCGTCTTCCCGAACCACGCGCGCGCGCGGGCAGGGCTCGCCATGCTCTACCGCGCCACCGGCCGCGTCACCGAATCAGATCGCGCCATCGCGGATCTCATCCGCTACTCGCCGACACGCGAAGGGTACGGCCTCGCCGCGCAGCTTTGGACGATGTTTGGCGAGCCTGCCAGGGCTGCCGCAGCAAGGGCCGAGGCGGCGCGCCTCCCGGGGTAGAATCGAAGATCGCCAGTCGAGTCCTGAGGGGGACGAACAGTGGCAATCCGCCGGTTGCTCGCCGCGAGCCTCGCTGTCTCCGTCGCCGTCGCCGCCCAGGCGTCGAGCGCGGCCCAGTCCGCCCCGGAACAGCCAGTGTTCAAGTCCGGCGTCGATCTCGTCCGGTTCGACGTCCGCATCGTCGACGACGCTGGACGGCCGATCGCCGACCTCACCGCCGACGACATCCAGATCGACGAAAACGGCACGCCGCTCCCGGTGATGCTGTTCCAACGCGTGGTTGAGCCGGCGGAGTCGTACGTCGAGGCCGCCATCCGGGCGGTGAGCGCCGAGGTCTCGTCGAACGAGGCGTTCCCGCGCGGGCACCTGTACATCATCGTCTTCGACCAGCAGCACATCACGCCGGGCAACGAGCAGCGCGCGCGGCAGGCTGCCGAGCAGTTCATCCGCCGGCGCGTGCGGCCGACGGACCGCGTCGCCCTCTTCGCGATTCCCGGCCCCGGCCCGCAGATCGGGTTCACCGCCGACAAGGCGCTGGCCATTCAGGAACTGTCCGCCATCCGCGGCAATCGGGAGCGCGTCATCGCGAGCGCGCTCGGGACGATGACCGTCTACGAAGCGCACCGCGTGGTTCAGGGGGACGACAGGCTGATCCAGGCGCTGATGACGCGCATGGCCAGCGACGCCACCACGGGCGGCGCGGACCTGCTGGGGACCAACCGGACCGCCGCAGCGGAGGACCCTTCCGTCACCCGCCGGCTGATCCACGAGAACGCGCGCGCTCTCGTGATGCAGAGCGACAGCGAGTCGCGTCAGTTCCTGCAGCGGCTGTCAGACGTGATCGCGGGTTTCCGCGACATCGAGGGGCGCAAGACGGTCGTGCTCTTTTCGGAAGGATTCTTCCAGGACAACCTGTCGCGCGAGCTCGAAGAGGTCGCGGCCGCGGCGGCCCAGAGCTACTGTGTGTTCCACACGTTCGACGTGAATTCGCGCGGCGTGGCGGTCACCCAGCTCGGCGCGTCCGAGACCACACTGGGGGCCGAGATCCAGGCGCGCATCGCGCCGCTGGCGACGCTCGCGGTGGAAACGGACGGGATGATGGTGGTGGACGCCGCGGCGCGCAGCGAGCAGGCGCTCGACGCGATCGCCGACCAGGCGCAGGAGTACTACCTCGTCGGCTTCACGCCGTCTCAAGAGGCGCGGGTCAACCGCGGGAAGTACCGCCGCGTCACGATCCGGGTGAAGCGCCCGGGAGCACGCGTGAGCGCGCGCACGGGCTACGCGGTCGCGCCCGAGACGACGGTCGCGGATCGGCGCCGCGCGATCGACCGGGTGCTCGGCGCACCGTTCGTGCAGCAGGCGCTGAAGATCGATTACACGACCTACGTCACGAAGGCCTCCGAACCTGGCCATCACCGGGTCGTGCTCTCGCTCGCGGCGCAGTTGCCCGTGCGCTCGCGGCCCGGCGACGCCGCCGACGTGGTCTTCGTCGCGCGCGACGTGCGCGACGGCCGCGTGGTGGCGAGCGGGACCGACACGATTCCACTCCCGCCGGAGCCCGCGCGCGGCGCGGCGCTCGGGACCGGCACGTGGAGGGTGCAGTTCAACGTGCCCGCGGGCTCGTACCTGATGCGCACCGTGGTGCGCGAGCCGGGCGGACTCGTGGGGAGCGCCGACCGCCGCGTCGAGGTGCGGCCGCTCGACGGGCCCGACGTCACCGTCAGCGATCTCGTGCTCGGGTCGGCGCTCGCGGCGCTGCCGGTTCGCCCGCGCGCGTACACGGGCGACGGCCTCACGGGTGTCATCGAGGCCTACGGACGCACGGCGGTCCAGCTGCAGGACCTCCGTGTCGCCGTCGAACTCCGGCGGCTGCACGACGGAACGTCGGTGGGCAGCCTCGCGGCCGACCTGCAGGACCTATCCGCGGACGGCACGGGTGCGAGCAGGCGGGCGATCTTCCGCCTGCCGCTCGCCGGTGTGCCGCCCGGGGATTACCTCGCGCGCGCGGTGGTCACGGCACGTGGCGAGATCGTGGGCGAACGGACGCGGCAGGTGGAAGTGCTCGAGGGACGCGCCGCCGCGACAGCGCCCGACGCCGCGGAACCGGCGCTGGCAACACTCTCGCCGATCGAGGTCGTGCGCGGAGATCTCGCGCAGCAGTACCTCGGCACGCTGCTGAAAGGCGCGGACGGCACCCCCGCCTACCTCGCGGCCCGGCGCGCCACCGAGGGACGCTGGGAAGAGGCGGAGGCGCTCTTGCGGCGCCTCAGGGACGAGGCTGGCGTGGTGGCGCACGCGCTTCGCGGGTTCGCGCTCTTCGTGCGCGAGGACTTCCGAGGAGCGGCGGCGGCACTCGAGGAGGCGTTCGCGGCCGACCCGCAGAGCGCGTTGACCGCGTTCTTCCTGGGCTGGGCCCACGACGGCGCCGGCGACCCGCGCGCCGCGCTCAGCGCCTGGCGCAGCGCAGCGCACCTCGATCCCTCCCTGGTGTCGGCACACCTGGCGCTGGCGGAGGGCTATCTACGGCTGTCGCAGCCCGCCCTCGCCGTGCAGGCGCTCAAAGCCGGGCTCGCGAAGCTGCCCTCGTCTCCCGAACTGCAGGCGCGCCTGCAGCAGATCGAACGAATACAACCATAGCGGACTGGAGAACACGATGAACGCCACCGCACCCGCGCCCTTCATCGTCACGTTGCTCGCCGTCGCAGCGAGCGTCACCCTCGCACAGGCACCGCCCGACATCGAGCGCCTGACCGTCTCGCCTGCATCCCGCGTCACCGAACTCGACATGGGCAAGCTCAAAGGGGAGCCGCGTCAGCTCGCCTGGTCCGCTGACGGCAAGCAGTTCTACCTTCAGACCGTCGAGAACGCCGGGCGCCCGAACATGAAGGCCCGCCATTACCTGCTCGGCGCGGACAGCAGCGCGCCGCAGAACGTGGACGCGCAGCCGGAATGGGCCTCCGCGTACTGGGTTGACAAGAGCGCGCAGACGTCGCCCGACGACCGCACGTTCAAGATCGAGGCGAAGAGCGAGCAGCGCACCGAGCGCACCACGTCCGCGCCGATGGGGGGCGAGATGGCGCGCGGCGGGACGTCGGGCGATCCGACGTCCGGGACCTCGTCGGGGGATGCGATGGCGGCCGCGTACGGTGCGCAAGGCACGACCGTGAACGTGATGGTGCTGAAGGGAGAGAGGATCGGTGAGTTCGTGAACTCGGTGCTGGTCCCGGGCCTCACGTTCGGTTGGGGGCCGAAAGGCACGAAGCTCATCGCGTTCGCGGCGCCGAAGACGGGCCGCGTGATGCTGATGGACAACCAGGGGCGCAAGAAGGAAGTTGCGGAATCCAGGGACGCCATCCTGCCGGCGTGGTCTCAGGATGGCGCCCGGCTCGCCTGGCTGCAGAAGGAGGGGCGCAGGAAGTTCTCCCTGCAAGTCGCCAATGTGTCCACGGGATCCTGATCGCGCACGCCGCATCGCGCGGCTGGCGGTAATCCTGTTCGCGCTCTCGCGCTCCGGCGGGTCTTGGCCGGCGCTGGCGCACGGCCAACAGGCGCCGCGGGTCGATCAGCTCCGGTTCTCGCCGCCGGTCACACTCGCGACGCTCGACATGGAGGAGCTGCACGGCGAGCCCTCGCGCCTGTCGTGGTCGGGGGACGGGACAACGTTGTACCTGCAAACGCTTCAAGGAGGCTTCGGGACCCCGAACCCGACGCTGCGGCATTACGTACTCGATGCGACGAACGGCTCGACGCGCGAAGTGGAGTCCGAGCCGGCGTGGGCGTCCGCGTACTGGGGCGCGAAGAGCGGCAAGACGTCGCCCGACGACCCGCCGATGAAGATCGACCTGAAGACGGAGCGCCGGCAGGAGCGCACGACGTCGCTGCCGCAGGGAGGCGACCTTGCGCGCGGCGGCGCGAGCCCGGGCATCACCGAGAACGACCAGGTCAGCATCCTCGCGCGGCAGTCGGTCCCGGAGATCACGCTGCTCCTTCGAGGCGAGACGATCGGGAAGTTCGTCAACACGGTGCTCGTCCCCGGTCTCACGTACGGCTGGGGACCGATGGGCGCGCGCGTGATCGCGTTCGCCGCCCAGGACACCGGCCGCGTGATCGTCATGGATGACGAGGGGCGGAAGCAGGAAGTGGCCGGGTCGAAGGACGCCATCCTGCCCGCCTGGTCTCCCGACGGCGATCGCATCGTCTGGCTGCAGAAGGACGGCCGCCGGACGTTCCAGCTGCGGGTGACGCATGTGTCGGTTGCGTAATAGGAGCGTCGCGGTGAGGCGGGCAGACGCCGCCAGATGCCGGAGAGCTTCGGCAATGCTCGCGGCAGCAGACGTGGCGGCATCCGCCGACGGGTTCCGCGGGCGGGACCGCTTGCTCCGGCGGCTTGTCTACAACAGGCGTGGGGCCCCCGAGTACGCCACGCCGGACTCTGGCGCCTGCGCGGCGCGGTCCGGCTTCGCGGCGCTCACGCCCGCTCCACACGTCGTCGGCTGCCACCACGTCCGCTGCCGCACCGTCGCAACAGCCGCCCTCGCGCTGCTGACGGCTGCCTCCCTCGCCGCCCAGAATCAACCCGTCTTTCGCTCCGGCGTGCAGGCCGTCGAGGTGGACGTCCGCGTGTTCGACAAGGACGGACGCTTCGTCGCGGACCTCACGCGGGAGGAGTTCGAGATCCTCGAGAACGGCGTGCCCCAGCGCCTCCAGACGGTGCACCTCGTGGCGGAAAGGGGGACAGTCACACTTTCCGGAGTGGTTCCAGAGGAAAGTGTGACTGTCCCCGCTTCGCGCGTCGCGCAGACGTGGATCTTCGTCTTCGATTCCAACCACCTCACGCCCGGCGGCGGGTTCGCGCGCGCGCAGGAAGCGGTCGGGGCGTTCGTGCGCGAGCGCTTGCAGGAAGGAGACCTTGCGGGGGTCGTGGCCGGATCACGAATGGTGAACAACCGGCTCACCAGCCTGGGCGAGGAGCTGGCCGCCGCGGTGAAGAGCGTCAAGCCGACGGCGGACCGGCGCACACGTCAGCTCGAGATGACGCGTGAGTGGCCGCGGTTCCTCGACGCGGACGAAGTGTTTCGCGTGGCCAACGAGGAGAAGGACGCGATCGACCGGACTGTGACGCGGGCGTGCACGGAGGATCCCACCGCGTGCGGACGCGCGCCGGTGGACCTGGAGGTCAGGCAGAAGGCGCGCCGCCTGTTCGACGCGATGGAGCGATCCACGCTCGAGACCTTGCGCGCGCTCAACGCGCTCGCGTCCGGCCTCGCGAAGGTGCCGGGGCCGAAGACGATCGTGTTCCTGAGCGACGGTTTCGTCGCCCAGAAAGCCGAAACGACGCTGCAGGCCGTCGTCGGGCAGACCGCGCGCGCAGGGGCGCGCGTCTACGCGATCGACGTGCGCGGGCTGAACCGTGGTCGCGGCGCGGGCATCATCGACCAGAACACCGCGACTGACGAGGCGGCCGGGCTGCGCTCCATCGACGCCGAGGCGGATGGTCCGAACAGCCTCGCCGTGGACACCGGCGGCCTGATGATCCGCAACGAGAACAACGTCGGCCGCGCACTCGAGACGATTGCCGCCGACGCGAACCGCTACTACGTGCTCGGCTACGAGCCGGCGAACGCGGCCTTCGACGGCACGTTCCGGAAGATCGAGGTGCGCGTGAAACGCCCCGAAGTCCGGGTCCGCGCGCGCCGCGGCTACCTGGCGCTGGAGCCGTCCCGCATGCTGCTGCCCCGCCCCATCACGTCGCCGCCCCAGCCGGCCTCTCGCGTCGATCCGAAACCGCTCGACGCCACGACGCCGAATCCGTCGAGCGCGAACCCGAACCCGGACCTAGCGAACCCGAACCCGGACCGTGCGAACCCGAACCCGGAACCTATCGAACCTGTCGAACCCGTCGAACCTGTCGAACCTGTCGAACCTGGTACCACCCTCCCCGTCCGTTTCCGACCCGACCGAGTGCGGCGCGTGGAGTCAATCGCCGGCGGCGACATGGATTCCTCCGGGGAGCTGGCCGCGAAGGGCTGGAGCGCGTACCAGCGTGGCGACGTGGAGGCGGCGCTGCCGCTGCTCGCGGCGGCCGCGGAGAAGCCCGACGCGCGCCCGTGGGTGCTCTACACGCTTGGCCTGTCGCACATCGCCCTCGGGCGTCCGGCTGACGCGGCGGCTTCGTGGGAGCGTGTGCGCGCGGCCGCGCCCGACTTCCCGGACGTCTACATGGATCTCGCGGACGCCTACGTGCAGATCTCGAACACGACGAACGCGCTCGCCGTCCTTCGCGACGCCGAGAAGCGCTGGCCGCGAGATCCGGACGTGCGCAACGCGATCGGCGTGATCCACGTCAAGCGCGGCGCGCTCGACGAGGCGGTGGCGGCGTTCTCCCGGGCGATCGAGGCATCCCCGCAGGACCCGCTGGGCTATTTCAACCTCGGGCGCGCGTACGAGCTGCGCTATTTGCGCGGGCAGCGCTACGTGAGCAGCCAGCGGCGATGGACGGCGCCGGAAACCGACCGGCGCGCGGCCCTCGACAACTACCGCCGGTGTGTCGAACTGGGCGGTCCCTACGCCGCCGGCGCAGCCGAAGCCATGACGCGCCTGGAGTGGACGAAGTGAGGGCTGCGATCCGCGGCAGGTGCGCGGCCGGCGCCCTCTCGCTGCTGCTCCTCGGCTTTCTCGCTTTTCCTCGCGCGCAGCGGCCGGCGCCGACCCGGCCAAACGTGCTGCTCGTCACGCTCGACACGCTGCGAGCGGATCGCATCGGCTCGTACGGCTACAAGCTCGCGGCGACGCCCAACCTGGATCGCCTCGCGCGCGAAGGGGTGCTGTTCGCCGACGCCACCACGCAGTCGCCGCTCACCGGCCCGGCGCACGCGGCGCTCCTGACCGGCCAGTATCCGACGCGCCTCGGGGTAAAGGACAACGCGAGCACGGCGCTGCCCGACGCGGCACTGACGCTCGCCGAGTCGCTCCAGCCGGCCGGCTACCGCACCGCGGCGTTCATCGGCGCCTTCATCCTCGACTGCCAGTACGGGTTCGCGCAGGGCTTCGATCACTTCGATGGGACGTTCACGTCCTACCGCCCCGAAAACAAGGAGCAGGTGCAGCGGATCGCCGGCGAGGTCGTCTCCCCCGCTCTCGCCTGGCTGCGCGCGTTGCCCGCGCAGGCGCCGTTCTTCGCGTGGGTCCACCTGTACGACGCGCACCTGCCGTACGAAGCGCCCCCGCCCTACCGGACGAAGTTCGCTCGCCGGCCGTACGACGGCGAGATCGCGTACGTCGATGCCCAGGTCGGCAGGCTGCTGGCCGTGCTCTCCGAGAAGGGCGCGCTCGAGCGGACGATCGTGATCGCGGTGGGCGACCACGGCGAGGCGCTCGGGGAGCACGGCGAAGAGGACCACGGCGTGTTCCTGTACGAGGGGGTGCTGCGGATCCCCTGGATCGTCAGGCTTCCAAACGCGGAACGCGCCGGCGCTGTGGTCAGCGAGCAGGTGAGGTCGATCGATCTCACGCCAACGGTGCTCGATCTTGCCGGCGTCCCGCCGACGACCAGATACGACGGCGAGAGCGTGGCCGCGGTGATGCGCGGGCAGTCGCGCCGAGACCCGCCGGCGTCGTACGCGGACTCGCATTACCCGGAGCTGCACTTCGGCTGGAGCATGCTGCGGGCACTTCGCGTTGGCGAATGGAAGTACATCGACGCGCCGCGCCCCGAGCTCTACGACCTGCGCACCGATCGCGCCGAGAGCCGCAACGTGGTCGCCGAACGGAGCACCGTCGCCGCGCGGATGGGCGGCGAGCTGGAAACGGCCTGGCGCAGTTTCGGCGCGGCGGCGACGACGCCGCCGCCGCAGCCGGACCCGGAAACGCTGGCGCGGCTCCGCAGCCTCGGGTACGTCGGGATCGCGTCGCCGTCACGCGGCGGCACGCGTGGGCCCGATCCGAAGGACAAGGTGCAGGACCTGGAGCTTTTCCGGAACCTGCTCGGAGGAGCGCTCGCGGACATGCGCGCGCGGCGCCTCGACGCGGCGATCGCCAAACTGCAGCGCGCGGTGGCGATCAACGAGCGCGCGTACGACGTGCACGTGATCCTGGGCGACGTCTGGCGCCAGAAGGGAGCGCACGACAAGGCGCTCGGCGAGTACGACGCGGCGGCCCTGCTGAACCCGGCGAGCGCCGCGCCGCATCTGCTCGCGGCAGACCTCTTTCGGGTGAAGGGGCAATTCGACAACGCGCTGGAGCGCCTGAACGCGGCGGCGCGGGTCGAGCCCGGCTCAGGCGAGATCGCGTTCGCGCTGGGGCGCACACTCGCGGCGGCCGGGCGCCCAGAGGAGGCGCTCGCCGCGTTCCAGCGCGCCGTCGCCATCAATCCCTCCGATACGCCCGCCCGGGCGCAGCTCGCCAGCGCCGCGCTGAACCTCCGCCGCTTCGATGAGGCCGAGCCGCACCTCACGGTGCTGCTGAAGCTGCGCTATCAGCCCGCGCGGACCCACTTCGCGCTGGGCACCGTCGCCGAGGCGCGGGGGGATCGCGCGGCCGCCGCCGCGCAGTACCGGCGCGCGCTGGCGATCGATCCCTCCATGCGCCAGGCGCGCGAGGCGCTCGCGCGCGTGACGGCGCGGTGAAGGTGCAGGGGCGCCCGAGGCACTGCCGGCACACGCGAACGGGTTCCGCACGCGGCGGGACCGCTTTGCTCCGGCGGCTTGTCTACAGCAGGCGTGGGTCCCGGGCCTCCGCGGAAGCTACGGCCCGCCGCCGAAGCCTCGGCGAAGGCGGCCGAGACCCCACGCCGGACCCCTGCGCCTGCGCGGCGCGGTCCGGCTGCGCGGCGTGCTCGCGGTGCTCCACACGTTCGCGTGCGCCGGCAGTGCCTCGGGCGGCTGGCGGCGCTTCACCCGTGCCGCATCTGGGACCGCGTCGTCCGGCGGAATGCGTGAGCCACGACTGGCCACAAAGAAGCCCCGGAGCCCGATCGATTGGACTCCGGGGCGTCGATGGCTGAGAGCTGAAAGCTGAGAGCTGACAGCGCTGAAAGCTGACAGGCCTGAGCCGTCAGCTTCCAGCGTCGTTCCCTCTAGAAGTTGAACCGCACGCCCACGCGCAGCACGCGCGGGTTCATGATCTCCAGCACGTCGTTCGCGGTGGTGACGCGAAGGTTGTACTGGCGGCCGAGCACCGTGCTGGCGTTCAGCACGTTGAACACGTCCAGGTCCACGTTGAACCGCAGGCGGTTGAAGGCGAACTCCTTGCCGACGCGCGCGTCGAGCGAAGTCACCGTCGGCAGCCGGTGGTCCGCCACGTCGTCAACGAGGAGGACGGTCT
Source organism: Vicinamibacterales bacterium (assembly GCA_035463475.1). Lineage (GTDB taxonomy): Bacteria > Acidobacteriota > Vicinamibacteria > Vicinamibacterales > 2-12-FULL-66-21 > JACPDI01. The sequence continues at coordinate 20,679 of DATHTE010000023.1, forward strand.
TGGACGGCGCGATGGGATCGGCGGTCGCGACCTGGTTGCGGAAGTACGGCATCGAGTAGCCCTGGCGCACGACCATGTTCGTCGCCAGGTTGATGCCCCACGGCGCCTGGTACAGCCCCGTGGCGATGATCTGGTACTTCGGCAGGAGCTGGTAGATGCCGCTCTTGCCGCTGCCGGTGCTCTGACGCATCACGAGCCCGCCATCAATGCTCGGCCCCGTCCCCAGGTTCAGGTTGGCGTTGGGCGTCGGAGTGGGATCGCCCATCCCTGCCCGGGTCGTGAAGTACTCGCGGTGGTCGTTCGTCGAGAAGCCCAGGCGCGCCATCCAGCGGTTCGACAGCCGCTTGGTCGCGGCCAGCTCGAACCCCCAGTAGCGCTGGTAGTAATCCGGGCGGTCCCGGTAGATCGTCGCGGCCCGGTTCGCCGGCAGCGTGGTCGGACCGTAGATCGGTGTGTCGTACGAGCCGGTCGCCGGGTGAGTGCCCGCCAGGCTGCCAATCTGCTCGTAGTCCGTGCCGACGAGCCCGTTGTTCCGCCAGTTGAACCGGTCGAAATGGCGCCAGGTGACCGTGCCGCTCACACCGAAGTTCGTGGCCAGCTCACGATCGATCCCGAACTGCACCTCGTGCGTGAGTGGCGTGTCGTACTCCCCGACGCTGTGGATGGGCGACGCGACATTGCTCGGGTTGTCGATGTCGACCCCGTACCAGTCGCCCGGTTCGAGGCCGGCGAACTCCGCCGGATCCGCGACCCGGTTGCCGTTGGCGTCCACCACGTCGAAGAAGTACACGCCGCGATAGCCGACCGTTGACAGGAAGTTCCCCGCCCCGGCGTTGAGCTGCGAGGCGAACAGGCCGTAGCTGGCGCGCAGCAGGGTCTTGCGCGCGTCGTCCAGCGCGTACGAGATGCCGACGCGCGGCGTCACGGAATTCCAGACGACGGCGTCCTTCGCGGGCTGGCCGGTCAGTTCAGGCAGGAGGTCCGGGAGCGACGGGTTGCCCGGCTGGCTGCGCGCGTTCACCGACGAGGCCTGCCGGTCCCACCGGACGCCGGCGTTCAGCGTCAGGCGGTCCCAGGTCATCGTGTCGCCGACGTAGGCGTGCTGGTAGATACCCTGGGTGGACAGGTTGTCGTTCCAGACCGTGACTTCCGCGATCATGTTCGGATAGCCGTCATGGTAGGTCACGATCCGGTCCGACCCGGGGACGATCGTGGTTGAATCCACGTCCGCCCGGCGCCAGCCGAACCCGAACTTGATCTCGTGCCGGCCGGCGAAGAAGTTGCCCTCGCTCGCCGCCGCCCACTGCGGCCGGACGGTTTCATAGTGCGCGTACGATCCGCGCCAGACACCCGCGTCATCCTGGTAGTACGGAGTGTTGAGGCCGCCCTGCGGCGTCAGCTGGAACCCGCCGCCGACATACGAGTAGCGACCGGTCAGGAACAGGCGGCTGCCCACCACGACGTTGCCCTCGCCCTTGTGCACCGGGCTCGGGCCTGTCTGATTCCAGGTCGTCTCCGGCGGACGTGTCGGTCCCGCGCTGCGCCCGAACTTCTCCTTGTTGCCGCGGAAGTACGTGTACGAACCGCGGATCGCATCGGAGGCCTGCCCGGTCGCCTTGAAGGAGATGTTCTCGAGGATCGTCTGGTCCGGCGTGTTGGCCAGCGTCAGGAGCGTCACGTCCGTCTTGCCGTACGCGCCCCACGCCCAGAGGCGGTCACGCCAGATCGGTCCGCCCAGCTCGAACCCGTAGTCGGTGTACTCGTCGATGCGGTTCCCCTTGCCGGTGGTCCCGCCGAGCGTGGCCTTGAGATCGTCCGGCAGGTTGTTCGACTGCATGTCCTCGTTCTCGTAGTAGATGCGCGAGGAGCCGTGCGGAGTGTTGCTGCCGCCCTTGAGCACGAAGTTCAGCGCCACGCCGGGGGTCGCGTTGGTGAGATCCGCGCCGCCCGTCACGACCTGCATCTCCTGGAACATGTCGAAGTCGTAGTAGGTCGGCGACGAGCCGAGCGCGGACATGTCGGTGATCGGCACGCCGTCCATGCTCCACGTATTGTCGCCGCTCGAGGCGCCCTTGGCCTGGTAGTTCGACTGCTGCCCCGACTCCGCGCCGCCGACGTTCACCCGGTCAACGATGACGCCGGGGACCGTCTGCAGCACGACCCACGGGTCGCGAGACGAGGGGACCAGCTGGAGCTCTTCGTTTGTCACGTTGGTAGACGTCGTGAGCTTCTTCGGGTCGATGACCGGGGATTCGGCGGTGACCTCGACCTGCTGCGCGAGACCGCTGACCGCGAGCGTCGCCCTCAGTGGGACCGAGACGCCGGCGCTGACCGGTACGTTTGGGTTGGTGTAATCAGTGAACCCGGCGAGCGAGGCCCTGACCTCGTAGGCGCCGGGCGGCAGGCTCATGAATACGGCGCTGCCGCGGGCGTCGGTGACGCCGCTGCGGCGCGCCGGTCCGTTTACTTCGACGTTGACGCCGGGAAGTACCGCGCCGGTCTGGTCTGTCGCGGTGACCTCAATGCGTCCCGTGAAGACCTGCGCGGAGACGGGGGTTGTTGCCAGGCCAAGCAAGGCCAGACACACCCCCGCCAAAAGGCCGTTTCGCATTCTCATCTTTGTCCATCCTCCATGGGTAAGAACGAGTGCGCCGTTAAGTGACTCAGGTGGGTTCGCGGAGTTCGGGGAGCCTCCTTGCTAGCGCAATGTGCCAGCGCGATCGCCGCTCCGGCGACGCGGGTTGATCCAGTTTCCGACTACGGACGCCGGGGCGAAAGCGAACACTGTGCCCGAATTCCTGAGTTCGGTCAACCGAGTTGCGCTTGCGTTTGGAGGGAGATGGACGAGCTAGGGTTCAAACGGCTGGATAACGCGCTCCGGCCTGCCGGATTGTCCGGACCGGCGGTCACTTGGCGAAGCGATCGAAGATGTCCACCAGCTCCGCCAGGCGCTTCGACCGTTCCACTTCCCCTTTGGTCAGCCCTTCCGGAACGCAGAACGCGACGTGATATTTCACGATGGCCAGGCTGATGCGGTTGAGCGCGGCTTCCGCCGCCGCGAGCTGCTGGAGGATGTCGACGCAGAGCCGCGGCTCCTGCACCATCCGGCGGATGCCGCGGATCTGCCCCTCGACGCGGTTCAGGCGCGCGACGAGCGCCTGCTGGTGGGCTTCATCGAGCATGGGAGAAGCCGCGCGGCGGAGCGGGGAGCGGTCCATCCGCTCCCCGGACCCCGCCGGCCGTCCCTACCCTATCAGAAAGAGTACCGCACCCCGAACTTGAAAATCCGCGGCGAGATGACCACCGTCGGATAGAGGAAGCGCGGCACCTGGCTCGACACGCCGTCCACCGTGATCGTCCGCAGGCCGGTGATGCTCTCCTGCGCCTGGAACGCGTGCGAGTTGTTGATGTTGTACGCGTCGAAGAAGAGGCCCAGGCGGCGCGCGCCTCCGAAGCGGAACAGTTTCTCGACCCGCGTGTCGAAGATCGTCACGTTCGTCTCCCGGTACGAGCCGGACGGCTCGACCAGCACGTTGAACGTGCCGCCGTTCGTGCTGACGCTGACCCGACGCGGCAGGGGATCGCCTGCCTGGTGCCGCAGCACCGGCGAGATGTTGATGCCCCACGGGGCCTGGTACGTGCCGAACAGCTTGAACGTCCACAGCGTGTCGTCAGTGAAGTTGTTCAGCGCCTCGTTCGGATTCTGCGGCACACCGCGGTTTCCGCCGAGATAGCTCTCGTTCCGCCACGTGAACAGATACGAGGCCACGAGGGACCAGCGGTGCGACATCCGCTTGTTGATCGTGACGTCGACGTTCTTGTAGGTCTGATCGTAGTCGTCGCGCGCCTGCCACTGCGACACGCTCGTCGTGACCTGCGCCAGATCGTACGCCGTGATCGACCCGTCGTCGCCGGTTCCGGTCCGGCCGTCCGGCCCGGGATCGACGACGGTTCGCGGAACGCTCCACAGATCGTACGGGCGCGTGGTGTCCACCAGCGCCCAGCGGTCGTTCTGCTTCTTCCACACATAGCCGACTCGCAGACCCAGGTCGGGGATCAGCTGCCGCTCGAAGAACAGGTTCGCCTCATCGGTGTGGGCGTTCTTGATACCCGGCGCCATGGAATTGCGTGCGCCGCCGGCGAGGCTGACGAAGTTGCCTAGCTCGTTGATCTGGAACAGCTTGTCGCCGTTGCGGTCGTTCCAGCCGAACGTGGCCGTCGTCTCCTGGAGCGGGTTGGTGTCGTCCGTGTAGCTGACGCCCGGGTTGAAGTAGAACCGGCCGTAGTTCACTTTCACGACGGTGCGGCCGTTCCCCTGGACGTCCCACGACACGCCGAGGCGGGGCGCAATGTCCTTCAGCACGATGATGCCTTTTCGCGCCGGCACGTTCCACGTGCCAGCGAACGACGCGGCGGGAATGGAGTACGGCCCGTTCGGCGTCTGCAGGGGCTGGCCCCCCCAGAAGAACTCGCGCCACGGTGACTCGCGGACCACCTGCTCCGGCTGGTACGCGTTGTAGTAGTCCCACCGCGCGCCGGCGTTGATCGTGACGCGCGGGCCCGCCTGGATCTGGTCCTGCACGAACAGGCCGTGGTGCCACAGGGCGTCGGTGAAGGTCGTCGGATCGCTTTCAAGCTGGACGCGGAAGGGCGACGCGAAGTCCACGCCGCTGGTGCTGCGGAAGATCAGCTCGATGCTGTCACGGCCGCCGTACTCCTCGTCTTCGATGGCTTCGTGCTCGCCCGTCCACCCGAACTTGACCGAGTGGTTCGCGCCGAGCAGCCCGTCACGATACCAGTTGCCGACCGTCTCGAACTGCCACCGGCGCCGATCGTATCGGTATCCGGAAAACCCGCCGGCGAAGTTGCCGGTGATCTGGTCGCTCCGGCGGTAGTTCAGCTGATCCTTGCTCGTCGCCACGGTGCCGTCGGGCGCGTACGGCTGGTTCGGCCAGTTGTAGCCGAAGCCGCTCGCCCGGACGTCGAAGAACAGCGTCGGGCTGACGATGTGGTTCCACTCGACCTTGCCCGCGTACGAGAAGCTGTTCTGCGAGTACACGCCGTCCACCGTTCGTGTGGCCGCCGCGTCACGGTACGGCTGGAACTTCCGGCCCCACTGCAGAAAGTGCGTGATCTTGTTGTTCTGATTGAGCTGGTAGGTCAACTTGTACGTGATGTTCTGCAGCCGCGTCAGAAAGTCCGGAGACTGCGTGGGATCGCCGTCGAACGGCCAGCCGGTGATCGACGTGGCGATCTCCTGATGCCGGATGGAGGTGAAGTACCAGAGCTTGTCCCGCTTGATCGGACCGCCCAGATTGACGTTCGGGTCGAAGTACTTCTTGATCCTCGTGCCTTCGCCGACGCCCAGCGCCTTCAGGCTCTTCGTGTTGTCTCCCTGCAGGCTCTCGTTCTCGTAGTCGGCGTAGACGTCGCCATGGATCTCGTTGCCCCCCGATTTCAGGACCGTGTTGATCATGACGCCGGGCGTCGGCATCTGCGCGTCCGAGGCGTTCGACGCGCCGAACGAGATCTCCTCGAAGGCGCCGTAGTCGAAGTAGAACCCGGCCGCGTCGGTGCCTTCAGTCGTGTTCGCGCCGTCCACCTGCACGCGGTTCTGCCCGCCCGAGCCGTACGCCGTGAAGCCGGTCTGCGTGCCGGCGGTGGACCCGCCGACGTCGAAGCGGCTGACGGTCATCCCGGGCGCTTCCGCCATCAACGACCAGATGTCGCGCGCGTTCGGGATCGCCTTCAGCATCTCGCTGTTGAAGTTGTTCTGGACGGTGGTGTTCTGCGTATCGACCACCGGGGACTCGCCGGAGACGGTGACGCTCTCCTGCAGGGTCCCTACCGCGAGCTGGACGTTGATCGTCGCCGTGAACCCGAGGGGTACCTGGATACTCTCCCGGACGACGGTGGAAAAGCCGGTCAGCTCGTAAGTCAGCTTGTAGACGCCGGGGGGAACCGATGGAAAGCGATACGCCCCCTGCTCGTTCGTGACGCCGGTCTGCGATCCGAGCAGCGCAGGACTGGTTGCGGTGACGGTGACGCCCGGCAGCACGGCGCCCGTGTTGTCCGTCACGGTGCCGTTGATGCTGCCCGACGTGGGACCCTGCCCTCGCGCCGGGACGACCGCGAGCAGCAGTGCGGCGATCGCCGACACGAGGACGGTGCCCGCCCTGTGGTGGTGGCCCATACCCTCCTCCTTGGTTTCAGTTACGTATGAGTGCTGCGGCCGGACAGGTATGAGGGTAAGGGGCGATTCTAGGAGCGCGGGGTAAGGGGCGCAAGGATATTCACCGACATAGGCGGGCGCTTACTGGCGGGGAGTAGGGGGCTGCCCGCTGCCTTCGGGCCGATTGTGATTGGCAATTGACAATCGGGGAATCGGGTAATCGCACGATTGGCAATCGCTAATCGGGTAATCGGGTAATCGGATCGGGCAATCGGGTAATCGGGTAATCGGACAATCGGGCAATCGGGTAGTCGGGTAGTCGTTTGCCGATCGAACTACCCGATTGCCGATTACCCGATTACCAATCGTGCCATTACCCGATCACCCGATTATCAATTGCCCGATTTCCTAGAACTCAAACCTCGCCCCCACCATCGCCGTCCGCGGATCGAGCGTGGCGATGATGCGGTTGTAGTTCGCGCCGTTGGCGAGGAAGAAATTCGTCACGGCGTTCGAGTTCGTCGCGTTGAACAGATCGACCATCAGCGTCACTTTGTACCGGTCGAAACGGAACGCCTTGTCCACGCGGATGTCGAGAAGCGTGGCGGTGTCCGATCGGTTCGCGTCGATATCATCGGCGAAGAAGGTCACCGTTCCGGCGTTCGGCAGCGGCGCCGTGACCAGCCGGCTGTACGCGTAGCCGCTCTGCGACCGCAGGTTCACGGCGAAGCCGACGCCGAGCGGGAACACGTATCGGCCCATGAGCCGCCCCTGCCAGTTCGTGCTCTCCTGGCGGTTCGACACGGCGGGGTTCGCGTTCTGGAAGTAGGCGACGCCGAGCGGGTCGGAGTTGAGCGGGCTGGTGCTCGCGGAGTTCTGGCGCAGCTCGTCGCGCCACTGGTAATCGAAGCTGCTCTGGACGAACAGTCCGCCCCCGAAGCGCTTGTTGAAGGCGAGCTGGATCGTGTCGTAGTTGTAGTCGCCTCCGCCAACGTCCTCCGGAATGTTGGTGACCACGTTCCGGACCTGCCCGCGCAGCGACGCGGGAATGTCCATCAGGTTGAACGTCTGGTTCGTCGCGGTGGCGTCGCCGAAGTTGCGGATCCCCACCGTGACCGCGGTGGGCACCGTGAACTGGCCGTCCCGGACCACGTTGAGGGTGGCGAACTCGTCGCGCACCATCTTCCGGATGTACGCCGCCCGAATAGACGACTCACCCCAGAACTGCCGCTCGAACGCGGCGTTGATTTCGTCCGCGTATGGCACCCTGAGGTCCTCGTCGAGGACGGTGGAGCTGCCGCCGGCAGAGCTCACGAGCGCGCCCAGCTCGTGCGGCCCATCGTAGAGCCGGTTCCCGTTCTGATCGAGGAACTTGAAATCCTTGCGGTTCGTGCCGCCGGGATTGAGCGCGTCCATCCGGTCCGCGAAGTTGTAGTAGTAGCGCCCGTAGAACACCTTCAGCACGGTGTTGCCGGCGCCGGTCACGTCCCAGCTGACGCCCGCGCGGGGCATCCAGGTGTTGCGGACCAGGACCGTTTTCGCGGGGCTCGTGAACGCCTCGAAGACCTCGGTCAGGAGTGGCTTGCGGATCGACGCCTCGTAGTGCGGCCGCTGGCGCTCGTATCGCAGGCCGAGGGTCAGCGTGACGCGGCTGTTCGGCGACCACCGATCCTGAAGGTACGCGGCGTGCCGCATGTTCCGATCGTCGTTGCCGGTCCAATCCGTGCCAAAGCTCTCGAAGGTGTTGTAGTCGGTGAGCCGGATCTCGTCCACCCGCCCGTTCCGATCCCGGTAGAGAATCGGCCCGGAGTTCCCGTTGTTGGTGAACACCGACTGATCGTCCTGCCATTCGTACCCGATCTTCAGGTCGTGGCTGCCCAGCTTGTCCGGAAGGAAGTAGGTGCCTTTCACGTACAGCTGCGGCTTGTTGCGATCGGCGTTGAACGGGCCCCCCGCGTTCCCGACCAGCCACCCTGCGCCGGTGTCGAGCCCGAGTCCCGTGTCGGTACGCGGTGGGTTGGTCTGGAAATCCACCCGCGGTTCCATCGGCCAGCCGTACCCGAAGAGCCCCAGCTGGGCGTCCATGAAGAACCGGTTCGACCACACGCGCTGCCACTGGCCCTTGTAGAGCCACGACGCGCTGTCCTGCGCCAGGACCGCCTCCGGGCTCACCGCCGCGGACAATCCGCGAAACGGCTTCTGCTTCCGGCCCCAGGCGTAGTACCCGATGGCCGTGTCCTTCTCGCTGATCTTCCAGGTGCCCTTCGCGGTGTAGTTGTCGAAGATCCCCAGGTCGGTCGCGATGTCGCGCGCCACGCCGGAGATCACCTTGTCGATCTTGAAGTGGTTGTACGCGCCGAAGAACCAGACGCGGTCCTTCACGATCGGGCCGCCGATATCCGCGTGCCCTTCCCAGAAGATCAGGTTCGGCTGGCCCGTGAACCCGCGCGCCCGCGTGTCGTCGTCGATGTTGTTGCCGACGAAGTTATCCCCCTCGTACGTGATGTTCGCCAGCACTTTGAACGTGTTGCCGCCAGCCTTCGTCGTCTGCACGACCGCGGAGCCCGGCGTGTTCATCTCGACGTCGGCGCCCGCCGCGCTCACGGCCACTTCCTCGTTGACGAAGTAGTCCGCGTACCACCCGGCGCCGCCCGTGCCTTCCGTCGTGTCCACGCCCTCGTTGACGACGCGGTTCTGGTTGCGGATGCCGAAGCTCTCGTACCCGGACTGCTGGCTCTTGTGGCTGCCGCCGACGTCGAATCCGAGCATGCGGACGCCAGGCGCCTGGCCGAGCGCCGCCCAGATGTCGGTGGCCGTCGGAATGCCAATCAGCTTTTCACCCGAGAACTCGGTGCCGACCTTCGTCGTGGACGTGTCGACCACCGGCGACAGACCGGTCACCGTGACGGTCTCCTGCAGCGTAGCGACCTGCAGCTGCATGTCGACGGTCAGGGTCGTCCCGACGCTCAGGACGATGTTTTCGCGGACCACCGTCCTGAATCCCGGAAGCTCGTAAGTGAGCGTGTATGTGCCGGACGGCAGCGCCGGGAAAACGTATCTGCCGTCGGACTCTGCCACGGCGGAACGCGTGCCGATCAGAGCCGGAGACTTCGCCGTCACCGTCGCGCCGGGCAGGACCGCGCCCTGCTCGTCGGTGACCGTGCCGATGATGCGCCCCTGCTCGATCTGCGCCATCGCGAGCGCAGGCGCCAGCAGCAACATCACGGCGACCAGGAACACAGACCCACGTTTCATCGTACCCCTCCTCCTCCGAAATGGACTTTTCTAGTACTGCGCCGCCGGACGGGTACGAACGGGAACAAAAGTGATCGGCGATTCTAGGAGGGCGGCGGGCGCGGCGCAAGGGGATTCGCCGACATACGCCGTTGTGGCGAATGGCATACACCGCCGTGACGAGGCGTGGGACGAACCCCGGGGACGGCGGCCCGGCCGTCATTCCGGGCATCCCCTTGCCTTTGGGCTTGACTCCGGCGGGGCACTGAATGAACACTCATTCATTCATGCGCACCCGCCAGGTCCGCCCCGCCGCTCCCCGTCCCGTCCCCTCGACGCGCGCCCCGCGTGACGCCGCCGGACGGAGCGCCGCGGGCTCCGGCGCGCCGGTGGCGTCCAAGCGCGAAGCGATCCTGCGGGCGGCCACGGTGGTGTTCGCGCGGCACGGGTTCTTCAACGCGCAGGTGGCTGACGTCGCGCGGGAGGCGGGCGTGGCGGCGGGCACCGTCTACCTGTACTTCCGCAGCAAGGACGACCTCCTCGGCTCGATCTTCGAGCGGACGATGAAGGAGGCGCGGGCGGAGGCGGTCGCGGCGCTGGGGGGCCTGGACGATCCGGTGGACCGGCTGCGCGCCCTCGCGCGGCTGCACCTGGATCGGCTGGGGCGCGATCGCGATCTCGCCGTCGTGTTCCAGGTGGAGCTGCGGCAGTCCACGAAGTTCATGGAGCGGTTTTCGACGACGCATCTGCGCGAATACCTCGAGCTGATGCGCGCGACGATTGCCGAGGCGCAGGAGCGCGGCGCGTTCCGCCGCGAGATCAATCCGAGGCTGGCGGCCAAGGTCTTTTTTGGGGCGCTCGACGAGATGGCGACCAACTGGGTCCTGAGCCGCCGGCGTTACGCGCTCGCCGGCGACGCGGAGCCGGTGCTGGATCTGCTGTTGAACGGCATGCAGAGCACGAAGACGAAGGCGACGAGGGAGGACACGAAATGAATCTCCTGGTGGCCTTCGCGGTTCATGTTTTATGAAACGCGTTGATCACGTCACGGTGCTCGGTGCAGGGGTCATGGGCGCGCAGATCGCCGCGCACTTCGCGAACGCGGGAGTGCCGTCGCTGCTGCTCGACATCGACGCGCGGGTGGCGCAGGACGGGCTCGCGCGCGCGCGGAAGCTCAATCCGAACCCGTTCTTCACGGCGGAGACGCACCGCCTGATCGCCACGGCGGGTTTCGACGACGGGCTCGCGCGCGCGTCGGCGTCGGACTGGATCATCGAAGCGGTCGTCGAGCGCCTCGACATCAAGCGCTCGCTCTTCGAGAAGGTCGAGCGCGTGCGCCGCGCCGACGCGATCGTCAGCTCGAACACCTCCGGGATACCGCTGCATACGGTGGCCGAGGGGCGCTCGGACGCATTCCGGCGCCATTTCCTCGGCACCCACTTCTTCAACCCGCCGCGTTATCTCCGGCTGCTGGAACTGATCCCGACGTCGGACACCGACCCCGCCGTCACGCAGGCGGTCGCGGCGTTCGCCGCGCGGCGGCTGGGCAAGGGGACCGTGATCGCGAAGGACACGCCGAACTTCATCGGCAACCACATCGCGATGCACGGCGTGATGCTGATGCTCGCGGCGGTCGGGTCGGGCGAGTTCACGGTGGAGGAGATCGACGCCATCACCGGCCCCGCGATCGGCCGTCCGAAGAGCGCGACGTTCCGGACGATCGACCTGGCTGGCCTCGACGTGCTCGCGGCGGTGATGCGGGGAACGGGGGCAGAGCCTATTCCCGGGTTCCTCCAACAGATGCTCGCCAAGGGGCTGATCGGCGAAAAGGCCGGGCAGGGCTTCTACAAGAAGGTCAAGCGCCCGGACGGCTCCACCGAGATCCTCGCGCTCGACATCGCCTCGCTCGAGTACCGGCCGCAGCAGAAGCCGAAGCTCCCGTCCATCGAGGCCGCGAAACCGATCGAGGACACCGGCGCGCGCATCCGGACGCTGTTCCTCGGCAAGGACCGGGTCGGCGAGTTCCTCCGAAAGACGCTCGGCGAGTCGCTGATCTACACCGCGCGCGTCGCGCCCGACATCGCGCACGCGATCGACGACATCGACAGGGCGATGCGCTGGGGCTTCGGCTGGGAGCTGGGCCCGTTCGAGACGTGGAACGCGATCGGGGTGCGTGAGGTGCTCGAGGCGAGCGGGGTGGCGGAACCTGACGCGCCGCCGGCCGTGCGCGACCTGCTGGGGGCTGCCGCGAAAACGGGGACAATCCCCGCTTTTCCGGAGGCGGACAGCCCGCTGCTGCTGCGCGCCGCGAAAGATGGCGGCCGGGTCGTGCGCCGGAACGACGGCGCGAGCCTGGTGGACATCGGCGACGGCGTGCTCGCGATCGAGTTCCACTCGAAGATGAACGCGATCGGCGGCGACACATTGGCGATGATCGACGCCGGCGTGAAGGAGGCCTCGGCGAACTTCGCCGCGATTGTCGTCGGCAACGACGCGCAGAACTTCTCGGCGGGCGCGAACCTCATGCTCCTCCTGCTCGAAGCGCAGGAAGGGAACTGGGACGAGATCGACCTGATGGTCCGCGCGTTCCAGCGCGCGACGATGTCGCTGCGGCTGTCGGCGGTGCCGGTGGTGGTCGCCCCCGCCGGCCTGGCGCTCGGGGGCGGCTGCGAAATCGTGCTGCACGCCGACCGGGTGCAGGCCGCCGCCGAGAGCTACATCGGCCTCGTGGAGGTCGGTGTCGGGCTGATCCCGGCCGGGGGCGGCACGAAGGAGATGCTGGCGCGCGCCATGGAGCGCGCGGGCGACACGCCGAACCTGCTGGCCGCGGTGCAGCCGGTCTTCGAGACGGTCGGCTTCGCCAAGGTGTCCACGAGCGGGCCGGAGGCGAAGCAGCACGGTTACCTGCGCGACGCGGACGCCATCACGATGAACCGCGATCGCCTGGTCGCGGAAGCGAAGCAGGTGGCGCTCGCCCGCGCCGGGGCGGGCTACGTGCCGCCGCAGCCGCGCCCCGCGATCCGCGTCGGCGGCGCGGACCTGCTCGCCGCGCTCAAGCTGGGCGTGCACCTGGCCTGGCGCGCCGGAAGGATCAGCGAGCACGACAAGAAGATCGGCGAGAAGCTCGCGTGGGTGCTCGCCGGTGGCAACCTGGCGCGCGCGGGCACACTGACCGAGCAGCAGGTGCTCGACCTCGAGCGCGAGGCGTTTCTCAGCCTCTGCGGGGAAGCCAGGACGCTCGAGCGCATCGCGCACACGTTGAAGACCGGAAAGCCCCTCAGGAACTGACGCTGGCCTTGCAGATTGTTGATGGGAGATTGATGGATTGATTGCTTCATTGAAGCGATGGCGATGAGCAAGTCGACAATCGGCAATGAGCAACGTGTGGAGGCAGGCAGCGGAGCGGCCGTCGTCTTGGTTCCCGGTATCCAGGGCCGGTGGGAGTGGATGCGCGCAACGGTGGAAGCGCTCGCGCGGCGGTGCCGCGTGATTACCTTCTCCCATTGCGGCGAGCCGGGGAGCGGCGTGAAGCTGCACGCGGCGCTCGGCGTGGACAACTTCGTGCGGCAGATCGATGCCGTGCTCGACCGCGCGGGGCTCGAGCGCGCCGCCATCTGCGGTATCTCGCTCGGCGGGCTGGTGGCGCTCCGGTACGCCGCCCTGCGCCCGGCGCGCGTGTCAGCGCTGATACTGGTCTCGGTGCCGGGGCCGCGGTGGAGGCCCGATCGCGTGCAAGCGTTCTGCGCCCGCTACTGGCCGATCTCGCCGCCGGTGTTTGCCGCGAGCGCGATCGCCCGGCTGTGGCGGGAGGTGATCCGCGCGCACGGAGGGCTTCTGCGGGCGCTGCCGTTCGCCCTCGTGCACGTGTGGCGCGTGCTGGCGCATCGCGCCTCCGTGTGGCGCATGCACCAGCGTTACGAGCTGTGGCTCGCGGCGAGGGAGCAGACGGACTACGCGGCCATCGCCGCCCCCACGCTGATCGTCACCGGCGAGCGGGAGCTCGATCGCGTCGTCCCGGTGGAGGGGACCGTCGAGTACGCGCGCTGCATCCCGGGCGCGCGCACGGCGACGCTGGAGGGCACCGGGCACATCGGCCTGGTGACGCGGCCGCGAGCGTTCGCGGAAATGGTGGCCGGGTTTGTTGAAGATGCTGCACGTTCCAGGGCCCGCGGGGATTCTCGAAGCGCTGCTCGATAAGCCGGCGCGCGGCAAGCACGCGCGCGCCGCGGCGGTGTTCGCGCACCCGCTGCCCACCGAAGGGGGCACGCTGCACACCAAGGCGGTATACCAGGGCGCGAAGGCGCTCGCGCGGATCGGCGTGCCGACGCTCCGGTTCAACTTCCGCGGCGTCGGGCGCAGCGCCGGCGAGTGGGACGAAGGGCGCGGGGAAGCGCTCGACTTCGTCGCGGTGCTCGACTACATGGCCGCGCACTACCCGGGCCTGCCGCTCTGGGCCGCCGGGTTCTCGTTCGGCTCGTGGATTGCGCTCGAGACCGGCGCCGCGGACGATCGTGTCAAGGTGTTGATCGGCATCGCGCCCCCCGTCGAGAACAGCGGTTATTCGTTCCCGCGCACGCTCGAGAGCACGAAGCCGAAGTTCCTGATCCAGGGGGACCGCGACGAGATCTGCCCGCTTCCCGCGCTGCGGCGGTTCTACGCGCGCCTCCACGAACCGAAGGAGCTCGTCGTCATCGAGGACGCGAGCCACCTGTTCGAGGGAAAGACGGGCGAGGTGGGAGACGCGATTGAGGACTTGCTGGGGGACTTCAATGCGTAGGCTTCAGGCGTCAGGGTCCACGGTTTTCAGGGTTCAGGGTCAAGGCCGAGGCGCGCTTGTGTTGACGCAGTTACGCTGGAAACTCCGGCGAGCCGACAGCCGCGGTTCGCGCCCCGGTTCCGCGCGCGGGACGCGGCTGCGTCAACACAGTGCCGTCGGGGGCCGTCAGGGTTCAGGTGACTGGCCTCTGGCCTCTGGCCTCTGCCCTCTGCCCTCTGGCCTCTGCCCTCTGGCCTCTGGCCTCTGGCCTCTGGCCTCTGACAAGTGAGTATCCATGAACGACGCAGTGATCGTTTCCGCCGTGCGGACCCCGGTTGGCAAGGCGCCGCGCGGGGCGTTGAGCGCGACGCGGCCTGACGAACTGGGCGCGGCAGTGATCGGCGAGGCTCTCCGGCGCGCGCCGGGAGTGGATCCGGCGGAGATCGACGACGTGATCTTCGGGTGCGCGATGCCGGAGGCGGAACAGGGGCTCAACGTCGCGCGGATCGCGAGCCTGCGCGCCGGCATCCCGGTCGGGGCGTCGGCGGTCACCGTCAACCGGTTCTGCTCGTCGGGGCTGCAGGCGATTGCCTATGCCGCCGAGCGCGTGATGGCCGGGTTCGCGCACGCGATCGTCGCGGGCGGCACCGAGTCGATGAGCATGGTTCCGATGGGCGGGCACAAGGTCGCACCCAATCCCGCGCTCGTGGACAGCTATCCGGACGTGTATCTCAGCACCGGCCTCGTCGCGGAGAACCACGCGCGCGAATCGCGCATCTCGCGCGAGGCGCAGGACGCGTGGGCGCTGCGGAGCCACCAGCGCGCGCTGGCCGCGATCGACAGCGGCCGGTTCGCGGAGGAGATCGTGCCGTTGGGGTCAGACCCCTTTACCCAAGACGAAGGGCCGCGGCGCGACACCTCCATGGAGGCGCTCGCGGCGCTCAAGCCGGCGTTCCATGTCGCCGGCACGGTGACGGCGGGCAACTCGTCGCAGATGAGCGACGGCGCCGCGGCCGCGCTCGTCGTGAGCGCCGCGCGCGCGAAGGAGCTCGGCCTGGCGCCGCTCGCGCGCTTCGTCGCGTTCGCCACGGCCGGCGTGGAGCCGGAGCGCTTCGGCATCGGCCCGGTGCCCGCGGTGCGCAAAGCACTGAAGATCGCCGGCCTGAAGCTCGAGGACATCGACCTGGTGGAGTTGAACGAGGCGTTCGCGTCGCAGGTGCTGGCGTGCCTGCAGGAGCTGCCGATCGAAGTCGATCGCGTGAACGTCAACGGCGGCGCGATCGCGCTCGGGCATCCGCTCGGCTGCACGGGCGCCAAGCTCACGGCCACGCTGCTGCACGAGATGCGCCGCCGCCAGTCGCGCTACGGCATGGTCACGATGTGCGTCGGCGGCGGCATGGGCGCGGCAGGCATCTTCGAGCGCCTCTAGCCGCCGGCGCACGAGTGACCTTCCGAGCAAGGTCACAGCGCCTGCGGCCAACGCGAGCGGGGGTGGGGCCCCGCGAGCACGGGACATGCCCGTCGGCGGCGGCATGGGCGCGGCAGGCGTTTTTGAATGCTTGTAGTCGGACAGTCGAGCAGTCAGACAGTCGGACAGTCACGCAGTCTGGCAGCCTGACAGTCGACTGCCGGACTGACCGACTACGTGACTGACGACTACGTGACTGTTCGACTGTCTGACTGTTGGACTGTTCGACTGTTCAACTGTTCGACTGTTCAACTGTTCGACTGCACGATTGATTTTGGGGGACAGCAATGAGCGTAACGATGACGGAAACGCGGGGTGGAGGCTGGCTGCTCGAGGATACGGCGGCCGAGCGCGTGTTCACGCCCGAGCGGCTCAGCGACGAGCACCGGCTGATCGGGCAGACGGCGGACGAGTTCATGACGAACGAGGTCCTGCCCGCGATCGAGAAGCTCGAACAGAAAGACTGGGACCTCGCCCGCCGGCTGGTGAAGCGCTGCGGCGAGCTCGGCCTCCTCGGCGCCGACGTGCCGGAGGCGTACGGCGGCGTGGAACTGGACAAGGTCTCCGCGGTCGTCGTCGGGGAGAGAATGGGCCGGTCGGCGTCGTTCGCGACCACCTTCGGCGCGCAGACCGGCCTCGCCGTGACGCCGATCCTCTGCTTCGGCACCGAGGCGCAGAAGCAGAAGTATCTTCCCGCGATCGTCAGCGGCGAGAAGGTCGGCGCCTACGCGCTGAGCGAATCCGGGTCCGGGTCCGACGCGCTCGGCGCCAAGGCGCGCGCGACGCGGCAGCCCGACGGCAGCTTCGTGCTGTCGGGGGAGAAGATGTGGATCACCAACGGCGGCTTCGCCGACGTCTTCATCGTGTTCGCGAAGGTGGACGGCGAGCTGTTCACCTCGTTCATCGTCGAGAGTGGGTTTCCCGGCGTCAGCTCGGGCAAGGAAGAGCACAAGCTCGGGCTGCACGGATCGTCCACCACGCCGCTCATCCTGCAGGACGCGAAGATCCCCGCGGAAAACCTCCTCGGGGAAATCGGCAAGGGACACAAGGTCGCGTTCAACGTCCTGAACTACGGGCGCCTGAAGCTGGGCGCGATGTGCGGCGGCGGCGCGAAGTACGCCATCGGTGAGGCGGCGAAGTACGCCGCCGCGCGCAAGCAGTTCGGGCAGCCGATCGCCAGCTTCGGCGCGATCCGCTACAAGCTGGCGGAGATGGCGGTCCGCGCGTTCGCCGTCGAGAGCATGCTGTACCGCACCACCGGCCTGATCGACGGGATGCTCGGCGGCTCGCACGATCCGGCGCGCACGCTCGCGGCGCTCGAGGAGTTCGCGATCGAAGCGTCGATCCTGAAGGTCGCGAGCAGCGAGATGCTCGACTACGTGCTCGACGAGAACGTCCAGATCCACGGCGGCAACGGCTTCGTGAAGGACTACCCCGCCGAGCGGCACTACCGCGACGCGCGCGTCAACCGCATCTTCGAGGGCACGAACGAGATCAACCGCCTGCTGATTCCCGGCATGCTGATGCGGCGCGCGCTGAAGGGAGGGCTGCCGCTGATTCCCGCCGCGATGCGGCTGCAGCAGGAGCTGCTGACGCCGGCCGCGCTGGAGATGCCGGGCGACGGGTTCATGGAGGAGCAGCTGCGCGCCTGCGCGTCGATGAAGAAGGTGGCGCTGATGGTGCTCGGGTCGGCGATGCAGAAGTTCGGCGAGAAGCTGACCGACGAACAGGAACTGCTGACGTGGGCGGCCGACATCGTGATGGAGACGTACGCGGCGGAGAGCGCCACCGCGCGCGCCGTGCAGACGAAGTCGCCGCTCGCCGCCGACGCGGCGATGGTGTGCGTCAACGACGCGGCCGCGCGGGTGGAGATGACGGCACGCCACGCGCTCGCGGCCGTGGCCGAGGGAGACACGCTCCGCACGCTCATGGCTGCGCTGCGCCGGCTGCTGAAAGTCACGCCGGTCAACACCGTCGTGCTGCGGCGCCGGATCTCGGACGCCGTGCTCGCGCGCGCTGGGTATCCGTTCTAAGATCAGGCTTCAGGGGCTCAGGCTTCAGGGCTCAGGTTCGGGCTTCAGCAAGGCGCGAAGTTCCTGAAGCCTGAAGCCTGACGTCTGTCATGCCGTCATGCGTCTGATCGTGTCCCTGCTCATCGTCAGCGTCGCTGTGCTGTCCGCCTGCTCGCCGGCGCCGCCCAGCTACCAGGAGGCGCTGGCGACCGCGCGAGAGGAAAAGGACCGCATGCTGCGCGAGAGCGCGCAGTCGCCGGTGCCCGCCGCCGCGCGCGCGAAGTTCCCGCCACTGCAGTACTACGCGATCGACGAGAGCTATCGCTCGCCCGCCGCGCTGAAACCTCCGGCGCGCAACGCGCCGGTCATCGTCATGCCCACCTCCACCGGGCAGCAGCGGAAGATGCGCCGGGCAGGGACACTGGAGTTCTCGCTGCAGGGGCAGCCATTGAAGTTGTCAGCGTTCAGCGATCTCGAATCGCCCGTCCCGCAACGGCTCTTCGTGCCGTTCGGCGATTTCACCAACGGCAGGGAGACGTATCCCGGCGGGCGTTACCTCGATCTCGACCCGACGGCCACGGGGCTGTACGAGATCGACTTCAACCGCGCGTACAACCCGTACTGCGCCTACAACCCGGAGTACGACTGCCCGTTCCCCCCGCCCGAGAACCGGCTGAAGGTGCCGGTGCGGGCCGGCGAGAAGCTGCCGGCGGGGCACTGATGGTCTGCCCTCCGCCGCAGCCCTCCCGCCGCGCGCCGCAGGGCATCGTCTTCGACTTCGACGGCGTGCTCGTGAACAGCGAGCCGCTGCACTTGCGCGCGACGCAGGAGGCGCTCGCGCTTCGCGGCCTGGACATGTCGGAGGAGGAGTACTACCAACGCTACGTCGGGTTCGACGACGTGACGATGTTCGTGGAGCTGGCGCGGGATCGGGGCGAGATCTGGTGCAGCGACGACCTGCAGGAGCTCGTTGCCGCGAAGGCGCTGCGATTCGAGGCGCTCGAACGTTCGGTGACGCCGCTCGTCGCGGGCGCGGCGGCGTGCGTCCGGCGCATGGCGGACCTGGCGCCGATCGCGATCGCGTCGGGGGCGCGGCGCGAGGAGATCGAGCGGATGCTCGGGCGCGCGGGGCTGCGCCCCCTGTTCAGCGCGATCGTGGCCGCGGGAGACACGCCGAGCGGCAAGCCGGCGCCGGACCCGTACGCCGAGGCGGCCGCGCGGTTGCGCGCGCAGCCCGCGCGGACGATTGCGATCGAAGACACGGCCGCCGGGCTCGCGTCGGCGAAGGCCGCGGGCCTCCGCTGCATCGGGATCACGACCACCTTCCGCGCCGACAAACTGCAGCTCGCGGACGTCATCGTCGGCTCGCTCGACGAGGTGACCGCGGAGCTGGTGAGCTCCCTGGTATGACCCCCTCGATCGCCGACGACCTCCAGCGCGCGCTGAACGCGCCCGACGACCAGCTCGCGCCTGCCGCCCTCGCGATCGCGCGGCTCGAGCACCCGCGCCTCGACGCGCGGCAGTGGCTTGATCGGCTCGACGACATCGGGCGCGACTCGGCGCACCACGTCTCGGGGCTGGGCACGCCTCGCGAGCGGCTGATCGCGCTGAACCGGTATCTGTTCGGCGCGCTCGGGTTCGCCGGCAACCGCGAGCAATACCTCGATCCTCGCAACAGCTTCCTCAACGACGTGCTCGCGCGACGCCGCGGAATCCCGATCACGCTGTCCATCGTTTACATCGAGGTGGGGCGCCGCGCGGGCCTGCCGCTGAACGGCATCGGGTTCCCCGGCCACTTCCTGGTCCGGTCCGACGAAGAGGCGGAGCCGATCGTCATCGACCCGTTCAACGGCGGCGCGCTGCTCTCGCCCAGCGAATGCCTCGCGCTCCTGCGCGAGCACGCCGGCGCGGACGCCGAGTGGAACCCGGACCTCCTCGAACCGGCGACCCGCACGCAGATCGTCGTGCGGATGCTGAACAACCTCAAACGGGCGTACGTCGCGCTCCGCTCGTTCCAGCACGCGTGGCGCGTGACCGATCTGCTCGTCAGCATCAGTGGGTCGGAGCCGACCGAGCTGCGCGATCGCGGGCTTCTCGCGTACCACCTCCAGAACTACGCGTCGGCGCTCCGGGACCTGGAGCGCTATCTTGCGTTGCTGCCCCGGACCGAGCCCGCGTCAGGTCACGAATCGGCGCCGGAGGAAACCGAAGAGATCGACGAGCCCGACGACACCCGCAAGGAGTTCGAGGCCATCTGGGAACACGTGAAGAACCTCCGCAGACGGGTGGCCTCCTTTAATTAGGGGTCAGAGGTCAGAGGCCAGAGGCCAGAGGCCAGTTCAGGGTTCAGGCGGCCTCGGCCTCTGGCCTCTGGCCTCTGGCCTCCGGCCTCTGGCCTCTGGCCCTCCCCACTGGCCTCTGGTCCTCCTCTGCCGTCCACTCGTCACTGCCGGAGATCCGGCAGCCCGGTGCCCACAATCCAAGCCCTTGGAGAAAGTGCCTCGTCATATGACGTACCAACCAATACTCTGGCCCAGTATGTGGATGTAAGCGGTCCGCCTACGGCTGTTATACTCCGCTGCTCGTTTTCGGCCGCTGACCGCTCGTGGCACGGCGGGTGCTGTCAGCGCCGCTTTCGAGGCGGGGGCCGGAACACCCGCCCGGGACAACCCACCCTTCAGGAGGAAAAAGGATGGTTCGTCGAATCGCCGCGTCCTTTGCGGTCGTCGCCCTGTGTTTCGCGGCGGCCGCTGGCGCGCAACAGCAGACCGGCGAGATCTTCGGCCACGTGAACGACAACACCGGCGCGGTGTTGCCGGGCGTCACCGTGACGCTCACGGGTGAGAGCCTCATCCAGCCGTTGACCGCCACCACCAGCGCGAATGGAACCTACCAGTTCCCGCGCATTCCCATCGGCACCTACACCGTCCGGTTCGAGCTGCCTGGCTTCAAGACCCTCGTGCGCGAAGGCATCCGCGTCACGGTCGGGTTCAGCGCGGAAGTGAGCCAGCAGCTGGAGCTGTCGACGGTGCAGGAGACCGTTACCGTCACCGGCGAGAGCCCGGTCGTGGACACCCGGGAAACCGGTGCGAAGACGACGTTCGACCTCGAGACGCTGCAGAACATCCCGTCGGCTCGGGATCCGTGGGTCATGCTCGAGCGGACGCCGGGCATCACGATGGATCGCGTGAACGTCGGCGGCACGCAGTCGGGCCAGCAGTCCGGCTACGTCTCCCGCGGGTCGGGCAGCGGCAACAACAAATGGTCGATCGACGGCGTGGACGTCACGGACATGTCAGCGACGGGCGCCTCGCCCATCTACTACGACTTCGACATGCTGCAGGAGATGCAGGTGACGACCGGCGGCGCGGACGCGTCGCAGCAGACGGGCGGCGTCGGCATCAACTTCGTCACGCGCGGCGGCACCGACCGCTTCCGCGGAACGGGGCGTCTGTACATCACCGACGAGAAGTTCCAGGACGACAACCTCACCGACGAAGTCAAGAGGGGCGGTGTGGGCGGCGGCGCGCCGATTCAGAGCGTCAAGGACTACGGCTTCGAAGTGGGCGGCCCGATTATGAGAGGGCGCCTGTGGTACTGGGGCAGCTACGGCAAGCAGGACGTCAAGGCCGGCATTCCCGGCTTCTTCCTGCCCGACGCCAACTGCCAGGCGATGAAGGCGACCCTCGCGGCCGATCCGCTCGCTCCCATCGCCACCAAAGACGTGCGCTCGTGCCTGGGCACGGACGGAACGAAGCTGAACAACTACAACTGGAAGATCAACTGGGCGCCGTTCCAGGGGAACAGGTTTGCGTTCCAGAACACGTGGGCCGAGAAGTTCAAGAACGCCCGCGACGCTTCGGACACCCGGCCGATTGAAACCACCTTCCGGCAGCGCGCGGTCTCGAGCGACTTCGGCCGGTTTGGCTGGGACGTCGGGCCGTCACCGCTGTGGAAGGCGAGCGACCAGCACGTCATCAGCGATCGCTGGCTCATCGACCTGCAGTGGTCCCATCTCGGCAACAACTTCGTGCTCGACTTCCACGAGGACGACCTGGCCAGCGTGCAGCGCCGGCTGGACGTCAACACCGGCATCTGGAGCGAGTCGTACCAGCGCTCCGGGCCGTTCATCCGCCCGACGCACAGCTTCGACGTGACGACGAGCTACTTCCTGCCGGCGGTGGCGGGGGGCGACCACTCGCTGAAGGCCGGCTTCCGCTGGCGATCGGCGAAGGAGCACTCCGAGTCGAACGTCGGCGGCAACACGACGCGGCGCTTCATCGGCGGCGTCGCGCGTGAGGCCGAACTGCACCGCGACTCGATTACCAACTACTACCTCAGCACGTACGCCGCGTACGTGCAGGACACGTACACGGTCAACCGCCTGACGTTCAACCTGGGCGTCCGGTGGGACCGCCAGGCGAACGAAGCGCTGGCGAGCTCGGTGCCCGAGCACCCGTTCCTCGCCGACTGGCTACCCGCGATCTCCTTTGGGGGGGCGGAATCGCCGGTCGTGTGGAACGACGTCTCGCCGCGTCTCGGTCTCACGTACGACGTCCGCGGCGACGCCCGGACGGTGGCGAAGGCCAGCTTTGCGCTTTACTACGGGCAGCGCTCGCCCAACCAGGCGGTGTCGCCGCTGAACCCGGTGACCGCCGCGTCGATCCGCTTCCCGTGGAACGACGCGAACGGCGACACGATGGTGCAGCGCAACGAGCTGACGCTGGGCCGCAGCAACGTGCTGTTCTTCAGCGGCAACTACAATCCCGACAACCCCTCAGCGCTGACCACGACCGGGAGCGTCGATGGCGGCCTGAAGAACGACCGCACGCGAGAGGTCATCGTCGGGTTGCAGCACGAGCTGGCGCGAAACATCGGCGTCGAGGCGAACTACATCAACCGCAAGTACGACCGGTTCGCCTGGAACGACACGCTGGGCTTCACCAGCGCGGACTTCGTGGCCCGGCAGTTCACGCCGTCGGCCGCGTCCTGCCCGGCGGCAGACGCGCGCTGCGAGACGGTCACGGTGTACGACCCTGCGTTCCCGATCCCCGCGCCGTACATCTACACGAATCAGCCGGACCGCTGGCGCGACTACAACGGCGTGGAGCTGACGCTGACGAAGCGGCTCGCGGACCGGTGGATGGGCCTGATCAGCTTCGCGTACAACGACGCGCTCGACCACTGGGATTCGCCCGACGCGTACGAGGATCCGACCTGCCGCGCCGGTGGCGGCGCTCCCGACAGCCAGGCGATGTGCATCCAGCAGCAGTTCGCGCCCGAGTCGGGGGGCAGCGGCATCGACAACGTCTTCACCAACGCGAAGTGGCTCTTCAAGCTGCAGGGAATGTACACGCTGCCGTTGAACATCAACGTCGCGGGGTTCTACCAGACGCGGCAGGGATACCCGTTCCCGCAGGCGGTGCGAGTAGCGTCACGGCCGAACCGCGGCGGCACCGTTGACGTACTGCTCGATCCGGTGGGCGAGGTGCGGCATCCGAACCTCCATTACGCCGACTTCAAGGTCGAGCGCGCGTTCGCGTTTGGCACGGCGCGGGTGACGCCGAGCCTCGACATCTTCAATGTGGGCAACGTGAACACGGTCCTCGCGCGTCGCCGGCTGCAGGCCGCCTCGAACGCCAACCGCATCAGCGGCATCGTCGCGCCGCGGGTGATCCGGTTCGGCGTCAGGGTGAGCTGGTAACCGGCTAGTCGGAGTCCAGGGTTCAGGGTTCAGGATTCAGGGTTCACGGTTCAGTCATGACCGTGAACCCTGAACCTGAGCTCTGCGTTCCGTCTTCTGCCTTCTGCCTTCCGTCTTCTGCGTTCTTCTGCCTTCTGCCTTCTGCCTTTTGCCTTTTGCCTTTTGCCTTTTGCCTTTTACCTTTTGCCTTCTATCTTCTTTCCCGCCCCTTTCACGGCATCGGCGTACCATCTTTCCTCAACCGTTTCCCTCCTGAGCTCGTAAGTCGTTGATCCTCGCGCGGCATCGTTATTGGTGTGCGACGTGCCCCGGAGGTCGTGGGGCATGCCTGGACTGCTCGCCGCGTGCACGGCCGCGGTCGCGCTGGCGCAACCGGTACAGCTGGCGCAACCGCACGTGACGGAACCATCGATCCTGGCGCGCTCGGCGAACCAGGATCTCGGTCAACTGATCGTCCCCGTCCCTTCGAGCGGCCGCGTCGCGTCGAGCCCTGCGCGTTCGAAACTGCTGACGGCCTCGTACGTGTCGTTCATCGCCCTCGAGGCGCTCGACGCGCACTCGACCCTGCGCGTGCTCGCGAACGGCGGCCGCGAGGCCAACCCGGTGCTCCGGGGAGTGGTGGGCCAGCCGGCCGCGTTCATCGCCGTGAAGGCGGCAGGGGGCGCCACGGCCATCTGGGCCACCGAGAAGTTGCGCCGCAAGCATCCGCGCGGCGCATTCGTGCTCATGGTGGTCCTCAACTCCGCCCTCGCGACGGTCGTCGCGCACAACTACTCGCTACAGTGAGCCGTGCGCGAGGTTAGAGGTCAGAGGTCAGAGGTCAGAGGTCAGAGGTCAGAGGCCAGAGGCCAGGGGCCAGGGGCAAACGGGGTCCAGGAATCGCAGAGACTCGGCAGGGCGACCGACGTCAGCGTTGCCTGGTCCGATTGCCACGGCTCTACCGGTGTGCAGCACGAAGGCCGCCGTGCCGTCAGGTAACGTGGAGTAGAAGCTCGGTCCCAAGGCCAACTTCACACGCTCGTGTTGACGCAGGTACGCTGGAAACTCCGGCGAGCCGACAGCCGCTGTTCGCGCCCCGGTTCCGCGCGCGGGACCGC
>DATHTE010000024.1:0-74115 GCA_035463475.1 Vicinamibacterales bacterium
ACCGCTCTCGACGATGTGCAGACAATGCGGAAGAGTCGCGACCTGGGCGCCGTCGACTACATCGCCAAACCGATCAAACCGGAGCAACTGCTCGATGTCGTACGGCGCGTCACGGCTGCGCCCGCACCCACGAGCACGGCAGCGGCCGAGCCGATTGCGCAGGACGACGCGCCAGAGGGCAACGTCGAGGCGGAGTATGCGCTCGAAACACCGGTGCGCTGTCCGGCGTGTGGCGAACGCGTCACCTCGCTCAAGGCCGTGCGGCTCATTCGCGGGCGTGTGAATTTCACGTCCACGCTTCCACGGCGCGGACGCGTGACCGCTTGCCCTCACTGCCTCGCGATTGTTCCCGCGGAGCTGACCAACTTCTAGCGCGCGGCTACGCCGCGGCGCCGCGCGTACTTGCGCGGGTCTGGCCTTCTTCTACTCAGCAGACCCTCACTCTTTTCTCCTCCGGACAGTCCGAAACTCAGTCTCTAGCGCCGTATTCCCCCGGGACGATCGTCAGCGTTCGACGCGAGGTGCCGCGCAGCACGGCCAGCGGCGTCCTCACGCCGATGCGATCCGCCGTGAGCAACCGGAGGAAGTCGTCGACGCCGGTGACCGGCTCATTGGCGAAAGCCAGGATGATGTCTCCAACGTGCAGGCCGCAGGCGGCCGCCGGGCTCTCGGGCTCGATCGCCTGCACGAACACGCCGGACGCGACCGCCAGCTGGTTTGCGTGGGCGATGGCGCGCGGGATGGGGGTGTTCTGGCCGGCCACGCCCACGTAGCTGCGGCGGATCCGGCCGTCTCGAATGAGCAGAGACGCGACGAACCGCGCGGTGTTGCTCGCAATGGCGAACGAGAGACCGTGCGCGGGAATGATGGCGGCCGTGTTGATCCCGACCACCTCACCGCCGGTGGTGACCAGCGGTCCCCCGGAATTGCCCGGGTTGAGCGCCGCGTCCGTCTGGATCACGTCATCGATGAGGCGATTCGAACGCGAGCGCAGCGACCGCCCGACCGCGCTGACGACGCCGGCGGTCACCGAGTGATGGAACCCATACGGGTTCCCGATCGCGATCGCGATCTGCCCCACACGGACCCGCTTCGAGTCGCCGAACCGCGCAAACGGCAGGCCGGAGCCCTCGACGCGGACGACCGCCAGGTCGCTGTGTGGATCCTGTCCGACGCGATCGGCCAGCGCGGCGCGTCCATCAGGGAGCGTCACCCGCAGCCGTCGCCCGTGCGCGACGACGTGGCTGTTGGTGACGATGAAGCCGTCCGGCGTGAAGAGCACGCCCGAGCCGAGGCCGCCGCCGGGCTCGACCTCGATTCGCACGACGGCCGGACCCGTCACCTCCGTCGCGCGTATCACCGCGCGCGAGTACGCATCCAGCAGCTCATCGTCCGACGGGGCGAACTCGGGCCGAGGGCTCATGCCTCCCCGAGTCTAGATGGCCGCGGTGCACTCAGGGATCACCCGAATGGGTGGGTCGCGCCGCGGAGGGCAGGAGGAAAGCGGGTCGCCCACCAGGCCGCTAGAATGATGCAATGCCAGGGCACGAGTGTTACCACTGCAAGCAGTGGGTCGAAGCTGGCGAGCCGCACGACTGCTGGACGACGACCGAGGCAGCGCTGACACGCGACCTGCCGGAAGACCTGCGCGAGGCCTGGGAGCGGCTGCGCGAGACGGCCGCGGCGCTCGGCGAGCAGCGCATCTACGCGTCGCATCACTGCATCATGTTCGCGCGCAAGGCCTGCTACTTTTTCGTGCGGCCGAAGCCCCGCGTGCTCGAGATCGTGTTCTTCCTGGGCCGGCACGTCAGGGCGCCGCAGATCCGCCGGGCCGAGCCCGCGTCGACGCGCAAGATCGCGCACTTCGTCCACGTCAGGCATCGCGACGAAGTGGAACCGCCCCTCACGGACTGGCTGCGGGAGGCTTACGAAACGTCGGACGCGCTGAGCGGGAGAGGTCCGAAGAAGCCGGCGGCGAAGAAAGCGAAGAGGGTATCGTCGGCGAAGAAGGCGCCCTCGCGTGCCGCCCGCGAGCGTCGCGTCACGTCGCGTTCTTCAGCGCGTCGTCCTCCAAGGCGTAGTCGAACTGGTGCGGGGTGAAACCCGTGGGAGGGCACGCCCGCTCCCACTCAACGGTCCGGCGAACAGCGTCGGCGCGCCCGACCGTCTCCCGCACGCCAAGCTCCTCGCGAATCCGCGATGTGTCGGCGATCCACTGCTGCGCCGTGTTGCCAGGCGCGCGCAGATGCGCAGGCAGGCGATCGTCGGAAATCAGTTTGAACTCCCCGTCCCACCCCGACGCGCCTGCCACCAACTCCGCCCATTCAAGCTCCGTCAGCGTGTCGGCCTCTCCGACGTTGTAGATCCGGCCGCGGGCGATGTCCGAGACCGCCGCCGCCGCGATCGCCGCGCCCACGTCCTCAACGTACCCTTTCGTCGCGCGCCAGCGGGCCATGCTCGCCGAGAAAAGAATGGCGCGGCGCCCGTCGAGAATGCGCTTGACGATGGGATGAAAGCGGTGCAGCGGATCGCCGGCGCCGTACACCATCGGCAGGCGCACCACTGTCCCGGGCAGAGAGGCGTGGCCGAGGACTTCGCGCTCGACCGGTATCTTGTCGTAGTCCTCGTCCAGCCAGCCGAAGACCTGCTGCAGCATCCGCACCTGCGATGCTGGATACGTCTGGAGCTTCGTCCGCAGCGCGGACCTCTCTTCCCTGAGCGGCAGCGGCTCCAGGGGTCCCTCTTCGAGACCGTGCGTCACGCCGCACGCGCGGTACACGTCCATGCTGCTGACGGCGATGACGCGTGACGCATGCCCGGAAAACACCTCGATCAGTTCACGGGCTTGTCGTCCGGAACTGAGCACCACGTCAACCACCACATCCGCTGCAAGCGCGCGAAGGCTGCCGGCCGACTCGTGCAGCCGGCGTCGATCGCCGATGAGCTCGCGGGCCCCCGCGGGCGGTGAGGTGCGGCCGCGATGGAACACGGTCACATCGTGGCCGGCGCGAACCAGCTCGCGGGCAATGTGCGGGCCAATGAACCCCGTTCCGCCGATGATGAGCGCGCGCATTCGCGGTGGGTTAGGATCGTCTCACAGCCGCCGGCATGTCGCTCGATCACTTTCACCCGGTCGTCGCCCGATGGTTCGCCGAGACGCTTGGCGAGCCCACTCCCGCGCAGGGGCGCGGCTGGACAGCCATCCGCGAGGGGCGTCACACGCTCATCGCGGCGCCCACCGGTTCGGGCAAAACGCTCGCCGCGTTCCTGACCGCGCTCGACGATCTCTTTCAGGAAGCGCTCGGCGCGGCGCTGCCGGACGAAGTTCGGGTCATCTACGTCTCACCCCTCAAGGCCCTCAGCACTGACATCCACCGGAACCTCGCCACGCCGCGGCGCGGAATGCGGCGTCTCGCGGAAGAAGCGGGGCTGGCGGTCCCACGGATCACGGCGGCGGTGCGGACGGGGGACACCACGGCCGCGGAACGCGCGGCGATGCTGCGGCGCCCGCCGCACATTCTCGTGACGACGCCCGAGTCGCTTTACCTCCTCCTGACGGCCGAGCGCAGCCGCGAGATGCTGCGCACTGCGCGAACCGTCATCGTGGACGAGATCCACGCGGTGATCGGCACCCGGCGCGGCGCGCACCTGGCGCTGACGCTCGAACGGCTCGAACGGGTCGCGGAGCGGCCGCTCCTCCGGCTGGGGCTCTCTGCCACCCAGAAGCCGATCGAGGAGGTCGCGCGGTTCCTGGTCGGCGTTCCTGAAGCCGGACGCGACCACGGCTGCGCGATCGTGGACGAGGGGCACCGGCGCGCGATGGATCTCGGTCTCGAAATACCGCGCTCCACCCTGGAAGCGGTCATGTCGCACGAGGTCTGGGAGGAGTACTACGATCGCCTCGCCGATCTGATCTCCGCGCACCGGACGACGCTGGTGTTCGTGAACACCAGGCGCATGGCCGAGCGTCTGGCGCGGCACCTGAGCGACCGGCTTGGCGAGCAGGCGGTCACCGCCCACCACGGAAGCCTGTCGAAGGAAAAGCGGCGCGACGCCGAGGAACGCCTCAAGGCCGGCCAACTGAAGGCGCTCATCGCCACTGCGTCGCTGGAGCTGGGCATCGACATCGGCGCGTCGGATCTCGTCTGCCAGATCGGTTCGCCGCATCGCATCGCCACGTTCCTTCAGCGCGTGGGACGTTCGGGCCACACGGTGTCTGGGCTGCCGAAAGGCCGGCTCTTTCCCGTCACGCGCGACGATCTCATCGAGTGCGCGGCGCTGCTGCGCTCGGTCCGGCGCGGAGAACTCGATTGCATCGTTTCCCACGACGCTCCGCTCGACGTACTCGCACAGCAGATTGTCGCGGAGATCGCGTGCCGCGACTACGCTGAGGACGAGCTCTTCGCGCTCGTTCGGCGGGCCTGGCCCTATCGCGCGGTTTCGCGCGCGGACTTCGATGCGGTGGTGAAGATGGTCGCCGAGGGTTTCGCAACGCCCCGCGGGCGTCGCGCGGCCCTCGTGCTCCGCGACGAGGTGCATTCAAGGCTGCACGCGCGGCGCGGCGCGCGCGCGCTCGCCATCACGTCGGGCGGCGCGATTCCCGAGGTTGCCGACTACCGCGTCGTGCTCGAACCCGACGAGACCTTCATCGGCACGGTGAACGAGGACTTCGCGATCGAGAGCATGGCCGGGGACATCTTCCAGCTGGGCAACGCGTCGTGGCGAGTGCTGCAGATCGGGCGAGGCACCGTGCGCGTGGCCGACGCGAAGGGAGCGCCGCCGACCATTCCGTTCTGGTTTGGCGAGGCGCCGGCTCGCAGCGACGAGCTCTCGCGCGCCGTCAGCGACCTGCGCGCGGACGTTCACTCGAAGTTGAGTGACGACGGGGTAGTGCCAGGCGCGATGGACGAGTGGCTGGCGGCCGAGACGGGGATCTCGGAAGCCGCGGCGGAGCAGGCGGTGGCGTATCTGGCCGACGCGCGGCGAATGCTCGGCGTGCTGCCCACGCAGGACTCGCTCGTCCTCGAGCGCTTCTTTGACGAGTCTGGCGGCATGCAGCTCGTGCTGCATGCGCCGTTTGGCAGCCGCGTCAACCGCGCGTGGTGCCTGGCGCTGCGCAAGCGCTTCTGCCGCCAGTTCAACTTCGAGCTGCAAGCCGCGGCCACCGAAGATGCGCTGCTCCTGTCGCTCGGCCCGCAGCATTCGTTTCCGCTGGCGGACGTGTTCCGCTACCTTCATTCGGCCACGGCGCGCGACGTGCTCGTGCAAGCGTTCCTCGACGCGCCCGTGTTCCAGACACGCTGGCGCTGGAACACGACGGTCTCGCTGGCCGTGCCTCGCAACCGCCACGGAAAGAAAGTCCCGCCGCAGCTCCAGCGCATGCTCGCCGACGACCTGCTCGCCGCGGTGTTCCCGGACGCCGCGGCCTGCCTCGAGAACATCCCGGGCGATCGTCAGGTTCCCGACCATCCGCTGGTGAGGCAGACGGTGCGCGATTGCCTCGAGGAGGCGATGGATTTCGAGGCGCTGGCGCGAGTGCTCGATCGAATCCACTCCGGCGCGATCCGCTGCATCGCGTGCGACACGCCGGAGCCGTCGCCGCTCGCACACGAGATCCTCAATGCGCGGCCCTACGCCTTCCTGGACGATGCGCCGCTCGAGGAGCGCAGGACGCAGGCAGTCTACGCGCGGCGCGCGACGGAGCCCTCCACGGCGCGCGACCTCGGCCAGCTCGACCCGGACGCGATCGAGCGCGTCCGCGACGAACAGCGCCCGGATCCTCGCGACCCCGATGAACTGCATGATGTGCTCCTCACCGCGGGGTTCCTGACGGCCGAGGAGGCCGCGACGATTCCGCCCGACCTGTTCGAGACGCTCGCGTCATCCAGTCGCGCCGCGCGTATCGCGTTCACGTCGCACTTCACTGCGGACGCCCCGCACCGGGCCCATGACTCCTCGCCGGGCGTCTCCGACCGCCGGCCTCCGTCAACGGCCTGGGTCGCCGCCGAGCGCCTGCCCGAGATCCTGGCTCTGTGTCCTTCCGCGGCGTGCGAGCCACCGCTCGCACCGCCGGCATCGCGCGCCTCACGCGCCTGGTCGCGTGAAGAGGCGATGATCGAACTGCTGCGAGGCCGGCTGACGGTCACGGGGCCGACAACAGCCGGAGCGCTCGCCGCATCGCTCGCGATCGACGAAGCGACCGCCGCGGCGGCCTTGCACGCGCTCGAATCCGAGGGCGTTGTCCTGCGGGGCTATTTCAGCGCCGGCGCGCGCGAGCTGGAATGGTGCGAGCGCCGGCTGCTGGCGCGCATCCACCGCTACACCCTCAACCGCCTCCGCGCGGAGATCGAACCGGTCAGCGCAGCGGACTTCATGCGGTTTCTGTTCGTCTGGCAGCATCTCGATCCGTCCAGCCGACTCGCAGGGTTCGATGGCTTGCGCACAGTCGTTGGTGTGCTCGACGGCTTCGAGGCTGCGGCCGCCGGATGGGAGCGATTCGTCCTGCCGGCGCGAATGGACCGATACGATCCGTCGCTGCTCGACATGTTGTGCCTGACTGGGGAGGTGGGCTGGGGGCGCCTCTCGAAAGGTCCTGCTCCCGTCGGAGGCGCGACACCCGTCGCCCTCTTCCTGCGCGAGCACGCCGCCGCGTGGCTGGCCCTGCGGCCGGATCCGGAGGACCTTGGCCTGTTGCCGGAGCCGGCGCGGCGCGTGTTCGAGGCGCTTCGCGATCGCGGCGCGTCATTCTTCAAAGACCTTTCGGCCTCCTGCGGACTGCCGCGCGACCAGGTGCAGCAGGCGCTCGGAACGCTCGCGTCCTCGGGGCTCGTCACCTCCGACGGTTACTCCGGCCTTCGTGCGATCGCACGGGGCCGGACAGGGCGCCAGACGGATGAGAAGCTGTGGGACGCCGCCGGGCGCTGGTCGCTCGTGCGCGAGGTTGCGAGCGTTGCGGACGAGGATCGCGAGCGGGCCGTCGAGACCCAGGCGCGAGCACTCGTCCGGCGCTACGGCGTGATGTTCCGGCGGCTGCTCGCGCGCGAGGCAAACGCGGCGCCCTGGCGTGAGCTGGCCCGCGTCTACCGCCGGCTCGAGGCGCGCGGCGAACTTCGCGGCGGGCGGTTCGTGTCGGGTTTGCCGGGAGAGCAGTTCGCGCTCCCTGACGCCGTCGATCGGCTGCGCGAGGTCCGACGGGGCGGCGCCGACGGGCACCTGCTCGTCATCAGCGCCGCCGACCCCGCAAACCTGACGGGCCTCGCCACGGCGGGCGAGCACGTCAGGACCGTAGCATCGAACCGGATCGCCTACCGCGACGGCATTCCGATCGCGGCGATGGAGGGAGACTACATCCGCTCGCTCGCCGAGATCCCAACGGCGCAGGCCGGCGAGGTGGCGACCGCACTCGCGGGCCGACGCGTGCCGCCGGTCGTCAGCGGGTTCGTCGGCCGGACGGGATAGCCGCGCCCCCTCTGACGTCGTTCTCTTCGTCGCGCCCCTCGTCAGCTCCAGGCCATCGTCGAGCTTCGAATCGATCTTTCTTGACACGCCGTGACACTAAGTTCACAATTTGTGAAGAAATGGGACGCGACCTCCTGACCGATTTCGAGCTGATGATCCTCCTCGCCACCCTCCGCGTCGGGGAGGAGGCGTACGGCGTGCAGATCGCGCGGGAGATTGAAGCGGTCAGCGGACGACGGGTCCTGCTCGGCGCCGCGTACGCTGCGCTCGAGCGCCTGGAACGAAACGGGCTCGTCTCCTCGAGAATCGGCAACCCGACTCCGGAGCGGGGCGGGCGGGCCAGACGGTTCTTCCAGGTGACGCCGCGGGGCCTTCGCGCGGCACGAGACACACAGCAGGCGCTCATCGCGCTCTGGCGAGACCTGCCTGAACTCAAGGAGAGGCGCACATGACGAGCCGTAAACCTCCGCGGCTGGCACTCGCGCTCCTCGAACGCTGCGTTCCGGACAGCGCATCCCTGGCAGGTGACCTGCTCGAGGAATTCGAGCAGCGTCAATCCCGTCTCTGGTTCTGGTGGCAGGTACTCGCGGCGATCTGGATCGCCTCGTCCGAGCGATCCGGTGAGATCCGTCCGCTGCGGCTCGTCGATCTTCAGCCGAGCGACGCCGCCGAACGCGCGCGCCGGTTGAACCTGCGCTTCCGGCCCGTCAATCTCACCGCGAGCCCGATCTACGGCATCGGCGGGCTGGGGCTCGTCATGCTGTCGGTGCTCGTCACACTCGTCGTTCCAGGCGCGTGGTGGCTCATGCTCGCGTCGGTGGTCGCCGGCATCGCGCTTGGCGTGTTCATGATTGCCAGGCAGCGGCGCAGGTTGGGATAGCCTGCGTTTGATCGCCGGTCAGCGAAGCTCTGCTGGCCTCAGGCGGGATCCTCGGGCGGAATACTCGGCCGAACGCCCAACTCACGATGACGCGGCGGCCTACTGATTGCGTACGAGCAGTGGGGAAGGGTGCCGATCGCCTGCCAGCGGCACGCCGGGTGAGCCGCCGTGGCCACGACAGACAAACGACACGAATGGGATCCCGTCAGGGATCGGCTGGAAGCCGTTTTCGAGTGCGCGCTGACCGCGTATCACCGCGACGAGCTTCACGGCGGGGCGCGCTGGGTCGGCGAGCGGGTACTCGACGCCGAGCTGGTGCCAATCGCGCGCGAAGCGTACCTCGACGCTGACGATCTCCCCGCAGAACACGATGTGCTGCAGGTGTTCGACGGCGAACCCATGCAGCTTCTCGGCGAGGGCTACCACGTCATTACCCTCATCGAACAAGCTCGCCGGTTCGTGGTGAAGTACGCGAAGACCCTGACGCCCGTCCCCCCGCTCGCGCCCTCCTCGTCCGCCTCGCGCCCGGAGTGGGAACGCGATTACGGCGTACGGCCGGATGGCTCGCTGCATCCGGCCATCTGGCAGCACATCCGCGCGTTCGAAGCCTACGGCCCGCTTGCGGTGCCCAGCAGGATCTACATCGCCGACTCCGCGGTTCACGCCCTCTGCGCTGACGAACGACGCGCGCTGGAGCGGTTTCGCGCGATCGGTATCGTGCGATCGCTCGGGCTCGAGCCACGACCGCTCCGCGTGACGTACCCGGACGACTTCCCGGACGAGAAACGCGCGTCGAATGGTCTCGAGGCGTCGGTGGTCGTACTACAGCCCGTGGTCGTGCCGCTATCCGCCGCGATCGCGCGATCGTTGCGGGCCGGCGACGTGGAAGCCGCCCGCGACCTGGAAGCGCGTTACCACGAGTTCACACGGCAGCTGTGGCGCTGCGGCGTCTCCCACCTCGACTTCTCGATCTTGAACATCGGCATCGTCGGGTCCGGGCCGACCGAACGCCTGCAGATCTTCGATCCACACATGGGCGCGATCGATCTCGCCGAGGGGGCCGTCGAGGTCCGGGACCCGATGACGGTTGACGCGTCGGCGGAGCGTTCCGTGGACCGGGTCCTGCGCTCCTCACGCGACGGCAGCCGCTGGGCGCTCTGGCGCGTGCAGCAGGACATGTCGGCGTCGGAGGACGTTCCGCCGCAAGGCGCGGACGCGGCCGCGGCGCTCGTGCGGGACTTTCACGCAGCCTCCGAGGGACTGGAAGAGGGGCGAGGATCGTTCGGTTTCGCGGGGTTCGACCAGGAGTGGCAGCAGCGGCGCACCCACAGCATCAATACCGTGATGCACGCGCAATTGTGGGCGCTCGTCAGGCACCCGCTCGCCGAGCTGGTTGCATCCGTGCTCGAACCGGCGACGCCGGACACGGTGTACGACCGCGCGCTTCCCGTGCTCGGGATGCACGATGACTGCCCGCTCGCGCAGTTTCGCGCCGGCCTGAAGGTGTACGAGAACCGCCCGCTCATCCTCGTCGCGAACGTCTCGGACGGCGCATCGAAGTTCGTCAAGCACTGGGGCCGGGTGCAACTCGCACAAGAACTGGACGTGCAAGACGACCCGGCCATCCACTATCACCTCCGCGACCTCTTTACCGGCGAAGTGTACGTTCGCCCGGGCGACGACCTGGTTCGGCGCGGGCTCGTCGTCGGCCTCGCGATGCACGAGCTGCACGTGCTGCAGGTGGAGGACATCAGCCTCGCGGATAGGCCGGTGGAACGAACACTGGCCGTGCATCGCAACATCTCGGAGTTTCTCAAGGACTGCACGAAGCGCGTGGGCGTCGTGGGGGACGTCCATGGCGAACTGCAGGCGCTCGAGGAGGTCCTGCGCGCCCTGGATTTCATCGACTCGAAAAACGACTGGTGCGCGCGTGACGGCACGCTCGTGTTCACCGGAGACGTGGGGCACGGGCGTCATCTCCAGGAGGTGTTCGACTTCATTCATCGCCTTGCCGCCCAGGCGCACGGGCAGGGCGGGCGAATCGTGTGGACGCTCGGCAACCACGATCTGTACGTCGATCGAGAGGGCGGTCAGGGGGGCGAGCAGTCCATGGGGTACCGGCTCTGGCCGACGATCCGCGAGGCGGCGCTGCACCCGGAGCGGCACCCCGGCCTGTCGGTGCAGGCGGCGTACTTCGAACACGGCAAGCTGTTCGTCCACGGCGGCATCCTTCCCAACATCGTCGAGCTCACGATGCGCGACCGCGGCGCGCGCGATGCCGAGACGGTTGCGTCCTACGTGAACGACGTGCTTCGCCGGACGCTCGTCGAACGGGAGCGGATCAGCGCCCAGGATCTCCCGCACGAGATCTTCCACATCGGAACGAGCCATACGCGCGAGAAGCGCATGCCGGGCGAGATCGGCTACGAACCGGCCGGCGTCTTCACTCCAGATCTCCGCGAGCTCGACCACTACCGGTATCACGCGGAACTGTTGCCCCAGATCGTCGGCCACACGGCGAGCCAGAGAGGGGAGATTCGCTACTCGCCAGGCTCGTGGCTCAGGCGTGACTACATTGCCATCGACGTCGGGCGGCAGCACGGGCGGGGCAATGGAGGCCTGCTCCTGACCGACTTCGGCTGGGTGGCGGTGACTCCCGGCGGCCCTGCCCGCCTCGTCGAGGTGACGCCGTTGTTCGTGGAACTGGCGCGCGAGGGATGGGGCGAACCGTGGCGCGAAGAACACGGCGAAACACTCGTGAAGCGGATGATCAGTGCGCACTTCGAGGTGGCGAAGCCGGAAACGACGTTCGGCCGTGTGCAGGAAAGCGTCTTCGCGGATCTCTCGCCGGCGCAGGTGGTCGTGCTCGAGCGCTTCATGACGGCCATTCGGCAGTCGGGCCGCTCCACCATCGTCACGGACCTGAACGAGATGCTGACGGCGTTCTCGCGCGGCCCGCTCGAAGAGGACACCGTCGATGTGCTCGCCGCCTATCTGGGGGCTGGAGGCGTGCTCGTGTTCAGCACGCACATCGGCTTCGAGTGGTTCTACGTCCGCCTGCTGAGGCCGCTCGTGATGAAGCTCGGCCCGCGTTCTCCGTTGTTGGCGAGCGTCCTGCTCATTCTCTCCGGCGGCACGGAGATCTATGCCCTCGACGATGGCGGGTATCGACTCTTGTCGCGCGCCGCGGAGCGACAGAGTGCCGCCGCGTTCGATGCGCTGACGGCCCTCTCGAAACAAGGGCCCGTCCACCACATGCCGGAGCTCGACCCCGCGCGAAGCGCTTACATCGGCGATTCGAGGGGGCCCGCGAAAATCGATCGCGGGATGGCCCATAAGGTTGGGAATGTCATCGACGTAGGCGATGCCATGATTGGCCCGCCGCACAAGCCCATGACCAGCCTGCGCCGCGGCTACGATCGAGCCATCGATGTCATCGGCGCGGCAACCGTGGCCCTGCGCGAGTCCAACGCGGCCACGCTCCCGCCGAGCCAGCCCGAGGTTGGCGATACGGTGCTCTGGACTTTCGAGCGGCCGCACTTTCCACGAGGCAGGCGCGTCCGTGTTCGAGTGAGGGGCAGCGGTTTCGTTCACGCAGGCGTTGCCGGTCCCAAAGGCGCCTGGTCTCCCGTGTACAACGTGCCGCTCGTCCCGTTACCGGAGGGCGGTTACGAGGCTGTGCTGCCGTCTGGCGTCAATGCATTCACGTTCTTCTGGACCGAGGCGCCCTGGAGCCCGGGCGTTCCCGGGCACTGGGAAGGCGACCGGGCTGGGGCCAGAGTGTTCGTCGCACGCGGAAGATAGCGCCCGCAATCGAAACGGGCACGCATCGTGCTCTGCGATCGGGATATGGGACCGAAGATGCCGCGACGCTCACTTCTGCAGGACGACGATCTGATTGACCTGGTGGACCCTCGTAAGCCGACAGGCCAGCCGCGCCCGGTCTTCGCGACTGAGGACCACGAACTGATTCGCGAATGGGCAGCGCGTCACGCTGCCGAACCTGCCACCGGCGAAGCCACGGCGTCAGGGCCCGCCACGGTGAACGTGCAGGACGGAGGCGCGGGCATTCGGTTCAACTTCCCGGCCGCTTCGCCATTTCGCCCGATTGACTGGGATGAATGGTTCGAGAACTTCGCGCGGCACGATCTCATCTTCGTTTACGAAGAAGACGTGCCGGGACAGCCGCCGAGCGCCAGGTACCGATTGCTGCCGAGGCAGAGGCTTCAGAAACGGCAGAACCAGCCGTAGGCTGTCGGGCCTGACGGAAGGGGAAGCAGCGCGCTTGGCAGACGCGTTCGCCCAGCGACGCGCCTGATCCCGGTGGATGTCCCTCCACAACGGCCGAGTTTCACGCGCCGAAACCTTTACAACACCGCCACGCGACGCGTAACATCGCGGTCCCAACCGGGGCCGCGTTCCTCCTCCCGCGGTCGAATCGGAGATCTCTTAT
Source organism: Vicinamibacterales bacterium (assembly GCA_035463475.1). Classification (GTDB taxonomy): domain Bacteria; phylum Acidobacteriota; class Vicinamibacteria; order Vicinamibacterales; family 2-12-FULL-66-21; genus JACPDI01. The sequence goes on from DATHTE010000024.1 coordinate 12,792, forward strand.
GGCTGAAGATTCGAAACCGCCCGATGTCCTCGCGCCGGACCAGCTACCCGCTGCAACGGAGCTACCGGCGCCGCGACCGCTGACGCGTCGCGATTTCCTCGTCCGGAGCAACGCCGGGGCGGTCGCCATAGGCATGATGACCGGCGTCGGCTTCGCCGCCACGCTGGAGCAGCGCCCCGCTCAGCCCGCGCGCGCGGCTCGCACGGCGGCGCCGATGACGACGCGCCGGGTGACGCTGGACGTCGACGGCCGGAAGCGTGACGTGACCGTGGACGTGCGCGAAAGCCTCTGGGAGACGCTGAACTACCAGCTCGGCCTCTCGAACGCGAACCTCGGGTGCGACCGCGCGCAGTGCGGCGCGTGCACCGTCCTCGTGGATGGCAGACCCGTCACCTCGTGCAGCATCCTCTCGGCGCGCCTCGGACGCGGGCAGAAGATCCTCACGGTCGCGGGCATCTCGCGCGGTCCGGGCGTCGAGGGGCTGCACCCGCTCCAGCGCGCGTTCTGGTTCGAGGGAGGCTTCCAGTGCGGGATCTGCACGCGCGGCGCGATCATGTCCGCCTACGCGCTGCTCGAGCGAAACAACAACCCGACCGACGAAGAGATCAGGGAGGCGCTCGCCGGCAACATCTGCCGCTGCGGTGAGTACGTCGGGATCATGAGCGCCGTGAAGAAGGCAGCCGCGGAGCTGCGCGGCGAGACCGTGACCTACGCCGCGCCGCTGGCGTCCGTTGCGGCGGGTGGGCCCGGAGCGGCGCCTGTCGGACAGCGGGTCTCAAGGCAGTTCGAGTTCGCGACGCCGCTCGGCACGATCGAGGTGTACGACGAGATCGCGCTCGAACTGAAACAGACGCCGGGCATCCTGGACGTCGCCGGCTCGGAGCGCACGATCACGATCACATGGGACTCCGGGCGGCTGGACGAGACCAGGGTGCGCCAGATTCTCGCGCAGACCGGCCACCCGGTCAGATGAAGGCCAAGGAGCATTTGCCATGAGTGAACGCATCGATGCCATGCGTGTCGTGCAGGACCCGGCCTATGCCGCGAGCCTGTCCGACGATGATTGGCAGATCCTGGCCCTCGACCCGACCTGGGACGAGCTGGTCGGTGAGTTCCAGGAACTGGTGGCGCCCGTCATTGCGCGCTACGGCACGAAGCTGGGCATACCGGAACCGCAGCCGACACCCCCAACGCCCCGCGCGACCGGCGGGCGTGAGTCGTTCTCCGTTGTGGGGAAGCGGGTCCCGCGCCTGCACGGGCTCGGCGTCGTCACGAACCTCGGGCAGTACACGCAGAACATGCGCATGCCCGGGATGCTCCACAGCCGGACGCTGCGCAGCCCGCATCCGCACGCCCGGGTCAAACGCATTGATACGAGCAAGGCGGAGGCGCTTTCCGGCGTCGCGGCGGTGCTGCACCGCGGCAACCTCCCGGCGGAGTACAGAGACGTCAAGCTGGGGAGCGGTCCGCCGGACCGGTTCCTGTTCAGTGAAGAAGTGTTCGAGGTGGGTGCCCCGATCGCGGTCGTCGCGGCCGAAAGCGAGCACATCGCGGACCACGCGGTGCGGCTGATCGAGGTGGAGTACGAGGTGCTGCCGGCTGTCTTCGACGCGATGGAAGGGTCACGCCCGGCGGCGCTGAAGCAGTGGGACAACAAGCAGGACGGGACGATCATCAATGTCACGCCGCCGCTCGTCCGCGGCAACCCGGACCAGGCGCGCGCCGACACGACAATCGAGGCGGTCCTCACGCGCGCGACCGAGCAGCACAACGCGCTCGAGCTGACTAACTCACTGATGTACTGGGACCAGGACCGGCTGGTCGCCCACTACACGAACCAGCACGCGCACGGGTCGCGCGGCGGCTTGTCACAGGCGTTGAAGCTGCCGGCGAACCGCGTCCGCGTCGTGCAGAACGGCTACATGGGATCCGGATACGGTTACCGTTCCGGCATCGATCTCACCGAAGTGCACACGGCCATCCTGGCCCGCATCACCGGCCGCCCGGTGAAGACGATGTACACGCGGGAGGAGGACTTCGTCACGCGCACGCACCGTCCGTCGTTCCGCAACGAGATGAAGCTGGGCGTCAATCGTGACGGCACGATCCAGTTCGGCCACTTTCGCGTCTTCGCGAACGTCGGCGCGCACCGGGCGGGGGCGGCAAACGGCGCGTGGTTCGCGTTCGTCAATCTCTACAACATTCCAAACCTGAAGCTGGAAGCGATCGACGTATTCACGAACAGCTACAAGTCCGGCCCGTACCGGTGCGTCAGCCATCCGAACGGCACGTTCGCGCTGGAGATGATGATCGAAAAGGCGGCCCACGCGATCGGCATGGACCCGGTGGAGTTCCGGCTCAAGAACATCAACGAGCAGGGAAACCCCGACACGAAGAAGCCCTTCAGCAATCCCGGCATCCGCGACTGCATCACGACTGCCGCCGAGCGCATCGGGTGGAAGGAGAACCGGCACGCGCCGCGCGCGAAGCAGGTGAGGCCCGGCGTCTTCCATGGCATCGGGCTCGCCGCGCACGCGTGCAGCCACGGCGCGGGGACCAACCCCGCCACGGGCCAGGTGATCGTGAACACCGATGGCAGCGTGCAGTGCGTGTCGGGCAGCACCGAGATCGGCTGCGGTCAGCGCACCCAGATGGCGATGATCGCCGCCGAGGCGCTGGGCGTGCCGCTCGACCAGGTGAGCATCGCGACCTACGTGGACACGGACAACACCACCGACACCGGCAGCACGTCCGGCAGCCGCCAGACGAACACCGGCGGCCGCGGCATGTACGAGGCCGCGATGGACGCGCGGCGGCAGATCCTCGAGTTCGCGGCACAGCGATTCGCGGCTGACGCGAAGCAGAAGAACGAGACGCTTCAGGTCTCGCCGGAACAGCTGGACATCAAGAACGGCGAGGTGCTCATCAAGGCGAACCCGTCCAGGAAGCTCCCGCTCCGGGCGGTGGCGCAGGCGGCCGGCCTGCCGATCCTGGGCCGCGCGATCTACCGTCAGGACAACGACTGGGAGCGGACCGCGTGGGCGGCGCATGCCGTGGAGGTGGAGGTAGACACCGGCACAGGCACCGTCGTCGTGAAGAAGCTCGTCGCAGCCCACGACGTCGGGCGCGCCATCAACCCGTTCGCCGTCGAGCAGCAGGTTCGCGGAGGCGTGGTGATGGCGCTCGGCGCCGTGTTCACCGAGGAGTTGCTACAGGACGCGGCCACCGGGCTGCCCCTCAACCCGAACATGCTCGACTACCGCCCCCTCAGCATCGAGGACGCTCCCGGGCAGATCGAGGTGGCCATCATCGAGCGGCCGAAGGAGTACGGCGTGTTCGGCGCGCACGGCATCGGCGAGCCGCCGATGGCACCGCCGGCGGCCGCGGTCGCTGCCGCCGTCCATAACGCGGTCGGCATCTGGCTGGAGCACATGCCGGTCACGCGGGAGAAAGTGCTGACCGCGCTCAGGAATGTGAGGTAGCCCGCCATGAAACCGTTCGAACTCTACGAGCCGACGAGCGTTCCGGAAGCGGTCACCCTCCTGAGGAAGTACGGCCACAAGGCCAAGGTGCTCGCCGGCGGCAGCGATCTGGTGGCCGGCGTGATGAAGGACTGGGTGGAAGGGCAGGGCATGCCACTGCCGGATGCGCTCGTGGACCTCACCACGATTCCGCAGCTGCACGGCATCAAGGCGGATCGGACCGGCGTGACGATCGGCGTCAACACGACCCTCAGCGAGATCGTCGAGTCGAAGGAGCTGAGCGCGATGGCGCCGCTGCTCGTGCAGTCCGCACACAGCGTTGCGTCCCCCCTCATCCGCAACTACGCCACCCTTGGGGGGAACATCAACCAGCGCCCACGCTGCTGGTTCCTCCGCGGCCGTGACTTCAACTGCTACAAGAAAGGTGGCGACACCTGCTTCTCGGTCACCGGCGACAACCGCTACCACGCGATCATCGGCGGGGAGCTGTGCTACATCGTCCATCCTTCGGATACGGCCACGGCGCTCCTGGCACTGAACGCGCAGGCGAGGATCGCCGGGCCGGCAGGGGAGCGGACCGTCCCGTTCGACAGCTATTTCACCGGACCGCGCGAGGACGTCCTTCGTGAAAACGTGCTCAAGCCCGACGAACTGCTCGTCAGTGTCTTCGTGCCGGCGCCGGCGCCGGGCACGAAGCAGGGCTGGACGAAGCTGAAGAACCGGCAGGTCTACGACTTCGCCGTGGTCTCGGTCGCCGCGGCGTTCACCGCCGCCGGCGACACGTGGCAGGACGGCCGCATCGTGCTCGGCGGCGTGGCCCCCGTTCCCTATCGCGCCGCCGTCGTCGAGAACCAGCTGAAAGGCAAGAGCATCAAGGCGAGCATCAGGCAGGCGGCCGCCGCCATCCGCACGGTTGCGCGGCCCATGAGCCAGAACGCCTACAAGGTGGACGTCACGCAGACGCTCATCGAGCGGACGGTGCTCGACGCGCTCGAACAGGCAGGCATCGGCACACAGCCGTAGCTGGAACCGCCGAGAACGCAGGGAACGCAGAGATCCTGCTTCGGCCTGACCGCTGCCCCGACTTCGTCCGGAGCCTGCCTGTGAGAAGAGGCGCGGGAATGAGCACGCGGTCTCTGCGGTTCAACCACTACGACTCGCCCAGGATCGGCAGGATGCAGTTCAGCAGCGAGTTGTGGATGACGCCGTTGGTGGCGATGTATCCGCCGTCGGAGTACAGCCACGTCATCCCGCGCGCGTCGGTGAAGATCCCCCCGGCGCGCTCCACGATGAGACTCGCCGCGGCGATGTCCCAGATCCTGAGATCGAGATGCCAGTACGCGTGGAGCCGTCCGGCGGCGACGCTGCAGAAGCCGAGCGCCGGTGAACCCATGAGCGTGCACTCCAGCACCTGATCGGCCATCGCGCCGACGATCGAGAGCGCCTGCCGCCGCCGTTCGCCGTGGTGCGGCCAGTCGGTGCCGAGGACCGCGCCACTCCAGGCCTCCGCCCCCTCCGAGATCTGCTGCACGACGATGGCCCGGCCGTTGAGGGTGGCCGGCGCGTCCGGCATCGCGGCGAACAGCTCGTCCCGGCACGGGTCGTAGACCACTCCCGCCTGGATGCGCCCTTCTGAGCGCAGCGCGACCGACACGGCGAAATGCGGAATGCCCTGGACGAAATTCAGGCTCCCGCAAATGGGATCGACGATCCAGAGCTCGTCCGCCTCCACGGGCACCGGCGCATCCTCCGGCCCCTCCTCGGCGAGCACCCCGGCGCCCGGACACTCCACGAGAAGCGTCGAGACGATCGTGTCCTGGACCTGCAGCGAGGCCTGCGAAACAACGTCGCGATGTCCCTTCCACGTGAGATAGCCGGGATCGCCCATGCGGGCCAGGGCCACCTCGCCGCCGCGGCGTGCGGCGCGGGCGGCGATCTCCAGTGCCCGAGCGGAGTCCAGCGTCATGGCCACTGAGTGTAGCTCGGGCACCGCTCACCGGTATTGGAGAGCACCGCCGGTCCTCGCGCGGTGGTCGCTACTTTCCGTCATCTTCGGGCGCGCCACGCGGCCACAGCCACACGGCGGCGCCGCGCACGATTCGCCAGGCATACGAAAAAGGAAGCAGGGCGGCGCTCTTGATGCCGTAGCGCGCCCTGATGTAGTCGGGCGGCGGAAACAGGTGTTCCCGCAGTAGCGTCAGCCGGGCGGGCCACCCCGAAAGCGTCGCGAGATCCGAGCGCAGCACATCCAGCTTGCGCATGGGTTTGGCCGCGAAAGCTGCCGATGGCTCTTGCGCGGCCACCGCGCGGCCGCCCATCCGTGCGAGCAGGCGCGCGGTCCCCTCGCCGCCGAAGCAACGCTCGGCCACGGCGAGCCCTTGCGCGCATACGGCGTTCAGCTGCCGCGCCGCACACAGCGCGGCGAACGCTTCACACTCCGCATCGTTAAACCGGTCTGCCAGGAGGTGGATGTCGTGAATCCAGATGAGACGATCGCGCTGGTGGTGCGCGACGCGGTGGATGCAGGCGATCGCGAGGCTGTGCACGGCGGACGGCGCGCGCGCCGCGTCACCGAGCGGCGCCACCGGCACGGACGCCGCCAGCAGCTCTCCCGACGGCAGGGCGCGCGCGAACACCTGCGGGTTGCTCACTTCCCAGTGCACGTCGACGACGTGACGCGCCCCGCCGTCCGTCCTCACGTATGTCCCCTGGTGCATCACGAGATCCCCTGAGGTGATGGGGATTGGTTCGTAGCCCAGGGCCTCCAGCGCGGCGCCGGCCGACGAACGGGAACTGCGGGCGATCAGGACATCGGCGTCGACGCGCGGGCGCAGCGCCGGGCTCGCGTAGTGCGTGTAGGCGAGCGCGCCCCCCTTCATCACGGCGGCTCGAATGCCTGCGCGATCCAACGCGGAGAGCACGCGCTCGAGTTCCAGCCGGAAGATCTCCTCCGCCACAAGCTGCCGGCGCAGCGCGGGCACGAGTCGGTTGCGCAGCGCAGGAACGCAGTCATCGTCGTCCAGAGGCCCGCGCTGCCGCAGCCGCTGCGCAAGGAGCAGGTGGACCCCCTCCTCGCGCGCCGTGTCGTAGAACCGCTCGGCGTCCACGTCGCCGAGCGCCGGCCACCGGGACGTGGCGTCACGCAACAGGCAGCAGAGGCTGTCGATGACGCGCGCCCGATCGAACATCAGTGCCCCGTCGAACATTAGTGCCGCGTACCCCCCGCCACTCGCGTGAGACTACCGCCAAACCTCTCGCTCCGCCGGGGACAACGCGGCGACGTTCCGCTCATCTCGTCCGCGAGAGCCTCTGCAGTGAATACCGCTGTGCTCGGCGAGGGCGCGTTGATTGCAGTCCGTTGGTGTTCCGATGCATCAGGAGGAGGAACACCGATGAAATTCGCACTTTCGGTCGCCACCGCGCTCGCGGCTGCAGCGACATTTAGTCTCGCCGTGTCGGCGCAGACGACAGGACAGCCGTCCGGAGCCAGCCAGCCCGCGAGCTCGGCCATGTCACAGCAGGACCAGCAGGTCACACTGACCGGCTGCGTGCAACGGGAGGAGGACTACCGGCGCGCGCACGATAAAGGCAGAGGTGGCGTGGCCGGAACCGGCGCCGGCGTCGGCAATGAATTCGTGCTGACCAACGTCTCGCCGTCCCCGGCGGGCACGTCGGGCTCGGCGACGGGCACGTCGGGCAGCAGCGCCGGCTATCCATCGAGCTCGTCGAGTTCGTCCGCAACCGCGTACGAGCTGACCGGTCCCAACGAGGGACAGGTGGCGCAGTACGTCGGCAAGCGCGTGGAGATCTCGGGCAAGGTCAAGGCCGGTGAGACCGGCGCGACGGGCACTACAGGCGGTCCCACCGCGGGCGCGCCCCCGAGCGGCATCGACGTCGCGAGCAAGGACCTCAAGCTTCGCGAGTTCGAGGTCACGTCCGTGCGCGAATCGTCGTCGCCGGGCAGCTGCCCTTCTTCGTCGCAGCAGTAACCTGCGCACCGCGCATCTCGGCCGCGGGCGGAGACACATCCGTCCGCGGTCGACTATTCACCCGCGAGCGATCACGCCTGCGTCGGCCGGTCCACCTTCTGCACCGCAGCTTTCACGCGGGCCGGCGTCATCGGCAGGCGATACAACCGCGCTCCGGTTGCGTCGAAGATCGCGTTCGCGATGACCGCCCCCATCGGAACGATGGCGGGCTCGCCGCCTCCCTGCGCGGCGATCTCCGGCGCGCTCACGATGACTGCATCGATGCGAGGCACCCACGAGAACCGCGGCAGCTCGTAGCTGTCGAAGTTCCGGTTGAGGACCGCGCCCCCCTTGAACTGCACCTCCTCTGACAGCGCGTAGCCCAGGCCCATCGTGAGGCAGCCTTCGATTTGCTGCCGCGCGCCGCCGGGGTTCACGACAACGCCCATCTCCTGCGCGCAAGCGACACGCTTCACCTGGACGTGTCCGGTCTCTTTCGCGACTGCGACTTCCGCCATGAGCGCGACGTACGTCCCCGCATCGATCCCGCAGGCGACGCCGACGCCGCGGCCGCTCGGCGCCGGCTTCGGCGTCCAGCCAAACAGCTTTGCCGCCGCCTCGACGACGCGCCGCATGCGCGGATCCACGAGGTGCTTGAGGCGGAACTCGACCGGATCGAGCCGGACCCGTGCCGCGAGGACGTCGATGTGCGACTCGCGCGCGAACGCGTTCGTATTGTTGCCGGGCGCGCGCCAAGGGCCGACGGCAAACGGATGCAGGCCCGGTGTCCCCGGCCCGCCCCAGCTGCCGCGAACGACCGTCCTGTGGTGCGGGATGTTGTAGAACTGCGCCGCGCCGCGCTCGCCCGCGCAGTACACGAGGTAATCCCACAGCACGATCTCGTTCGCCGCGTTCAGGCCCGAACGGATCTTGATCACGGCCGCCGGCCGGAAGGTGTCGAAGAAGAACTCCTCGTCGCGGCTCCACTGCACCCGCACGGGCGTGCCGGTCAGCATCGCGAGCCGCGCCGCTTCGACCCCCTGGCGCGAGGCGGACTTGCCGCCAAACCCGCCTCCCACGTAGGTCGTGATGACCCGCACCTTGTCGGCGGGCAACCGTAACGCCTGCATGATCTGGTTCTTGAGCGGGAAGGGTGTCTGGGTGCCGGCCCACACCGTTGCTTTCCCATTCTCGACTGCAGCCACCGCGGCGTGCGGCTCGATTGGCGCGTGCGCCACGTAGCTGTCCAGATACGTTTCGTCGAGCACGACCGTCGCGAGCGTCGCGCCTTCGTCCAGCGACCCCCCCTCCGCGGCGATCTGCGGGGGCGGCGCCGCTTTCATCAGGTAGTCGAAGATCGTCGCGTTGTCCACGGGCGGATCGTGGCGGGTCCACTCCGCCTTGATGAGCGCGAGCGCGGCGTCCGCCTCGTCTCGATGTCGATGCAGCACGGCCACCATGTCGCCGTCTCGAACGACCTTCACGCCGGCAATTTTTTGCGCCGCCGAGACGTCGACGGAAGCGAGCGTTGCGCCGTGCGCGGGAGGCCGCAGGACACGGGCGTGCAGCGCGCCGCCCGGCGGGACGATGTCTCCAGCGTACTTGGCGCGCCCCGTCACCTTGTCCATCCCGTCGCGGCGCGGCGCCGTCTGTCCCACGACGCTGAACGCGGAAGCCGCCTTGAGTGGCGGCCTGGCGGTCAACGTGCGCTCGATCCGCTTCCCTTCGGTCAATTGCGCGTAGGTGATGGTTTTGCCCGCGCCGCCCGCGGCTCGCACCGTGCCGCCGCTCACGGTCAGCCGGTCGATCGGGACCTGCAGCCGTTCTGCTGCAAGCTCCAGAAGCGCCGCGCGCGCTTCCGCGGCGGCCTGTCGCAGGACCGGACCGAACTGCCGCACGCTGAGCGAGCCGAACGTGCCCATGTCCCACGGGCACAGATCCGTGTCGCCCATCACGATGTCCACCGCGTCGAGCGAGACGTCGAGCTCCTCGGCGAGGAGCTGCGGGAGCGACGTCATCGCTCCCTGCCCGAGTTCTACCTTCCCGACCAGGCACGTCACGCGGCCGTTGGCGCCAACGTGGAGGTACGCGTTGAGGTCGGTCGGGTAGCCCTGGCGCCCCGCCGGAAGTCGTACGGGTTCCTGCACGGCGTCCGCTGGATCGATCGCGAAGAGCACGATCAGGCCGGTGGCCGTGAGCTTGACGAAGTCGCGCCGGTCCAACGGAAAACTCGTCGGTCCATCAACGACGAGCTCGTTGTCATCGTCGCGAAGGCCGGCTGGCGTGAGGAGATCGTCCGGTCTCATCGCGCGCCTCCCTTCATCGCGGCCGCTGCCGACTCGATCGCCTCGACGATGCGGACGTGCGCTCCACAGCGGCACAGGTGTCCTTCCATCTGCGTCACGATGTCTGCGCGCGTCGCGCGCGGGTGTTCGAGCAGGAAAGCGCAGGCCCCGAGGATCATGCCCGGCGTGCAGTAGCCGCACTGGTACGCGGCGTGCTCCAGGAACGCCTGCTGTACCGGGTGCAACCGGCCCGCCGTGGCGAGTCCCTCGATGGTCGTCACGTTTTTTCCGGCTACCTCGCCAACCGCGGTGACACACGACCGTACGGCCTGGTTGTTCACGAGCACGGTGCAGGCGCCGCAGTGGCCTTCGCCGCAGCCGAATTTCGAGCCGGTCAGCCCGAGATCGTCGCGCAGCACCCACAGCAGCTGGCGGTCCGGGCTGACGGTGAGGCTCGTCGATGAGCCATTGAGCGTGAATGAAACAGGGCGCATGAAGGCATGCTCCTCCCGGAAAAGGCTTGAATTGAAGGGCTGTGAGCGCAGTGTCGGGCCGGCGGCCGGCAATTGTCAACGGAAAACCCCGGCGGCGCGTCGTGATAGGGTTCCTCGGGAGGAGAGCATCACGTGGCGGACGAGCGTTCCCCGGTCGTGAAGTCCGACGAAGAATGGCGGCGCATCCTGACCCCTGAACAATACGCGGTGCTTCGGGAGCACGCCACGGAGCGACCGGGATCCTGCGCGCTGCTGGCGGAGCACCGGCCGGGCACCTTCAGATGCGCCGGTTGCGGGCAGTCCCTGTTCGTGGCGGACCGGAAGTTCGAGAGCGGCACGGGATGGCCCAGCTTCTTCGCGCCGCTCGAGGGCGCGATCGGAACGACGGCGGACCGCACCTACGGCATGGTCCGCACCGAGGTGCACTGCAGCGCCTGCGGCGGCCATCTCGGGCACGTGTTCGAAGACGGCCCGCCGCCAACGGGGCGTCGGTACTGCATCAACGGCGTCGCGCTGAAGTTCGAACCGCGCTAGTGTGACGATCGGCGGTCCTTTTGCGTTACCCTCTACGGCGCGCGCCCGCGTCGGCGTGCGAAAGGAGCACGCGGTGTGGAAAGAGTTCCGTGAGTTCATCGCCCGAGGCAACGTCGTCGATCTCGCGGTTGGAGTCATCATCGGCGCCGCGTTCGGGAAGATCGTGACCACCCTGGTCGAAGGGGTGATCATGCCGCCGATCGGACTGGCGATCGGCGACATCGACTTCGCGAGCCTGTTCTTCGTGCTGGATTCCTCGAAGGGCACACCCGCGTCGCTCGCCGAGGCGAAGACCGGGGGCGTCCCGGTGATTGCCTACGGGCAACTGCTGAACGACATCGTCACGTTCCTCATCATCGCCTTCGCCGTGTTCCTGCTGGTGAAGCAGGTGAACCGGATCAAGAGCTCTGTGGACAGACCCGCCGCGGCGCCCGCACCGACCACGCGCGATTGCCCGTACTGCGCCTCGGCGATTTCGGTCAAGGCGACGCGCTGCCCGCATTGCACGTCCCAGGTGTCCGCGGCGCCATAGGGCCGACAGCCGGCCTCGTGGCAGGGTGCCGGCGGGGCGTCGGACACGCCGGAAACCCGCCGTCCTGCGAGAGAGAATCGCTGGATTTGCTCCGAAAACGGCCCGATCCGGGGGCGGCTGCTGGCAGGCGCGATGCACCGGCCTGAACCGGCGCCGCCGCCCGGCCGCGCCGTCACAAGGAGCGCCCATGAGCACAGTTGAAACCCCGGTCTCCCCAGGACTCCCGCGCCTCGGCGCGGCCGCCCCGTCTTTCGAGGCGGAGACCACGCACGGCACCCTGCGCATCGAGGACTTCAGAGGAAGCTGGGTGATTCTCTTCTCTCACCCCGCGGACTTCACGCCCGTCTGCACGACGGAGTTCATCGCCTTCGCGAAGCTCGCGCCCGAACTGCGAAAGCGCAACGTGGAGCTGATTGGCCTGAGCATCGACAGCACGTTCTCGCACATCGCGTGGGTGCGGAACATCGAGCAGACGTTCGGCGTGAAGATCCCGTTCCCGGTGATCGCGGATCTCGACAAGCGGGTCGCGACGCTCTACGGCATGATCATGCCCGGGGAAAGCAAGACGGAGACGAGCCGCTGCGTGTTCGTGATCGACCCCAACGGCACCATTCGCGCCATGATCTACTACCCGCTGACCACGGGCCGGAACGCGGAAGAGTTGCTCCGCCTGATCGACGCCCTGCAGGTTACCGATCGCCATAGCGTCGCGACGCCGGCGAACTGGCGGCCGGGCGATCCGGTGATCGTGCCTCCGCCGAAGACCACCGAGGACGCGGAGGCGCGGCTCAAGGCGGGGTACGCGTGCAAGGACTGGTACTTCTGCACGAAAGAGGTGGACGCCCTGAAGGAGAGTGTGTGATGGCCTGCCTGAACAGCGACGGCACGCCGACGGTGGTCGCGGCGCAGCTGCTCGTCGCGCTGGCGACGGCGGAGGACCCGACCGACCTGGCAATCGCGACCGGGCTGCCGATGTACCGCGTGCGCAGCGGGCTGCGCGAGATGGAGCGGGCCGGGCTCGTGGAGGCGATTGGCGACGGCTACATGCTGACGTCGCGCGGCCGTGAGTTGCTCGCGGCCCGCGTGTAGCGAGCGCGCCGTGCACCGACGGGGCTAAGAAGACAGCAGGCACCGCTCTCGTGAACGGGCACCGCGGAAGTTCTCCCCGACAAGCCGGACCGGAGTTGACCGGCGTCAGCTTCCGCGTCCTGCTGCCTTCCCTGAGCCCACGCAGCCCAGCAGCAACGCCCGTGCCCGTGTGGTCGGCGGATCGGGCGTCGAAAAGCCCCTGAATTCCCCCTCCACCCTTTGGAATCCATCAAAAGTCGTCGCCAAGCCCTTGCCTGGCGGCCAACGCGTTGGCCCGCAAACCTGGGACACAGTCCCACGGCTGTCTTGTTCGCCGCCGCCCGTTCCATTACGATCGCCCTTCCTTCTCGGTTGTCTCGGCAGGGAGATCTCGACATGCAGCAACACTGGAACGCGTTCCGCGCCGCTCTCGGCGTCCTCGGCCTCCTTCTGGCCGTTGGACCCGTCCTCACTGAGACCGTCAGCGCCCGTCAGGCGCCGGCATCCAGCTTCGATCAGCAGTTCTTCTCGAGCCTGCGGTGGCGGTCGATTGGTCCGGCTCGCGGTGGCCGTTCCACCGCCGTATCGGGCAGCGCGGCCCGTCCGCTGGAGTACTACTTCGGGGCGACCGGTGGCGGAGTCTGGAAGACCGTCGACGGCGGACAAACCTGGCGTCCCGTCGCCGACGAGGCCCTGAAGTCCTCCTCCGTCGGCGCGGTGGCCGTCGCTCCCTCCAACCCCGACATCGTGTACGTGGGGATGGGTGAGACGCAGCTGCGCGGCAACATCATCCAGGGCGACGGCGTCTACAAGACGACGGATGGCGGGAAGACGTGGTCGCAGTTGGGCCTCAAGGAGACGATGGCGATCGCCCGCATCCGGATCCACCCGACCAATCCGGATATCGTGTACGTGGCCGCGCTCGGAAACCCGTACGGGCCCAACGCCGAACGTGGCGTCTTCAAGTCCACCGACGGCGGAAAGAACTGGAAGAAGGTGCTCTTCCGCGATGACAAGACGGGAGGGGTCGATCTCAGCATCGACCCGAACAACCCCAGCGTGATGTTCGCAAGCTTGTGGGAAGTGTACCGGACGCCGCACTCGCTCTCGAGCGGCGGGCCAGGCAGCGGCCTGTTCAAGTCGACCGACGGGGGCGAAAACTGGACGGAGATCACGCGCAACAGCGGCCTGCCGCAGGGCGTCATCGGCAAGAGCGGCGTCTCGGTCTCCGGCGCGGACGGCAACCGCGTCTACGCGATCGTCGAGGCGCACGACGGCGGCGTCTTCCTCTCCGACGACGCGGGCGCGACGTGGAAGAAGATCAACGAGGATCGCCGGCTGCGGCAGCGCGCGTTCTACTACACGCGTATCTACGCCGATCCGAAGGAGAAAGACACCGTCTACGTGCTCAACACCGGGTTCTACCGGTCCACCGACGCGGGGAAGTCCATCCGGCAGATCCGCGTGCCGCACGGCGACAACCACGACCTGTGGATTGCGCCGAACGACACGAAGCGCTTGATCAACAGCAACGACGGCGGCGCCAATGTGTCGGTGAACGGCGGCGAGACCTGGACCGAGCAGGATGTCCCGACCGCGCAGTTCTACCACGTGATTGCCACCAACCATGTGCCGTACCACGTTTGCGGCGCGCAACAGGACAACAGCACGGCGTGCGTGCCGAGCGATGGGACGGGAGACTACCTCTACCCGGCCGGCGGCGGGGAGAGTGGATACATCGCACAGGACCCGACGGATCTCGACGTGTTCTACGCCGGCAGCTACGGAGGCCTGCTCACGCGGATCAACCGCCGCACCGGCGAGCGCCGCGCGGTCAACCCGTTTCCGGACAACCCGATGGGCTACGCCTCGGGAGCGATGACCGAACGGTTCCAGTGGACCTATCCGATCATCGTGTCTCCACACGATCCGAACGTGCTGTACGCCACGTCGCAGCACGTCTGGCGATCCACGAACGAGGGGCAGAGCTGGGACAAGATCAGCGGCGACCTCACGCGGCACGATCCGTCGACCATGGGGGAGTCCGGCGGTCCGATCACGCTGGACCAGACCGGGGTCGAAACCTACGCCACCGTTTTCACGCTGGCACCCTCGCCGCGCGAGAGAGACACGATCTGGGCCGGTTCTGACGACGGTCTCATCCACGTCACGCGCGACGCGGGCAAGAACTGGCAGAACGTGACGCCTCCCGATCTGCCGGAGTTCGCGCGCGTGAGCCTGATCGAGGCGTCACCGCACAAGCCGGCCACCGCATATGTAGCGGCGAACCGCTACCAGCGGGCCGATCGCGCGCCGTATGTCTTCAGGACGACCGATTACGGGAAGACGTGGAGCCGGATCGTCTCCGGCCTCCCGCCGGACGACTTTGCCCGCGCTATCCGGGAGGACAAGGTCCGGCCCGGCCTGCTGTTTCTCGGCACCGAACACGGCGTCTACGTGTCATTCGACGACGGGGCGCGCTGGCAGTCGCTGCGCCTCAACCTGCCCGTCACGCCAGTGCACGACATCGCGGTGAAGGACAACGACATTGCCATCGCGACCCACGGGCGTTCGTTCTACATCCTGGACAACATCAGCGTCCTCCGCCAGCTGGACGCCAAAGTCGCCGCGGGCAACGTCCACCTCTTCGACCCGATCGACGCCACGCGGTCGCTGTCGCGGGGGGTGACGGTCGATTACTACCTGAAATCCGACGCCGACAAGGTGACCATCGACATCCTCGATGGCCAGGGACAGGTCATTCGCACCTACACTGGGACGGCCGCGGAGGAGCAGAAGCGGCAGGGGCGCACGCCGGAACAGGAGGAGGAAGAGTCTCCCCGACGTGGCGGTCCGCCTCCACGCGTCGGCGTCAAGGCGGGCATGAACCGTTTCACGTGGGACATGCGCTACGCGTCCGCGACGGAGTTCCCGAATCTGATCATGTGGTCCGCCAGCGTGCGGGGGCCGATGGCGCCCCCGGCGGAGTACTCCGTGCGGCTCACCGTGGGCAGCGACACGCAGACACAGGCCTTCCGCATCGTCCGTCATCCGCTGGGCACCGCAACCGACGCGGACCTCGCGGAACAGTTCACGCTGGCGCGTCAGATCAACCAGCGCGTCTCGGACGCGAACACGGCCGTCATCCGGATTCGCGCGCTGAAGGACCAGATCAAGGATCGACTCGGTCGGACCACCGACAAGAAGATCGCGCAGGCCGGAACCGCGCTATCCACGAAGCTCACGGAAATCGAAGGAGAGGTCTACCAGTATCGGAACCAGAGCAGCCAGGACCCACTGAACTTCCCGATCAAGTTGAACAACAAGCTTGCCGCGCTGCAGGGAGTCGTCGAATCGGGGGACGCCCGGCCGACGGACCAGTCCCATGCCGTGTTCAAGGAACTGTCGGGGAGACTCGACAAGGAGCTTGGCCGGCTCGATTCCGCGTTGAAGACGGACGTCGAGGCGTTCAACCGGTTGCTCCGCGGCAGGCGGCTCGAGCCGATCAGGGACAGCGCCCAGGCCCCGGTCACGACCACCACGGCCGCGTGAACGGCGCCTGACGCGGATGATCGTCGCGCGCCGCTTCATCGTCTCCGGGCGCGTGCAGGGTGTCGGCTTTCGCTTCTTCGCCGAAGACCAGGCACGCGCCGAGGGACTGAGCGGCTACGTGCGCAATCTGCCCGACGGGCGCGTCGAGGTGCTCGCGGAGGGTGAGGAGGAGAGCGTCGCGCGGTTCGAGCGGGCGCTCAACCGCGGCCCGCGCTCTGCCATCGTCGACCGCGTCGACGTCGATCCAGTCCCGCCCGAAGACCGCCGCGGGTTCTCGATCCGTTTCTAAGGAGAAGAATGGACGAGCTGAAGCAGAAGATCCGGAACGTTCCGGATTTCCCGAAACCTGGCATCCTGTTCTACGACATCACAACGCTGCTGCGCGATCGCGACGGGTTCCGCATGGTGATCGAGAACCTGTCGCTGCCGTACGAGGGGAAGAACATCGACCTCGTGGTGGGCATCGAGAGCCGCGGGTTCATTCTCGGCGGCGCGGTCGCGCACCGCATCGGCGCCGGCTTCGTGCCGGTGCGGAAGCTCGGAAAGCTGCCGTCGAAGGCGATTCGGGCCACCTACGATCTCGAGTACGGGACCGACAGCCTCGAGATGCACGAGGACGCGGTCGTCGCGGACCAGAACGTGCTGATCGTCGATGACCTGCTCGCGACGGGCGGCACCGCGCGCGCCACCGTTGACCTGGTGCGGAAGCTCGGCGGCCGCGTGCACGGCGTCGCGTTCCTGATCGAGCTCGTCGAGTTGAATGGACGCGCGAAGCTGGAAGGGCAGAACCTGTTTTCGCTGTTGAAGTATTGAAATGCGTCACGCGAAGCGGTTGTCCGGGGTGATGACGAAACTCTGCTCGAGCAAGGTCCGCCGCCGCCTTGCAGGCGCCAGCGTCACCGTCACGCGAATGTCGTCGGACCCGCCACGCACCCAGTCCGACGTGACCGTCATGGTGTACTCCCGGCTGTCTCGCCCGGTGACCGTCTTCACTCGGGGCACACCCATCGTCTCGCGCCAGATCCCGTAAGGAAGCTCGCGAAGCCGCGCGAGTTCATCCTCCACCATCTCGCGTCGCACGTGCACTTCCCAGACAAAGGGCTGGCGCGTCACGTCCCGCACTATAACCCGCCTGCCACGTGGCGCGAATGTCCGCGGCCGCGGACCCCGCTGTCGCAATGAACTGTCGCGGGCATGTCGGCGACACGGATCGGCGCGGCGGGAGCCAAGCCCTTATAATGGAGTGTTTCCTGCGCCCGTAGCTCAGATGGACAGAGCACCGCCCTCCTAAGGCGGGGGCCGCGCGTTCGAATCGCGCCGGGCGCACCATTTCCAGAGGACATCGTGAAGAGATCAGAACGACATCATCTGAAAGAGAACGAGCTGGCGGCGTTTGTGGACCGCGCCCGAACCGTCGTGACCGAGCGACGGAGCCAGTTCGTGGGCATCATCGTGCTCGCGCTGGTCGCGGTTGCCGCGGTCCTCGGCTACCTGACGTGGCGCAGCCGAACCGAATCGAAGGCCGCCGCGCTTCTGACCGACGCGCTGACCGTCCTGGAAGCGCAGGTCGCGACGCCGGCGATTGCGGCGCCCGGACAGACCGCCCCGACGCCGCCCGCCGGAACATATCAGAGCGTCCAGGCGAAGCTGGAAGCGGCCGTGCCGAAGCTGACGGCCGTTTATACGCAGTACCCGTCCACGCAGTCCGCGGTCGCGGCGCGCTATCACGCGGCCAATGCCCTTGCCGTACTCGGCCGTCGGGCAGAAGCGGAGGCTCGCTACAAGGAAGTGGCGGGCGAGGGCGGGTTCTACGGGCAGATGGCACGCCTCGGGCTGGCGGATCTGTTTGCCGACGCCGGACAGCACGACCAGGCGATTGCCATCTACAAGGAACTCTCAGGGGACCCGGGTGCCGCTGTCCCGGTGGACGGCGTGCTCATGCAGTTGGGACGCGTCTACGCAAAAGCTGGCCGGCGCAGCGAGGCGCAGCAGACGTTCACGCGAATCGTTCAGGATTTCCCCGATTCGCTCTACGTGGCCGACGCGCGGCGGGAGATCGAGACGCTGAAGAAGTCCTGATCAGCGGGGCGCCTCCGCCTCACACCGCGAAGCTCACGGCCTCGCCGGTGGCAACCGGATCCGAGGCTGGCGTGGCGAATCCGTGCGGTTCCACCAGGAGCCGGAGGGCGTATCCACCCGGCGCCCCGGTGTCGGCCGCCGACGGAGCCACGCGGTAGACGGCCGCGAGCACCGCGTTGCGCCGCAGCGGCTCGGGCAGCCCCGAGTGCTGCCGATCGCTGCGGTCCACCTGGAAGTACACAAGGCGGTACAGCGGAATCGGCGAACCGTTGACGCAATCGACCGCCACGCCGGTGTCGCTCACGTCCCGGGTGACGACGCGGGAGAGTCGCGTGGCGCCGCGGGCATCCTTCCAAACCAACTGACCTGAAACCTGCACGGGCCGCCGCTCGGCGAGCCGATGGCGTCCGTGCGTTCCCTGCACGAGTCTGAAGCGCTCCATGGGCGGGCCCTCCGGTTAGCCCGCTGAGTGTCTTACAAGCTCTACGCCTGAGTTGCGAGCGACGCCACCAAGCCCTCGAATCCACCAGTAATGTCCTACGCAGCAATGATTTAAGTGGTGATGTCGCCTCCGCCCGTAGCGCGGGAGGGTTGGATACTAGCTAGCCGGTCAATAATCTGGTGGATACCTGCTACTCACACGCGGGCGGCGATGCCGAGCCGTTGAAGTTTGAGGTAGAGGCCGCGCCGAGTGAGCCCGAGCAGGCGGGCCGTCTCGGAGATATTCCCGCTGCTATCGTCGAGGGCCGCCCGAATCATTTCGCGTTCGAGCTTCTCCACGGCTGCCGCGAGCGACTGACGCCGCCCGCGCTTCAGGGCTGGGGCGATCTCGTTCAGCGCGGCCAGCGCAGGCGACAGGTGCTCGGGGCCGATGCTGCTGCCGGCAGGCGACATGGCCACCGCTCGATGAATCTCGTTCCGCAACTGCCGGACGTTACCCGGCCAGTTGTACGCGTCGAACAGATCCAGCGTCTCGGGGGCGAGCCGGACATCGGGTTTCCCGAGCCGCTCGGACGCTTCCCGGACGAAATACGTGCTCAGGTGGGGAATCTCCTCGCGACGGTCACGGAGCGGCGGGACGTGGATCCGGATCACGCTCAAACGATAAA
This sequence comes from Vicinamibacterales bacterium, assembly GCA_035463475.1. GTDB lineage: Bacteria > Acidobacteriota > Vicinamibacteria > Vicinamibacterales > 2-12-FULL-66-21 > JACPDI01. The sequence goes on from DATHTE010000024.1 coordinate 31,895, forward strand.
AGAAATCCTCGCGGAAACGCCCCTCGGCGACGCGCTGTTCCAGGTCGGTGTTGGTGGCGGCAATCACTCGGACGTCTACCCGTGACGGCCGCGTCTCGCCGACGGGCAGGATCTCCCCCTGCTCGAGAAAGCGCAGCAGCTTCGGCTGAACGTCGAGCGGCAGGTCGCCGACCTCATCGAGGAACAGCGTCCCGCCGGCGGCCGACTTAATGACACCGGGCTGATCGGACACGGCGCCAGTGAATGCGCCGCGGCGGTGGCCGAACAACTGGCTGTCGGCGAGCTCGCGCGTCGCCGTCGTGCAGTTGAAGGGCAGGAACGTGGCCGCCCGGCGCGTCGAGCCGGCGTGAATCGCCCGCGCCACCAGGTCTTTGCCGGTGCCGCTCTCGCCCGTTATCAGAACCGTGAGGTCGTTGCCCTGCAGACGCTGAATCAGCTCCACGACCCGGCTCATCGCGGGGCTCGCGCAAACGAAGCCGGGTAGAAGCGGCTCGAGCGAGCGCTCGGCTTTTTCGGGGGTCTCCGCGCCCCGCCCGCGCACGCGTCCCAGGTCAAACCCCTGGCGGGTGACGGCGCAAATCGTCCGGAACCGTTGCGCCAGGAGCCCGCTGAAGCTCCGGAGCGAGGTCACGACCGCGTAACGCGGTCCATCGGCGTCCCGTCCGATCTGTTCCACCAGCATGGCCGGGCCGTACGAGGCGGCTCGCACGGCGGCCCCGGCCAGTGCTCGGGCCGTGTGCGCATCGCACCCGGCAAACGCGAGCACGCGCGGGTCGGTCCCGGGGGGAGCCACGAACAAGACGACCGACTCGGCGTCGCAGGACTCGAGGATCGCCGCGGCCGCCTCGCGCCCAAGCAGGTCCGGGATCCCAGCGGCGTCCACCAGCCGACGCACGACGGCGTCGTCCCCGTCCACCTGCGGTCCGACGTAGTCCGCAGTGGACAAGGTGGGAATGGCGAGCGCCGCGTCCCTGGCGTCGGCCAAGTCTGGCTGGGCGTTCAGAGCCTCGAAGATTGCCGCTGCTTCGCTCAGATGCTTGCGGGCGCGCGAACGCGCCCCGGCGCTGCCCGCCAGCGAGCCGAGCGCGAGCTGGCTCAATCCCGCCTGGTAGCGCTCGCCCAGCAGGTCGAAGACACTGACGCTCTGGCTCAGGTCGTGATACGCCTCGGTGGGCTTGTGGAGCCTGGCATGGAGTGAGCCCCGCACGCGGAGGAATTCGCCCCAGAGGCCGGGCATCACGGCGGGCTCGATGCGCGCGCCCAGGTCGGCGAGGCGCTCGGAGGCCTCATTCAGACGGCCGGCGGCGAGCATGGCTTCGCAGGCCGCCAGCCCTGCCTCGAGCGCCTCGATCGGCGGGGCCGCCGCGGCCGATGCGGTCTCCTCCGCGGCCGCCAGCGCATCGTCAATACGCCCCTCCCGGAGCGCGACGCGCGCCTCGAGGACGCGGATCGACCATTCGTACCATCGACTGGTCTGGAGGCCGTATTCGCCGTAGGCCTCGCGCGCCTGCCGCAGGCAGTCGCTGGCCGCCCGGTAGTCGCCTCGGATGAGGTGAATCTGCGCGAGCGTGTCCAGGACGGCGCCCCGCGTTTCGCGCCGGAACTGGGTGGGGCTCGGGATGTCGAGCGCGCGGTTCAAGACCTGTTCGGCCCGGGCAAGATTGCCGACCCGCACGCAGATCTGCCCCAGTGACGCCAGCGCAACGGCCAGCCCGTGGGGCGACCCGACCTGCTCCTGCAACGACACGCTTCGGTCGGCGAGCGCAAGCGCCTGCTCGTACCGGTGCTGCATCAGCGCGACGTTGGCCTGGTTGCCGCACACAGTGGCCACCACGTCGTCCGCCCCCGCCATGCCCGCAAAGCGTTCGGCCTGGCGCAGCGCCGACATCGCGTCGTCGAACCGGCCTTCCTGCGCGAAGGTGATGCCCGACAACGAGTGCACGAGAGCGATATGGCGGCGGTCCCCCGCGGCGTGGAGCGCGGGCGCGGCCTTGTTCAAGTGCTCGCGGACAATAGCGGCATCGCCCACCTGTCGATAGCAGATGGCCAGCTCGTACTGCGCGAGCCCGATCGCGCGAGAGTCGTGGGCGCGCTCGGCGTGCCTCAGCGCCCGGCCGAGCAGCGCGATCGCGCGGGACGGTTCGCCGCGCGCTGTCGCCAGGCGGGCGTGCAGCCGCCACAGGTTCGAGAGGAGAGAAGGCTCGAGCCGCTCCCGCAGCTCATCCGGCTGCTTGCCCAAGGCTTCAGCGGCGCGCGGCAGGTCGTCCTGCTGCAGCCAGGCCTCGGCAAGCCCGCATCGGACCGCGGTGGTTTCTGAGCGGGGGAGTCGAGGGTCGCGCGATGCCTTGATCAGCAGCTCGACAGCGTCCGCTCCCTGGCCTCGCTCCAGGGCCGCAAACGCCTGCAGCAGCAGCGGGTGTCGCTCGACCGTGACGGTCGTCACGATGGGTAGTATACCGCGTATACAGCTCAGGCTGGATAGCGGTTTTCACGGTTCAGTGCAGAGCTGTGCAGGTCCTCACCGCCCGCCGGCACGCCTGGCGAAGCGGTAGCCGAGCATCTTGTAGACGAGTTTCGCGCAGAGGAAGTTTGGCGCGACGAGTGGCGGAAGGGGGGACAGTTCCACCAGGTCGCAGGCGACGACCGTGCGCCCGGCGAACACCGCCCTGAGGAGCGCCAAGGCCTCGTACCAAGAGAGGCCGCCCGGTTCCGGCGTTCCTGTGCTCGGCATGATCGCCGGGTCCAGCCCGTCCACGTCAACGGTGATGTAGACCGGGTCTCCGAGCGTGGCGACGATTCGATCCACCCAGTCCGTCTCACGCCGCATGTCGTGATCGAAGAAGACGGTGGTCTTGAGCGACGCCAGGACCTCTGCTTCGTCGGCCGACAAGCTGCGGATCGCGACCTGCGTGGCGGGCACGTGCTCCAGCACGCGGCGCATCGCGCACGCGTGGTTGTGCGGCGTGCCCATGTAGCTGTCGCGCAGGTCCGCATGCGCGTCGATCTGGAGGACGTGCAGGCCGCGGTGCCGCCGCGCCGCGGCCGCAACAAGCGGCGGCGTGATCGAATGCTCTCCGCCGAGGGCGACGAGAAACTTCTCCTGGCCGAGGATCTCCGAGGCCACCCGTTCGATCTCCGCCAATGCCGGCTCCATTTCGCCGAACGGCAGTTCCATTTCGGGGAGCGTGAAGATACCGGCTTCGTGCAGCACGTCGGACTCCAGCTCCTCGTCCCACAACTCCATGTGTGACGAGGCCTGGATGATCTCCCGCGGCCCGTTGCGCGTCCCGGGAACGTAGGAGGTCGTGCGATCGAACGGGATCGGGAGGACGACGATCCGCGCGCGCTCGAAGTCGGGGGGATTCGGGATTGCGCCGCCGAACACCGAGGGATCGCCGTGATCGTACTGAACGGGGTGCCTCATTGGCGCGCCTCGTAGCGGGAATCGGGCAGCGGCCGGCCGTCAATCTTCATGATGCGGCCGCCCGGATCGAAGGTGATGTGGCGCCGGCGCGCCACAAGATCGGCGGCGGTGCTCGCGAGCGCGGACACGAGCAGCGGCAGCGCCATCGTCGCGTCGGCGTGTACCGTCACCTGCTCTGCGTCGGCGGCCAGCTTGCCCCAGCTCTTGGCCTCGTCGAGCGTGGAGCCCGAAGCCCCGCCGAAGTGCGGCACGTCGGTGACGATCTGGAGCGCGAACCGGTGGCCGCCCACGCGGTCGTCGTAGAACTCTGCCTGCACGCTCGCCTGGTTGATGAAGTTCTTCGGTGTCCCGCCGCCGATCACGATCGACGCGGTCTGCGGGCGCCGTATGACGACGTTGGCGGACTCGATGATGTCGCCGATCACGTCGATCTGACCGGCGCCGGCGTTCTTGTGTCGGGCCTGCGACAGCCCCATGCCGATCGACGAATCGGCGATGGCCGGGCAGAACACGGGCAGGTTGGCGCGATGAGCCGCCGTCAGAATGCCCGGTTGCCCCGTCTCGCGCCAGAGGTGCTCGCCGAGCTTGTACAGGAACTCGCGGGATGTGTACGGCCGGGGCTCGAGGGTGTTGGCGAACTCCGCGATCCATTCGTCGTTCTCGCAGAATTCCTCTTCGTCCGCGTACGTGTCGTACACGCGATCGATCCTCGCATCCTGGAGCGCGGCGTCGTTCTCACCCGGCGATCCGATGAAGTGCCGGCGCCCGCGCGTTTCGTGCAGATCGTGGTAGAGGTTCGCGCCGGTGCTGACAAGGCAGTCGATGTAGCGGTGCTCGATCAGGTGCGCGATGACGAGGCGCAGGCCGCCGGCGCTCAAGGCTCCGGCGATGCCGAGGAAGATGGTCGTGTCCGACTCGAGCATCTTGCGCCAGATGCGGTGCGCGGTCGCGAGGTTCCGCCCCTGGAAGGAGATCTTTTCCATCCGCGCGATCACGTCGCGTGCGCTCAGGTTCGCCTCGACGCGGAACGGCTCGACCGGCGTCGTGAGGAAACGCTGCTTCTTCGCCATTTTGCCGTCATTATAAGTGGCGTCGATCAGAACGCGTAGCCGATCCGCGCGAACGCGGCGGCGCCATCCTGCTCGCCACTGGGGTCTCGGCGCACCGCGACACCCGAGGCCACCGTGATCGGCAGGTAGTGACCGAGGACGAAGTCCGCTGAGAGCTCGACGCCGGCGCTCGCCCGCGCGTCCGCCACGCGGAAGCGGCGTGTCCACGCGTGAGCCGCGTCCGCGAACAGCGCCGCGTGCGCCTGACGGAAGAACACCGGCAACCGGCCCAGCCCGCGCTCGACGGTGAACAGGCGGAAGCGGTAGTCCGCGTTGACGACCGCCGCCCGGTACCCGACGATGTCGTCGGTCGCAAACCCGCGGGCCAGTCCGATGGCGTCGCGCCCGAACGCGATCGTCGAGCCCGGCGCCGCCGACCCCCCCGCGCCGAGCACGCGTCGCCCCGCCACGTCTCCCCAGGAGCCGGCCGCGGCGGCGCGTAGCGCGAGCACGCGGTGCGCGCCGCCCACGCGGGGGTAAGCGCGAGCATCCGCCGAGACCGTCACCGCGTCCGCGTCCGCGCCCAGCGCGCGCCGTGCGACGTCGGCTGCCGCGCCCAACACGATCCCTTCTTCGGGACTCGGCGAATACCCGTACACGCGCGCGGTGCCAACCTGGTAGCCCAGGCGAACGGACCGGCGATCGAAGACGCTCTCCGGATCGCGCTCGCGCGTGGCGCGGAACGCGCCGTAGAGCACCTGCCGGCGGCGCACGGTCCTGAGCGGCAGTGTCACGCCCGCCTCGACGCTCGTCTCGCGGTAGTCGGCATCGTTCCAGACCGTGAGATCGTCCGCGCCGGCGACAATGAAAGTGGGCCGCCATCGGTCGTAGGCGTATGCGAAATCCCAGTCCGGACGCGCGCGATCGGACCATCGCACGCTCGACCCATACGCGTGGCGGCCGAGGACGTCCAGCGCAACCGTGCCGGCGCCGACCTCGAGGCGGTCCTCGTCGGTTTCTGCCAGCGGCATCCAGAAACGCGGCAGGAGCGTGGACGCAGGACTGTATGGGCGCGCGGGCAGCGCCGTGCCGCCCTCAACGCCCACGGGAGAGCTGTCGCCGCCGATCACGCGCAACCCGCTGGTGACTTCGCCGCCGTCCGCGAGCTCGCTCGTGAACACGTCGTACCCGTCAACCGTGTAGCCGATGTAGGCGACACGCGCGCCGTCGGGCGCCGCCGCCGCAGAGCGCGCGCCGTTAGCCGGCGCGATCACCGACATCGCGGAGCCCCCGATCAGATCGACGCGCCAAAGCGTGAACGGCCGATCGGGCCGCTCCCACGAGACGAGCAGACCGCTTCCGTCCGGCAGCCACTCCGGCTGCACGACGCGACCCGCGTCGGCCGCGATCCTGGTCGCGACAGACCCCTTTGCGCCGTCGATGACGACGACCTCCGGGCGCGAACCGACGCGACGGCGCTCCGCGGCGATGCGCGTGCCGTCCGGCGACCATCGCGGCGCTCCGATCTGCGTCTCGGGCTCATCGATGAGGACCTTCGGCGCGCCCAGACGGACGGCGTCGCCGGCCGTGTCAAGCGCGTACACGACGAGCGCAGCCCTCCCCGCCCCCTGGACGACGCACGCGAGTGACCGACCGTCAGGGGAGGCGTCGGGGTCTGCCGCGCGGGCGCCATGCGTCAGGCGCGTCACGCGGCCGCCTGTCCGCTCGAGCACGTACAGATCGCTCTGCAAACCCACGCTCCGGACCAGTTCCCGCTGATCGAAGAAGACGCGCGACCCTGACACGGACAGCTGTTCGCCGAGAAACCGGCTGGCCACGCGGCGAGGGCCCGCCCCGTCAGGCGGCACCATCATCAGGGCAGGGAAGTCGTGCGGCGTCCGCTCGGAGTACACGAGCGCTCCGCCCGGCAGCCATCTCGGCCCGCTCGCGACAAACCCGCGGGCAGTCAGCCGTGTCGCGCGAACGTCCGCGGCGAAAGCACCGGCTTTCATTTCGACGCTTCGCTCGAACTCCCGCCACAGACCGCGCGCGTCCATGCCGAAGACGCGCTTGTAGGCCCCGCCGGGCATGTACGGCAGGCGTCCCGATGTCTGCCGCGAAAGCTCGGCCAGCGCCTCGACACCGAAGCGATCGACCAGGAATTCGTGAAAGCGCATGCCGTAGGCGTACGAAGTGCTCCCGCCCGGCCAGTCCACCAGCGCGCCAGTCGTGCGATCGATCGGCTCGAAGGTCCGCGCTCGCGCCGCCGCGTCGACGATCGACCGGAACTCGCCGGAGCGGAGGCGTCCTTCTCCGGTGGCAGCGGTCTCGTGGAAGGTCGCGAGCCCCTCGACGCTCCAGCCGGGCAGGAACATGTTCGGGAAGAGCGCCGGCGCACGTCCGAACACCTTCCGCAAGCCGCCAAACAAGCCCCGCGAGCGATCGAGCTGCAGGATGTGCGTGTATTCGTGCGTGAAGACGAGGCGCAGCCAGTCCGAGGTGTAGCCGATCACCGACGACGGCGCCGGCGCGGCCGCCGAGATCTCGATCGTGTTGAACGGCAGCGGCGTGGCCCACCCGTTCGCGTCGTCATGCTGATCGACGAGAATGACGTGCGTGTGCCGGTCCGGGTCCACTTGCAGATCCGCGGACAGGCGCGCGTGCACGTCTTCCGCGATGCGCGCGAGCCGCCGCGCCAGCGCGTCTTCATCCTGGTGAAAGTGGATGGTGAAATGCGCGGTGCGCAGGCTCCTGAACCGGAGCCGCGGATCGTAGCGCTCCGCGGCCACGACCGGCGCAGTCACGACCAGGAGCGCCAGCAGGAGCAGGGCCGGCAGACGCAGGTGACGAGGCGGCATCACGCGTCGATGTCGTTCTTCAGCTCGGCCAGCAGGGAGAGTGCCTCCAGCGGGGTCAGCCGGTTGACATCCAGTTCACGCAGCCGCCGCACTGCCGGATGGTCGACGGTTTCGGGCGGCTCGAACAGGCCAAGTTGCTGCCGCGGGCCGACCGGCTCCGCGCTGAGCGATGGGCGGCCGCCCCGGGTCAGCTCGTCGCGCTCCAGTCCGGCCAGGATCTCTCTCGCGCGGCTGAGGACCGCCGGCGGCAGCCCTGCGAGCCGCGCGACCTGGATGCCGTAGCTGCGGTCGGAGCGGCCGGGAACAATCTTGTGCAGGAACACGATCTCGTCCTGCCACTCGCGGACGATGACGTGGAAGTTCGCGACGCCGGGCATGGCGTCAGCGAGGTCGGTCAGCTCGTGATAGTGCGTGGCGAAGATCGTCTTCGGCTGCGCTTTCGGATTCGACGCCAGGTACTCGGCGACGGCCCACGCGAGGCTCAGGCCGTCGAAGGTCGCCGTGCCGCGGCCGATTTCATCGAGGATGACCAGGCTGCGCGACGTCGCGGAGTGCAGGATGTTGGCGGTCTCCTGCATTTCCATCATGAACGTGGACTGGCCGCGCGCGATGTTGTCCGAGGCGCCGACCCGCGCGAATACACGGTCGATGATCGGCAGCTTCGCGCTCTTCGCCGGCACGAAGGAGCCCGCCTGCGCGAGGATGGCGAGCAGCGCCGTCTGGCGCAGGTAGGTCGACTTGCCCCCCATGTTCGGCCCGGTCAGGATGACGAGGCGGTTCGAGGTCGCGTCGAGCGCGACGTCGTTCGGCACGAACGGGTCCGCCGAATGCCGTTCGACGACAGGATGGCGCGCGTCCACCGCCAGCATCTCGTCCCCGTCGTGCACGTGCGGCTTCGTGTAGTTGCACACGGCGGCCGTCTCCGCGAACGCCGCGAGCACGTCGAGGGCCGCCAGCGCGCGGGAGGCATCCTGGATCCGCGGCGCCTCCGCCGCGACCTGCGCGCGGAGCCGGTCGAAGATCTCGACCTCGCGCTCGAGGATGCGCTCCTCTGCGCCGAGGACCTTCTCCTCGTACTCCTTCAAGGCGGGCGTCACGAACCGCTCCCCGCCGGCGATCGTCTGCTTGCGGTGATAGTCCGCCGGCACGGCAGGCAGGTTCGACTTCGAGACCTCGATGTAGTAGCCGAACACGCGGTTGTAGCGGATCTTCAACGACGAGATGCCCGTGCGCGCCCGCTCCGTTTCCTCCATGGCCGCGATCAGCTGCTTCCCCGAACGGCTGATGCGCCGCAGCTCGTCGAGCTCCGGATCGACGCCGTCACGCACGCAATCGCCGTCCCGCGCGAGCGCGGGGGGCTCGTCCACGATCGTCGCGGCGATCGCGTCCCGCACGTCCGCCACATCGTCCATGCCGGCGACCACGCTGCGGACGAGCGGCGCCTGGAACTCCTCGAGCAGCAACCGGACGCGCGGGATGACGCCGAGCGACTGCCGGAGCGAGACCAGGTCGCGCGGGCCGGCGGTACCGAGCGCCGCCCGCGCCACGAGGCGCTCCACGTCGTGCACGCTCTTCAGCGTCTCGCGCAGCTTGCCGCGCGCGGTGGAGCGAAACGCGAACTCCTCGACGGCGTCCAGCCGGTCCTGGATCCGTTCGATCGCCAGGAGCGGCCGCAGGAGCCAGCTCCGGAGCGTGCGCCCGCCAGTCGCGGTGACCGTTCGGTCGATCTCGTCCAGCAGCGATCCCGGCCGTCCCCCTTCCGCCCCTTCAACGACGCCGAGGTGGCGTAGCGTGGTTGGATCGATGACGAGGGCGTCGCCACCGCGCCGGAAAGAGATCTCGCGCACGTGCGCGAGGTCGACCTTCTGGGTTTCGCGCAGGTACTGCACGAGCGCGCCGGCGGCGCAGACCGCCGCGCGGTGCTCCTCGAGCCCGAAGCCGGCGAGCGAGTGCACGCGCAGCTGATCGAGCAGCGTCCGCCGCGCGGATTCGAACTCGAACGTCCAAGCGTCCGCCTCGGTCGCGCGCGGCCACGTGCCGGGCGCGCCGAAGGGGACCGGCGGGGAAGTGCCCGCAGCGAGCACCACCTCGCGCGGCCGCAGCACGCCTAGGTCGTCGGCGAGCGACTGGCGTCCCGCGTCGCCGTCGTATTCCGTGACGGTGAATTCGCCCGTGGACACGTCGACGAGGGCGACGCCCATCGTCGAGCCGGCGCCGGCCACGGCCATGATGAACGCGGGTTCGCGCGCGTCGAGGTAGGCCGCGTCGGTAAGCGTCCCCGGTGAGACGACGCGGACGACCTCGCGGCGGACGACCCCCTTCGCCTTGCGCGGATCTTCGACCTGCTCGCAGATCGCGACGCGGAAGCCCTTGCGGACCAGGCGCGCCACGTAGCCGTCCACGGCGTGGTACGGCACGCCGCACATCGGGATGGCGCCCCCCTGGTTGTCTTTCGACCGGGATGTCAGCGTGAGCTCGAGGGCGCGCGCCGCCACGAGCGCGTCCTCGTAGAACATCTCGTAGAAGTCCCCCATCCGGAAGAACAGGATCGCGTCGCGATACTGGCGCTTCGCGTCGAGATACTGGCGCATGGCCGGCGTGGCGCTGGATGTGTCGAACGGAACTCCCATGACCTGGCGGGGTATCGAGTATAACAGGTACCAGATGGGCCACACGTCCGTGCTGGCGCTCGACACGACGAGCCGCGCGGGCAGTCTCGCGCTTCTCCAGGACGACGGCCGCCTCACGATGCTCGTCGGCGACGCGGCGCGCACGCACGGCGAGCGCCTGCCGGGGGACATCGCCGCGCTTCTCGCGCGCGCGGGCGCGCGGCTGTCTGATGTCGAGCTGTTCGCGGTCGTGAACGGGCCGGGCTCTTTCACGGGGCTTCGGGTCGGCATCGCCGCGGTCCAGGGGCTCGCGCTCGCGCAGGACCGGCGCGTCGTGCCGGTGCCGGCGCTCGAGGCGTTCGCGCTGGCTGAAGAGGTGGGCAACGGCACGGTCGGCGTGTGGATCGACGCGCAGCGGCGGCAGGTCTTCGCGGCACGGTATCGAAAGACCGGCGGGACGCTCGCCGCGCTCGGCCCGGCTGTATCGCTGCCGCCCGACGAGGTCGCCGCGCGGTGGAGGGAGGATGGCGCCGCGCCGGAAACGCTGGTCGGCGGCGGCATCGATTTGTTCGAACACGTGGCGCGCCGCGCGTGGCCAGGCGCGCGAATCGTCGCGCCCGCGCCGCCGCTCGCGCCGATCGCCGCGCGCATCGCCTCCGCTCGGCCCGAGCTCGCGGTTCCGCCGCACGCGATTGCGCCGATCTACGTGCGCGCGGCCGACGCCGAAATCGTGCGCGATCGATCATCCCGGGCGCGCGAGCGGTGACCCCCCGGATCGAACCCGTCGTGCCGGAGCGGGACCTGGACGACATCGCCGAGATCGCGCGCGCCTCGTTCTCCAACCCGTGGACGCGCGACATGTTCGCCCGCGAGCTGGAGCAGCAACTGCTCTCCCGCAGTTACGTGCTCCGCGCGGCGGACGATCGCGTGGCGGCGTTCTGCACGTGCTGGCTGGTCGTGGACGAACTGCACATCAACACGATGGCGGTCCGGCCGGAGTTCCGGCGCCAGGGCCTCGGACGCCGGCTGCTCGAGCACGTGCTCGCCGACGCCGCCCGGCAGGGCGCGACCCGCGCGACCCTCGAGGTGCGGCGGTCGAACGCGGCCGCCATCGCGCTCTACGAAGCGTTCGGGTTCGCGGTCGAGGCGAGCCGAAAGGACTATTACCCCAACCCCCCGGAAGACGCCCTCATCTTGTCGCGCGCGCTTTGAGAGACAGCCACTGCTACAAGCGGCAGCCGCGGCAAGAAGAGCCGCGCGCTTTCGGCTGCCGCTGTAAAAAGGTGCCGCACGCTTTCGGCATTCCGCAAGGCCATTCGTCATGGCTTCGGCATTCGGCATTACAGGCTTGAAGGCCCCGTACAATGGTGGTAAGGTGCCGTTATGACCGTGGCCCGGTCCTACCGATCCCGGTTCCTTCCGATTCCATCCGATCCTTCGCACCCACAGCAGAGCTCTTGCAGGAAAGGGGGCAGGCTATGCCGACAGACGTGTCAGAGCTGAGAACGTACTTGATGCAGTCTGACGAGGAATTCAGAACCCTCGCCAGGCAGCACCATGAGCTCGAGGAACGCCTGCAGAGTCTGAGCAGTAAGTCGTATCTGACCAACGCCGAGCAACTCGAAGAAACCACCCTGAAGAAAAAGAAGCTGCACTTGAAGGACCAGATGGAGGAAATTCTGCGGCGGCAGCGCAGTACGTACGCGCCGAACCCGCCGGCCGCAACGCAGCCTCGCGCCTGAATTTTCGCCGGGGGCCAGCCCGAACGGCCCCCGTCCTCCTCCCCTTCGGTTATTCTGCCCACCAGATGCGCATCGACCGGGCGGGGCTCCCGTTCATCGCGGGTTTTCTCGTTCCCGCCGTGGTGCTCTTCGCCCTCGGCTACGCGATTGCGGCGCTGGTGTTCCTGGCGATTGCCGCGTTCGTGACGTTCTTCTTTCGCGATCCGGAGCGCAGAGCCCCCGCGGGCGAACACCTGGTGATCGCGCCCGCCGACGGCCGCGTGATGGCGGCCGGAGCGGCGGACCCCGCGAGCGCTCCCCCGGGGCCATGGAAGCAGATCACCATCTTCCTCTCGCCGATGGACGTGCACGTCAACCGCATGCCGGTCTCCGGCACCGTCACGCGAGTGGACTACTGCCCGGGGCGGTTTCTGCCGGCCTACAAGCCGGAGTCGTCTCTCAACGAGCGCACCGAACTGTGGATCGACCACGGCGGCCAGACGGTGGTGGTGCGCCAGGTCGTGGGCGTTCTCGCGCGGCGCGTGGTCTGCCGCGTCGCGCAGGGTGAGCGTGTCACCGCGGGGCAGCGTTTTGGGCTGATGAAGTTCGGATCAAGAATGGACGTGTTCCTGCCTCCCTCGGCACGGCTCCGCGTCAGGCCGGGGGCGCGCGTGCGGGGCGGAGAAACGGTCATGGCGGAACTGTGAAGGTCCTCGGTTCCCTCGGGTCGCAGGCCGACCGCGGCCGCCATTTCCGGCGCGGCGTGTACCTGCTGCCGAGCCTGTTCACGCTCGCGAACCTCTTCTGCGGCTACGCGTGCATCGTCCATGCGATGCGGCGCGATTTCGACACCGCGGCGCTGTTCATCGGCATCGCGATGGTGCTCGACACGCTCGACGGCTTCATCGCGCGGCTCACCAATTCCTCGACCGCCTTCGGGCTCGAGTTCGATTCGCTCGCCGATGTGGTTTCGTTCGGGCTCGCGCCGGCGATCCTGGCGTTTTCCTGGGGACTCTGGCCGCTCCGCCGGCTCGGGTGGGCGGCCGGTTTCCTGTTCGTGACGGCGGCGGCAATGCGGTTGGCGCGCTTCAACATCCAGAGCGCGGCGGCGGCCGACAAGCGCTACTTCGTCGGGATGCCGAGCCCCGCGGCCGCGGCCATTCCCGCGTCCACCGTGTACCTGTATCCGTACGGGCTGTTCGACTATCGCGAAGCGCTCCCCGCGCTGGCGATGGTCCTCGTCCCGGCGGTCCTGATGGTGAGCACGATCCGGTTCCGCAGTATCAAGACGATCCACCTGGGCTGGCAGCGCTCGTACCTGAAACTGTTTGTCGGCGCGATCGTCATCGCCGCCATTGCCTCGTACCCGCGGTACGCGCTCGTGGGGCTGGCGTACGCCTATCTCATCTCCGCGTTTGCCGGCTACACCTGGACGCGTCTCCGCCGGCGCACGAGCGGTCTGAGCGTGAAGTAGGTCCCTTTGGCTGTCACCGCAGAGACCGCCGGGAACGCAGAGACGCTACTGTCGGCCTGATTGCCGGCGCGTTCGCGCCGACGGCGTCGGAGGATGTCGGGCCCGCCGTTCTACTGGGCCCGGCGCAGCCGAATCGTAACGGTCGTCCCCGCGCCCTTGCGGCTCGCCACCGCAATGGTGCCGCCGCTCAGCTCGACGTTCCGCGCGGCAATTGTCAGCCCCAACCCCGTGCCCGTCGCCTTCGTGGAAAAGTACGGCTCGAACACGCGCGAGAGCGCCTCTTCGTCCATGCCCACGCCGGTGTCTTCCACCGTAAGCACGACGTGCGCGTCATCGGCCGAAGCGGCGACGCGGAGCGCGCCTGCCCCGGGCATCGCGTGCAGCGCGTTCTCGATGATGTTCGTGAGCGCGCGCGCGATGAGGACGCGGTCCGCCAGCGCGTGGGGCAGCGTGGCGGGCGCCTCCACGCGCAGTTCGACGCGACCGTCGAGCCCTGTGCGGTATGGCGCCACCACTTCGTCCAGCAGAGCGGGGACGTCGACGGGCGCGGGACGGGCGGTTGGCGACGAGGCGAAGCTCGAGAACTCGGCGGCAATCTGCCGGAGCAGCCGGACCTGCCCCAGGATCGACTCGACGCAGTTGTCGAGCACGGGGGAGAGCGGCTCTCCGCGGTCCGCGTGCACGCGCCGGAGGTGCTCCGCCGAGAGCTGGATCGGCGTGAGGGGATTCTTGATTTCGTGCGCGACCTGCCGCGCCATTTCCGCCCAGGCCTCGAGCCGGTGCGTCCGCTCGAGCTGCTGCTGCTGCGCCTTCAGCTCCGCGGCCATGTGATTGAACGCGTCCACGAGGCGGCGCAGCTCGTCGATCGAGCGCACGGCGACGCGCGTGTCGAGGTCCCCGGCGGCGACGCGGCGCGACGCGCGGGTGAGCCGCCGGATGGGGTCGGCGATGCGCTCCGCGGTGGGGAGCCCGATTGCCGCGCCGACCGCGATGAACAGCAGCACGGCGAGCAGCAGCCCGCGGTCGAGGTCGTCGATCTCGCGCTCGATTTCCTGCTGCCGCGACGCAAGCGGCACCGTCACGATCGCGTCACGGCCGGTGAACCGCACCGGCGCTGCCGCGACGAGATACCGCAGGGCGCCGACCGTGTCCTCGCCGACGAAGGTCGGCTGCCGCTGCAGCACGATGCCGCGATAGACGTCCTCCGGCGTGCGGGTGGGGAGCAGGCCCGACGCGAACAGGTCGCGCTGGCTCGTCGCGATGAGCGAGGGCCCCTCGAACACGTTCACGTCGCGGCCGATCATCCGGCTGACCTCCACCATCAGGTCGTCGTTGATCGGCGGCGCGCTGAGGCCCGCCAGGCGCAGCAGCGCGGCGATCTCCTCGAGCGCGTGCTGCGCGACGCTCGCCGTGCGCGACGCCTCCGCGTTGACGTCCGCGCGCAGCCGCGTCGCGACGTACGCGCGGATGGCCGCGGCGAGCGCGAGCACCGGGATGAGCGCGGCTGCCACGAACGCGATCAGGAGCTTGCGATAGAAGCTGGCGCGCAGATCGCGGAGCAGGGCGCGGCCGGTCCACGCGCGCCCGCGCGCGATGCGGTTGAAGAGCGCCGCCGCAGCCAGCGCCGTCACGTACAGGAGCACCGCCAGCATCGCCAGCTCCGACAGGTGCACGAGGTGGTCGAACGGGCTGAGCGCCGGGTACCCGAGCGCGTAGACCCCGGATCGGTCGTTGGCGAAGTACAGGTGCCAGTTCTCGCCTCGGTGCGACAGTTCCGTCCAGAAGCCGGCGCGCGATGCGTAGATCCGCTCGAACAGCGGCTCGTCGATCGGCCATACCTGCGCGCCGGAGCTGTAGATCGGCAGCAGCCCCCACCCGTAGATGACGAGCGCGATCTGGCGCGGGCGCCCCGCGTCGCGCCCCGTGGCGCCCGCCCTGAACACTTCGCGATACGGGCTCTCCGGGGAGATAAACGGCAGCGCGCTGTAGTCGAGCATGACGTGCACGACGACCGACCCGGCGATCGATCCGCCGGCGTCGCACAGGGCGCGCTCCGCGTGCAGCGCCGCCCGCTCCTCGGCGCCGAACGGACGCGCCTCGCCGAACACCTGCCAGGTGCAGGCCTCGCCGCGCATCACTTGCGCGCTGGCGTCGTACTCCGGGAAGTTCAGCGCGAACCGGCTGATCAGGCGGCCGTCGGCCGAATACAGCTCGACGGCCGACGTGAGACGCTGCTGCGCGAGCGCTGTCTGGCTCCACACGATGAACGCGCGCTCGGTCGAGACGGCGCCCGCGGCGTCCGCGCGCAGGAGATCCCGCAGGTTCGGAATCCGATCGATTTCAGCCTGCGCGACGCGGAGTGTCTCGAGCAGTTCGTCGCGGTGCCGCAGGGTCTCTCGCGAATACCGTTGTTCGACGAGCGAGCGAATCGCGTCCTGCGACGCGTTCAGCAGGGCGGGGTATGCGAGCAGCGCGGGAACGAGAAACGCGACGGCGAACGCGAGGAGCCGCGTGGAGGGCCCGGCCCGCCGATACCGCGTCGTGAAGCGGGGCGCGAGGAGACCAGCCGCCCCGGCGATTGCCGCGGCGAGGACGAAACTCGCGGTCACCCTGACCCCGCCACGCCAGAGCGCCGCCACGATGAGCCCGGCGACCAGCAGCCAGAGGGCGGCAGGCAGCAGCGTCGCCGTCGATCGCCGGGCGATGCGCCACGGCGCCAGCGCCAGCGCCAGCACCGCCGCGGCCACCCACACGGCCCCGATCTGCAGCACGATGGCGCCGAACAGCGAGATCCAGCGCGCGGCGGACCACGGCCGCAGGGAGAGCATCAGCGAATCGATCCCCGTCGCCGCGACGCTGCGCGCCAGGAGGACGTCGCAGCCGGCCAGGAGCGCGGTCGCAATCGCCGCGCCCGCGACCTGCGAGAGCACGAACGTCACGCGCCCCGCTGACGGCCAGCGTCGTGTGTGCCGCACCCCGAGGCGCGCGCGCCCCGCGAGCGTCGCGAGCAGCGCGCCGAGCCCGAGCACCAGCGCCGCCGACAGGCAGAGATCGATCTCCGACCGCAGGAAGGCCGCCGACAGGCCCGCGGGCGCGGACGCTGCTGCGGGTGCGTAAACCCGCGGCAACGCGAACCAGAGCAGCAGCCGACCGACGATGAAAAGCGCCGCGGCCGCGGCGGCGTACAACGTGGCCGCGCCCGGCGATCGGGCGAGCGCCAGCGCGTCGATGATCGGCCCGGCCGCCAACGCGAGCGCAACGGCCAGCAGGATCGTCACGATTGCCAGCGCGCGTTCGCGATCCGCGTCGATATCGCGCTGCAGCGCCTCGCGCCGGCCGAACGCCAGGACCACTCGTTCGCCCTCAGGGCTGTCCAGGCTGAAGGAAAAATCGGCGTCCGCGGCCGCGCTGCGAGACGCGGGCCGCAACCACACCTCGCCGGCGGGAGTGGAAACCTCGAACGTGTCGGACGTCAGCCCGCCGACGCGCGTCTGCGCAATCACCTGCTCGACGACGACGGTCCCCGAGCGGCGCCGCGCCGCCTCCACGATCGGCTCGAACCGGACGATGCGGAAACCCAGAGCGCTCGCGGTGGCGGCTGCCCCGGCCGGGGCGATGGTGGCGATTCCGCTCAGCTCGGACGGCCGGCCGTGCCATGCCCGCGCCACGCCGGCGGCATCGAAGATGGTGATCGCGAGGGTGGGGGCGGGGTGTCGGACGTGCTGCTCGATCGCCCGGAACAACTCCTGCGTGCCGTCAACGCCGGGCCCGAGCGCGCGCGCCACCTCCGGCAGCTTCGCCAGCGTCGCGGCGGTCTGGCGCGTCGTGACGAACGCCTCGCCGAGGCGCGACCTCACGTCCTGCTCGATGCGCTGCCAGCGCGCCTCCGGCGTGCGTCCGGCGCGCCAGAGCGGCCGCGCGCCCGCGATCGCGGACGCGGCCAGCGCCAGCGCGACGAGCGCAACGAGCCGCCGCCGCGCGAGACCTCGCCGCGCGGTCGCCACGGTGGTCCGTGTCACTGGAGCCTCGATGCTTCAGGATATACTGGCTTGCTTGACTCTGAAGCTCACGCTGAAGCGCGGCGCGCTGCTGACCGCGGCGAACTGGCCGCTGATTCTCGTGCAGTTCGTCGCGGACTCGGTGTTCAAGTTCGCGCTCGCCGTGCCGGTCCTGGGCGGCATCCTCCTCGTTGGTCTGGTGTTCGGCGGCGATGTCTCCGACCTGATCGCGGGGGACCTGCGGGTGCGCGTGACCGGCGTGGCCTCGGCGCTGCTGGCCACGCCGCTGGCGCTCGTCGCGTTCCTGCTGTCGTTCGGCATCGTGCTCGTGGGGGGCTCGGCGCTGCTGTTCCTCATCAAAGGAGGAACGGTGACGGTGCTCGCGGCCGCGGAACGGGGCACGGGACCGATCGAGGAGGGGCCGGTTGACGTCGACGCCGTCGCGCACGCGCGCCGATTCACGATCGAGCGCTTCGTGGATGGGTGTACGCGTCTGTTCCCCCGGTACCTTCGGCTCGGCCTCACGCTCATCCTCGTCTACGGCGTCACGGGCGGCATGTACCTGCTGGTGGTGCTCGGTGGCTATCGGGTCGCCGGGAACCCCGGCGTCTTCGTCGGCTGGACGGTGCTCGCGACCCTGTTCTCCGGCGCACTCCTCGTCTGGATCACGCTCGTCAACCTGTTCTATCTGCTTGTGCAGATGATCATCGCCGTTGACGACGTCGGCGTGCGCGCCGCGTTCGGCCGCGTGATCCATTTTCTGGGAGGTGCCTTCCGCGAAGTCGCCGGCGTGTTCGGCGTCGTGCTGGTTCTCGTCCTCCTCGCGACCGCCGTCTCGCTCCTGGCCGCGGCCGGCTTTGGGCTCATCGCGTTCGTCCCGTTTGCCAGCATCATCGTCCTGCCCCTGCAGCTCGTCGCCTGGCTGCTGCGGGGCCTGGTCTTCGAGTACATCGGGCTCACCGCGCTTGGCGCCTACCTGACGCGATACCGGCTGTTCCTCGGGCACGCGGCGCCGGCCCACCCTCGCTGGATCCGAAGCGCATGACTGACTACACCAAGTTTCTTTCGCGCGCTGCCACCGGCATGCGCGAGTCCGCCATCCGCAAGATGGGGACCGTGCTCGCGCAGGCGCGCGACATCATCTCCTTCGCACCCGGCTATCCCGATCCGGAGACGTTTCCCTGGGAGGACCTGCGCGGCATCGCCGCCGAGCTGCTGAGCGGCAGCGACGGAAACGTGCTGCAGTACGGTCCGACGCGCGGGTTCAAGCCGCTGCTCGGCGGCATCTCCGAGATCCTCAGGGCGCGAGGGATCGCCGCCGGTGTCGAACACCTGCTCGTCACGACGGGATCCCAGCAGGGGCTGGACATGGTGGCGCGTGTGCTGCTCGATCCCGGCGACGTCGCGCTCGTCGAGCTGCCGGCCTACACCGGCGCGATCACCGCGTTCCGCAACGCGCAGGCGGAGCTGGTCGGCGTCCGGCAGCAGGACGACGGCATCGATCTCGCGGACCTCGACGCGGTGCTGAAGCGCCTGCGCAGCGCGGGGCGTCGCGTCCGCTTCCTCTACGTCGTCCCGAACTTCCAGAACCCGACCGGCCTCCTGCTCGCGCCCGAGAAGCGCCGGCGGCTGCTCGAGTGGGCGGACCGGGAAGACATGTTGATCGTCGAGGACGATCCGTACCGTGAAATCTACTTCGAGGAGTCAGCGGACGAAGCCGCGCTGCGTCCAATGAAAGCGGACGACGCGGAAGGGCGCGTGGTGTACCTGAGCAGCTTCTCGAAAACGCTGGCGCCCGGCTTCCGCGTCGCGTGGATCGCCGCGCCCGCGCCGCTCGCCGCGCGCCTCGAAATCGCGAAGCAGGCCGCGGACCTGTGCACGAGCGGCCTCGATCAGCGGCTGGTGTTCGAGTGCTGGAAGCGAGGCATCCTCGCGCGCCAGATCCCGAAGCTTCGCGCCCACTACCGGCGGAAGCGTGACGTCATGGTGGACGCGATCAAGACCGACCTCGGCGGGCAGGTCACGTGGCCTGATCCGCGCGGCGGGTTTTTTCTCTGGGTGACGCTCCCGGCCCACGTGGATGCGGACGTCCTGCTGCAACGCTGCGTGCAGCACGGCGTCATCTACGTGGCCGGCGCGGCGTTCTACGTGGACGCCGCGGCCACGAACACGATGCGCCTGTCGTTCTCCGCGCCCACGCCCGATCGCATCAGGGAAGGGATCAGGCGCCTGGCCGCTGCGATAGCGGAGGAGCTGGCGGAGCGCCGGGAGACAGCGGCCGGCCGGGTATTTCCGTAAGCGGCCGCGGCGGCGGTTCCGCCTGCGGCGCCAGCCCGTAAACGCGCCAGCCGCCGGTTGCCGCCCCCGTCACGACCACCATCCGGGTCTCCATCGCGGTTCGCGCGGCGACCAGGGCGGCGGGCCCTGCCAGTTCGGCGGGAGCGGTCCACCGCCCGGTGAGCGATCCGTCCCGCCTGCCGATCGCGCGCACCTCGCGCCCGGCGCTCACGAGCAGCAGTTCGCCTTCGATGGCCGGGCCGGCGAGCGGCCGCATCTCCATCGGATGGCGCCAGCGCTGCACGCCGGAACCGAAGTCCAGCGCGCGGATGACGTTGTCGAGCGAGGCGAAGTACACGCGCTCGCCGTCGTGGGCCGCGGGCGCGATCACGTCGGCCCCCGTCCGCCACCGCCAGTCCCGGTCTCCGTCTCGCGCGTCAACGGCGTAGAAGAAATTGTCTTCGCACCCGGCGAACACCCGGTCGCCCGCAACCGTCAGGCGACCGGCTACGGCGGGCAGCCTCGTTCGCCAGACGATCGCGCCGGTCGTGATCTCGACGGCGGCGACGGAGGCATCGTCGAGCGGAACATAGACGCGATCGCCGTCGATCGCCGGCGCGCCGGCGATCGACGCCGTGAGCGGCGTCTGCCAGATCACCTGGCCATCGCGGCCGCGGATCGCCAGCAGATCCTGCCCCGAGCCGACCACCACCCAGCCTGCCTTCGCCACGGGCGGCGCGGTCACGCTCCGAACCGCGCGTCGCCACTCGAGGCGCCCGCTCGCGGCGCCGATCGCCACCAGGTCTGTTTCCGTTGCGGCAAACAGGCGCCCCTCGTCGGTCGCGAGGGCGTGGCGCGCAGCGACGTCGATGGTCCAGCGCTCGCGACCGGTCGCCAGTGCGAGCGCGACGATCCGTCCAGCCTGCAGGGGAATGTACGCGCGCTCGCCGTCAACGATCGGCGGCGCGGCGATAGGGCTGTCGAGGCGCGCGGACCAGTTGATGCCCAGCGACAGGAATTCGCCCGACGTCATGCCCGCGCCGGGCGGAGCCGCGAGCGCAAGGAGGATCGCCGCGCAGGATATTGTGGTGCCCGTCGAGCGCAGCACACCCTATAATAGCGAGATACCTGTCGATCGACAGCGCTCTCTTCCGACGACCGTGTCTCACCAGACCATCATCGTCCTGGATTTCGGCTCGCAGTACACCCAGTTGATCGCGCGGCGGCTGCGCGAGCTCTGCGTGTACTCCGAAATCCTCCCGTTCGACACGGGGATCGACGAGATCCGTGCCCGGAAGCCGGCGGGGATCATCCTTTCCGGCGGACCGCGGAGCGTATCGGATCCCAGCGCGCCGCGGTGCGACGCCGCCGTGCTCGATGCCGGCGTGCCGGTGCTCGGCATCTGCTACGGCATGCAGCTCATGACGACGGCGCTCGGCGGTGCGGTCGCATCGGCGCCGAATCGCGAGTACGGGCACGCGACCATTCGCGTGCAGGTTCCCGACGCGCCGCTGTTCGCCGCCGTGCCCGCAGAGCTGAAAGTGTGGGCGAGCCACGGCGACTACGTCACCACGGCGCCCGCCGGCTTCGCGGTCGTGGCCACGAGCGCCAACGCGCCCATCGTCGCGATGCAGGACGACGCGCGCCGGCTCTACGGGCTGCTTTTCCATCCGGAGGTCGCGCACACGGAGCGCGGCGCGGACATCCTGCGGAATTTCGCCTATCGGATCTGCGGCTGCCGCGGCGACTGGACGATGGCGTCCTTCGCCGACGAGGCGGTCGCGTCGATCCGCGCGCAGGCAGGGAAGGGGCGCGTGATTTGCGCGCTCAGTGGTGGGGTGGACTCCACGGTGGCGGCCGTCCTCATCCATCGCGCCATCGGCGATCGGCTCATGTGCGTGTTCGTCGACAACGGCCTGCTCCGGCTCGACGAAGCGAAGCAGGTGCTGCAGCGGTTCGAGCGCCTGCAGCTGCCCGTGGTGTTCGTGGACGCGTCCAAGGAGTTCCTCGCCCGGCTGATTGGCGTCACCGACCCGGAGCAGAAGCGGAAGATCATCGGGAGCGCGTTCATCGACGTGTTCGATCGAAAGGCCAGCGAGCTGGGACACTTCGATTTCCTCGCGCAGGGCACCCTGTACCCCGACGTCATCGAAAGCGTCTCCGTCGTCGGTCCGTCGCACGTCATCAAGAGCCATCACAACGTGGGCGGCCTGCCGGCGCAGATGCACTTCAACCTGGTGGAACCGCTGCGTCAGCTGTTCAAGGACGAGGTGCGCGCGCTGGGCAAGGAACTGGGGCTCGACGACGAGTTCGTCTGGCGGCAGCCGTTTCCCGGGCCCGGGCTGGCGGTTCGCATCCTCGGAGAGATCACGGACGAGCGGCTCGATCTGGTGCGGCGGGCGGACCACATCATCGCCCAGGAAGTGAAGCGGGCCAGCTGGTACCGTCGCCTGTGGCAATCGTTCGCGGTGCTCCTGCCCATCCAGAGCGTCGGCGTGATGGGGGACGCACGCACGTACGAGTTCACGGTGGCCATCCGCGCCGTCGAGAGCCGCGACGGGATGACGGCCGACTGGGCGCGGCTGCCGCACGACCTGCTCGCGACGATCTCGTCCCGCATCGTGAACGAGGTCAAAGGGATCAACCGGGTGGTGCTCGACATCAGCTCGAAGCCGCCGGCAACGATCGAGTGGGAGTAATGCCCGAGTTCGTCCACCTGCACCTGCACACTGAGTACTCGCTGCTCGACGGCGCGTGCCGGATCGACGAACTGCTCGATCGCGCGGCGGAGCTGCGCATGCCGGCGCTCGCCGTGACCGAGCACGGCAATCTGTTCTCCTCGGTGGCCTTTCACGATGCGGCGCGAAAGCGGGGCGTGAAGCCGATCCTCGGCTGCGAGGTGTACGTCGCGCCGGAAAGCCGCCTCACGAAGAGCGGGACGCCGGGCGAGGCGGCTCATCACCTCGTGCTGCTGGCGGAGACGCTCGAGGGGTACCACAACCTGATCCGGCTGGTCTCGGCCGGCTACACGGAAGGGTTCTACTACAAGCCGCGGATCGACAAGGAACTGCTGGCGCAGCACGCCAGGGGACTCGTCGGCCTTTCGAGCTGCCTGAAAGGGGAGGTGGCGACCGGCATCCGCACGGAGCAGGCGCAGCGCGCGCTGCGGGCGGCGGCGACCTACCGCGACATCCTGGGTCCGGGCAACTTCTTCCTCGAGATGCAATACCAGGGAATCGACGAGCAGCGCGTCGTCAACGCGGGGCTGCTGCCTATCGCGCGCGACCTGGGGCTGCCGCTCGTCGCGACCAACGACGTCCACTACCTGAAGCAGAGCGATTCCACCCCGCACGACATCCTGCTGTGCATCGGCACGGGGAAGACCGTCAACGACGCCGAGCGGCTGCGCTACCACGGCGACCAGTTCTTCCTGAAGACGCCGGAGGAGATGTGGCAGGTCTTCGGCGACCATCCCGAAGCGCTGACCAACACGCTGCTCATCGCGGAGCGCTGCGACGTCACGCTGCCGTCCGGCCGGAACTTCCTGCCCAACTTCGACGTCCCGGCGCCGTTCGGCCTCGACGAGTACTTCGAGCACATGACCCGCCAGGGATTCGTGGAGCGCCTGCCGCGGCTGCGCGAGCTCGCGGCGCGCGGCACACTGCGCCACTCGATCGAGGATTACGAGAAGCGGCTGACCTACGAGATCGACATGATCAAGGCGATGAAGTACCCGGGGTACTTCCTCATCGTCTGGGATTTCATCCGGCACGCACGGGAGCGTGGGATTCCGGTCGGGCCCGGGCGCGGGTCCGCCGCGGGCAGCCTGGTCGCGTACTGTCTCAGGATCACCGACGTCGACCCGCTGGAGTACGACCTCATCTTCGAGCGGTTCCTGAACCCGGAGCGCGTGTCGCTGCCGGACATCGACATCGACTTCTGCGAGCGGCGGCGCGGCGAGGTGATCGAGTACGTCACGCGCAAGTACGGACGTGAGAACGTCGCCCAGATCATCACCTTCGGGACGATGAAGGCGCGCGCGGCCGTGCGCGACGTCGGGCGCGCGCTCGACATGCCGTTCGCCGACGTGGACCGCATCGCCAAGCTCATACCGCCCGCGCTCGACATGACGCTGGACAAGGCAGTCGATGAGAACCCCGCGCTCAGGGACCTGATGCAGAAGGACGAGCGGGTCGGCTCGCTGCTCGCGGCCGCGAAGCGGTTGGAGGGCATGACCCGCCACGCCTCGGTCCACGCCGCGGGGGTGGTGATCGCCCCGAGGCCGATCGTGGAGTTCGCGCCGCTCTACAAGAGCCAGAAGGACGAAATCACCACCCAGTGGGCGATGAAGGAGGTCGAGCGCGTCGGCCTCCTGAAAATGGACTTCCTCGGCCTGAGCACGCTCACGCTGCTGTTCGACGCGGTGCAGGAGATCAGGCGCACGACGGGCCGCGAGCTGAAACTGGAGGACATTCCGCTCGACGATCCGGAGACGTACCAGCTGTTTTGCGACGGGCTCACCAACGGCGTGTTCCAGTTCGAGAGCTCCGGCATGAAGGAGACGCTCCGGAAGGCCAAGCCGCAGTGTCTCGAGGATCTCATCGCGCTGAACGCGCTGTACCGGCCCGGACCGCTGCGCGGCGGCGTCGTGGACGACTACATCGCCCGCAAGCACGGCAAGGTGGAGATCAAGTACGAGCTGCCGGCGCTCGAGCCGATTCTGAAGGACACGTACGGCGTCATCGCCTACCAGGAACAGGTGATGCGCATCGCCAGCGACGTTGCCGGCTTCACGATGGGCGAGGCCGACCTGCTCCGCAAGGCGATGGGCAAGAAGAACGCCGACGTGATGCACGCGCAGCGCAAGCGCTTCATCGACGGGGCGCAGGCGCGCGGCGTCCATCCCAAGAAGGCGGCGAAGCTGTTCGAGTTGATGGAGTATTTCGCGGGGTACGGCTTCAACAAGTCGCACTCGACCACCTACGCGTACCTCGCGTATCAGACCGCCTACCTGAAGGCGAACTATCCCTGGCACTTCATGGCCGCCCTGCTCACCATCGAGGCGCAGAACACCGACAAGCTCGCCCTGTACCTCGGGGAGTGTCGCGAGCTCGGCGTGCCGATCCTCCCGCCCGACATCAATGCCAGCGAGCTGGCGTTCACCGTGACTCCCGACGGCGTCCGCTATGGGCTCATGGCGGTGCGCAACGTCGGGGAGGGGGCCATCGAGTCGATGCTCGCCGTCCGGCGCGAGCAGGGGCGCCTCGACTCGATCTTCGCGCTCTGCGAGCACATCGATCTGCGGCTCGTGAACAAGCGGGTCCTGGAGAGCCTCGTGAAGGCGGGAGCGCTCGACTCGCTCGCGCCGGGAAACGGCGCCAGCACGGGCGCGGTTCGTGCGCGGCTGTTCGCGGCCGTCGATCGCGCGCTGGAGCACGGCGGCCGGCGGCAGCGCGATCGTGACAAGGGACAGTCGGACCTGTTTGGAGGCGGCGGATCCGAGGAGGAACCGCTCGACCGGATCCCGCTGCCCGAGGTGTCCTCGTGGACCGACGCCCAGCAGCTCGCCGGTGAAAAGGAGGCGCTCGGCTTTTACATGAGCGGCCATCCGATCGAGCGCCACGCCGAGGACCTGCGGGCGTTCGGCGCCCGCTCGATCGGCGAGATCGCATCACCCGAGGCGGACGTCTGGATCGGCGGCATCGTCTCCGGCCTGCGCCCGCTGAAGACGCGCAAGGGGGACCGCATGTGCGTCTTCATGCTCGAGGACTCCACCGCCTCGGTCGAGACCGTCGTCTTCCCGGAGGCGTTCGGAAAGTTCGGACAGCTCGCCGAAGCGGACGCGATGCTGCTCGTGCGGGGCAAGTTCGAGAAAGACGACGAGTCGGCCCGCCTGATCGCGAGCGAGCTGCTGCCCATGGCCGCGCTGCGGGAACGGGTCGCCCGCGAGGTGGCAATCCGCATCGCAATGCCGCCGCACGGCCGGCAGACGATCGAGGCGTTGGCCGAGCTGCTCGGCCGGCACCGCGGGGATCGCCGGGTGTCCATCGAGCTCGAGATGGTGAACGGCGGAGGACGCCCCCTGCGGGTCAGGGCGGACGTCGGGCAGGTACGGGTGCGTCCGTCGGAGCGGCTCGTCGCGGAGGTCGAAGAACTCTGCGGCAGTGGTAGCATCATCCTGCGCTGATCATGGCGGCCGACCAGTATCTCGAGTTCGAAGAGCCGATCGCGGTTCTCCACAAGGAGATCGAGGCGCTCAGCATGCTGCCGCGCACCGCGGAGCGGGACGTGGAGATCGAGTCCCTCCGCGTGCGGGCCCAGTCGATCCGCGCCGAGATCTACGCGAACCTCACGCCGTGGCAGCGCGTGCTCGTGGCGCGCCACCCGAACCGGCCGAACACGCTCGACTACATCGACCTGCTGTTCACCGACTGGGTCGAGCTGCACGGCGACCGCCGCTTCGCCGACGACCACGCGATTGTCGCGGGGATCGCGCGCTACAAGGGGGAGCAGGTCTGCGTCGTAGGGCACCAGAAGGGGAGCGGCGACACGAAGCAGAAGATCTACCGCAACTTCGGCTACTCGCGCCCCGAGGGCTATCGCAAAGCGATCCGCGTGATGAAGTTCGCGGAGAAGTTCAAGCGGCCGATCGTGGTGTTCGTCGACACGCCGGCGGCGTACCCGGGCATCGAGTCGGAGGAGCGCGGCGTCGCGGAAGCCATCGCGTACAACCTGCGCGAAATGGCCGTGCTCGCGACGCCGATCGTCATCGTCGTGACCGGTGAGGGGGGCAGCGGCGGCGCGCTGGGGATTGCGATCGGCGACCGCGTTCTCATGCAGGAGTTCGCCATCTACAGCGTCATTCCGCCCGAGGGGTGCGCGGCGATCCTGTGGCGCGACGCGAACCGGAAGATCGAGGCGGCCGAGGCGCTCAAGATCACGGCCGCGGACCTCCTGCAGTTGAACATCATCGACGAGATCGTGCCGGAGCCCGTCGGGGGGGCGCACCTCGACCCGAAGGCGGCGGCGGCCCTGCTCGACAGCTCGCTCGAGCGCGCGATCGCGCAGGTGCGGGAGGTCCCGATCGCGGCGTGCCTCGAACAGCGGTACCAGAAGTTCCGGCAGATGGGACATCTCGGCCAGGCGTTCGTGGACGACGCCGACGCTGTCCCGGCCCCGGCGGACGGCGCGCGAGAGTAGGCGATGCCGCGCCCGCTCATCTGGGAACATCAACCACATGACGAGGCACGAAGCGCGGCGCTGGCCGCAGCGCTCGGCGTGCACCCGGTCATCGCCCACCTGCTGTGCGTGCGCGGCCTGCACGAGCCAGAAGCGGCCGCACACTTCCTGAAGCCGAAGCTGGAGGATCTTCACGACCCGATGCGTCTCGCCGGGTTGCGCGAGGCCGTGGTGCGCCTCGAGGAGGCGATCGCGCGGGCCGAGCCTGTCGCGATCCACGGCGATTACGACGTAGACGGGATCACCTCGACCGTGATTCTGCGGCGCGCCCTCGAGCTGCTCGGCGGGCGCGTGGCGCACTTCATTCCCGAGCGGATGAAGCACGGCTACGGCCTGCACGTGGATGCGATCGAGCGACTCGCCGCCGAGGGCGTCCGGGTCATTGTCTCGGTGGATTGCGGCATCCGCGGCGCAGAGGCGGCGCGGCGCGCGCGCGAGCTGGGCGTCGACCTGATCATCACCGACCATCACGAGCCCGACGGGGCGCTGCCCGAGGCGCTGGCGGTCGTCAATCCCAAGCGGCACGACTGCGCCTATCCGTTCAAGGACCTTGCGGGCGTGGGCGTCACGCTCAAACTGGTCCAGGCGCTCTGCGATCGCGCGGGGCGCTCGCGGTGGCTTCCGGCATTTGTGAAGATCGCGGCGCTCGGCACCCTGGCGGACGTCGTGCCGCTCGTCGGCGAAAACCGGGTGATCGCGCGCCTCGGGCTCGAGTGGCTCTCCCGCGGGCCCCACACCGTTGGCGTCCGGTCGCTGCTCGAAGCCGCCGGACTGACCGGCAAGCGTCTCGGCAGCTTCCACGTCGGCTTCGTCCTCGCGCCGCGGATCAATGCCGCGGGGCGCATGAGCACCGCCGAGATCGCCACGCGCCTGCTCCTGTTAACCGACGAGGCGATGGCCGGCGAAGCACGCGACCTGGCGTCCCAACTCGAAGTCGAAAACCAGAAACGGCAGCAGGAGGAGGCGACGATCCTCGCCGAGGCGCGCCAGGCGATAGAGGGAGACCCGGCCATCGGCGCGCACAACGTGCTCGTAGTCGGCGCGGAGGGCTGGCACCGCGGCGTGATCGGGATCGTCGCGTCGAAGCTCGTGGAGACGTTCTACAAGCCCGCCATCGTGCTGTCGATTGAGGGGGACATCGCGCACGGCTCGTGCCGCAGCATCCCTGCCTTCAACATGCTCGGTGCGCTGGAGCAGGTCCACGACCTGTTCATCCGGTTCGGCGGCCACCGCCAGGCCGCGGGCCTGACGCTGGAGGCCGCGCGCGTGCCCGAGTTCCGCGCGCGCATCAACGCGTTCGCCGACGAGCGCCTCGATCCCGCGGATCTCATCCCGCGACTGCGCATCGACGCGCCGCTTTCGCTCAAGGCCATCGGCAAGGATCTCCTCGACGGACTCCAGGCAATGGAGCCGTTCGGCCTCTGCAACAGCCGGCCGATCTTTCACGCCACCCCGGTGGAGCTCGCCGAGGCGCCGCGCGTCGTCAAGGACCGGCACCTGAGCATGGCCGTGCGGCAGGACGGCCGCGTGTTCCGCGCGATCGCCTGGCGCGCGGCCGAGCGCATGGCGCTCCTCGAACAGCACCGCACGAACCTCGCGCTCGCCTTCTCGCTGGATCGAAACGAGTACCAGGGAGAGACCTTCCTGCAACTCACCGTCGCCGACATCCGGCCCCTCGAGATGCTCAACGCGGCGCCTGCCGAACAGGGTGCCAGCGTGCGATAAACTGGCAGAGTGCGAGGCCCTTGCGGCCTCATCACGCCTCCTCCATGCACTGGCAAGGGACGCTCCGGATCGCCCTCGGGGTCTTCTTCCTCGGGCTGCTCGTCGTCGTGTTCGCGACGATGCGGTCGCGGAGGAACCCGGAGGCGCCGCCTGCGATCTCGCGCACAGATCCGAGCGCGGCGGTCGAGTTGCCGAAGGGGGCGGACATCGTGTGGACCGACAAGGGGCGCGAAGTCTTCACCCTGAAGTTCGATCGCGCGCTGACGTACCAGGACGGCCGGTCGGTGTTCAGCGGCGCGGACGTGACGATCCCGGGCCGCGACGAGGGGCGGACCGTGCGGATCAAGGCAAAGGAAGCGGAGGTCTTCGTGCCGACCGGCCAGCCGCGGCGCGTCGAGATGCGCGGCGGCGTCGAGCTCTCCTCGAGCGAGGGGCTCGCTCTGCGCGCCTCGCACGCCAACTACTCGGAAGGAGAGCGGATCCTCCGCATTCCGGGCGCGTTCACCTTCGAGCGCGGGCGGACGAGGGGCAGCGGGCAAGGCGCGCACTACTATCAGGACACCGACGTGCTCGCCGTGTTGAACGCCGCCCGCGTCGAGGTCAGCGCGGGCGGGGACACGGAACCACTGGACATCCGGGCTGGCGGCGCCACGGTCGACCGGTCGCAGCACATCGTGCGGTTCGAGCGCGATGTGACCGTCGTCAGCGGCACGCAGACAACGACCGCGGCGTCGCTGGTCGCGCACCTCTCGGACGACGAGCAGCGGCTGACGCGCGTCGAGCTCCGCGGGGGCTCGCGCGTGGAGGACTCGGCCGCGGCCGCGGGGGCGCTCCGATCGATGGGCGCGCGCGACATCGATCTGGCGTACGCCGGGGACGGCCGCACGCTGGACCGCGCCGAGCTGCGCGGCAGCTCCTCGATGCAGATCGCGGGAGCAGGTTCGGCGGACCGCCAACTCGCCGCCGAGACGATCGACGTGGACGTCGCAGCGGACGGGCGCACCCTCCAGGTGCTGGACGCGCGGCAGAACGTGCAGCTCGACCTGCCCGCAGAGGGGGAGCTGCCGGCGCGCCAAATCCGGTCCGCCGCACTGCAAGGGGCAGGGGGTGAGCAGGGGCTGCGTGACGTGACGTTCAGCGGCGGCGTGCACTATCGCGAGACCCGTCCGGCGGGCGGAAGCACCGCGGCCGTGGAGCGGACCGCGCAATCACAGCGGCTCGACGCCGCGCTTGCTCCTGGCCTCGGTCCGCCTGAGAGCGCGCTGTTCCGCGGCCGCGTGACGATCACGGAGGGAGACACGACCGCGGAGGCGGGCCTCGCGCGCTACCTGCCGGACCCAGGCGTGCTGACGCTGGAGACACCGGCGGGCGCGCCCGAGGCTCCTCCCCGCGTCGCCGACGCACAGGTCGATGTCTCGGCCGCGTGGATCGAGCTCACGTTGTCGCCGCGGCGACTCCACGCCAAAGGAAACGTACGGAGCATCATTCAGCCGGGAGAACGGACAATTGAAAAGTCAGAAGGAAGAAGTCAAAAAGCGGAGGGAGGTCAGAAGCGGGAAGGCGGACGCCAGCCGGCAGCCGCCAGAAAGCGTCCGGCGATGCTCAACGAGAAGGAGCCGATCAACGTCACGGCCGCCGAACTGACCTATAACGCCGACGCGTCCACCAGCACGTACTCGGGTGGCGCGCGGCTGTGGCAGGGAGAGACGACGATCCAGGCGGCCGTCCTCACGATCGACGATGCGGCGGGAAACCTGACGGCCACCGAGCAGGCGCGCACGCGGATGATGCTGGAGCAGGTCGATCCGAAGACGAAGGCGCGCGAGCTCGTCGAGTCGATCGGCAGCGCCGACACGTTCGTCTACGACGACGCGGCGCGCCGCGCGACGTACACCGGCAGCGCGCACCTCACCGGGCCGCAGGGGGACGTCACCGCCGCGCGGATCGAGCTGTTCCTGAACGAAGACGGACGCACGCTGAACCGCGCTGAAGCGTACGACGACGTCGTCGCGCGGCTGGAAGGCGGGCAGCAGGCGTTCGGCTCGCGGCTCACGTACACCGGCGCCGACGAGCGGTACGCCATGAGCGGATCGCCCGTGAGAATCCTCGAAACCGTCGAAAATGGATGCCGCGAAACGCTCGGCGCTTCTTTGACTTTCGTCAGATCGACTGATACGATCACCGTCGTCGGGACCGAAGGAAATCGCAGCCGGACGATGCCGGGACGCTGCGCCGAGCGGGCGCTGCCGCCGCGCGATCGCGAGAACGTACGGCGCTGAATGGCGACCCTTCGCGCGCACGATCTGACGAAGTCGTACGGCGGGCGCACGGTCGTGCGTGGCGTGAGCCTCGAGATCGCATCCGGCGAAGTCGTCGGACTGCTCGGCCCGAACGGCGCTGGCAAGACGACGACCTTCTCGATGGTCGTCGGGCTGACGGCGCCCGACGCCGGTCGCGTGACGCTGAACGGCGCGGACGTCACTGGCGACCCGATGTACGTGAGGGCGCGGAAGGGCATCGGCTACCTTCCGCAGGAACCGTCGGTCTTCCGTGGCCTGACGGTCGAGCAGAACATCCTGGCGATCCTCGAGACGCTGGATCTCGACCGTGCCTCACGGCGCGCACGTTTGCGCGAGTTGCTGGCCGAGTTGAACCTCACGCCGCTCGCCCACGCCCGCGCGTACACGCTTTCGGGAGGAGAACGACGCCGGGTCGAAATTACGCGCGCCCTGGTGATCTCGCCCCAGTTCATCCTGCTCGACGAGCCCTTCGCCGGGATCGACCCGATCGCCGTCGCGG
Organism: Vicinamibacterales bacterium; assembly: GCA_035463475.1. Lineage (GTDB taxonomy): Bacteria > Acidobacteriota > Vicinamibacteria > Vicinamibacterales > 2-12-FULL-66-21 > JACPDI01. The sequence goes on from DATHTE010000024.1 coordinate 63,068, forward strand.
ACATCCAGAAGATCATTTTCCACTTGAAGGAGCGAGGCATCGGGGTCCTGGTGACCGATCACAACGTGCGGGAGACCTTGAAGATTACCGACCGGGCATATATCGTGCACGATGGAGCGTTTTTCAGGAGCGGGACGCCGGACACCCTGGCGGCTGACGAGGACGTGAAACGGATTTATCTCGGCGCTGATTTCCGGTTGGATTAACGCAAAGGCCTCATGGCGATTCAGCAGAAACTGCACACCAAGCTCGTTCAGAAGCTCATCCTGACGCCGTCGCTCCAGCAGGCGATCAAGCTCCTGCCGATGTCGACGCTGGAGCTCGCGGACCTGCTGAACCAGGAAATGGTCGAAAACCCGCTGCTCGAGGAGGTGCCCACCGAGGACCTCCAGCCCGCCGAACAGACGCCGGAAAAGCCCCAGACCGAAGAGACGCCGCAGAACGAGAAAGCGGACGTCTGGGACGACGCCGACTACGACTACTTCTTCGGCGACTACCTGGACGAAGGCTATCGGCCGCGAACGCCAACCGAGGTCAAGGAGCTGCCGCCGATCGAGAACACGCTCTCGACCGCCGCCTCGCTCTCCGATCACCTCGAATGGCAGCTCTCGCTGCAGACCGACGACGCGATGCTGAAGGAGATCGGCGCCGCCGTCATCGGCAACCTCGACGACGATGGGTACCTCGTGGCGTCAGTGGACGAGATCGCCGCGATGGGGAACTGGAGTGTGCCCGACGTGGAGCGCGCGCTGCAGCACGTGCAGACCTTCGACCCGATCGGCGTGGCGGCGCGCGACCTGCAGGAATGCCTCACGCTGCAGTTGCGCCACGTCGGCCTCGCCGGGACCATCACCGAGAAGATCGTCACCGACCATCTCAAGCTGCTGCAGAACCACCAGGTGCCGGAGATCGCGCGGCGGCTCGGGGTGACGGTCGACGAGCTGAAGGAGCACATCGAGGTCGTGCGCAACCTCGATCCGAAGCCGGGGAGCCGCTACAACCCGTCGCAGTCGCAGTACGTCATCCCGGACGTGTACGTCGTGAAGGTCGAGGACCGTTACGAGGTCTTCCTGAACGAGGAGGGACTGCCGCAACTCCGCATCAGCCCGGTCTACCGCCGGCTGCTCGACAAGAGCGGCGACGCGAGCGACGAGACGCGCGCGTACGTGAAGGACAAGTTCCGGTCGGCGCTCTGGCTGATCAAGTCGGTGGACCAGCGGCAGAAGACGATCCACAAGGTGGCGACGAGCATCGTCAACTTCCAGAAGGAGTTCCTCGACCACGGGATCGAGTACCTGCGGCCGCTCGTCCTGCGCGACGTGGCGAACGACATCGGCATGCACGAGTCCACCGTCAGCCGCGTCGTGAACAACAAATACATGCACACGCCGCAGGGCGTGTTCGAGATGAAGTTCTTCTTTCACAGCGGCATCAGCAGCTCGTACGGCGAGAGCGTCTCGTCGGTCACGATCAAGCAGCGGATCCGCAAGATCATCGAGAACGAGGACCCGCGCAAGCCGCTGAGCGATTCCAAGATAGTCAGCATCCTCCAGAAGGAAGGGCTGATCCTGGCCCGCCGGACGATCGCGAAGTACCGCGAGGAACTGAAGATTCCGACCTCGAACCAGCGCAAGCTGCTGTACTGACCCGCGGAGCGCGCCATCATGCGACTCGAGCTCACCGGACATCACGTCGACATCACGCCGCCGCTGCGAGACATCGTCGAGCGGAAGATCGACAAGTTCGAACGGATGCTGAACAGCGCGGCGGTTTCGGCACACGTCGTCTGCAAGATGGACAAGTACCGCCGCGTCATCGACGTCACGATCCACGCGCGCGGGGACCACATGCTGCACGGCCAGGGGCAGGGGACCACGTGGCAGGCCGCCCTCAAGCAGGTCGGGGAGAAGATCGAGAAGCAGGCGCGCGGCCTCAAGGAAAAGTGGAAGATGCGCAAGCGTCGCGCGATCGGTCCACGCCGCCTCGCGGCCGCCGACGTGGCCGCCGAGCCGGCGGAGGCCCCCCCACGGGTGATCCGTTCGGTCAACTACGCGGTGCGCCCGCTCTCGCTCGATGACGCAGCGCGGCGCCTGAACGGGACCGCCGACGGCTTCCTCGTCTTCCGCAACCGCGACACCGACGAGGTCAACGTCCTCTACCGCCGGAAGGATGGGCGCTTCGGCCTGATCGAGCCCGAAGCGTAGCCCCTTGAACGCCGAACCGACCGGCGTCACCGTCGGCGCGATCCTCCGCGAGCGCGGCGACGGGCCGGACTTCGAGCTCCGCCTGCTCTCCGGAGGGACCGGCCTGTCGCGCGTGGTCACCAGCCCGCACATCCAGAAGACCGGGCTTGCCCTCGCGGGGTTCGACCAGTTCCTGCGCCCCGGCCGCATGCTCATTTTCGGTGAGAGCGAGGTCCGTTACCTCGAGGGGCTGCCGCCCGACGAGCGGCGGCAGACCGCCGCGCGCGTGCTCGGCCGGGAGATCCCGTGCATCGTGCTCACGGGGGGGTTCGAGCCTGCCAGGGAGCTGACGGAAGAGGCGGCGCGCGCAGGCGTGCCGCTGCTCCATACGCCGCTGCCGACGCCGACCGCGATCTCGAAACTGACCGCGCGGCTCGAAAGCCACCTGGCGGTCCGGGGCATCATCCACGGCGTGCTGATGGACGTCCTCGGGCTCGGCGTGCTCGTGATCGGCGACAGCGGCATCGGGAAGAGCGAGTGCGCGCTCGACCTGGTCGTGCGGGGACACCGGCTGGTGGCCGACGACACGGTCGAACTGCGCCGGCGCGGCGAAGGGGTCGTCCTCGGCAGCTGCCCGGAGCTCACGCGTTACCACATGGAAATCCGCGGGCTCGGCGTCATCAACATCCGCGACCTGTTCGGCGTCGCGGCGACGCGATCGTCCAAGCGCGTGGAGCTGCTCGTGCAGCTCGAACGCTGGGATCCCGTCCGCGAATACGATCGGCTCGGCCTCGACGACGAGCGCCACGACGTGCTCGGCGTCTCGGTCCCCATGATCCGCATGCCGGTCGCGCCGGGACGGAACCTCGCGATCCTCGTGGAAGTCGCGGCGCGCAACCAGTTGCTGCGCACGCGGGGGCACCATGCGGCGCGGGAGCTGGCGGACCGGCTCGCCCGCGAGCTGGAAAAGGCGGCGGTCCCCGACGACGACCACGGCGAAGAGGACCAGGACCGCGGAGATCTGCGGTGAGCCGGACGAACCTGACGCGCGTCGGCCCGAGCACGCACGAGCGCCGCAGCGAGCGCCGCCGCGGCGGCCTGTCCAGCCGCTTCATCGTCCTCACGGGGCTGTCCGGCGCCGGCAAGTCGCAGGCCATCCGCGCGCTCGAGGACCTCGGGTACTTCTGCGTGGACAACCTCCCGATCACGCTCATCCCGACGCTCGCGCAGCTCACGTTGCGCGCCGGGACCGATATCGCCAAGGCGGCCGTCGTCGTGGACATCCGCGAGGGGACGCTCCTCGCGCAGTTTCCCAAGATCTACAACGAGCTGCGCCGGACGCCCGGGCTCCACCCGCGCCTGATCTTCCTCGAAGCGAGCGACGCAGCCCTGCAGCGGCGGTTCAGCGAGACCCGCCGGCCGCACCCCCTCGCGCCGGACCGCTCGGCGGCCGAGGGCATCCGCGAGGAGCGCAACCACCTCAAGCCCATCCGGCGCATGGCGGACCAGATCCTCGACACGACCGCCATGACCGTGCACGATCTGCGGCGCGCGTTCCTCCACCTCTCGCGCGAGGGATCGGCGCAGGCGCCGCTCGTGGTCACGATCCTCAGCTTCGGCTTCAAGCACGGCATCCCGGTCGATGCGGACCTGCTGTTCGATGTGCGGTTTCTGCCGAACCCGCACTTCGTGCCGAGCCTTCGGCCCTATTCCGGCAAGGATCGGCCCGTGATGAAGTTCCTCGAGCAGTCCGAGGCGATGCGCGAGTTCCTCGACCGCACGACGAACCTGCTCGAGTTCCTGCTGCCGCAGTACATCAGCGAAGGCAAGGCGTACCTGACGATCGGCATCGGGTGCACGGGCGGGCGCCACCGATCGGTCGCCATTGCCGAAGCGCTGCGAAAGCGGCTGGGCGTGCTGCAGGGGCTGCGCATCCGCGTGCGCCACCGGGACATCAACAATGAGTAGCGTGGGCGTGGGCGTCGTCGTCACGCACGGCCAGCTCGCCACCGAGCTGCTGAACGCGGCCGAGATGATCGTCGGCGACCTGCCGCAGTTCGTCGCGGTGTCGATCGGCTGGCACGACGACGTGGAGGTAGCCCGCGAGGCGATCGCGCGCGCGCTCGAGCGGGTGCGCGGCGAGCAGGGCGTGCTGATCCTGACGGACATGTTCGGCGGGACCCCGGCGAACCTGGGCGTGACGTTCCTGGAGCCGGACAAGGTAGAGGTGATCACCGGCGTCAACCTGCCGATGTTGATCAAGGTCGCGCGGCTGCAGAACACCGCCGGGTTGCTGGCGGTCGCGCGCGAGATGCGCGAGCACGGCCGGAACGCGATCTGGGTCGCTTCCGACCTCCTGGAGACGCGGGAGGCGTGATGGTGTCCCGCACGGTACCGGTCACGAACGCGCTCGGGCTGCACGCCCGCGCCGCGGCGCGCTTCGTACACACCGCCAGCACATTTGCGTCGCGCGTGCGCGTGACGCGGGACGGACGCGAAATGGACGGCAAGAGCATCCTCGGTCTCCTCCTGCTGTCGGCCTCGCACGGCTCGGTCATCACCATCTCCACCGAGGGGGCCGACGAGCAACAGGCGCTCGACACGCTCGTGCGCCTCGCCGAGGAAGGGTTCGGCGAGCCATGCGCCTGACCGGCATCGGCGTCTCGCCGGGAACCGCCACCGGGCGCGCGCTGCTGCTCGCGCACGGCGCGCAGGAGCTGCGCTTCCGCGTGGCGGAGAACGTCGTGGCGCACGAGGTCGAGCGGCTCGACCGCGCGCGCGCCAGCTCGCGGCGCCAGCTCAAGGAAATCAAGACCCACGTCAGCCGCCTCGCGGGGGCGGAGCACGCCTACCTGTTAGACGCGCAGCTCCTCATGCTAGACGACCCGATGCTCGTCGATCGCGCGGTGGAGCTCGTGCGGTCCGAGCGCTTCAACGCGGAGTGGGCGGTCCGCCGCGCCGCCGACGAACTGCTGGCGATCATCGACGGCGCGGACGACCCCTACTTGCGCGAGCGCAGCGGTGACATCGCGGACGTCGTCGGCCGCATCGGCATGAACCTCCGGGCCACGACCCGCAACCCCTCCGACGTGCTCGACGAGGTCCCCGGGCCGGTCATTCTCGTCGCCGACGAGCTGCCCGCGTCGGTGGCCGCGCAGATCGACTGGAAGAAAGTCAGCGGCTTCGTCACCGATGCCGGCAGCTGGACGTACCACACCGCCATCCTCGCGAGGTCGCTCGGCGTTCCGGGCGTCGCCGGGTTGCGCGACGCCACGAGGCGCATCGCGCCGGGCGCAACCGTCATCGTCGATGGCGCGACCGGAGAGGTGCTGGTCAACCCGCGGCCGGAGGAGGTCTCGGCGGCTGAGCAGCGTCGCGCGCGCCGCGCGGCGGAGGCGGACGCGCTCAGGGAGTTCCGGCACCTGCCCGCGGTCACCACGGATGGCGTGCGGCTGGTCCTCGACGCCAACATCGAGCGCGTCGAGGACGCTGCGGGCGTGCGGCAGGCGGGCGCGGAGGGCATCGGCCTCTACCGGACCGAATACCTGCTCGGCAGCGGGGTCCCCGACGAGGAAGAGCAGTTCCGAACCTATCGCGCGATCCTCGCGAGCATGGATGGATCGCGCGTCACCATCCGCACGTTCGACGCGTCCGAGCGGCGCTTCCCGCTGCCGCCGGATCATGAGACGGCGGCCGGGGGACTGCGTGGCGTGCGCGTGAGCCTCACCGAGCCGGAGGTGTTCCGGACGCAGTTACGGGCGCTGCTGCGCGCCGCGAAGCACGGAACGCTCCGCATCATGTTCCCGTTCGTCACGGGTGTCGAGGAGCTGCGGCAGGCCATTGCGGAGTTCGACCGCGCCGCGGCGGAGCTCCGGCTGCGCGGCGAGGATCCCCCCGAAGTGCCGGTCGGCGCGATGGTGGAAGTGCCGTCGGCGGCGCTCACCGCGGACCTGCTCGCGCGCGAGTGCCAGTTCCTGAGCATCGGCACCAACGATCTCATCCAGTACTGCCTCGCGGCCGATCGCATCAGCGGCCGCGCGTCGTACCTCTACGAGCCGCTGCACCCGGCGGTGCTGCGCATGCTGCGCTTCGCCGTCCGCGTCGCGCGCCGGCACCGCCGGCCGCTGGCGCTCTGCGGCGAGATGGGGGCCGACCCGCGCCTGCTGCCGCTGCTCATCGGGCTCGGCATACGCGAGATCAGCATGCGCCCGGCGGCGATTCCGTTCGCCAAGCAGGTCATCCGCTCCGTCCGCGCCGACGAGGCTCGCGCGCTCGCTGCGCGCGCGCTCGGCTGCGCCACGACGCGCGAAGTCGAACGGCTGCTCGACGGCTTCCTCGCGCACGCCAGGCAGGTCACGCAACGATGATGACGACGATCAACCGAGTCGAGAAGCCGTGGGGCTACGAGCTTCACTGGGCACAGACGGACCGGTACGTGGGAAAAGTGATCCACGTCAACGCCGGGCACGCCCTCAGCCTGCAGTACCACAACGAGAAGGACGAGACGATCTACCTGTGGTCCGGGCGGCTGCTGTTCGAAATCCAGGAAGGAAACGTGCTCTCCGGCCGCGAGCTGCTCCCCGGCGAGGCCGTCCACATCACGCCGAAGACCATCCACCGCATGACCGCGATCGAAGACAGTGACATCTTCGAGGTCTCGACGCCGGAACTGCACGACGTGGTCAGGCTCGAAGACCGGTACGGGAGAGCGGAGGGACAGGGAAATCGGTAATTGAGAATCGGGCCATCGGGTAATCGCACGATCGGGGAATCTTCAATCGGCAATCGGGTAGTTGGATCGGGGAATCGGGGATTGCCGATTCGATTGCCGATTGCCCGATCCAACTACCCGATTGCCAATTCCCCGATTCCCCGATCGTGCGATTACCCGATTCCCCGATTATCAGTCACCCGATGGACAAGCGTCAGAAAGGAATGTCGTCTTCGCTCAGCTCCGCGGCGGGTTCGGGCTGCGCCCCTTCGGTCGTGTCGGCCGGCTCGGTGCGAGCGTAGCTGCCGCGGCCGCCGCCCCCGCCGCCGAGCAGCACCACGCGGTCCGCGCGGATATCGGTCGTCTTCCGCTTGTTGCCGTCCTTGTCGGTCCACTCGCGGGTCTGCAGCCGTCCCTCGATGTACACCTGCTTCCCCTTGACGAGGTATTCGCTCAGCGACTCGGCCTGCTTGCCCCAGATGTCCACCGAGTGCCACTCGGTTTTCTCCTGCTTCTGGCCGCTCTTGTCGTTCCAAACCTCGGTCGTCGCGACGCTCACCTTCGCGACCGGCGCGCCTCCGGGCGTGTACCGCAACTCGGCGTCGCGCCCCAGATTCCCGACCAGAATCACCTTGTTGACACTGCCCATTGCTCGCCCTGCTTTCTGACGGGTGCGATTTGGTTTCGTGATTTGGTGATTTCGTGATTTGGTGATTTTGCGATTGACCAAATCACCAAATCACCAAATCGCCACATCACCAAATCACCAAATTCACGGTTTGTTGAGTCTCTCCAGCGCCTGCTTCGCCAGGTACACCTCGTTCGTATCGGGGAAGTTCTTGATAACGGCCTCGAGCGATTCGCGCGCTCGGTCGATCTGTCCCAGCCGCTCGTACGACAGGCCCCGCTTATAGTACGCCTGCGCGACGGCCTGCGTGCCCGGATACGACGCGATGACCGTGTCGTACGCCTCGACGGCTTCCTTGAATCTGCCCGCCGCGTAATGCGCCTGCCCGATGTACAGAGCCGCCTCCGGGGCCATCGGCGACCTGGGGTAGGTCTTCAGGTAGGTCTGGAACCCCTGGATCGCCAGGTCCCACTGGCCGGCCGAGTAGTCACCCTGCGCGAGGTCGAACAGCTGCTTGGGTGTCGTGCCGGTCGCGGCCGGCGTGTTCGCGTCCGGCGCGCCAGGCATCGGCGGCTGGTCCGGCGCGCCCGGGATCGGAATCTGCGGCGGCGCCATCGCCGTCGTCCGGATGGCCTCGACATCCTGGCTGAGCGTCGCGATCCGCACGTTCGTCTCGTCCACCTTCTCCCGGACGATGCGGACACCCTGGCCGAGGTTCTCGATGAGCAGGCGCTGGTCCGCGAAGGCCTTGCGCGTCACGCCGGACTCGTCGTCGATTTTTGCGTTCAGCGTCTTGAGGGTCTCGTTGAGACCGTTCAGCATCTGCTGGAGCTGCTGGGTCTGTTCCTGGAGCATGCGGAGCTCGGCCATCATGACCCGGTGCTCCCGGTCGGCGGCGCGCGCGGGAGTGATGGCGATGAACGCGAGGGCGCACGCGGTGGCGAGCGCGGCGGTCCGCTTCATGGCTGTGTTCCTCACTGGGCTGCGATGGGCCTCACTTCGCCGTCACAACGAAGTGCGCCCGGCGGTTCCTGGCCCACGCCTCTTCATTGTGCCCCGGATCGAAGGGAAATTCCTTGCCGTAGCTGATCGTCCGCAGCCGGTCGGCCGAAATGCCCAGCGAAACCAGGTAGTTGCGCGCGGCAAGGGCACGCCGCTCGCCGAGCGCCAGGTTGTATTCCGCGGTGCCGCGCTCGTCGCAATGCCCCTCGATCGTAATCGTCCAGCCAGGGTACCGCTTGAGCAGCTCGGCGTTGGTGTTCAGCGCCGACTGCGCGTCGGACTCGATCTCCGCGCTGTCGAACCCGAAGAACACCGGTTGGAACGGCGACTCGCGGTTGAGCGTGTCGAGGTCCTTGGCGTTCAGGTCCACCTCCGCCACCGTCGGCTCCGGAGGAATCGTCGGCTCCTGCGTCGGCGCCGGGGGCGCGGGGGGCTGTGGCGCCGTCGTCGGCTCGGCCGCCGGCGGTGGAGGAGTCGGGCGGGTGACCGGCGGCTGTTTCTTGCGGCAGCCGACGCCCGCGGCAAGGACGAGCACGATCAGCACCAGCGCAATCGATTTCAAACGCATTCATCTCTCCTGAAAGGTCGAACTCTCCTGTGCCTCGTCCTACTGGGACCAGCTCGGGAACCGGTTGTTTCCCGCGTGCGTGATCTGTCGCAGGTCGCGCCCGTCCCGGGCAATCGTGAAGATGTGGGTCCGGCCGGCGCGCGTCGACGTGAACGCCAGGTGCCGCCCGTTGGGCGCGAACGCCGGGCTCTCGTTCGATCCCTCCCCGAACGTGATCTGGCGGACCACGCCGGTACCGACGTCGAACACCTTGATGTCGTATCCGCCGCCCGCGCGGCACGTGTAAGCGATCTCGTTGAACGGCGCGACCGACCAGGTCGCCCGATCGCAGTACGACTCCGTCGTCACGCGCCGCAGGCCGAGACCGTCCGCCCCGACGATGTAGATCGCCGGCGAGCCGCTGCGGTCCGACGTGAACGCGAGTTGCTGGCCGGTCGGTGACCAGGTCGGCGTGCTGTCGATCGCCGGGTGGTTGGTCAACCGGCGAATCCCGGACCCGTCTGCGTTCGCCGCGTAGATCTCCGCGTTGCCGTCGCGGTTCGACGTGAACGCGACCCGCTTCCCGTCGGGCGACCATGCGGGGAGGAAATTGTGGATGCGGTCGGTGCCGTTCGCCGGGCGCTCGAGGCGTCCCTCGTAGATGTAGGACACGAAGACGTCCGGGAACCCGCGACGATACGACGTGTAGGCGATCGCGCGCCCGTCCGGCGACCAGACGGGCGTGATGTTCAGCGTGCGGTTCACCGTCACGCGCCGCTGGTTCGCGCCGTCGTAGTCCGCGATGTAGATCTCCTGGATGGTGCGGTCCTCGATCGGGCCGCGGACGCGCTCGCCGTCGCGGTCGGAGGAGAACGTGAGCTTCGTCCGCGCGACCCCGCGCAGCCCGCGCTGGTGCTGGTGGATCTCGTCGGCGATCGTGTGGGCGTACTGCCGCGGGTTCGCCGCCGTGCCGCCGTACTCGCGCGCGAGCACCGACTGCCGCGTGCGCACGTTGTAGAGGCGCACGCGAACCTGCAGGCCGCCCGCGCCGCTGCGCTGCACCGACCCGAGCACGAGACCCTCCGTCCCGAGCTCGAGCCACCGCTCGAACGGCGGCGCATCAATCGCGGTCGCCGATGGCACCGAGCGGTAGGTATCGCGCGGGATCAGGTAGAACTCGCGCTCGAACTCGAGGTCCCTGAAAAGTACGTCGGCGATGACCTTCGCGGCCTCCACCGTCTCGCGGTCGCTGGAAAGCGCGAGGAAGTCCGGGACGGCGTAGCGGGGCGGAGCTCCGCCCCCGCCGGTAATCACCAGTTGCAGCTCCGTCGGCTGCCGGGGCTCCTGGGGCGGCGGCTGCGCAGGCGGCTGCTGTGCCGTCGGCTGTTGCGGTGGCTGCGGCGCAGGCTGCCGGGCTCCGATGATCGCCGCGGCCGCCACGGCCATCGTCGTCGAGAGGAAGATGCGAAGCGTCATCAGCGCTGATACTGAAAAATGAGGTGCACCGTCAGGTGGTCCTCCGTGAATTGCCGCGGCAGCGCGGGGAGCTGTCGGGTGACCAGCACCGCGCGCTGAGCCTCGCGATCGAGCGCGAAATACCCGCTCGGCTTCTCGAGCTCGATCCCGGTGAGCCGGCCATCGCGCAGGATGGTGAACTTCACCTGTGACTGGCCCGACACCGCCTGCTGGTTGTTCCAGTTGTTCTGGATCAGCTGCAGCATCGTCTGCAGGTACTCGGGACAGCAGAAGTTCCCGACGTCGAGATAACCGCCCGTCGCGCCGCCGCCCCCGGTAGTCAGTCCGAAGTTGCTCCCTTTCGCGCCCGTCTCGACGCGCGCGCTCCCTTCCTGGATTTCCGTGCCGAAGGCCGGCCGCCGCGCGCGCGCCTGTTCGGCCGGCTTGGCCACCTTCGGCGGCGGCGTGGACGGGGTCGCGGGCTTTTCCCGCGGAAGCACCATCTCGGGGGGCTTCGGCGCC
>DATHTE010000025.1:0-47500 GCA_035463475.1 Vicinamibacterales bacterium
CGCGTCCGCCCAAGCGCCTGCTGCGGCGCAGCCGCCGCCGCTCGCGTCCGCCCAAGCGCCCGCTGCGGCCCGGCCGCCACAACGCGCGGCGTCCGCGCCCGCGCCGACCCCGCACCAGGTAACGCCCTCGCCACCGCCGGCAGCGCCTCGCGCGTCCGCTCCTGCGACTGCTGCGGCACAGCTGCCACAACGCGCGGCGTCCGCACCCGCGCCGACCCCGCGCCAGGCAGCGCCGACGTCGGCACCCTCGAAGGAAACCGTGGCGCGTCAGGCGTCCGGCAGCCCTGTCGCCGTGCCGGCGCCTGTGGCGCCGACGCGCGAGGCGTTGCGTGTTGAAGCACCTCGCCGTGAGCCGCCGACCGCCACCGAGCGCCCGGAGGCGGAACGCAATGCATCCGACCGCACGGCATCGGTGCTCCCGGCGTCGTTCACCGTTGCATCGATCCTGTGGTCGCCGGATCGGCAGCTTGCGTTTATCGGCGGGAGGATCGTGGCCGTGGGCGACATCGTCGATGGCGCGCGCGTCGTCGAGATTCGGCAGGACAGCGTCCTCGTCAGAGACGCACAAGGGAGGTTACGGCGAGCGGTGCTGGCTGGGCCCCTGGATCCGGGTTCCTAAGGCCCGCAGTTACACGCATCTGCACTCGGGCCATTGCCTTAGCCCTGCAGTATCCGTAGGATCAAGGCTTCGGACAACAGTTGAGGCATCAGGGCCAGGCCCGCTCGCGGCGCTCGCGCTCACGAGGAGTTCTCCGTGCGCAAGAAGATCGGTGAGTGTCTGATCCAGGCGGGGCTCATCACTGAGGAGGATCTGCAAGGCGCGCTCGTCGAGCACAAACGTACAGGTGAGCGGCTGGGCGCCGTTCTCGTGCGGATGGGACTCGCGAGCGACAAGCAGGTCACCAAGGCGCTCGCCTATCAACTCGGCTTTCCTTACACCAGCCTCGCAGACGAACCTCCCGATCCAGCAGCTATCGTCCTGATCCCGAAGGATATTGCCCTCAAGCGCGTGTGCGTCGCCGTTCGGCTCGAGAAGAACCTCCTGACGGTTGCGATGTCGGACCCGCTGCTGTTCAGCCTGGTGCAGGACCTGGAGTTCCAAACGGGCTATCGCATCCGCCAGGTGGTCGCGACACGGACCGACATCCTGCACGCGATCGAAACCGGCTATCCGGACAAAGCCCTGACCAAGTACGGCGAGGTGGCGCCGGGCCTCGCGGTCGCCGCGCCCGGGAAGGCCACCCGCGCAGGCGCAGGCCCCACCCAGGCGAGCGGTGCGCTCATCCGCCGGCCCGATGAGGACGTGTTCGAGTCGGCGCAGAGCGCCGCTGCGCGCGAGGCGAACAGCGATGCCGCTCCGATCATCGACATCGTGGACCTCATCGTGAACAGCGCGATCACCAGTCGCGCAAGCGACGTTCACGTCGAGGCGATGGAGAAGGGGGTCCTCGTCCGCCACCGGCTCGACGGCATCTTGAAGGAGGTCATGGACCTCCCGAAGTGGGTGCACGAGGGGCTCGTGGCCCGCCTGAAAATCATGTCGGGCCTCGACATCGCCGAGAAGCGGCTACCGCAGGACGGCCGCCTTCGCTTGAAGACCGAGGAGGGGCAGGACGTTGACTTTCGCGTGTCCACGCTGCGAACGCTCTTCGGCGAAAAGATCGTGCTCCGCGTGCTGGACCATCGCAAAGGGGCCCCCCCGCTCGAGGAACTGGGCCTCACGGCGGGGGCGCTGGACGAGCTCAAGCTGTTCCTGCGGCACCAGCACGGGATGATCCTCGTTGTGGGCCCGACCGGCAGCGGCAAGACGACGACGTTGTGTTCCGCGCTGACGTCAATCCGGTCCGGCCGCACGAACATCATCACGATCGAAGATCCCATCGAGTATCAGGTCCCGGGCGTGAACCAGACGCAGGTGAACGAGAAAGTGAAGCTGACGTTCTCGAGCGCCCTCCGCGCCATCCTGCGGCAGGACCCGGACGTCATCCTTGTCGGCGAGATCCGCGACGAGGAGACCGCGAAAATCGCGATGCAGGCGGCGCAGACCGGCCACCTCGTGCTCTCGACGCTCCACACCGACGATGCGCCGTCCTGCGTGACGCGCCTCACGGACATGGGGGTCGAGCCGTACGTCATCGCGTCCGCGCTCATCGGCGTCGTCGCGCAGAGACTGGTGCGGCGACTGTGTCCGCACTGCAAGCGCGTGTACACCCCGTCCACCGACACGTTGCGGGCGCTGAACATGAGCGATGCGGACGCGGCGCAGTGGCCGTTCTACCGCTCGGTGGGTTGCGAGCACTGCAACCAGACGGGGTACCGCGGTCGAATCGCGATCTACGAGGTGATGCGTGTCACCGACAAGCTGCGGCGGCTGATTGCCGCGCGCGCGGGAGAGGACGCGGTCCGTGACACGGCCCTCAGCACCGGGATGCTGACGCTCGGAGAAGATGGCCTGAGCAAGGTCAAGAGCGGCATTACGACGCCGGAAGAACTGTTGCGCGTCGTGACGGAAGTGCGCGAGATGCGCACGATGTGCCCGAGTTGCGGGTGCAGCGTGGCGATGGACTTCAATGCGTGCCCGCACTGCGGGCGCAGGCTCTCGGGCTCGTGCACGTCCTGCGGCCGCCCACAGCAGCCCTCCTGGCACTTCTGCCCCTACTGTTCGACGTCGGCGACGTCGAAGGGAGGCAGACGAATGCGTGGGCATCGCAAGCTCGAGCTGCCGCCGTCCAACGTTGCCGAGTTCCGGAAATCCGAGAAGGCCTGAGCGTAACCGGCTGTGAAGAACTACTACGAGCTGCTGTCCGTCGCCGCCGATGCGACGGCAGACGACGTCAAGCGCGCATTCCGGCGCGAGATCGCGCGCTACCATCCGGACAAGGTCGCCCACCTTGGACCCGAGTTCCTCCAGATTGCGGAGGCGCGAGCGGCCGAGCTCACCGAGGCCTATCGCGTGCTGATGGACCCGATGGCACGCGCGCAGTACGACGGCCAGCGGGGCGGCGATCACGGGGCGCCGTCAGGCCGCCCGACACCGGAGCCCCAGCGGCCGCGCCCGAGGCCGGCATCGCCGGGACAGGAGCCGCTCACGGCGGAACCCGCGCCCGAGGCGCCAGGCACGCCGCCGGCGCAGCACTTCAAGGACGAGCGGGCGACGCGAGACGAGTACGTGCGGCGCGCTGCCATCGCGCGGTTCCGCGCCGCGATCGCGGCGGCGCTTGGGCAACCGGATGCTGCACCAGCGCGGGGGTTTGACGCCGGATTCCTCGCCAGGCCGCGCCGCGGCCTGTTTGGGAAGTCCGAGCCGGCATTTCACGTTCTCGCGCGTTTCGTTCCGACCGTAGACGCGGCGGCGCTGGAAGAGACCTGGACCCTGGCTTCGAAGGCGGGGACGGCCAGCAGCGGGGGGGCCAGCGTCTTTCTCATGGGCAGCGGCCTGGCGCCGGCCGCGGAACTCGCTGGCCGGATCGCGGACTTGCGACGCCGCTCGCGCGGGCGGGTCCCTCCGGTGGTGGTGCCGGTCGACGTCCGTGATTGGGAGGCGCTGGTCCCGACCGACGCCTCACCGGCCGTCCGGACGATTCTCGATCGCCTCAAGCGCGAAACCTGATCGGAACCGCTGGACGCGGGCCGGCGTATCCTGATTTACTAAGGCTGGCCCGGACAATGCCACTCATCCAAACGCAGGACCTCTGGAAGACCTACAACATGGGGGCGGAGCAGATTCACGCGCTCCGCGGCGTCGACATCGAGATCGAGCGTGGCGAGTACGTCGCAATCATGGGGCCGTCCGGTTCCGGTAAGTCCACGCTGATGAACCTGATCGGCTGCCTCGACACGCCGTCGAAAGGTCGCTACCTGCTGAACGGCAAGCTGGTGAGCCAAATGAACGACGACGAGCTCGCCCGGATCCGCAACGAGGAGATAGGGTTCGTCTTCCAGACGTTCAACCTGCTGCCGCGCGCGACGGCGCTGCACAACGTGGAGCTGCCGCTCATCTACGGGAGCGTGCCGTCGCGGGAACGCGATCGGCGCGCGCGGGAGGCGCTCGACCGTGTGGAGCTCGGGTCGCGCATCACACACCGGCCGAACGAGCTGTCCGGCGGTCAGCGGCAGCGGGTCGCGATCGCCCGCGCGCTCGTGAACAATCCGTCGATCCTGCTCGCCGACGAGCCCACGGGCAATCTCGACTCGAAGACCGGTGCGGAGATCATGGGTCTCTTCGAGCGGCTGTACCAGGCGGGCAACACCATCGTGCTCGTGACCCACGAGGCGGACGTCGCCGCCCACGCGCACCGCATCCTTCACATCAAGGACGGCATGGTGGACAAGGACGTCAAGCGCGCCGCCTAGTCCGATCGGCAATTGATGAACGGGTAATCGGGTAATCGCACGATCGGTAATCTGGTGATCGGGCAATCGGGTAGTTTGATTGCACCATCGCCGATGGCCCGATTGTCAATCGCCGATTGCCGCCCAGTGTCCCGGCGCAATCTCCGCGAGCGCCAGCGTGGGCGGCATTTCCACTGACGGGACCACGAGCCGCTCCCTCCGGCTATCAGGGTCCAGCACCGGAACGGCGGCGAGCAGCGCGCGTGTGTAGGGGTGCGCGGGGGCGGCGAAGACGCCCGCCGTCGGTCCGATCTCCACAATCCGCCCTCGGTACATCACTGCCACACGACCGCAGATGTGGCGCACGAGCCTCAGGTCGTGCGCGATGAACAGGTAGGTCAGCCGCAGCTTCTGCTGCAGCTCCATCAGCAGGTTGATCACCTGCGCCTGCACGGAGACGTCCAGCGCCGAGACCGGCTCGTCGGCGATCACGAACGAAGGATTGAGCGCGAGTGCGCGTGCGAGGCCGATGCGCTGCCGCTGGCCGCCGCTGAACTCGTCCGGGTAGCGCGCGGCGTGCGCTGCCTCGAGGCCGACCAGCGAGAACAGCTCCCGCACACGGTCGCGCCGTTCCGCCCTGGTGCCCGCGCGGTGGATGATCAGCGGCTCCTCGACGATGTCGCCGGCGCGCATGCGAGGGTTGAGCGCGGAGTAGGGGTCCTGAAAGACGATCTGCATCTCGCGCCGGGCCTCACGCAGCTCCCGGCTGGAGAAGGACAGCACGTCACGCCCGCGGAACCGGACCTGTCCCGACGTCGGTTCGATCAGCCGGAGGATGCAGCGGCCGGTGGTCGTCTTGCCGCTGCCTGATTCGCCCACGAGCCCGAACGTCTCTCCCTCCTCGACGTCGAAGCTCAGGTCGTCGACGGCGCGAAGAGGGGCGCCGGCGCGGAACACGCCGCGCCGTCGCGCGAAATCTTTCGTCAGGTGCCGCACCTCGAGGAGTGCCATCAGTCCGCGGTGCGCGCGTGCGTGACGCCCACCGGCGCGACGCTGGCAGTATCCGCGTCCGGCGAGTGCAGAAAGCAGCGGACCAGCCGGTCCGGTCCCGCCTCGGTCAGCGCTGGCGCCGCCGTGTCGCACGCCTCGAACCGGTGGACACAGCGCGGGCCGAAGCCGCACCCCTCGGGAGCGGACCCGAGCGCCGGCACGTGTCCCGGGATCGCGGCGAGCGGCTGGCCGGGCGTGCCCCCCGGGATGGAGGCGAGCAGCGCGCGCGTGTAGGGGTGTTTCGGGTCGCGCAGCACCCCCCGCACGGGTCCCTCCTCGACGATGCGCCCCGCGTACATGATGGCAACGCGATCCGCGGTCTCCGCGACGACGCCAAGGTCGTGCGTGATGAGCAGCAGCGCGAGGCCGGCGGCGTCACGCATCTCGCGAAGAAGGTCGAGCACCTGCGCCTGCACGGTGGCGTCGAGCGCGGTGGTCGGCTCGTCGGCGATGAGCAGCGCGGGGGCGCAGGCAGTGGCGAGCGCGATCATCGCGCGCTGCCGCAGGCCGCCGGAGAGCTGGTGCGGATAGTCATCGACGCGCCGATCAGGATCGGGGATGCTGACGCGGCGCAGGATCTCGATCGCCCGCGCCCGCGCGTCGCGCCGCGACGCCGCGCGGCCGTGAGTGAGGAGCGTCTCCGCGATGAGCGCGCCGATCGTGAACACGGGATCGAGCGCGCTGGCCGGCTCCTGGAACACGAGCCCGATCTCGCCGCCGCGCACCCGCTGCATCTCGTGTTCCGGCAGCCGGAGCAGGTCGCGCCCTTTGAACACGACTTCGCCCACCGCGATCCGTCCTGGCGGTGGAACGATTCTCAGGATCGAATACGCCGTTAGCGATTTGCCGCTGCCCGATTCTCCGACGAGGCAGAGCGTTTCGCCGGGACGGAGGTCGAAGCTGACGCGGTCCACCGCCGCGGCTGGTCCGCCGGGCAGATCAAAGATCGTTGTCAGCCCGCGTACGGAGAGCAGAGGGGAGACTGATGTCATCTCTTCCCGGGTCTACGCCGTGTCCGCCTCGCGGTGCTCGCCGAACACGGATCGCAGGGCGTCAGCGATCTCGCCCAGCGTCGCCCGCGCCTCGACAGCCGCGATGATCGGCGGAACCAGGTTGTCGGGCCCGCGCGCCGCCGCGCGCACCGCCTCGAGGGCCGCGCGCCAGGCCGGCTCATCGCGGGTTGCGCGGACCTGGCGGACGCGCTCCACCTGCTGGCGCTCGAGTTCCGGGTCGATGCGAAGGATTGCGACCTGCTGCGACGGTTCCTCGGCCGCCAGCCGGTTGACGCCGACCACCACCGCCTCGCCGGCGTCGATGGCCTGCTGGGCGCGGTACGCCGCGTCCTGGATTTGCTTCTGGATGAACCCGGACTCGATCGCCGGCAACGTGCCGCCCATGCGCTCGATCTGGGCCAGCAGCGCGCGCGCCCCTTCCTCGATCTCGTTCGTCTTCGCCTCGATGGCGTAGGCGCCGCCCGCGGGGTCGATCGTGTTCGCCGCGCCGGTTTCGTGGCCGATGATCTGCTGCGTCCGAAGCGCGATGCGGGCGGACTCCTCGGTCGGGAGCGCGAGGGCCTCGTCACGGCCGTTGCAGTGCAGGGACTGGGTGCCGCCGAGCACGGCCGCCAACGCCTGGATGGCCACGCGGACGATGTTGTTGTCCGGCTGCTGCGCGGTGAGCGTGCTGCCGGCGGTCTGCGTGTGGAACCGGAGCTGCTGCGCCCGCGGGTTGCGCGAGCCGAAGCGCTCCCGCATGACCCGCGCCCACAGCCGCCTCGCCGCGCGGAACTTGGCGATCTCCTCGATGAAGTCGTTGTGGGCGTTGAAAAAGAACGACAGCCGCTGCCCGAGCCGCTCGACGTCGAGCCCCGCCGCGCGCGCCGCGTCGACGTACGCGATCGCGTTCGCCAGCGTGAAGGCCACCTCCTGTACCGCCGTCGATCCCGCCTCGCGAATGTGGTAGCCGCTGATCGAGATCGTGTTCCAGTTCGACAGCTCGCGATCGCAGAAGGCGAAGATGTCCGTGACGATCCTGAGCGACGGGCGTGGCGGGTAGATGTAGGTGCCGCGCGCGACGTACTCCTTCAGCACGTCGTTCTGAACGGTGCCGGACACCTTCGACGGCGCCACCCCCTGGCGTTTCGCCACCGCGACGTACAGAGCGAGCAAGATGATCGCCGTCGCGTTGATCGTCATCGACGTGGACACCCGGTCGAGCGGGATGCCGTCGAACAGCGTCGCCATGTCCTCGATCGTGTCGATCGCGACGCCGACGCGCCCGACTTCGCCCGCGGCGAGCGGATGGTCCGAGTCGTAGCCAATCTGGGTGGGCAGGTCGAACGCGACGCTGAGGCCGGTCACGCCCTGGGCGAGCAGGTAGCGATATCGCCGGTTCGACTCCGTCGCCGTACCGAAGCCGGCGTACTGCCGCATCGTCCACAAACGGCCGCGATACATCGTCGGGTGGATGCCGCGCGTGAACGGGAACTCGCCGGGCTGCCCGAGATCACGGCGCGCGTCCCACTCGCGCAGATCGTCCGCCGCATGGAACGGACGTGATGTGGCCATGTGTGGCGATTGTATCGCACGCCTTCATTGACACTGTTGCACCCGGCGTTTACAATGAGCACAGTTCCCCGAACTGTAGCCTTCATCGACAATTTGCGGCCCGACTGGCGGCACGTCCCCCGTGCAGCTGGACAGTGGCAGGCGCTTCCGGGTACCCAGTCCGGCGGCGGTAAGGAGGTCCCGATCATGGATGATGTCGTGAACCGGTTGGCTCGGGAGCTGGCCGACGCGATTGCCGCCGCGATCAGTGCGGATCCCAAGGTCGAAGCCTGTCGCGAGAAAGCTCGTGCTGCCGGGTACGAGATGAAAGTCTCGCTGGAAGCGGTCGTGGGATTTGTCAACCGTCCGGCAACGAATGCGCTCGCCCGCGTAGGGACCCCCGCGAAGGCCGTGCACGTCAGGCGCGCTCTCGAGATGAGCGCGAACGACCGCCGTTTCCTCCGCTCGCTGCGCATCGCCGCCGACCAGCCGAAGGAAGAGGAAGTCGAGTAGAAAGGGAAAAGTCAGAAGTTAAAAGGCAAAAAGAAACGCCCGGCAGCGCAACGCCCGCCGGGCGTTCTTCTTTTCTCATCACCTTTTGCCTTGTCTTGCTTTTCTGCTTTTGTACTTTTCACTTTTCACTTTTCACTTTTCCCTGAGGTCCTTCCCCGTCATCTCGCTCGGCAGAGGCACTTCCAGCAGTCCGAGCATCGTCGGAGCGACGTCGCGGAGCCAGCCTCCCTCCCGCAACCGAATCCCCCGGGCCTGCTCGTCCACGAGGATGACCGGGACGGGGTTGGACGTGTGCGCCGTGTGCGGGGACTTCAGCTCGTCGTCCCACATCTGCTCCGCGTTGCCGTGGTCCGCGGTGACGATCGACACCCCACCCGCCTTGCGGACCGCCGTCATGATCCGGCCGAGGCAGCCGTCCAGCGTTTCGACCGCCTTGATCGCCGCCGTGAGGTCGCCGGTGTGGCCAACCATGTCCGCGTTGGCGAAGTTGCAGATGACGACGTCGTACCTGCGCGAGTCGAGATCGCCCACGAGTTTTTCCGTGATCCCCGGGGCGCTCATCTCCGGCATCAGATCGTAGGTCGCCACCTTGGGCGAAGGGACGAGCAGCCGATCCTCTCCCGCGTACGGGCGCTCTTCGCCGCAGTTGAAGAAGTACGTGACGTGCGCGTACTTCTCCGTCTCCGCCAGGCGCAGGTTGCTGAGGCCGGCTCCCACGAGCGCCTCGGCGAAGTTGCCGGTGAAACTCTGCGGCGGAAACGCAGCGGGCAGCCCGAACGTCTGGTCGTACTCGGTCATCGTGGTGTATCGCGCCAGCCGCGGATGGACGGTGCGCTCGAAGCCGTCGAACTCGTCGAACGCGAGGGCTCGCGTGAGCTGGCGCGCCCGATCGGCGCGGAAGTTGAAGAAGATGACGGCGTCACCGTCGCGCACGACTCCTGCTGGCTGACCGTCGGCATCGGTGACGACGCCAGGCTTGACGAACTCGTCGGTCACGCCGGCCGCATACGATCGTTCGATGAGCTCCTTCGCCGAGCGCGCCTTCGCGTCTGCCTGCCCGAGGGTCATCGCGTCGTACGCGAGCCGCGTGCGGTCCCACCGCTTGTCGCGATCCATCGCGTAGTAGCGTCCGCTCACCGTCGCGATCCAGCCAACGCCGGCTTTCGCGAGCGCCTCCTCGAGCGCCGCGATGTAACGCGCGCCTCCCGTCGGGGACGTGTCGCGGCCATCCGTGATGACGTGGACGAAGGCCCGGCGGACTCCTCGCCGCCGCGCCAGCTCCAGGAGGGCGTGCAGGTGGTTCTGATGGCTGTGAACGCCGCCGTCCGAAACGAGCCCGACGAGGTGCAGCGCGTGCCGGCCATCGACGGCGGGCGCCATGCCCGCAATCAGCCGCTCGTTCTGAAAGAAGTCCCCATCGCGGATGCTCTTGTCGATGCGCGTAAGATCCTGGTAGACCACGCGGCCGGCCCCCATGTTCATGTGGCCGACCTCGGAGTTGCCCATCTGGCCCGCGGGGAGGCCGACCGCCTCGCCGGAGGCGATCAGCCGCGCGTGGGGATACCGCTCGAGCAGGTCGTGGTACACGGGGGTTTTCGCGAGCCGGATGGCGTTGTATCCGGTTGCCTCGCGAAGGCCCCAGCCATCGAGGACGATGAGGACGAGCGGGAGGCGCCGCATCCCGCCTCAGGCGAGCGCCTGGATGACGCTCTTGCCGGCGTACTTCGCCTCCGTGCCGAGCGACTCCTCGATCCGCAGGAGCTGGTTGTACTTGGCCACGCGATCCGATCGGCTGGCGGACCCGGTCTTGATCTGGCCCGTGCCGGTGCCCACTGCGAGATCCGCGATCGTCGTGTCCTCCGTTTCGCCGGACCGATGCGAGATGACCGCGGCGTACCGGTTCTCCCGGGCCATCCTGATCGCGTCCAGCGTTTCGCTCACCGTCCCAATCTGGTTCAGTTTCACGAGCAGCGCGTTGGCGATTCCCTTTTCGATGCCGCGCCGGAAGATATCCGGGTTCGTGACGAAAATGTCATCGCCCACGAGCTGCACGCGCGAGCCGAGCGCGTCGGTCAGCTCCTTCCAGCCTTCCCAATCCTGCTCGGCGAGACCGTCCTCGATCGAGATGATGGGATACTGCCGCGCCCAGTCCTCGTACAGGGCGATCATGTCGCTGGCGCGCCTGGGCTTGTCGCCGGACTTCCGGAAGAAGTATTCACCCGGCTTTTCGTCGTCCCAGAACTCGCTCGCGGCGACGTCGAGCGCGATCCAGACCTGCTCGCCCGGCTTGTACCCCGCCTGCCTGATCGCCTCGAGGACCACCTCGACGGCCTCGCGGTTCGACGACAGGCTGGGCGCGAAGCCCCCTTCGTCGCCAACGCCGGTGGCGAGCCCCTTCTTCTTCAGGATGCTTCGGAGCACATGGAAGATCTCGACACCAGCGCGCAGGCCTTCGCTGAAGGAGGGCATCCCCGCCGGCATCACCATGAACTCCTGGAAGTCGACGTTGCTGTCCGCGTGCGCGCCGCCGTTGAGGATGTTCATCATCGGCACCGGCAGCACGCCGCCGCGCGTACCGGCGAGCTTGGCGAAATGCGCGTGGAGCGGCAGGCCGGACGCGCGCGCCATGGCTTGCGCGAGCGCCATCGAGACGCCGAGCGTCGCGTTCGCCCCGAGCCGCGCCTTGTTCGGCGTCCCGTCCAGGCGGAGGAGATAGTCGTCGATCGCCCGCTGGTCCGCGTCGCGTCCCGTGATCGCCTTCGCAATCTCGTGGTTGACGTGGCTGACGGCCTTGCGCACTCCCTTGCCGATGTAGCGCGCCTTGTCGCCGTCGCGCAGTTCCAGCGCTTCGCGCGTGCCCGTCGAGGCGCCTGAAGGCACCGCGGCGCGGCCCGACGCCCCTCCTTCGAGCACGACGTCCACTTCCACCGTCGGGTTGCCCCGCGAGTCGAGAACCTCGCGTCCCCGGATCCGCTCGATTTTCATGCGTTTGACCCTTCGGCGCCGCGGCGATCCACCTCAGCCTCGATGCGCAACGCTTCATCGGGAATCGGCCCGATATACGGCTCGTCGTCCCGCGTGACGACCACCACGCCCTTCTCGGTGACCGTATGGCGGCGCCGGTCCTCCCCGAGATCGAACCCGATAAGGGCGCCGCGGGGGATGAACACGTCACGGTCGATGATCGCGCGCCGCACGCGCGCGTGCCGCCCGACGCGGACGCCCGGCATCAGGATCGACTGCTCGATCCGGCAGAAACTGTGCACACGCACGTTTGGGCACAGGACGGAGCCGGCGATCTGGCTGCCCGAGATGATGCAGCCGGCGGAGATCACGGAGTCGAGCGCCTGGCCGCAACGGATTCCGTGGTCGGCAAAGACGAACTTCGCCGGCGGCGCCTGCACCTGGTTTGTGCGCAGCGGCCACTCCGGGTCGTACAGGTTGAACTCGGGATTTACCTGGCAAAGGTCCATGCTGGCTTCGTAGTACGCGTCGAGCGTCCCGATGTCGCGCCAGTACTTCGCCGCCTTCTTGTTCTCGTCGTAGAAACGGTACGAGACGACGGGCAGCTCACCGATCAGTGCCGGGATGACGTCGCGCCCGAAGTCGTGGTTCGTCGGGCGCGAGGCGTCCAGCTCCAGCGCGCGCCGCAGCACATCCGTGTCGAAGATGTAGATGCCCATCGAGGCGAGGACGTCCTCGCCGGCGGGGAGCGCGTCCGGTGACGGCTTCTCGAGGAATCCCGTGACGCGCTCGCGCGCATCGGTGCGGACGATCCCGAACCGCGATACGTCTTCCCTCGGCACCTCGATCGTCGCGATCGTCACCGAGGCGTTCTGCTCCTGGTGGAACCGCAGCATCTTCGCGTAGTCCATCTTGTACACGTGATCGCCGGAGAGGATGATCACGTAGCGTGGGTTCTCCTGCTCGATCGAATAGAGGTTCTGATAGACCGCGTCCGCCGTCCCCAGGTACCAGTGCTCGTGCACGCGCTTCTGCGGGTGCAGGATCTCGATGAACTCGCCGAGCTCCTCGGCGACGACGTTCCATCCCATGCGGATGTGACGGCTGAGCGACAGGGATTTGTACTGGAGAGCAATGAAGATCCGCCGCAGCCCCGAGTTCAGGCAGTTGCTCAGCGTGAAGTCGATGATCCGATACGGACCGCCGAAGTACACGGCGGGCTTGGCGCGTTCCTTCGTCAGCGGATAGAGGCGCTCGCCTGCGCCGCCCGCCAGCACGATTACGATGGTCTCGTCC
Organism: Vicinamibacterales bacterium; assembly: GCA_035463475.1. Lineage (GTDB taxonomy): Bacteria > Acidobacteriota > Vicinamibacteria > Vicinamibacterales > 2-12-FULL-66-21 > JACPDI01. The sequence goes on from DATHTE010000025.1 coordinate 12,702, forward strand.
AGCACGAGCGTCCCGGCCACAATTATGGCAGGTCTCGGAGTACCGCGCGCACCGGCGCGCCGTCGGCGCCGGCAATCCGCAACGGGAGGCAAATCAACTCGTAGGTGCCCGGCGCGACGGCTGCAAGGTCCAGGCCCTCGATGACGATCACGCCTGCGCCGAGCAGCGCGTGGTGTGCCGGAGCGCCCGGTTTGTGGTACTCCTCAATCGACAGATAGTCGATGCCCACGAGGCGTACGCCCGCCGTCACGACCCACTGCGCCGCGTCGGCGGTCAGGTGCGCGAACTCCGTCGAGAAGCCGGGCTGCTGCCAGAGCCGTCCGTTCCCGGTCTTCAGCAGCAACCGCTCGGGCGCGATCGGCCCGACGGCGCGCTGCAGGTCCGCCGCCGTGATGTTCCGCGTGCCCCCCGTGTCCACGACCCGGCACGGTCCGATCAGCTGTGCGAGCGCGAGCTCGTCCACCCCGACCCCCTCGGCGAAGAAATGCCGAGGCGCGTCCACGTGCGTGCCGGTGTGGCTCCCGAGTACCAGCCGCGACACATTGGCTGAGTCCCCTCCGGCGATGCTCTGGACGGGCTCGAGCGCGAAGGGCGGGTTGCCGGGCCAGACGTGGATCCGGGACGAAAGAAGCTGCGAAATGTCGATGATTTTCATGATCCGGCGGGGGCCAAAGCGGCGGATAATAACATGGTATGATTCTCATTTAATTTGGGTTTTTTGGCTTCGAGTGGAGCGATAGATGTCCTCATGCCGTGTTCCGCGGGTCGCGGCGGCCGCCCTCATCGCGGCGATGCTGCTGCCCGTTTTCGCGTTTGGTCAAGGTCGGAACGAGAAGAAGCTCAGTAAGGAAGAGGAGGCGAGGCGCGAGCAGTTCCGCGCCTTGGCGCGCGTCGTCGACGGGTTCATGACCGGGCAGCCCGCGACGGGGGACTTCGGGCTGAAGTGGGAGACGTTCTTCTCCATGAAGGCGCAGGATCAGCGCAGCTACGTGCCGTTCACGGTGACGCTCGATCCGGCCAAGACGCCGAAAGGGACCGTCGTCTTCTACCTCCGCGCCGTCAAGAAAGGCACGGAAACCGCGGCGGCCGGCGCGCTGACGCTGGGGCAGTGGGCGACGAGACCGTCGGTATCCGACGAGTTCCTCAACGTCGAGGGAGAGGTCTTCAACCGCACCGCCGCGCCGGTCACCGACGCGAAAGTGACAATTCGCATGCTGTCGGACGACGGCAAACTGATCGAGACCGACCAGGCGTTGATCGAGCCGGCGACGCTGCAACCCGGGGCGAAGGGCTCGTTCCGCAAGATGGTGAAGCAGATTCCGGACGTGGCGAAGTTCGAGGTCCTCATCCAGCAGGCCGGGGGCGCGGGGGAGCCGGCGGCCACCGCCGCGCTGCCTTACGAGGACGCCGCGGCCGTGACGCCGAAGTCCGAGGCGGGCACGCTGAAGTTCTCCCGGTTCGCGGGACTTCCGGCGGGCGATTACGACGTCTACGTCGCCGTCGCCGAGTCCGTGAAGGTCGAGAGAAACAAGCCGCCCATCGGGCGCGCAGCGGTGGTGAAGGAATCGGTCAGCGTGCCGGACTACTGGGGCACCGAGCTGGTGACCACGCCGATCATCTTCGCGCAGAACGTTCAGAAGCTGCCGGCGCCGTTGTCGCCCGAACAGCAGATGGAGCGGCCGTACGTGTTCGGCGACATCGAGGTCACTCCGGCGGGGGACCGCGTGTTCAGCAAACAGGAAGAGCTCTCGCTCATCTTCCTGATCTACAACACCGGCTCGAACGAGGCGGGCAAGCCGGATTTGGAAGTGGACTATCGTTTCCATCAGCGGACGGGGCAGGAGGAGAAGTTCTTCAACCGCACCCAGCCGCAGCAGTTCAATGCGACGTCGCTGCCGCCGGCGTTCGACGTTCGCGCGGGGCACCAGGTCGTGGGCGGGCAGACGATTCCGCTCGCGAGTTTTCCGGAGGGTGAGTACCGGCTGGAGATCAGGGTCAACGACAAGCTGACAAAGAAGACGCTGACCCGCGACGTGACCTTCACCGTCACGTCGTAGCCGTCCCGGGCGCCGCGCACGCGCCCGCGCCGCTTCGATCTCTGCGCCTGTGGAGGACGCATGACACGCTCCAACGCGCTGCTCATGGCCGCCGCCGTTTCGCTGGTGGCTGGGACCGCGTACGCGGACCCGGAGCGGAACGGTGCGCCCCAGCCCGTTACGCAGATCGCGCGTGCCGGCGCCGGCAGCCTCCACGGCGTGGTCAGCGACGAGGCGGGCGCCCCGATCGAGGGGGCCACGGTCTCGGCTATCGGCGCGACGATGGTCTTCGCGGTCACCGACAGCAAGGGCCGGTTCGAGTTCAACAACCTGCCGTCAGGGCGGTACGTGCTGCGCGCGCATCGGTCGGGCTTTTCCCTCGCGCGCCGGGAGTTCGTGGAAATCGGGGCCAGCGCCCGCATCGTGAAGTGGCTCGAGCTGCAGCGCGCTGGCGCCACCGGCACGTCCGGCGAGGCCCCCGAACGGATCCTCGCGGCGGGGCTCGGCGGTGACGCAGGCGCTCCACAGCCTGGTGAATCGGAGACCGCGGCCGAACCGGCCCGCCCCGGTCCCGCGCATCCCCACACCGAAACCGCCTGGCGGCTGCGCCACGCGCGGCGCAGCGTCCTCAAGGACGCCTCGGAGGGCATCGCCATCGCGAGCGCGGTCGAGGGGGAGCTCGACGCGCCCGCGGATCTCGCGCCCGGAGGGCCGTTCTTCGCCGGCCTGTTCAGCGCGCTGCCGTTCTCCGGCCAGATCAATCTCCTGACGACCGGCGCCTTCGATCGTCCCGGTGAGATCTTCGAAAGCGGCATCCCCCACGGCGTCACGTACGTACAGCTGGGCAGCGCTGGCGACGACAGCGCACGCTGGACCATGCAGGCCGCCATGAGCCAGGGGGAGGTGTCTTCCTGGATCGTGGCCGGTTCGTTTGCCGCGCGCGGGCCCGGCTCGCACGCGCTGGACATGGGGCTTTCCTACGGCGCGCAGGCGTACGCCGGCGGCAATTCGGCCGCTCTCGTCATGCCGTCAGACGGGACACGCAGCGCCGGCGCGTTGTACGCGTTCGACAACTGGTCGATCTCGCCGCGGGTCCAGCTCGCGTACGGCGCGCGCGTCGCCAGGTACGATTACGTCAGCCGCGACCAGCTGTGGAACCCGCGCATCGCGCTCGAGGTGGGCGTGGCCGAGGGAACCCGTGTGCGCGCCGTCGTCGCGCAGGGCTACCGCGCACCCGGGGCGGAAGAGTTCCTGCCCCCGCAGACAGGGGGCCCCTGGCTGCCTCCTGAGCGCACCTTCTCCCCGCTCGACGGCGACGATTTCCGCGTCGAGCGCATCCGGCAGCTTCAGCTCACGCTCGAGCGCGAGCTGGGCGCGTCTGCGGTCATTGCCCTGCGCCGTTTCCACGAGTCGGTGGACGATCAGCTCGTCACCGTGTTCGGCGCGCGGACGGTCTCGGAGCCGCGCTCCGACGTCGGGCATTACCTGATCGGCACGGCCGGCGCCGTGGAGGCCGACGGTTGGGGCGTGAAGTTGAGCAGCCCCGTGGTGAAGCGTCTCCGCGGCTCGGTCGATTACTCGCTGACGCGCGCGCGCTGGGCGTCTGCGGCGTCGCCGGAGCTGTCGCAGGCGGTGCCCTCGGCCGTGCGAGGCGACCGCGAAGACGTGCATGACGTGGCGACGTCGGTCGAAGCGGACATCGACGAGACGGCGACGCGCGTGTTCTTCTACTACCGGATCAGCTCGGCCTACGCCCGCGAGGACGATGCGCCGCTGCCGGCGTTGGGTGCCAGGTTCGACCTGCAGGTCGCGCAAGCCCTTCCGTTCATGCCGTTCCGCGGCAGCGAATGGCAGGTCCTGCTGGGTATCCGCGATCTTTTCCGCGATCCTCTGGAAAGCTCGGCCTCGGTGTACGACGAACTGCTCGTCGTCCGGCCTCCGACGCGCGTGGTGGGCGGCGTGCAGGTGAAGTTCTAGTTCCGGGATCGAGTTCTGATTTTTGAATTTCACCCTCCGCTCCGTTGAATGCTGTGCGCGTGTGCGCGGATCAGACGGCGCATAATTCCAGTATTTTCTAGCGTTTAGGTTCAGCGAGCCCCGCCCGGTCGGGGTATGGGCTTTGCTTCGTCTGACCAGGTTCACGTGGACACCGTTCCTACCCGTCGCGGGCTGTTGTTCTGGCGCGTGGTGTTGCCGGTGGGCGTCGCCGCCCTGCTGCTGTCGCTGGGCGTTGCGAACATCGCGCTTCGCGCCACGTGGCGCGAGGTGGAGGACGGAGTCCTGTGGAGCCCGTCCGGAGGGGACGTCGTTGCCCGCGATGTCGCAAAGAGTTCTCCCGCAGACGGAGCGGGAATCGAGGTTGGGGACACGCTCCTCGCTATCGACGGGCGGGCCGTGGGAAGCGTCGCCGACGTGGTGGACGCGATCCACCGGGGCCGCCGCGGCCAGCGGCTGATCTACACGGTTTTGCGCGCCGGCTCACAGGAAGTCGCGCACGTGCCCCTCGGGGCGGTGCCCGCCGGCAACCGCCTGCTGTATTACCTGCTCGCCTCGGTCGGCATCTTCACCCTTCTGGTCGGTACCTCTGTGCGGCTGCGGCGTCCGGTCGACCAGGCGACGCTGCATTTCTTCTGGCTGACGGTCGCGTTCTATGGCGTGCTGACGTTCTCGTTCAGCGGGCGGCTGGACACGCTCGATCGCGTGTTCTACTGGGCGGACGCGGCGTCCATGCTGCTGCTGCCACCGCTGCTGGTGCACTTCGCGCTCGTGTTCCCCGATCGGCCGAACGCGTGGGTACGGAGCGAAACGGGGCGGACGCTGCTCCCGCTGCTGTACCTGCCCGCGTTCGCCCTCGCCGGCTTGCGCGTCACGGCGATCACGCGCGGCGAGGGGATCACGCTCTCGACCGCCATCGAGTGGCTCGACCGCGCCGAGCTTGCCTACCTGGCGCTCTGCATGGCCGCGGGGCTCGCGGTGCTGGTGCGCGCGCTGCGGCGCGTCCGCTCGGTGACCGCCCGGCGGCAGCTGCGCTGGATTGTCTGGGGCACGTCGCTGGGATCGGTCCCGTTCGTTTTCGGGTATGCTCTCCCGTTCGCTTTCGGCATGACGCCGCCCGCGGCGCTGGAGCTCACGGTGCTGCTCATCGGGCTCGTGCCGCTGGCGTTTGCCTCCGCCATCGTGCGCTACCGCCTGATGGACGTCGAAGTGATCATCAAGCGCGGGCTGGTCTACGCGGCCGCCGTCGCGGCAATCGCCGCGATCTACGCCACCCTTCTGCGCTTCGCGGGCGAGGTGTTCCTGGAGGGACGTGACGAGCACAACACGGTCATCGCGCTGCTGGCGACGCTCGTCGTCGTGCTGCTGGCCCACCCCGTGAAGAACATGATCCAGACGGCGCTGGATCGCGTGTACTACCGGGACCGCTATGACTATCGCCGCGCGCTCGTCGGGTTCGCGCGCGAGTTGAACAGCGACCTCGACCTCCAGCGGCTGAGCGAGCGGCTCGTGCAGCGCGTCCTCGAGACGCTCGCCGTCGATCGGATGGCCCTCCTGCTCGCGCCCCCCGAACCGGCGGCGCGGACCGCGCACGCGTTCGGGGTCATCGCCTCCGCAGGGTTCGAGCCGGACCAACGGCCGCACATCGCGCGGGAGTCGGAAATCGCCACGCGCCTCATGGCGGGGCAGTCGGTATCGTTCGAGGATCCTTTCAGCGCGCGCCGTTATTCCCCGGACGAAGTGGCGGCGTGGAAGGACTGCGGCGTCCACTACTTCGTCCCGTGCGTGTCGAAGGAGGGGGCGATCGCCGTGATGGCGCTCGGGCGCCGCGCGAGCGGCGAGCCGCTGAGCAGCGAAGACATGGCGCTGCTGGCGGCGGTCGCCGGGCAGGCGGCGACCGCGCTGGAGAACGCGCGGTTGTACCGTCAGCTCCGCGTCAAGGCGGAGGAAGTCGATCGGATGCGGCAGTTCAGCGACAGCATCCTCGAGTCGCTCAACGACGGGCTCGCGGTCGTGGACCTGGAGGATCGCGTCGTTCGGTGGAACACGCCGCTGGAACAGCTGTTCGGGCTGGCGCGCGCCTCCGCCGTGGGCCGGACGCTGGACACGATCTTCGAGCCGTCGTTCGTCGAGTCGCTGCGTGCCGCGCGGCGCGACGCGCCGGCCGGCGCGATGCTCTTCCGCGTGCCGATGACGAGCGCGCACCAGGACGGCCCGCGCCGCCTGCTGGTGAACGTCGCGGCGGCCCCGTTGCGGACGCCTGCCGGCGACACCGCCGGGACGATCATCATCGTCGAGGACATCACGTCGCGCGTGCAGCTCGAGGAGCAGCTGCAGATCTCCGAGAAGATGGCGTCGATCGGGCTGCTCGCCGCCGGCGTCGCGCACGAGGTGAACACGCCGCTCACCGGCATCTCGAGCTACACGCAGATGCTCCTCGACCGCGCCGATCCGGACGACCCGCGCACGAAGCTGCTGGAGAAGATCGAGCGCCAGACCTTCCGCGCGGCGAAGATCGTGAACGGGCTGCTGAACCTGGCGCGGCCGGCGCAGGTGGAAACCGGGCCCGTCGATCTGCACGCCGTCATCAACGACGTCCTGGCCCTTCTGGATCACCAGTTCCGCACGGCGAAGATCCAGGTCCGGAAAGAGCTGGCGCCCGCGCCTCCGATTGTCGAAGGCATCGAGTACAAGCTGCAGCAGGTCTTCCTGAACCTGTTCCTCAACGCGCGCGACGCGATGCCGCGCGGCGGCTGGCTGTCGGTCACGACGCGCCGCGAGGCGGGCCGCGCCGTGGTCGAGATCTCCGATACCGGCTCCGGCATCCCCGCCGAGCAGCTCTCGCGCATTTACGACCCGTTCTTCACCACGAAGGCCCTCGGCAAGGGCACGGGGTTGGGCCTGTCCATCACGTACGGTATCGTGCAGGAGCACGGCGGTACAATTACGTGTGAAAGCGCCGTTGGACAGGGCACACGGTTCGCCCTGATGCTGCCCCTCGCGGCCGGGCGGTCCGAGCAGGCGGCGCACTAATCCGGGATCCTCCGGCGCGTCCGGGCCGTCGAATCCAGAGCATGCAGCCGACCAAAGGTACGATCCTCGTCGTCGACGACGAGGAAATCATGCGCGAAATCCTCGAGACGCTCCTCACGCGGGAGGGGTATGCCGTCAGGCTGGCGGCGACGGCCGGCGAAGGGCTCGACCTGGCCCGCACGATGCCGTTCGACGCAGCCCTGATGGACGTGATGCTGCCCGACATGAACGGGCTGGACGCGCTCGAGGAGCTGAAGCGCATCGACGACCAGCTACCGGTGCTGATGATCACGGCGTACGCCTCGGTGGACAACGCGGTGACCGCGATGAAGCGTGGCGCGCTGGAGTACCTGCCCAAGCCGTTCAAGAACGACGAGGTCCTCGCCAAACTGCGGCTCGCCATCGAGCGCCGCCAGCTCGTGGCCGAGAACACCGCCCTGCGGCAGAACCTGCAGGCGAGCCAGAACCGGTTCGGCGGGATCATCGGCCGCAGCTCGCCTATGCGCCAGGTGTTCGACCTGATCATCCAGGCGGCGCCGAGCCGCACGACGATCCTGATCCAGGGGGAGAGCGGCACGGGCAAAGAGCTGATTGCGCGGGCGCTGCACGCGAACTCGTCGCGATCGGACCGCGCGTTTATTACCGTGAACTCGGGCAACCTCCCGCCGGATCTCCTCGAGTCCAACCTGTTCGGCCACGTGAAGGGGGCGTTCACCGGCGCGATCTACCCCAAGAAGGGGCTCTTCGAGCTTGCTGACAAGGGCTCCATCTTCTTCGACGAGATCGGGAACATTCCGCTCGAAACGCAGGCGAAGCTGCTGCGGGTGATCCAGGAGCGCGAGTTCATGCGGCTCGGAGGGGTCGAGACGATCCACGTGGACGTGCGGATCATCGCGGCCACCAACGTGGATCTTCGCCGGATGGTGGACGAGGGGCGGTTCCGCGAGGACCTGTTCTACAGGCTGCACGTCATCACCGTGCAGCTCCCGGCCCTGCGTCAGCGGAAGGAAGACATCCCGCTGCTCGTGCAGCACTTCCTCGACAAGTACGGCGAGGAGAACAACAAGCGCGGGATGGAGCTGACGCCCGACGCCCTGGACCTTCTGATGGACTACGACTGGCCGGGGAACGTGCGCGAGCTGGAGAACGTCATCGAGCGCGCCGTGGTCCTGTCGCCGGGATCGCGGATCGACGCTTCGCTCGTTCCCGAGCACGTCAAGTCAACGCGCCGGTTCCAGGTGCCGCAGTTCGTCCTTCCCCCGGAAGGGATTTCGTTCCGGGACGTGATCAACGATTTCGAGAAGAGGCTGATCGAATCGACGCTGGAGGCCGCGGGAGGCGTGCAGAAGCGCGCGGCCGAACTCCTTCACATCAAGCCCACGACGCTGAACGAGATGATCAAGCGGCACGACATCCGGCCGCGACGCTTGCGACGGTCGGCGGCCGAGGACGATGCGTCGGATCTGACCGCCGAGACCGCGGACACGACCGAGTAGAGGCCCCGGGGGCGGGGGGAGCCTCTGCGCCTTCTCTCTGCGGTGGCCCGTTCTCCGCGCCCTCGACGACGCCCTGGGTGCTACTTCCGCGCCCCGGCCGCTCTCACCTTCGAGAAGATCCGCTCGTACTTCTGGAGGACCAGCTCCCAGCTGTAGTTGCGGCGCACGTACTCGCGGCCGTTCCGTTCCATCGCGAGACGCAGGCGCTCGTCGGTCATCAGCAACTTCAGGCACTCGACGAACTCGTCCCGGTCGCCGTAGTAGAGTCCCGCGTTGCTCTGGCGGCAGTGATCGACCAGCACCTCGCTCCGCCCGCTGGCCAGCACGGGAGTGCCGGCGGCGAATGCTTCCAGCGCGATGATCGAGAGGCTCTCGAAGGGGGACGGCACGACGACCACGGTCGCGGCCTCGACGGCGTGCGAGCGCTCCTGGTCGGGGAGCTGTCCGGCGAACCTGATGAAGGGCTCGTCGGGGATCGGCATCATCTTCACGCCCATCAGGACGAGCGTCCCCTCGCCCCCCGCTTTCGCGTAGCTGCTGAAGTACTCGATCAGCTCCTCGCAGCCCTTGCCGGGATCGATCCGGCCGCCGTAGAGCGCGAAGGGGCCGTGGAGGCGGTGCCGCCGTCGGAAGGTCTCTCCCTTGCGGGCGAGATGCGCGCGGAACGTCGGCGAGTCCTCGTTGAACACGACGTCCCCTTCCGGGTCTTCCGCCACCTCGACCTCGACCATGTCTTCGCCGGGCGCGGTGGACGGCGCCCCGCCGGCGTCGCCGCTGCTGCGGGGAATGTCCACCCCGATGCCCACGACCTCCTCGGCCAGCGCCCTGAGATGGAAGTTCGCGCGCACGAAGCGCCGTTCCGCGTCCGAGAGGTAGATGATCCCCGCCGGCAGGCTGAAGACCTCTTTGAAGATCTCGAGGCGAATCGCCGGCTCGTCGTGGGCGGTCGGCACGAGCACGCTCCGCGCGGGGTCCGTCTTCAGCCCGAGCACCGTCGGGGCATAGAGGTACGTGAAGAAGACGAGCACGTCGAACGATCCATGCTGCCGCTGGAGGTGCTCCGAGAGCGCGGGCGACCACGGGCCCTGCTGCTTCAACCACTCGAGCTCGTCCTGCCGGCTGTGCGGGTTCGCGAAGATCCACTCGGAGTAACGGTTGAACTCGTCGATGTCGCGCATCCGCGCCGTGGCGAAACGCCGCACCGTCACACCGCGAAGGCGATCGGCCCCTTCGGGATACTCGTTCTTCCACGTGTGATAGTCGCGCGCGCACGTGGTGAGGACCTCGACGTGGTGCCGCGGCGCGAGGCGCTCGGCCACGAGGCGGCACAGGTACTCGGCGCCGCCGAGCACCTCCGTGCCGTATCGCTGGATGACAAAACCTATTCTCATGGCGCACAACCACCAGGGCCGCGAGGGTCCTCGTGGCTCATAACGTGCTCAGCCACCGATCCAGTTCCCGCATCGTGCGGTCGTCGCCGAAGTCCCTCACGCGCCGTCGCTGGCCGGCGAGCACCCGCTCGCGCACGTCTTCGTCGAAGACGAGGCTGCCGAGCAGTTCGGCCCCGACTTCCAGGTCCTTGGGCGCGAACTCCAGGCCGGCGCCCCCGAGCGTCTCGCTGACCGCCGCCGCCGAGTAGGCGAGCACCGGGACGTCCGCGGCCATCGCCTCGAGCAGCGGCGCGCAGAACCCCTCGTGCTCGCTGAGCGAGAGGTACGCGTCCGCCATGCGGTAATAGGTCGCGAGGTCCTCGTCCGGTACCGGGCCGGTGAAGATGAAGCGGTCGGGCAGCATCCGGTATCGCTCGATGAGCGCGCGCACCGTCGCATAGTACCGCGGCACGGCGTCGTGCTTGCCGACGAAGATGAACCGGCACTCGGCATCGACGTAGCGCTTGTAGTGCTCCGCGAGGCGCACGACATCCTCGATCTTCTTGTTCGGGGCGATGCGGCCGACGAACAGGATGTTCGTCAGCACGTCGTCGAGCACTTCCTCGAGCGCCGGGCGCCGCGGCGCCTCGGTGATCCGGCGGAGGTCGGTTGCGAGCGGCATCACCCCGGTCCGCTCGAATCCCGCCTCTTCCAGCTCGCGGCGGTTGAACTCGGACACTCCCAGCGCGAGATCGACCTTGCCGACCAGCGTCGCGAGCTCCCGGCGTCCCGCCAGCGCGAGCCGGAACAGCCCGGCGTCGTACGGCGCAAAGAAGTGCGGCGGCGTGACATTGTGATATTGCAGGACGCGGGCGCCGGGAACCGCGGCGAACGCGGCGGTCATCGGCGACGGGAGCCCGTAGTGGAAGATCGTCACGTCCGCGCCGTGGGTGTCACCGGTGGAAAACGGGCGCACGTCACCGACGAGCTCGCGGTCTATCGTCAGCGCGAAGATCTCCGAGACATGGCCGCGCGCGCGCAAGAGGTCCCGCAGGTGCCTGGCGCTGTCGCCGATGGCGTCCCCCCGGTGCGCCGCGGGCACCCACTGGTTGACGATCACGCGCCGCCGTCCCCGGGTGCGTGCGCCGCGCCACCATTCGCGCGCCGCGCATCCGGCAGCGGCAACGCCTCGTAGAGCGCAGGCCGGGTCTTCTTCAGTGCTCGAAGCCGCTCGAAGGTATCCACCTGCTGCCAGAAGTCGAAGGCGACCTCGAAGCGCCGCCGCGGCGCCGCGAGCGCAGCCTCCACGTGCTGCAGCAACGTCGCAGCGAAGTCCTCCGCGAGCAGCCGCTCGAGCGCCGCGTCCTGCGACGCCAGCACCGCATCGCGCGCCGCGTCGTCGGAGAGCACCGAGTCCATCAGCGCCGCGACGGCTGCCGGGTCCTTGTCGGTATACAACATGCCGCCGCCGTGCATGGTCCAGGGCACGGCGGTCGCGGCATAGGCGAGCACCGGCACCCCCATGTAGAACGCCTCGGTCAACGGCACGCAGAAGCCCTCGTGCTCGCTGGCGCTCAGGAACAGATCCGCGACGCCGTAGAACGCCGCGAGTTCCTCGTTGGTGATGTGCCCGGAGAAGTGCACGTCAGCGGTCTTCAGTTCCGCGATCAGGTGATCGAGCTGCGTGCGGTAGTTTTCGAAGCCCGTGTACGAGCCGACCAGCAGCAGCCGCGATCTCGCGTTGTATCGCGTCCGGTACGCGTGGAAGATGCGGATGAGATCATCGAAGCGCTTGTTCGGAATCACTCGACCGACAAAGACAATGTTCGTCCAGTCGTCGTCGAACTCCCGCGTGCTGATCGCCTCCGGCTCCACGTCGAGATGCGAGAAATCGGGAACGACCGGAAGCACCGCCGTGGGCGCGAAGCCGAGCTCTTCCAGTTCCGCGCGGTTGAACTCGGAGTCCCCCACCGCGAGCTCGCACCGCCGCGCGTACGCCGTCAGCTCGCGTCTACCCAGGTAACAGCGCTCGATGAGCTCCTTGTTCACGCCCACGAAATACGAAGGGGGCGTGATGTTGTGGTAGACGAGCATCATTCGCGCGGGCAGGGCGTAAGCGATGCGGGAGGCCTTGGAGCCGATCGAGAAGTGGTGGATCAGCAGATCGTCCGCGCCGACCGCGTCCGGCATCTCGCGGTACGACCGCGTCAGCCCTTCGAGCCGCGGGTCGGCGGTCTCGACGAAGATGTCCGACTGCATCCCCTTCCCGCGGAGCACGCGCTGGATCCCCAGCACCTCGTTGCCGATGGCGTCGCCGTAGCTGAGCGTTGCGAGCACCTGGTGAACGGTCGTCATCAGCTACGCCCGCCGCTGTTGCTCTGCCGCCGCCGTCTCCACGACGGCCCCCGCTGGCACGGCGGCGAGCAGATCGGCCGCGGGCTCCACGACGCGGCGTCGCCGCGCCCACCAGCCCGGAAGCGGTTCCATCCGATCCGTCGCATGCTTCTCGCCCGACAGCCGCTGGAACATGTCGAGGTACTTTCGCTCGATCACCGGCCAGGTGTAGTGGCGTTTGAAGTACTCGCGACCGTTGCGTCCGAGGACCCCGTTGAGCGGTCCGTTGGACTCGAGCGCGTAAAGCGTCTCGACGAACTCGTCATACGACTCGTAATACAGCCCCGCGCTGCTGCGGATGCACTGTCCTCTCAGCACGTCGCACCGTCCGTTCGCGAGCACCGGCCGGCCCGTCGCCCACGCTTCGAGCGCCACCATGGAGAGGCTCTCGTACGGCGAAGGCATGATCAGCACGTCGCACGCGGCCATCGCGTCGAACTTGTCATCGTCGGGCAGGAACCCGAGGTGTCGGATACGGGGATGGGTGGGGATGTCCAGGACACGCGTGCCGATCAGGACGAGGGACAGCCCGCGCGGGAACTCGACGCTGTACCGGCGGAAGTACTCGAACAGCTCACCGCATCCCTTGTTCTCGTCGATGCGGCCGACGTACAGGGCGAACGGCCCGCGCACGTTGAACTTGCTCCGGAAGCGGTGTGGCGACGTCCGGTCGGGCACCTCGGAGCCGACGCCGACGACCACTCCCGGCACGCCCTGGTTGCGCGAGACGCGCTGGATGAGCGCGCGCTCCTCGTACGAGTTGTACATGACGGCGCGGACCCCGCGGAACAGCGGCCCGAAGATCGACAGCGCCACTGCGGGATCTCGCTCGGCCGTCGGGACGAGCACCGCTTTCCCCGGCGCGGCGCGCGCGCCGTGGAACGCCTGGTAGTACCGGTAACTGAAGAAGAGGATGAAGTCGAAGTGCCTTGCCTCGCGGCGGATCGCGGCGATCAGCGCCGGGCTGGACGGGCCCTCGCTCTCGAGCCACCGCAGCTCGTCCGACACGGAGTGCCGCGCGCGAAACACACGATCCGACAGCCGGCCGAACTCGTGCGGGTCGCGCGGGCGCGACACTGAGAAGCGCCGGACCGTGACGCCGTTGACCCGTTCCTCTCCGCCGGGCAGCTCGTCTATCCAGGTGACGTAGTCGCGCGCGCGCGTGGTGAAGACCTCCACCTCCGCGTGCCGGGAGAGGCGCTCGGCAATGTAGCGGGCGTGCAGTTCCGCGCCCCCGCCGATGTCTGCGCCGTAGCGCTGTACGACGACCGCCAGCCTCACGGCTCGTCGTCGGCGGGCGGCGGAGCGTCGGCCGCGTCGGTGTGGCCCGTCTCCGGCGCGTCGGCGGTGGGAGTTCCGCCGGAGTTGTCTGGCGGTGCTGCCTCGCCACCCTGCGACCCCGACTGGGGCTCGCCATGGCGGCGGCGTCCCCGGCGCCGGCGGCGGCGCCGGCGCTCCGCCTGGTCGCCTGACGGCGGAGTACCCGGCCCGCTGCGTTCGGCGGCGCGCTCCCCGGCGCGCTCCGCCGCGCGCTCGGTGCTGCGCTCCGCGGCGCGTTCAGTGCTGCGCTCCGCGGTGTCGCGTCCTTTCGGCTGAAGCGCCTCAGGCCGGTACTGCACCACTCCCTCGAGCGCGCGGGAGCGCCGCTCGTTGAAGTCGATCCGGCTCGCGACCGACTCGAGGCGCATCTTCATGTTGCGCACTTCGATGCCCAGGCGCGTGAGCTCGACGACGAGGTTGTGGATCACCTCGTAGTAGAGCTCCTGGTCCGCCGCGTTGCGCTCGTTCAGCTTCGCTTGAATGTGCAGCGCTTCCGCGATCGGGTTCGGGTTGAAGAACAGCTTCAGGATCGGGCGGAGCAGCCGGCGCAGGAACCGGAGCAGCGGGCGGTGCGTCTCGAAAATCGTCGAGTCCTCGAACCCGAAATTCGGCGGCGCCGCGCCGTGCGTGCGGGCCCGCCGGAACTGCTCGAGGAGGCCCGAGCGCACACGCGTCGGGTCCAGGAACGTCTCGAGCTTCGCCGTCGCCAGCCTGCGGATCTCCTGCTCGGTGTAGTCCGCGCCACGCTTCTCGCGGATGCGCGAGCGAATCTGGCGCATGATCTGCTCGACATCGACGGCGTCGGAGCGGATGCTGAAATCAGCCATAAGCGCTATCGAACCCCTCGCGCCTGCCGAAGCTTCCGGGCGCCGAACTCCGGCGCCTCCCTGATGCACGTGCCGAGGATGCCGATCGAGCGTCCGAGCGCGCGTGCGCCGGTGAGCCGCAGCTCCGCGCCGGTGCCCCCGACATCCGGGTAGCCGTCAGTGTCGGCGGTCACGCGCTCCCAGTTGCGGAACAACCGCCCCCACGGGCTGTCGAGCACATCGTGCATCAGGCGCCGCGCGTGGAGCGGGTACCAGAAGCTGTCGTGATAGAGCACGCTGGCGAGGTACGCCCACGGCGCGAGCACGGTCTTGAGCGACCACTCGACAGGCGTCCGGAGCGGCCCCCAGTAGATCTTGTGCTGCATACGGGACGCGAACGTCATCTTCTGGAACGGTCCCGCGAAATGCCAGTTTTCGCTCGCCGCGCCCTGGTCTCCCACGATCTCGATCTCCCGGGGATCCCCGCATCCGAGCCCGAGGTCGTGTGCCTTGCGGATGTAGTGGATCTGCAGGGGGTCAAACCCCATCAGCTTCGCCGCGACGGCGTCGATCGCCACCTGGTCGGCGCTCGCGAGCAGCACGTTCTTGACGTGCGGCACCATGCAGCGCGGGCCCGGGCCGTCCCCCGCGAACGTCCCGTCCATGACGGCGAAGACGCCGCGGTGGATCTTCTGCTGAATCATCAGCAGATCCACGAGCGTTTCGTGGATCACCGGATGCGTCCAGTGGCGCCGCTCGTTGAGCAGCCCGCCGAACGCGTTCTTCATCGCGCCCGTGGTCGTCGTGAAGACGTGGGTCTTCACCGTCGGGAGGTGGATGATGTTCTCGCCCAGGAACCGCCGCGGGATCATGAACCCGTCGGGATACACCTGGTTGAGGACCAGGAACTTGTCGGCGAGGTTCCCGACGGCGTCGCGGATGGTGATCCAGTCCTCGCCCTCGTAGATGTGGATGTTGCGCAGCCCGTGCGCCTCGATCACGTTCAGCTGCTTGTTCTCCCGCTCGCCGAGGTGCGCGTCGATGACGACGGTGCGGTTGTGGCAGCCGTGGATCAGCTCGCGGCGATAGCCGTCGCGCTCCAGGGCGCGGATGACGCCCTCGAGTTGCCACGGCGTGGTCGAGCTGCCGGGGAAGAAGAAGTGCCAGGAGATGTTGATCTTGAGCGCCGTGTCCGCGGCGGGATCGATGACCTCGCGGTACCGCGCGAGGTTCATCAGCCGGTGATAATCGCTCAGCACGCTCGCGGGGCTCGTGCGGAGAACGGCGACCTGGGATCGCATGACTTTGCTAATTTACACGACTGCACGCCACATCCGGTGCTCCCAAATCTGGGGACCGTAGATGATGGCCATGACGGTCAGCGCCCACAGCGCCACGCACAGGAGGAGCGGCTTGTCGGCCAGCAGCAGCTCCGACGGGCTGCCGCCGAGGTCCTTCCGGTGCACGAGGTACAGGTATCGGAAAATCCCGTAGAGCGGGAACGGCAGTGTCAGGCCGAGCAGGTTCGTGTGGAACTTCTCCTGCGTCTCCGGACTGATCGTGTAGAACGCGTAAGCCACCAGCGTGGACGCCGTCACGACCGAGATCATCTGGTCGAGCAGGTACGGGCTGTACTCGCCGAGGATCGGGCGGTGGTTCGCCGCGCCGTCGGCGAGCAGCACGAGCTCGTGGCGGCGCTTGCTGAGCGCGAGGAACAGCGCGAGCAGCACCGTCACGACCAGCAGCCAGCTGCTCATCGGCACCGCGATCGCCGCGGCACCGGCGGCCGCCCGGAGGACGAAGCCGGCGGCGATCGCCAGCACGTCGATGATCACGATCCGTTTCAACGGTCCGGAATACAGCGCCTGGAGCGCGAGGTACCCGGCCCCGAGCGCGGCGAACTGCCAGCGCAGGAACAGCGCGGCCGCCATGCCGCAGGCCGCCAGCGCGATGGCGACCCCCAGCGCGAGCGGCACCGGCAGGACGCCAGAGGCGATCGGCCTCCCCGCTTTCAGCGGGTGCTGGCGATCCGCTTCACGATCGTGGATGTCGTTGAGCAGGTACGCGGCGCTCGACAGCGCGCAGAAGATCGCGAACGCGGCGGCCGAGCGGGCGAGCGCGCCGGGCTCCAGCAGCCGCTCGGAGAAGATGATCCCCGCAAAGACGATGAGGTTCTTCGTCCATTGGTGCGGCCTGAGCGAGACGAGAAGGGCGCGGCCGAGGGAACGTTCGTCCGGCCGGCGCCCCGCGGAAGCCACGGTCCGCCGATCAGCTGAAGCTGCGGATGGCGTCCTGCTCTGAGTCGAAGGTCTCAAAGACAGTCAGGAGCTTGGTGATTGACAGCAGGTCCGTGATGCGCTTCGTGAGGTTCACGAGCTTCAGCTTGCCGCCCTGCCGGCTCACGGTGGTGTACGTGCGAACAATCTCTCCGAGGCCGGCGCTGTCGATGTACGGCACGCCCTCGAGATTCAAGACGATTCGCTTCCGGTCCTGCTGGAGCAGCGAGTTGATCTTGTCTTTGAGCAATTCGTCGCCCTCACCGAGCGTCATCTTGCCCTTGAGGTCGAGTACCGTCACGTCCTTGACGACTCGTTCCTCGATCTGCATGCGAGATACCCTCCGAGTCCCGATACGAGGGCCGCGCTGGGCGAGGCCCTCCCGAAATGAAAAAGCCACTAAAAAATACGGCAGCGGGCGGCGGTGTTCAGACCCCGCCCGCGCCGACGAACTTGCGCTGCTGGAAGCACTCGCGGCAGAACACCGGCCGGCCCTGGGTGGGCCGGAAGGGGACCGTCGTTTCCTTCCCGCATGCTGAACAGGTCGTGTGCGTCTCGACGCGTTCCCGCGCGATGGGCTGCCCCGCCGGGGCTGCCGACCCGCGCGCCGCGCGCTTCGCCTTGCACGCCTTACACCGCTTGGGCTCGTTCTTGAAGTTCTTGTCGGCGAAGAAATGCTGTTCGCCCGCTGTCCAGACGAACTCCGCGCCACAATCCACGCACCGCAGGGACTTGTCCTGGAACTCCATCGCTCGTCCGCCCTTGTTGGCTACTCCGATTCGCGGCGCTGCTTCTTGCGAGTCCGCTTCCGCGCGAGGGCCTGCTTCGCGCGGCGCTTGTCTCCTGGCTTCAGGTAGAAGGAATGCTTCTTGATATCCTTGATGATATCTTCCTGCTGCACCTTCCGCTTGAAGCGGCGAAGCGCGCTCTCGATCGACTCGCCTTCCTGGATCTTGACTTCGGCCAAACTCCGAACACCCCCTCACCGCCCCGGTGTGGTCCCTGCGAGGACCCGGCATTGAACCCGGAATATGCTAGGCTATCACAGGTAAACGCGGATTCTAGGCAAGAAGGCGCGCGCGCGTCAACGGAAAGTCCGGCGCGCGACAATTTGTGTGGACCGCGCGAGTCACTCCTGTTTAACCCACTCATTTAACGGCGGATAACGTCTCCGTGAGGATTCTTGTCATCGGCAGCGGCGCCCGCGAGCACGCGCTCGCGTGGAAGCTCTCGGCCGGCGCTTCACCCGCCGACCTGTTCTGCGTGCCGGGAAACCCCGGCATCGCGCGGCATGCACGCCTGCTCGCGGCCGACGTCGCCGATCCCGCGTCGCTCCTCGATCTCGTCTCCCGCGAGCGCATCGACTTGACCGTCGTCGGGCCCGAGCTGCCGCTCGAGCGCGGCGTGACCGACGCGTTCCGCGCCGCCGGCCGGGCGATCGTCGGCCCTTCGCGCGCCGCGGCGCAGCTGGAAACCAGCAAGGTGTTCGCGAAGGCCTTCATGGCGCGTCACGGCGTCCCGACCGCGCGCCATCGCGCCTGCGAGCGCCCCGATGACGCGCTCGCGGTGCTTCGCCGCGGCGAGTTCGGTTACCCGATCGTCATCAAGGCCGACGGCCTGGCCGCCGGCAAGGGCGTGGTCGTGGCGCCCGATTCGGCGACCGCCGAGGAAGCCATCCGCGCCGCCATGATCGATCGCCGCTTCGGCGAGGCGGGCGCGCGAGTGGTGATCGAGGAGTTCCTGCGCGGGACCGAAGCGTCCTTCTTCGTGCTGTGCGACGGACGCGGCGCGCTTCCGCTCACCTCGGCACAGGACCACAAGCGCGCGTTCGACGACGACCAGGGCCCGAACACCGGCGGCATGGGAGCGTTCGCTCCGAGCCCGCTCGTGACGCCCGACGTCGAGCGGCGGATCATGCGGGAGATCGTGGATCCCGTGTTGACCGGGCTGCAGAGCGAGGGAGAGGAATACAGCGGGTTCCTCTACGTCGGCCTGATGCTCACCGCGGACGGGCCGCGCGTCGTGGAGTTCAACGTACGGCTCGGCGATCCCGAGGCGCAGGTGGTCCTGCCGATGATCGACGCAGACCTCCTGCCGCTCCTGCAGGCGTCGGCGTCAGGCGAGCTGGATCGTGTCCGCGTGCGATTCTCGACGGCCCCGCACGTGGGCGTCGTACTGGCCTCGAAGGGCTACCCGGGCGCGGTCGAGAACGGCAAGACGATCACCGGCATCGAACTGGCGGAGCGACTCGACCACGTGATGGTGTTTCACGCCGGCACCGCCGAGCGCGACGGGCGGCTCGTCACGAATGGCGGGCGCGTGCTGACGGTCGTCGGCCGCGGCGGCGCTTACGCGGAGGCGATCCGCCGCGCGTACGAGGGGGTGTCGCGGATTGCGTTCGAGGGCATGCACTACCGTCGAGACATCGGCCGAACGGCCCTCGGGCACCCATCCCTGGGGTCGCCCGTGGGCGACCCGGGTCGGCGAGGAGACGTATGGACGTCCTGATCCTGCTGGGGTCCGATTCCGACGCGCCGGTCATGCAGGGAACGGTCGAAACGCTCGACTCGCTCGGCCTCACGTGCGAGATGACGGTGGCGTCAGCGCATCGTTCCCCCGCGCGCGTCCTGCAGCTGGTCGAGGAGGCGCCCGGCCGCGGAGTGAAGGTGTTCATCGCCGCCGCGGGCGCCGCCGCCCACCTGGCCGGCGCCGTCGCCGCGCATACCACGCTGCCGGTCATCGGCGTTCCGATCGCCTCCTCGGACCTGAAGGGACTGGACGCGCTGCTCTCGACGGTGCAGATGCCCCCGGGCGTACCGGTGGCGACCGTCTCCGTCGGGAAGCCGGGCGCCACCAACGCCGCGGTCCTGGCCGCCCAGATCATCGCGACGGCCGATCCGCAGCTCGCGCAACGCGTGCGCGAGTACAAGAAGTTGCTGGCGGAGAAGGTGGAGAGGGCCGCCGAGAAAATAAAAGGGGTCTGACCCCATTTTTACGTTTTGCGTAAGTGGCGAATAGATCCTGCGCCACTTACGCAAAACGTAAAAATGGGGTCAGACCCCTTACATCGCGGTCGCGAGCTGCTGGCCCGGCGAGCGCGCGGCCTTCACGTCTGTGATCAGCTGGCCGCACGCGGCGCGAATGTCGCGGCCGCGGCTCTTGCGCACGGACACCGTCAGACCTGCATCCGCGAGAACCCGCGCGAACTCGTTCACCCGCTCGTCTGACGGCCGCTGGTAAGGGATGCCGGCCGCCTCGTTGAGCGGCAGCAGGTTGATCTTCGACCGGATGCCGTGCATCAGCCCGACCAGCCGCCGCGCGTCCTGCGGCGAATCGTTCACGCCGGCCAGCATCACGTACTCGAACGTGATGCGGTTCCGCCGCTTCAACGGGAACCGGCGACAGACGTCGAGCAGTTGCTCGAGTTTGTACTTGCGATTCACCGGCACGAGCGCATCGCGCGTCTGCGCGGTCGTCGCGTGCAGCGAGATCGCCAGGTTCGGCATCAGCGGCTCCGTGGCGAGCCGTTCGAGCGCCGGCAGCACGCCGACCGTAGACACGGTGATGCGACGCGGCGACACGGACATCCCGTGAGGATCGTGCAGCATCCGCAGCGCCTTCATCGTCGCGTCGTAGTTGTGCAAGGGCTCACCCATCCCCATCAGGACGATGTTGAAGGGTGTCTCGAGCATGCCGAGCTCGCGCGCGAGCACGCGGACCTGTCCGGCGATTTCACCGGCCGTCAGGTTCCGGTCCAACCCCATCTTCCCGGTCAGGCAAAAGGCGCACTTCATCGCGCAGCCCACCTGTGTGGACACGCAGAACGTGTTCGAGGGGGTGTCGGGGATGAACACCGACTCGATGAGCTTCCCGTCCGCCAGGCCCAGCAGGAACTTCGTCGTGCCGTCGGTCGAAACGTCTTTGCGCATGACCGCGGGCGCCGACACGTAGAATCGCTGCGCAAGCTCCTCTCGCAGCGCGAGCGACAGGTCCGTCATGCGGGCGAAGTCGCTCACGCCCCGCCGATGAATCCAACGGTAGAGCTGACGCGCGTGGAACGCGGGCCGGCCCAGCGCCTGGAGCGCCTGTTCCAGCTCGTTCAGCTCGAGTTCCGCCAGGTCCATACGCGTCATATCGGTGCGAGGAGATCAATTCTACGCAGGAGGTCGCGCGGTTGCGAGGTCAGCAACCGCGTGTTATGATCGGTGCGTTCGGCGGAGTTCGCGTAAGCCCTTCTAGCGCAATAATTTCCGAGTCTCCAAGACCTAATGATCGTCCGCGAGGTACTGGACAACGGTCTTCGTCTCATCACCGAGGCGATGCCGCACGTCCGGTCGGTGAGCATTGGTGTCTGGCTGACGCGCGGCTCGCGCCACGAGTCCGACGACCGCGCGGGGATCGCCCACTTCGTCGAGCACATGCTCTTCAAGGGGACGGCGACCCGCAGCGCCGAGGACATCGCTCAGGCGATCGACTCGATTGGCGGGCAGCTCGACGCGTTCACGGCGAAGGAGTACGCCAGCTACTACATCAAGGTGCTCGACGAGCATCTCCCGCTCGCGATGGAGCTGCTCTCGGACATCGTCCTGAACCCGGCGTTTCCCGAGGTCGAGATCGAGCGCGAGAAGAAGGTGATCCTCGAAGAGTTCAAGATGGTCGAGGACACGCCGGACGACCTCGTGCACGAGGTGTTCACGCAGCACTTCTGGCAGGGGCACCCGCTGGGCCGGCCGATCCTCGGGACCCGGGAAGCGGTGGAAGCGCTGACGAAGGACGCGCTGCGCGAGTACTTCCGCGGCGCCTACGCGGCGGAGAACATCGTCATCTCGGCGGCGGGAAACATCGAGCACCGGCGCGTGCGCGACCTGGTCACCCGCGCGTTCGAGCGGCTGCCGCGAGAAGGGGCGTCCGCGGCGCAGGACGCGCCGACGGTCGTGCCGCAGATCGTGATCCGGACAAAGGACATCGAGCAGAGCCACCTGTGCATCGGGACGGCCGGCTACCCCCAGCACCACGAGGATCGGTACGCCAGTTACATCCTCAACACGATGCTGGGCGGCTCGATGAGCTCGCGGCTCTTCCAGAACATCCGCGAGAAGCGCGGGCTGGCCTACGCGGTCTTCAGCAGCCTGAGCTCGTATCGCGACGCGGGGGCGGTGACGATCTACGCCGGCTGCGGGGCCGACCAGGTGGACGAAGTGGTCGCGCTCGTGGTCGAAGAGTTGCGGGTGCTGAAGGCTTCGCCGCCGCCGGACGGGGAGCTGCGACGCGCGAAGGATCACCTGAAAGGCAGCCTGATGCTCTCGCTCGAGAACACGGCGAGCCGCATGTCGCACCTGGCGCGCCAGGAGATCTACTTCCAGCGCTACTTCTCGATGGACGAGACGCTGGCCGGGGTGGAGCGCGTGAGCGCCGACGACGTGCAGCGCATCGCCGGCGACCTGTTCTCGAACGGCAGCCTGGGCGTGACGGTACTCGGCCCGCGGGACGGCTACGCCCTCACGCGGGACAGGCTCGATCTCGGCTGACGCCCCTTCGTGCGTGGGCCCTGCGGGCTCGCTGGCGACGTGAAGGGTTCGCCGCACGGAACACGTCATGATTCCACGCTATACCCAGCCCGCGATGGGCGCCATCTGGAGCGACCAGCGCCGCTACGACACGTGGCTCGAGGTGGAGCTTGCGGCCGCCGACGCGATGGCGGAGGCTGGGATCGTGCCCGCCGAAGCCGCGCGGGAGCTGCGGGACAAGGCCGCGTTCGACATCTCGCGCATCGAGGAGATCGAGCAGACTACCCAGCACGACGTCATCGCCTTCACGACCGCGGTCGCCGAGAAGGCTGGTCCCGCGGCACGCTGGCTGCACTTCGGCCTGACCTCGTCGGACGTGCTGGACACCGCTCTCGCGCTGCAGATGCGGGCGGCGTGCGACCTGATCCTCGCCGACCTGGACGCGCTCGCCGAGGCGGTGCGCGCGCGGGCCGAGGAGCACCGGCGGACGCCGATGATCGGCCGCACCCACGGCGTCCACGCCGAGCCGATGACGTTCGGCGTGAAGCTCGCGCTGTGGTACGCGGAGGTGCAGCGCAGCATCGCCCGCGTCCGCCGCGCGCGCGAGGCGGTCAGCGTCGGCAAGCTTTCCGGCGCGGTGGGCACGTTCGCGCACCTCGGGCCCGACATCGAGGCACGCGTCTGCGCACGCCTCGGGCTGCAGCCGGCCCCGGTGTCGTCGCAGGTCGTGCAGCGGGATCGGCACGCGGAGCTTCTGTCCGCGCTGGCGATCGCGGGCGCCTCGCTGGAGAAGTTCGCGCTGGAGATTCGCGGCCTTCACAAGACGGAGATCGGCGAGGTCGAGGAGCCGTTTGGCCGTGGGCAGAAGGGGTCCTCGGCGATGCCTCACAAGCGCAACCCGATCGGCTGCGAGCAGATTTGCGGGCTGGCGAGGCTGCTGCGGGCCAACGCCGCGGCGGCGATGGAGAACGTGGCGCTCTGGCACGAGCGCGACATTTCTCATTCTTCCGTCGAGCGGGTCATCCTGCCCGACAGCTTCATCGTGCTGGATCACATGGTGCGCCGGTTCACGCGGATCGTGAGCGGCATGGTGGTGTATCCGGAGCGGATGCTGGAGAACCTCCGGCGCTCGCGCGGCGTGGTGTTCTCGGGCAGCGTCCTGCTGGAGCTCGCCCGGCGCGGCGTGTCACGCGAGCAGGCGTACGAGTGGGTCCAGCGCAACGCGATGCGCTCCTTCGACGAACAGCGCGATTTCAAGGAGCTGCTGCTCGCCGACGCAGACGTGACGCGCGTGCTGCCGCGCGCCGATCTCGAACGCGCGTTCGACCTTGGCGACCAGCTCCGGCACGTCGACGCGATTTTCGCCCGTGTCTTCCAGGAGGTGGCGGTGTGAGCGTGCGCGCGAGAGTGTTCGTGACGTTGAAACCGTCCGTCTTCGATCCGCAGGGACGCACGATTGCCGAGGCGCTGCACTCGATGGGCTACGCGTCGATCGCCGAGGTCCGCCAGGGCAAGTACTTCGAGCTCGACGTGAAGGCGGCCAGCCCCGACCAGGCGCGGGCGCTCGCGTCGGAGGTCGCCGACAAGCTGCTCGCCAACCCCGTCATCGAGAGCTACAAGGTGGAAATAGGGGACTAGCGCAATGAGGTTCGCCGTCGTCGTTTTTCCCGGCTCCAACTGCGATCACGACGCGTACTACGCCGCGAGGCATGTGCTCGGCCATGACGCGGAGTTCGTCTGGCACAAGGAGACCACGCTCAAGGGGGCCGACGTGGTGATTCTGCCGGGCGGGTTTTCCCACGGCGATTACCTTCGCACCGGCGCGATCGCGCGCTTTTCGCCAGTCATGGAGGCGGTGGCGTCGTTTGCCGCGGCGGGCGGGCCGGTGCTCGGCATCTGCAACGGTTTCCAGGTGCTGCTCGAGGCGGGGCTCCTGCCGGGCGCGATGCTGCGGAACGCGGACCTCAAGTTCCACTGCGAGCACGTCCACGTCAGGGTCGAAACCACCGGCACGCCGTTCACACTGCTGTGCGCACCCGGCCAGGTCCTCAGCCTTCCCATCGCGCACGGCGAAGGGAACTACTTCGCCGATCCGGACCTGCTGCGCCAGCTCGAGGAGCAGCACCGGATCGTGTTTCGCTACGTGACCGCCGCCGGCGAAGTCGTTCCGGAGGCCAACCCGAACGGCTCGGCGCGCAACATCGCGGGCATCTGCAACGAGCGGCGCAACGTCGTCGGCCTGATGCCGCACCCCGAGCGGGCGTGCGAGCCGATGCTCGGGAGCGCCGACGGCCTGCTCCTCTTCGAATCGGTGGCCGCCTCCGCCCGGGCGGGCGCCGCGGTGACGGCTGCGCGATGACGTTCGACCAGGCCACCCTCGCGCGCCACAACCTCACGAACGACGAGTACGCACGCCTCGTTGCGGCGCTCGGCCGCGAGCCCAACCTGACCGAGCTGGGTCTCTTTTCGGTGATGTGGTCCGAGCACTGCAGCTACAAGAGCTCGCGGCTGCACCTGAAGAAGCTGCCGACGAAGGGTCCGCGCGTCCTCCAGGGGCCTGGCGAGAACGCCGGCGCGGTGGACATCGGCGAGGGGCTCGCCTGCGTCTTCAAGATCGAGTCGCACAACCATCCTTCGTTCATCGAGCCGTACCAAGGTGCGGCCACGGGCGTCGGCGGCATCATCCGCGACATCTTCACCATGGGCGCCCGGCCGATCGCGCTCCTGAACTCGCTCCGGTTCGGTTCGATGCGCGAGCCGCTGACTCGCCGGATCCTCGAGGGGGTCGTCGCGGGAATCGCCGGCTACGGCAACAGCATCGGCATTCCCACGATCGGCGGCGAGATTCAGTTCGACGAGGCGTACGCGGGGAACCCCGTCGTGAACGTGCTCTGCGTCGGCGTGGCGAAGGCCGACGGGCTCGTCAAGGGGCAGGCGACCGGCGTCGGCAACCCGGTCTATTACGTCGGGGCCAAGACCGGACGCGACGGTATTCACGGCGCGACGATGGCGTCGGCGGAGTTCGACGAACGGTCGTCCGAGAAGCGCCCCGCCGTGCAGGTCGGCGACCCCTTCATGGAGAAACTGCTGCTCGAGGCGTGCTTGGAGCTGATGAAGACCGACGCCGCCGTAGGCGTGCAGGACATGGGAGCGGCGGGGCTCACGTGCTCGACGTCGGAGATGGGCGCGCGCGCGGGCACGGGGATCGAGATCGACATTTCGCTGGTGCCGCAGCGCGAGACCGGCATGTCGCCGTACGAGATCCTGCTGTCCGAGTCCCAGGAGCGGATGCTCCTCGTCGTCCGGAAAGGACGCGAGAAAGAGGTCGAGGAGATCTTCGAGAAGTGGGACCTGCACGCCGTCCAGATCGGAGAGGTGACGGCCGACCGGCGGCTCCGCGTGAAGGACCGAGGCGTGGTCGTCGCGGACGTCCCGAACGTGGCGCTCGTCGACGAGTGTCCTGTTTACGACCGCCCGTACGCGAGACCGGCTGACCTGGACGCAAGGCAGCAGTTCTCGGTCGCGGACCTGCGCGTGACCGGCACGCCGCAGGACGCCTTCCTGGCGCTGCTCGGCTCGCCCGGCATCGCCAGCAAACGGTGGGTCTATCGCCAGTACGATCACATGGTCCGCACGAACACGATCGTCCTGGCGGGACGCGGCGCCGGTGTCGTCAGGGTCAAAGGGACCGGCCGCGCGCTGGCGCTGTCGGTCGATGGGAACGGACGGTTCTGCCACCTCGATCCCAGGCGCGGCGCGATGCTCGCCGTCGCGGAAGCGGCGCGGAACGTCGCCTGCGCCGGCGCGCGTCCGATTGGGGGCACGAACAACCTGAACTTCGGAAACCCTGAGCGTCCCGAGATCATGTGGCAGTTCGTCGAGACGGTCGAAGGGATCGCGGAAGCGTGCCGCGTGCTGGATGTGCCTATCACGGGCGGGAACGTCAGCTTCTACAACGAGACCGATGGCCGGGCCATCCTCCCGACGCCGGTGCTCGGCATCGTCGGGCTGATCGAAGACGCGAGGACGGTCATCGATCGCGTGTTTCGTTCCGGCGGCCGAGACATCGTCTTGTTCGGAGAGAACCTGGGCGAGCTCGGGGGAAGCGAGTACCAGAAGGTGATGCACGGCGACACTCGGGGCGTGCCGCCCGCGCTCGACCTGAAGAAGGAGCGGGCGCTCCTGGACCTCCTCGCCCGCGCGATCGGCGACGGGCTCCTCGAATCTGCGACCGACTGCTCGGAAGGCGGCATCGCCGTCGCCCTGGCCGAGTCCTGCTTCGAATCGGGAGGGATGGGCGCGTCCATAGACATCGAGGGGGCGCCGGTCGCCGGGACCGACGCCGCGGGCCGCGTCGCCACCCTGTTCGGTGAATCCGCGACGCGCGTGGTCGCGTCGATCAAGGAAGGCGGGCGTGAACGGCTGCTGGCCCTGGCCCGCGAGCTGGGCGTGCCCGCAGCGATCGTCGGGACAACGGGCGGGAGCGAGATCCGGGTCTCGGTCGACGGAACTCCCGCGATCCGATGCACCGTCGCGGAGGCCGAGCGCGTCTGGTCGGACGCGCTCTCCGACTACTACCAGCGCCGCGTCTCGAGCGTGGCGTAGAGCAGATACATGCTGGACAAGTTTCACGAAGAGTGCGGCGTCTTCGGCATCTACGGGCAGCCCGAGGCGTCCACGTTGGCATATCTGGGTTTGTACGCGCTGCAGCACCGCGGCCAGGAAAGCGCCGGCATCGCGACGTCGGATGGCGCCAGGCTGCACGTGTCGCGCTCGATGGGGTACGTGGCGGACAGCTTCAACGAGGAGGCGCTCGCCGCGCTTCCGGGTCACGCGGCCATCGGTCACGTCCGGTACTCGACGGCCGGCACGAGCCGCATCGAGAACGCGCAGCCGTTCGTGATCGACTGCGTCCACGGTGAAATCGCCGTGTGTCACAACGGCAACCTCGTCAACGCGCAGGAACTGCGCGACGAACTGGTGCGCGCCGGCTCCATTTTCCAGACGTCAAGCGATACGGAGGTGCTGCTGCATCTCTACGCGCGCTCGAAGGCGGCGAGCGTCGAGTCGGCGGTGATCGAATCCGTGTCGCAGGGGCGCGGCGCGTTCTCGCTCCTGCTCCTGACCAGGGACCTGCTGATCGCCGTCCGCGATCCCCACGGGTTCCGACCGCTGACGCTCGGGCGTCTGGGAGACGCCGTCATCGTCTGCTCGGAAACGTGCGCGCTCGACCTGATCGGCGCGACGTACGTTCGCGACATCGAGCCGGGAGAAGTGCTCGTCGTCGGCGCCCGCGGCATACGCTCCGTCAAGCCGTTCGGGCCCGCGCGCCTCGCGCACTGCGTGTTCGAGCACGTGTACTTCGCGCGCCCGGACAGCTACGTGTTCGGCGAGAGCGTCAACGAGATCAGGACGAACCTCGGTCGGCGTCTCGCCGCGGAGTCCCCGGTTCCGGCTGACGTCGTCGTGCCGGTCCCGGACTCCGGCGTGTGCGCGGCGACGGGGTACGCCGAAGCCGCGAACCTGCCGATGCACTTCGGGCTGATCCGGAACCACTACGTGGGCCGGACGTTCATCCAGCCCCAGCAGTCCATCCGGCATTTCAGCGTGAAGGTGAAGCTCAACCCGGTCCGCAGCATCTTGGAAGGGAAGCGCGTCGTCCTGGTCGATGACTCGATCGTGCGCGGCACGACCAGCCGCAAGATCGTCAGGATGGTCCGCGCGGCGGGCGCGCGCGAGGTCCACATGCGGATCAGCTGCCCGCCGACGATCTCGCCCTGCTTCTACGGCGTGGACACGCCGAGACGCTCCGAGCTGATCGCGGCGACCCACACGCTGGAAGAGATCCAGAAGTACATCGAAGCCGACAGCCTCGCGTACTTGAGCATCGAAGGGCTGCGCGCCGCCGTCGGCAAGGCGAGCCCGTCGTACTGCACCTCGTGTTACACGGCCGAGTATCCCGTGGAATTCCCGCGCGACGAGCAGGCCTACCTGCAGCTCGCGCTCAAGCTGGTGCAGTGATCGGGAGCGCGCCGGGCGCCGTGGTTCTGCCGATTCTTCCGATCCTCATCGCCGTCGCCGCCCAGCCCCTGGCATCGGCGCAGACGTCGAGCCCTGCGGCTGCCCCGCAGCAGGTCGAGCGCCAGGACGCTCCCATCAGCCCGAAGGAGCTGCGCGGGGCGATCGACCAGCTCGGCAAGCTCGATTTCAGCACACGCATGAACGCGTCCCGCACCGTCAGGCGGGCGAGCGCGGCACAGGCGGTGCCCGCGCTCATCGAGGCCGTCACAGCGCACGCGGACGGCTACGTTCGATTCCGTGCGCTCGTTCTCCTCTCCGGGTTCAACGACCCGCGCACGAGGTCGGTCGTTCTTCCGCTGCTCGCCGACGCGAACGATCGCGTCCGCGCGAGCGCTTACGCGTGGGTCGAGCACAATCGAACGCCCGAAGCCATCCCGCAGCTGCTCGCGGCCCTCGAGACGGAGGAGTCTGAGTTCGTGCGGCCGTCGCTCACGCGGGCGCTCGCCGCCTACGCTGACGATCCGCGGGCGCGCGACGCCATGCGGGCGCTCGTCAACCGCGGGCAGGACTTCTTCCGGAGCGTCGCGATCGAAGCGATTGGCGACTACAAAGGCGCTTACGCCAGTGCGGAGCTGACCAAGGTGGCCCAGCTCGAAGGGCCGCTCCAGGACGATGCGGTGCTCGCGCTCGGGAAGATCGGCGACAAGCGCGCGCTGGGGCTTTTCGCCGAACTGCAGCGCAGCGCACCGCGGGACGTGCAACCGTCCATCGCGGCGGCCATCTGCCTGCTGGGCGTGAACTGCGGCGCGCACAAGGGCTACCTCACCGAGTCGATCAATTTTGCGATCGAGAACAGCGGATTCCAGGAGTTGCTGAGGCCGGCGGTTGGTGGCATGGCCGCCATCGCGGCCGTGGGTGATGAGTCTGCGCTGCGGTGGCTCGTCGAGGCGGGTGGGCCGTCCAGGGACCCCGCGCGCGCGCCGATCGCGCTCGGCATCGGTCTCGTCGCGCTGAGGAATCCCGCGCTCACGCTGCGCGTCGTCGAGCAACAACCGGACGCCTCGCCGGCGGTTGAGCTGCTGCGCGAGGCGTTCGACATGCTGGAGGAAGACTACGAGGAAGAGCAGTTCTTCGTCCTGGTGCGCCGGGCGTACTGGGGCGCGGCCGAAGACACGCCGACGCGCCGCGCCGCGGGGCTTCTCATCAAACAGCTGGAGTTCTGAGACACCCTGAAGTCTGAAGCCTGAAGCCTATGGATTACAAACACTCCGGCGTCGACATCGAGGCCGGAAACGAGGTGGTCCGCCGGATCCGGCAGATGGCGCGCGCCACGTTCACGCCGCGGGTGCTCTCGGACATCGGCAGCTTCGGCGGTCTGTTCAGCATGGATGTCACCCGCCACCGCGAGCCGGTCCTCGTGGCCAGCACCGACGGCGTGGGGACGAAGCTGAAGATCGCGTTCATGACCGGCCGACACGACACGGTTGGGACAGATCTCGTCAACCACTGCGTGAACGACATCCTGGTCCAGGGGGCCGAGCCGCTCTTCTTCCTGGATTACCTGGCCACTGGCAGCCTCGAACCGCCGGTGGCGGAGCAGATCGTCAGCGGCATCGCGCGCGGGTGCCGCGAAAACGGGTGTGCGCTGCTGGGCGGCGAGACGGCCGAGATGCCGGGGTTCTATGCCGCCGGCGAGTACGACCTCGCCGGGTTCATCGTCGGCGTTGTCGATCGCGCGAAGGTAGTGGACGGCCGGGCGCTGGCGGCCGGCGACGTCCTCGTCGGTCTCCCTTCGAGTGGGCTGCACACCAACGGGTACTCGCTCGCGCGGCGCATAGTCTTCGACACGCTCCAGCTCGATGCCTCCGCGAACGTCGCCGAGATCGGCGGTCGTGTGGGAGACGTTCTGCTGGCGCCGCACCGATCCTATCTGGCGATCGTGCGGCCGCTCCTTGGCTCCGGCGTCGTCAAGGCAATGGCGCACATCACGGGCGGCGGCATCACGGACAACCTTCCGCGCGTGCTCCCGGAGGGGCTCGCCGCGCGTATCGACACGCGGGCCTGGGAGGTGCCACCCGTGTTTCGCTGGCTGCAGCGCGCCGGTCGCGTGCCGGACGCGGAGATGCGACGCACCTTCAATATGGGGATCGGTCTGATTCTCGTCGCGGCCGCGCGGGACGCTGACGGAGTGCTCGCCGCGCTGCGGACCGCCGGCGAGGACGCGCGCCTGATCGGCGAACTGGTGCCCGGCGTGAAAGAGGTGCGCTACGGTTGAAATGGGGTCAGACCCCATTTTTACGTAAAGCGTAAGTCCCGGGGGGTGCCAGGCAGCGCGCATCGAGGGCGCCCTCGCGGCCTTGCCGGCGAGAGTGGCAGGCCTGCGGCGCGCTTCCAATCGTCGGTGCCGAATGGGATTTCGCGGGCAGTAGCGGCACGAATTGCGGCGACTTCCGACTCTGTCTGCGGCTGATTGACGATTTCGATCCAGTCTGGCGGAAGCCTGATCGGTCCCTCATCGACCTTGAAGCCAGCGCCGCCGCCGCAGTGGCACAAGCTTGACCATGGCCAATCCTCCGCACGGCGCACGAGATTTGCGCGCAACGCGTTTCGCTCCACGTACCGCCAGACGCGCAGGAGGTGCATGTCGTTCTGGACCGGGATGCTCTTGAACCGGCTCTGATACACGGCCCCCTCGCCGGACCGGCCGCGAGAGAGGTTCCATCGGCAGCTATGGGTCGTTGTCAGCCAGTGCATGAACCGTGAAAGTTCTGTGTCGCCGGAAGGCCAGAGCAGAAGATGCCAATGGTTCGGCATCACGATGTACGCAAGAATGCGCACAGGGACGCGACTCTTCGCCTCGGTCAGCACTTGGAGGAAAGCATCATAGTCGTTGGCGCAGTTGAAAAGAGCCGCCTTCCTCGCGGCTCGGTTCAGCACGTGATAAACCAGGCCACCAGGAGTGCATCGTCGCGTGCGTGCCATCTGAGAGTGACTCTGGGCATGCCTTAGGCAGAAGCCGTGCCGGCCGCTCGAGGTGTCTTACGAAAAACGTAAAATTGGGGTCTGACCCCATTTTGGGTGTGCTGATCTCCGGCCGCGGGAGCAACCTGCAGTCGATCATCGACGCGACCGCGGCGGGGCGATTGCGCGCGCGGGTGGGGATCGTCATCTCGAACCGCGCGGAGGCGCAAGGGCTGCAGCGCGCTCGCGCCGCCGGCATCGAGACCCTCGTCATCAGCCACAAGCAGTTCGCGACGCGAGACGACTACGACGTGCGCCTCGCGCGCGAGCTGAAGGCGCGCGGGGTCGAGCTCGTGTGTCTCGCAGGGTTCATGCGCCTGGTCGGCGCGCCGTTGCTGGACGCCTTTCCGCAAGCCGTCCTGAACATCCATCCATCGCTGCTGCCCGCGTTTCCCGGGCTCGAGGCGCAGCGTCAGGCGCTCGAGCATGGCGTCAAGGTCACGGGCGCCACGGTGCACCTGGTGACCGCGGAGCTCGATGGCGGTCCCATCGTTTTACAGACACCTGTCCCGGTGCGAGACGACGACACGGTCGAGACGCTGTCGGCGCGAATCCTGGTCGAAGAGCACCGCCTCTACCCGGAAGCGATCCAACGCGTGCTCGATGGGGGATGGCGGCTCGAAGGGCGCCGCTTCATCCCGGACGCTCCGCACCCGGCGGAGCGGTAATCACCGTCACTCGAAGCGGCTTTCAGCGCGCGATCCAGGGCTCCTTCGTAGTAGCGGTGCGTCAGGCCTGAGGCGCCAGTAGCGGACGGACTCGAAGCCTCGCTGCGTCGTTTCCCGATCGCCTGCGACGAAGTCATCGCCACGCTCCGGAAGGAAGACGCACCACGCCTCCGACGAGTGGTCCTCGCGCTGGTCGGCATACACCTGCGCCACGTAGTTACGACCGTCTGGCGACGGGATGTAATCCTCGCAAGGCGTTTTGCCGGGCACCGGTGCGAATGGCTCAGAATGAGGCCTGGCGTTTCAGCGTGAGAATCGCGACTTCAGGCGGGCAGTTCAGCCGCAGCGGAACGTACACCGTTCCCACTCCGCGGCTGACGTAGATCGACGTGTTCTCGCGGCGTCCGTATCCGCTGACGACGGGGAAACCGCGCGCGGCCAGCGCGCCCGCCACCGGCAGCACGATCTGCCCTCCGTGCGTGTGGCCGGAGAGCACCAGCGGAACGTTGAGGCTCGCGGCCTCTCTCAGCCGGCTCGGGTCGTGCGCCAGCAGGATGGTTGTCGCCGTCGCGCCGCGCAGCACGGCGGCCACCCTGTCCACTCTGCGCGTCCAGAAGCGCACGCCGGCGACGTCGAGCGGTTCGCCGTGCACCACGATGCGCGTGCGCGCGTCCTTGAGGACCGTGAACCCCTTCGCCGTGAGCGCTGCCGGCATGTCGCGGTCGTCATCGTGGTTGCCGAGCACGGCGAAGACCCCGTGCGGCGCGCGCAGGGGCGCGAGCAGTTCGGCGGCGCCCGACACGTAGGCGCGATCTCCCCACGTCACGTAATCGCCGCCGAGCACCACGATGTCTGGGACGGCGTCCAGCGCGGCGCGCACCGCGCGTTCGATGTCCGCGGCGGGAACGGTGCTGCTGAAATGCGTGTCGGTCACGAGCGCGAGGCGCAGGCCGTCGAGCGCGTCGGGCAGGCCGGAGACGGGCACATCGGTGCGCGTGACGTCGAGGTGGTGACGCTCGTACAGGAACCCGTACCCGGCGGCCCCCGTCGCGGCGCCGACGCCGGCGACCGCAAGCGCTCTGAGGAGGGCGCGCCGCGACAGTCGCGTAGCCCCCGCCAGGCGGGCGCGCCCGGGTCGGTCCGTGCTCGCTGGCAGCCCGCGATTCGGCATTCGCCGCTATGGTAACTTGATCGCCGCATGGATCTCTTCGAGGAATTCCACTGGCGCGAGATGCTCTACGACGCCACCGATGGGGCACGCGACGCACTGCGCGCCGCCCCGCTGACCGGCTACATTGGCTTCGATCCCACGGCGGCGAGCCTGCACGTCGGATCGCTGCTGCCGGTGATGGCGCTCGCGCGCCTGCAGCGCGCCGGGCACGCGCCGATCGCGATTGTCGGTGGCGGGACCGGGCTCATCGGCGATCCGAGCGGCAAGACGCAGGAGCGGCGACTCCTGAGCGTCGAGCAGGTGCACGCCAACCTGGATGGGATCCGACGGCAACTGGAACGCTTTCTCGACTTCGATCGCGCGCCGAACGGCGCCCGCATCGTCAACAACGCGGACTGGCTCGTGTCGATCGATCTGATGAGTTTTCTTCGCGACGTGGGGAAGTACTTCACCGTGAATTACATGCTCCAGAAGGAGTCGGTGAAGCGACGGCTCGATCAGGAGGAGGGCATCTCGTACACCGAGTTCAGCTACCTCCTGACGCAGGCGTACGATTATCTGGTGCTTTACGATCGGTTCGGCTGCACGCTGCAGATGGGCGGAAGCGATCAGTGGGGGAACATCACCGCGGGCATCGATCTCATCAGGAAACTGCGCGGTGCGAAGGCGTACGGGATCGTGCTGCCACTCGTCACGACGTCGAGCGGCACCAAGTTCGGCAAGACGGAATCGGGCACCGTGTGGCTCGACGCCTCGTTGACGTCGCCGTTCCGCTTTTACCAGTTCTGGCTGAACACAGACGATCGCGATGTCGTCCGCTACCTGAAGTTCTTCACGTTCCTGGAGCGCGGCGAGATCGACGATCTGGCGCGCGCGGTGTCGGAGCGACCGGACAAGCGCGAGGCGCAGCGCGCGCTCGCGCGGCACGTCACCGACATGGTGCACGGCCGCGAGCAGCGCGATCGCGCCGAGCAGGCGTCGGCGCTGCTCTTCAACAAGGGGGACCTCCGCCACGCGTCGAAGGAGGACATTCTCATGGTGTTCGCCGACGTGCCATCGACGGAGGTGGACGCGGCGGACTTCGCCGCAGACGGCATGGCGGTCGCGCGACTGATCACGCTCTCGGGACTCGAGCCGTCGGCGAGTGCCGCGGCCAGACTGGTCAAAGGGGGCTGCTTCTACGTGAACGACGAGCGTGTGGTGGGGGAGAAGGATCGCATCACGCTCGATCGCGCGATCGACGGCGAAATCCTGGTGTTGCGCAAGGGGCCGCGCGATCGGCGCATCATCCGGATCCGGAAGAACCGCTCCGCCTGAATGGGGCGCACCGCGACGCGAGCCGGTCTAACGCGTTGATCTGTTGGGCGAAAAGCTGAGAACACCCGAGGTTGACAGCGCGTCCCGGCGCGCCTATATTCTCTGGTGCTGCGCGGGACCCGGCGGGTCGCCGGAAAAGAGCTCCAGCAGGTTTGGAGCTATTTTTGTCGGCCCGAAGGCTCTCGAATCGACCCACCCGAACCGATAAATCCCGAGTCGGCCGCTTGTTGCGGCGAACTCCGGGGGTTGACAGGGGGTGGGGGGATGTATAGTATTGGAAGGTTCCCCCGACGGAGAAACGGCCGGAGGGGTGCAGCAACGAACAAGCAAGCAAGCCGGTTCTTTGAAAACTAGATAGAACGTGCAAG
>DATHTE010000026.1:0-10615 GCA_035463475.1 Vicinamibacterales bacterium
CCCGTTGAGCGTGAACGCGTTCGGGTTGATAATCTGCTCCTTTCGCCCGCCGCTCGGCTCGCAGGGTTCGCTCGTCCGGTTCGGGTACTCGTGCGCCGTCAGGTTTGGCCAGTCTCCAGTCCCGGACGGTCCCGTGCCGAGCCCGGTGAGATTGCCGGGCGCGAATATCAGGGCCGGCTGCCCTGTACCGGCACCGAGGATCGCGCTGACCTCCCAGTCGCCGACCAGCGCCCGCACCAAAGGCGTCCGGTCGGTCAGGGCGGGCAGCAACCAGACCAGGGAGGCGTTGAAGATATGGTCGCGACCCGTCTCGGGCCGGCCCCAATCGGCGTCCGGATTGTCGAGATCGACCGTGTGGACGCCAGTCGCCAGGGAACCGCTGCTGTCAGTCAGGGACAGGTTGGCCCGCGATCGCGACAGCGTGTAAGACGCCTGGAACTGCGACCCCCGCCCGAAGCGGCTGATGATCTGCGTCTGGAGGGAGTGATACGTGGATTCCCCCGAGTGATCCCACAACGTGATCGCCTGATTCCCAAGGACGCCGAACGGCCGCAATGCTGCAGTCGTGTGGCTGCGCACGTATTCGAGGCGGTCGCTGACGCCATTTCCGTTCGCGTCTCCGGAGGGAACCTGGTTGACGTCGTGGTTCCGCAGCAGGTCGTAGCCGTGGCTCGCGACGTAGGCAACCTCGAAGCTTGTGTTCCGCCACACCTCGTGCTGGAAGGAGACGTTCCACTGCCAGTTGTTCGGCGTTCGCATCTCGACTTCACGGCCGCGCGAAGGGGTGCCGAGCGTCAACCCGAACCCGCCGCTGACGGGCTCGGCCGTGCTGTCGAGGGTGCGGATTCCGCTGATCGTCCTCACGAACGGCGGGTTGCCGGCTATGTTCAGGCCCGGGCTGAGGCGCTCCCGAAGGAAGAAGCGGCCGAGCCCGGCGCGAACGGCCGTCTTGCCGGTTCCCCGGACGTCCCATGCGACCCCGAGCCGCGGCGCGAAGTTGTTCAGATCCTGGTCCATCAGGGATCGGTTGGGCCCCGGGGCGCCTCCCCGCGCGCCGGCCTCCTGGCACCAGTTCGTATCGGGCGGTTGCAGCACGCCGTTGCACGCGTCAGCTCCCAGGGATGCATCGAAGAGGTCAGGCACGAAGCTCGTGATCCGATCGTCGGACACAACCGGATTGAAGAACGCCGAGTAGCGGACACCGTAGTCAAACGTCACGCGGGACGACACCCGCCACGAATCGGCGAGGTAGACCTCGAGGTCGCGCCAGCGCTGCGGCGCGGAGCGGCCGGCGGACGCTTCCGAGAAACCCCACGTCATGTCCCTCAGCAGGAAATCCGCGAGGACGTTGCCAGTATTGGCGCCCCAGCCCGGAAGTCCGCCCGAGCCCCAGAACCGGGAATGCTGGTCCGATCCGTTGCCGATCGTGTCTTCGTTCTTCTTGTTGGCGCTCACCAGAACGCCAGCCTTCACGAAATGCTTGCCGAAGACCTGCGTGTAGTCGTCCTTAATGACAAAGAGATCCTGGTTGTTGAGGAATGGGGCTTCGTTCCACAACGCCGCGTAGCCCCCGCTTCCCCAGAACACCGGGTGGCCGATGTCCTGCCCGTACTGCTTGTTGTCGTATCCGAGGATGGGCTGGATACGACTGAGAATATCCGCGTTCAAGTCCGTGTTGAGTCCGCCTCGAGTGACTTCGATCTTGTTCGCCGAGTACGAGAACTGCAGGCTGTTGGTGGCGCTCGTGCCGAAGGTCTGGTTCAACTGGGCAACGAACGACCGACTGGGCTGATTCCAGTTCGAGTCCACGGCCGGGAATGGGTCGTCCCCCCAGGTATTGGTGTAGATGCTCGGAGCGTCGTTCTTCCAGCTGTCCTGCGTGTAGCGCACCATCAGCCGGCTGGCGTTCGTGGCCGTCCAGTCGACGCGCCCGCTGATCTGGCTGTAATTGATGGGTGAGGTCACCGAGGTCACCCAGTTGTTGCAGCTGCCTGCACTGGGCGTCACGTTCGGAAGCGGGTACAGGCTCAGCAGTGCCTGGCCGGCCGGACTGATCCGGTTTGCCGGGATGCGGTTCCCGGGGAACGGCTGGCCGGTCAAGGGGTCGGTAGGAGCGGACAACGTGCAGTTGGGAATGACGGGGCCGCTGAAGTCACCGTTGCGTTCGGCCTCGGTCGGGACGAGCGCCGTGCGCGCCGTGCCGCGATCTTCGATGTTCCACTCCAGGTTGCCGAAGAAGTGCAGTCTGTCCCGAATCACCGGCCCGCCCATGCTGCCGCCGAAATCGCTGCGGTTCAACTGCTCCTTCGGCTGGTCCGCCTGCTCCAGGAAATAGTTCTTCGCATTGAACGCGTCGTTGCGCCCCGAGTAAAAGGCGCTGCCCCTGAACTGGTTCGTGCCGCCGCGGGTGACGATGTTGATATGCGCACCGCCGGCGCCGCCGAACTCCGGCCCATAGCTGTTGCGCAGGATCTTGAATTCTTCAATCGCTTCGAGAGACGGATACACGAGGAGCGTACGGTTGGAACCGACGTCGTTGTTGTTGGCCCCGTCCACCGTCCACAGGTTCGCGGTCACGTCGCTGCCGCTCACCGAAAGGTCCGACCCGCCGAGCAACCCCTTGTCCTTGACGTTGAGCACGTCTGGCGCGCTAACGCCCGGCATCAGCGTCGCGAGCTGCAGGAAGTTGCGGCCGTTCAGCGGCAGCTCACGGACCTGCTCGCCCGTGACGATACCGGAGATCTCGCCGCCCAGCACCTTGACGGGCGTGGACGAGGCTTCGACGGTGACCGTTTCGACGATCGCGCCCGCCTCAAGGGTGAAGTCGATATTGAAGTCGTCGGCGACCCTGAGCGGGACATTCGTGCGCGTCGCCTTCTTGAATCCGGTCAGTTCCGCGGTGACGTCGTACTGCCCGATCGGCATTTCTGCCGCCAGATACACGCCGGAGTCATTGCTGACGGTGGTGCGCGTGAAGCCGGTCTCCCGGTTGGTCACCGTCACGGTCACGCCTGGGAGAACCGCCTGCGTGGAGTCGCGGACGGTACCGCGGATGGTGGCGGTGGAGCGCTGCGCGCTCGCGACGCCCACGGTTGCCAGGACCAGGAATGCTGCGAGGCACGAACGCGTCCACATCGGAGATCCTCCGCGGAAGTTCGTAAAGCGGCTTAACGAAGCTGTATTATGGTTTCCCTCCGCTTGGTGTCAAGGACTTTGTGAAGCGGCTTGCGAAACTGTCCAGAGCGACCTCATGGGCTGCCGGCCTCGCCCTCTTCGTGGCAGCCGGCTTCCTCGTGGTCCGCCTCAGCTCGAGCCTGGGAAACGGCAGAAAGACCAGTGATCCTGGCCGAAACCCGGGCGCCAGCATCGTTCTCGTCACCATCGACACGCTGCGGGCCGACGCACTTGATGTCACACGCACTCCGGTAATGTCCCGGCTGGCGGCGGCGGGCCTCCGCGTCCGGACGGCCTACGCCCACAACGTCATGACCCTTCCGTCGCACGCGAACATCCTCTCCGGCCGGCTTCCGGTGGAGCACGCGGTCCGCGATAACTCAGGATTCCGCTTTCCGCGAACGCTCGACACCCTGGCGACGCTCCTGAAGGCGCACGGCTATCGGACGGGCGCGTTCGTCAGTGCCTTCCCGCTCGACTCGCGTTTCGGTCTGGACCGTGGCTTCGACGTGTACGACGACACGTTTGCTGAGTCCGCGCGACCTGCCTTTCTGATTCAGGAACGGAGGGGCGCGGACACAGTCGGGCGTGCGATCGCATGGATAAAGGCGAACAACTCGGGGCCGTTCTTCTGCTGGATCCACCTCTACGAGCCCCACTATCCGTACGCCGCCGTCGAGCCGTTCGCCTCGCGCTTCCCGGGGAACCCATACGCGAGCGACGTGGCATCTGCCGATGCCGCCCTCGCGCCGCTCGTCGATCCGCTTCTCGCCGCCGGCGCCGATGCAAACACGCTCGTCGTGCTCACGTCCGATCACGGCGAATCGCTCGGTGAGCATGGCGAGGCCACGCACGGCATCTTTGCGTACGAGCCGACCCTGCGCGTACCGCTGCTGTTCTACGGGCCGCGCGTGTGGCAGCCGTCGGTCGTGACCGGGCCAGCGTTTCACGTGGACATCCTGCCGACGATTCTCGACGCGCTCGACGTGCCCGCGCCCTCCGGGCTGCCGGGGCGCAGCCTTATCGCCGCGACCGCGGACGATCGCGGTCCTGACCGTGCGGCGTACTTCGAGGCGCTGTCGGGAACGCTGGGTCGCGGCTGGGCGCCGCTGCGGGGGATCGTACGCGGCGGATTGAAGTACATCGACCTGCCGATACCCGAGCTCTACGACCTGGTGCGCGATCCGGAGGAACTGCGGAACGTGGCGCAGGCACAGCCGGAGCGCGTCGACGAGATGCGGACGGTCCTGCGCCGGTACGTTTCTGGAGATCGGGCGAGCGGGGCGGTCGGCGAGTCGGCCGACACACGTGAGCGGCTTCGGGCGCTGGGGTACGTCGGGTCCTCGGTTGCGCCCAGGAGCTCCTACACGGCCGACGACGATCCCAAGCGTCTCATCGAGCTCGACCGCATGTTGCAGGAGGTCCTCGGGCTTTACCTCGACGGGAATCTCGCCGGCGCGGTGGACCGATGCGGCGATCTCGTGCGACGGCGCCCCTCGATGAGCATCTCGCACGTATATCTCGCGCAACTGGAGCGCGAGCGCGGCAACGTGCCGGCAGCCGTGGCCGCGCTCGAAACTGCGCGGCGGCTGAACCCGGGGGATGCCGAGACCGCATCGCTCCTGGCTGCGTATCTCATCGAGGCGGGGCGCGCGCGCGAGGCGGTGGACGTGCTCGCGCCGTTTGCCCGCGCCGAGGAGCCGGACGTGCAGGTGGTCACGTCGTACGCCCTCGCCCTCGCGCGCGTTGGACGCGCCGGCGAGGCACTTGCGCTCCTCGAAGGCGCCCGCCAGAACGACCCCGCGAGCACGGCGATTCTCGTGCACGCGGGCACGGTGCATTTGATGGCGAACCGTCCGGATCGCGCACGCGAGAGCTTCGAGCAGGCCCTCGCCCTCAACCCCTCGCTGGCGCGCGCGCACAGTTCGCTGGGGGCGATCGCGGCCGATCGCGGAGACCGCGCGCTGGCGATGGCACACTGGCGCGAGGCCGTGGCGATCGATCCCGCCGAGTACCGCACGCTGCTCGCCGTAAGCGCCTCGCTCAGCGGTCGCGGTCGTGCGACGGAAGCACGACCGTATCTCGAGTTTTTCACCTCCACCGCCCCACCGTCCCGCTTCGCGAGCGACATCGCGCGGGTGCGCGAATTCCTCGCGCGGGACGTGCGCTAGGATCATCAACCCAACCGCATGCCGCATCGCCGGTCCCGCTCGCGCGCGTGCTTCGGCCTTCCGGCGGTCGCCCTCGCCGCCGTGATGGTGTCGCACGCCGAGGCTCAATCGGCGGGTCCGACGTCCGGCCCGCAGCTGCT
The DNA here is from genome assembly GCA_035463475.1 of Vicinamibacterales bacterium. GTDB lineage: Bacteria > Acidobacteriota > Vicinamibacteria > Vicinamibacterales > 2-12-FULL-66-21 > JACPDI01. The sequence goes on from DATHTE010000026.1 coordinate 5,486, forward strand.
GGTCGTGATCGAAGCAACGATGGCGGCTGCAGAGGCCGCGCTGCGGGAAGGGGAGCTCCAGGTCGCGGAGAGCCGCTATCGCGACGCGCTGATGCAGGGCTGGATGCTCATCGGCGCCCTCGAGGTTACCGAAGGGCGCCCGGCGGCGGCGCGAGACGTGTTCCGGCGGGCGACCGGCGCGGCGGCCGACAACCGCGCGGCCCAGCGGCTGCTCGCGATCGCATCGCTCCAGGCGGGCGACAGCGCGGATGCCGTCGGCCTTCTCTCGCGGCTGGTCACCGCCTCACCCGACGACGTCGCGCTGCGCCGAGTGCTCGCGCAGGCGCTGGTCGCACGGGGCGAGCCGGCGCAGGCGGTCCAGGAACTCGAACACGCTCGCGGCATTGCGCCCGGGGATCCCGAGCTGGCGTTCGTCCTGGCAACCGCCTACCTGCGGGTCAAGCGGGTGGACGCCGCGGAGCGTGTGTTCGACGAGGTCGCGCGGGCTCGCCCCATCCCGCAAACGTACGTGCTCATCGGCCGAACGTACCGCGATTTCGGCGAGTATGGGCGCGCGCGAGCGGCGCTCCGGACCGCGCTCGAGAAGGATCCCCGCGTCCGCCGGGCCCACTATTACCTCGGCACAATCGCCATCCTGGAGGAGGAGGGGTATGCCCGCCTCGAAGAAGCGATTGCCGAGTTCCGTGCGGAGCTGACGATCGCGCCTCAGGACCCGGTCACGAACCTGCGGCTCGGGATCGCGCTCGAACACGCCAGGCGGCACGACGAAGCGCTGGCGGCGCTCGAGGTCGCGGCGCGCGACCCGGCCGCGAGCAGTGAGGTGTTCGAATTCCTCGGCCGGTGCCAGCTGGCGGTGGGCCGAACGGCCGACGCCGTGGGCAGCCTTCGGCGCGCGCTGGAGACGAGGACCCTTGCGTCAGATGACTCGTCGAGGATCGGCCGCCTCCATTACCAGCTCGCTACCGCGTTGCGCACGCTCGGTCGGATGGACGAAGCGTCGCAGCATTTCGCACAGGCGCAGCGCGCGTCCGAGGCGCGCGCCAAGGAGGATCGCGCGCGGCTGGGCCGCTTTCTCGCCGACGTGCCGGAATCCGACGACGCCGCTGCCCTGCCGACACTCGCGGCGGATGCGCCGTTCGCCGACGTTCCAGCCGTCGAGCGCGCCCGGATCCGGCAGGGTGTCACCACCGCGCTCGCGCGCGCGTACCTGAACCTCGGGGTCCTGCACGCGCAGGCGAGCCGGTTCGTGCGCGCCGCGGAATTCCTCGAAGACGCTGCCGCGCTCGATCCGGCGTTCCCTCAGGTGCAGTACTCGCTCGGCGTCGCCTACTTCAACGCGCAAAAGTACGAAGCGGCTACCGCGCCGCTCGAGCGCGCTGTGGCGGCTGACCCGCGGCAGACCGACGCCCGCCGCATGCTGGCTCTCGCCTGGCTGAACCTAGAGGCCTACGACAAGGCGGTCGACCTGCTGAACGACGATCCTCGGCGCGGCGCCGACCCCTCGCTTCAGTATGCGTACGCGCTGGCGCTCGTTCGAAGCGGTCGCCCGGAAGAAGCCGAGCAGATCTTCACGCAACTACTGGCTGCGCACGGTGACTCGCCGGAGCTGAACGTCCTCGTCGGCCAGGCGCACGCGCAGCAGGGGGACTTCGCCGGGGCGATCCGCGCGCTGCAGCACGCCCTCGCGCTGAAGAAAGATGCGGAGAACGTAAACGCGACGCTCGGCACGATCTACTTGAAGCAGGGGCGGCTGGACGAGGCCGCCGCGGCCCTGCGCGCCGAGCTCGCCGCGCATCCGGATGCCGTGACGGCAAAGCACACGCTCGGCGCCGTCCTCGAACTGCAGGGACATCTCGACGAAGCCGTCACGCTCCTGAGATCGGCACTGCAGGCACGGCCGCACTTCGCCGACGCCCGCTATCTCCTCGGCAAGATCCTGCTCGCGCAGGGGATGGCGACCGAGGCGGTGGGCCATCTCGAAGCCGCCGCGCGGATTGCTCCGGAGGACGCCAACGTCCACTTTCAGCTCGCGCAGGCGTACGAGAAGACCGGCAGGACAAGCCTGTCGCAGGAGCATTTCGACATCTACCGGCGGCTGAAGGAGAAGGCGCGGGCGCGAAAATGAAACCGTCCATCATCGTGTTCGCCGTCCTCCTCTCCTCGTGCGCCGCCGCCCTGGCGCAGACGCGCGTCGATGCGCCGGCGAGCGATCGCCGGCAGGCGATGCAGGCGGCTGCCGAAGCCCTGGCGGTTGGGCGGCGAGCCGAGGCGGCGGACATGTACCGGGCGATCGCGGATCGCGACCAGTCCGTCCAGGCCCTGCTGCAACTCGCGCGGATCCAGTCTGGCGACGGCGACGCTCAAGGCGCCATCGAGTCCCTCCGCAGGGCACGTGCGCTGGCGCCGAATTCCGAAGAAGTGCTCAGCGCGCTTGCGCAAGTGTCGCTCGCCACCCGGGCGCTCGTGCCGGCCATCCTCACGCTGGAGTCGCTCACGCGGATGTGCCCGACCGTCGCTCAATACCACTACCTGCTCGGCGTCGCGCTGATGCAGGCCGGTGAGATGATCGGCGCGACCGAGATGCTGGAGCGCGCCGAACAGCTCGAAGCTGGCCGGCTGCTGACGCTCGTCGCGCTCGGGCTCGCCTACAACAACCGGAAGATGTACGCCGAGGCGTTGACGCCGCTTCGGCGGGCGGTGGAGATCGAGCCCGACAACGTCGAAGCCGTCGCCGCGCTCGCCGAGGCCGAAGAAGGGATGGGCGCAGAGCAGCCGGCCGAGTCGCACGCGCGCCGCGCGCTCGAACAAACGCCGCAGCACGCCAGAGCCAACCTCGTGCTCGGACTCGTCCTGATGCGGAAGCAGCGCTTCGAGGAGGCGCGCGACGCGTTTCTGCGAGCCGCCGCGGCCGACCCGCTGCTGCCGCGGCCTCACTACCAGTTGAGCCTGGCGTACGCGCGCCTGGAAGACCACGCCAGCTCGGCGAAGCACCGCGAGATCTATCAGCAGAAGCTCCGCGAATTCGAAGCGCGCCTGCAGCAGCTTCGGGCGAACACCGGGTTTGGCACCGGCGGGGGAATGCGGCCGTGAGGAGGCCAGAGGCCGGAGGTCAGAGGCCAGAGGCCGGAGGCCAGGGGCCAGAGGCCAGGGGCCAGAGGCCAGAGGAGCGCCTGCGGCCCGCGCGAGGCGCCGGCTTGCCTGCCGTAGCGCGCCGGTACCAACCTTCCCGAGACACCAGCGCGAAGGTTGGAGGGGAGCCCCGAGCGGATCGCGAGGGGCCGCCGAGCGCGAGCGAGCGGGGGTGGGGCCCCGCGAGCACCGAAGGAAGACGTCAGGGGAACGCCGCTCGCGCGCTCCCTCTGCTCACAGCCCTGCTCGCGTGCGCCACGCTTGCACAGGCACCGGAGGTGCTGTTCCGCGACATCACGCGCGAAGCAGGCATCACCTTTCAGCACCACGCCGCACCCGAAAAGAAATACATCGTCGAATCGATGAGCGGCGGTGTCGCGCTGTTCGACTACGATAACGACGGACGCGTCGACATCTACTTCGTGGACTCGTTGACCGTCGACACGGCGAGAGACCCGAACGCCGCGCGGAGCGCGCTCTACCGGAACCTGGGCGGGATGAAGTTCGCCGACGTCACCGACAAGGCTGGCGTCGGACACCCGGGCTGGGGCATGGGGGTCTGCACGGGTGACGTCGACGGCGACGGCTGGGACGACCTGTACGTGACGGCGCTCGGGGGGAACAAGCTCTATCGCAACAACCACGACGGCACGTTTGCCGACGTCACCGCGCGCGCCGGAGTCGCGGGCGGTGGCTGGTCCGCCGGATGCGGGTTCGCGGATTACGATCGCGACGGCGACCTCGACCTGTTCGTCAGCCGGTACGTCAGCATCGATCTCGCGCGGCTGCCCCAGTTCGGCAAGGACAAGACGTGCGAGTACCGCGGCATTGCGGTGCAGTGCGGCCCGCGCGGGCTGCCGGGAGAAACCGACTTCCTCTTCAACAATGACGGCTCGGCGCGTTTCACCGACGTTGCCGAGCGTGCCGGGGTCTCCGATCCGCGTGCCTACTTTGGCCTGGGCGTCGCCTGGTTCGACGCGAATGAGGATGGCTGGCTCGACCTGTACGTCGCGAACGACTCCACGCCGAACTTCCTCTACCAGAATCAGAAGGACGGGACGTTCAAGGACATCGCGTTTCCCGCCGGCGTGGCGGTGAGCGAGGACGGCGCGGAACAAGGGAGTATGGGGGTGGCGGTCGGCGACTACGACCGGAGCGGACGACTGAGCCTCTTCGTCACGAACTTCTCCGAGGAATACAACAACCTGTTCAGGAACGAAGGCTCGCACTTCGCCGACCTGGCGTTTCGCTCGAAGACGGGCGCCAGCAGCTTGCCGTACGTCGGCTGGGGCACCGCGTTCCTGGATTACGACAACGACACGTGGCTCGATCTGATTGCGGTCAACGGCCACGTCTACCCGCAGCTGGACAAGGCGCGGCTCGGCGCGTCGGCCGGTTACCGCCAGCGCAAACTGCTCTACCACAATCGCGGTGACGGCACGTTCGACGAAGTCGGGTCGCGCTACGGCGCCGTGATGATGGAAGAGCGTGTGAGCCGCGGGCTGGCGGCCGGCGATCTCGATGACGATGGAAGAATCGATCTCGTCATCAACGACCTCGACGGCAGCCCCCAGCTGCTGCGCAACGAGCTGGCCTCGCGCGGCAACTGGATCATCGTGAAGGTGAAGGGCAAGGGGAAGAACACGAACGCGATCGGCGCGCTGATCACCGTTCGCACTGGAACGCTCGCGCAGATCAGGCTGGTCCAGAGCGGGACGAGCTACATCTCGCAGGACGACATGCGGCAGCACGTCGGCCTCGGCGCCGCGACGCGCGTGGACGCCATCGAAGTCAAATGGCCCGACGGGACCACGACAACGCGGAAGGACGTACCGGCGGGGCAGGTGGTCGTGATTGAACAGCCGTAGGTGAGGGCAGGCAGTCGGACAGTCACGCAGTCGGACAGTCGGACAGTCACGCAGTCGGACAGTCGGACAGTCACGCAGTCGGACAGTCGGACAGTCACGCAGTCGGACAGGCGGACAGTCACGCAGTCGGACC
>DATHTE010000027.1:0-27013 GCA_035463475.1 Vicinamibacterales bacterium
CCTCGGCCGGCACGAACGTGCGTCCCACCATCCAGTTCAGCGGGACGGTGAGCGCGACCAGCGCGATCGAGACGCCGATGATCCACATCGGGTGCGCGAGCGTCCAGCGCAGCGACGCGCTGTACCAGCGATCCAGCGCGCGGAACAGCCGATGGTGCTTCGTGTCCTCGTCCGTGCCCGCGTGCGACGCCTTCAGCCAGCGCGAGCTGAGCATCGGCGTCAGGGTGAAGCTGACGATCATCGACACCAGGATCGCAAACGCCATCGTCCAGCCGAACGGATAGATGAAGCGCCGCGCGTAGCCGGTCATGAAGGCGACCGGCAGGAAGATGACGACGAGCGACAACGTCGTCGCGGTCACCGCGAGGCTGACCTCCTTGGTCCCGGCGATGGCGGCTTCGAATGGCGTGTACCCCTTCTCCTCTACGTAGCGGAAGATGTTCTCCAGCACCACGATCGCGTCGTCGATGACGATCCCCACCGCCAGCGTCAGCCCCAGGAGCGTCATGTTGTTCAACGTGAAATCCATCGCCCGCATGAGGGTGAACGTCGAGATGATCGACGCGGGGATGGCAAGCGCGGCGATCATCACCGCGCGCACGTTGCGGATGAACGCGAACACGACGACGCTCGCCAGGAGCGCGCCCCAGAGCAGGTGCTCTTCGAGCGACCTGATGGAGGCGTAGATGAACTGCGAGTCGTCTCTGGTCACGGCGAGGCGCACGTCCGGCGGGAGCGTCGCGCGGACCTGACGCAGCTTGCGCTTGATCGCTTCGATGACCGTGACCGTGTTCTGCCCCGACTGGCGGCGGACATCGAGCACCACGGCCCGGCGGCCGTCGAGCCACGCGCCGGTACGCGGGGTCTCTTCGGTATCGGCGACGCTGCCGAGGTCCGCGACGGTGATCGGCGTGCCGTTGACCGTCGCCACGACGATGTGCTCGAACTGATCGGTGGCGGCAATGCGGCCGAGCGTGCGCAGCGTCAGCTCGGATTTTCCCTGTTCGAGCTTGCCGCCGGGCACTTCGACGTTTTCCGCTTGGATGGCGTCGCGGACCTGATCGACGGAGATGCCGTAGGCGCCCAGCTTCTCGATATCGAGCGTCACATGGATCTCGCGCGCGCGGCCGCCGGCGAGCGACACCTCTCCGACGCCGTCCACTGTCTCCAGGGCGCGCTTGATCTGCTTGTCGGCAACCTCCGTGAGGGCGCGAAGACTCATGCCGTCGGCGGATGCGACCAGCGTGAAGACCGGCGCCGAGTCGGGGTCCACCTTCTCGATGACCGGCGGCTCGATTTGCGGCGGCAAGTTCCGGATGGCACGCGCCACCTTCTCGCGCACGTCCTGCGCGGCGTCGTCGATGTCACGCTCGAGCACGAAGCGGCAGGTGATTTGGGCGCTGCCCTCGCGCACGGTCGCCCGCAGCTCGTCCATCCCGGACATGCTGCTCAGCGCCGATTCGAGCGGCTCCACGATCGCGCTGTTCACCTCGCCGGGGCTCGCGCCGGGCAGCAGGATGGTGATCGTCACGGTGGCGGGATCCGCCCTGGGGAACAGATCCACTCCCAGATCGCGGAAGCTGAAGAGACCGAGCACCACGAGCGCGGACACCAGCATCGTCGCGAAGACCGGACGCTTGACGCAAAGTTCCGGGAGGGACACGCGCTACTCTCCGCGGGCCGGTGCCACGCGCAGGCCGTCGGCCAGTTGCTCGACGCCGCCGGCCACGATCACGTCCCCCGCCGCGATGCCGGACGTGATCTCCATGCGATCGCCGAGGCGATCGCCCGTCTTGACCTCGCGCGCCGCGATGCGGTCCCCTTTCAGCACGAACACGCGGTTCACGCCGTACCGGTACTGCAGCGCGCCGACCGGCACCGCGAGGACGCGGTCGATCCGGTCGGAGACGATCCGGGCGCGCGCGAACGTGCCGGGCTTCAAGCGCCCGTCCGGGTTGGGCACCGCCGCTTCGAGCGGAAACGCGCGCGTCTGCTGGTTGACGGCCGGACTGATGCGGGAGATCGTGCCGCTCATCACGCGGTCGGGATACGCGTCCACCCGCAATTCCACCGGCTGGCCGATGCGCACCCACGGGGCAAGCCGCTCGGGCACCTCACCGGTGAGCTTCAGAGGATCGACCTTGACCAGGCTCATGACGGGCGTCTGCACGCGCACGAACATGCCGGGCGAGACGATGCGCCGCTGGATGTAGCCGTCGAACGGGGCGCGCACCTGCGCGTCGCGCAACTCGCGCCTGGCGAGCCGCATCTGCGCCGCTCCGGCGTCCACGTCCGCACGCAGGTTCCTCGCGTTCTGCACGGCGGCGTCGTAGCCGGCCTTTGCCGCCAGGTATCGCGCCTCGGCGTCGTCGAGTTGCTGGTTGGCCACCAGGCCCCGGCGCGCCAGCGCGCGCGCACGAGTCACCGCCTGCTCCGCCTGCGCGAGATCGGCCGCCGCTTTCTGCACGTCCGGAGTCGTTTCCAGTGTTGGCAGGGTGCCGGCCGCGTCGGCGCCGTACCGCGCGCGGGCGCGCTCCAACGCAGCGCGGCTGGCCTCGTACCGGTACTCGAGTTTCTCGCGATCGAGTTCGACCAGCACGTCTCCCGCCCGCACACGATCGCCCAGGTCCGCACCGATGCGGCTGACCTTCCCTTCGACCTCCGACGACACCGTGACTTCTTCGGCCGCGGCGAGCGTCCCGACGATGTCGATGGCTCGGCGGACGCTGTCGGCGCGGACGGTGACGGTGGTCACCTTCGGCGGCGATGGAGCGTTGCCCTGCGATTGCGCGCTTCCGGTGTCGGAGCAGCCGGCAGCAGCCGAGAGCGAGAGCAGGAGTGCAGCCTGGACGCAGCGGTACATGGAAACGCGACCTCCCCGGTCCCCGCGGTAAAGACGCCAAGTATACGACCCTGGCGGCGCGAAACGGTTGGGAGAGTGTGGCATGTAGTCCAGATATGTAGTAGACTATCCATATATGGATAAGCCGGCCCCTGCGGGAGAGACGTTCGGTTCGCTGCCGCTCGCCGCGCGGCAGGACCCTGAGGTGCGGCGGCGCCTCTCCGGCCCGGCCCTGCGGACGTTTTTCAACGTCGCGCGCGCCTGGCGGCTCACCACGGCGGAAGCGCGCGCGCTTCTGGGCTGGCCGGCTCCTTCGACTTTTCACAAATACAAAGCCGGGGAATATGGGCCCCTCCCCTACGACACGCTCACGCGGCTCTCCCTCGTCCTCGGCATCTACAAGAGCCTGCAGCTGCTCTACCCGGAACCGCAGTTCGCGGACCGGTGGATCCGCATGCCGAACAGCAACGCCCTGTTCGGCGGCGCCGCGCCGATGGACTTCCTCGTGGACGGCGGCATCGACGCGCTCTTCCAGCTCCGGCGCCTGCTGGACGGACGGCGCGGTTGAGCGCCGCGCCCGAGGCTGCCGCGCGCCGGCCGGGCACGACGCGGGTCGCCTGGCGTGGCGCCAGCCGTCTCATCCCCAGCCGTTATCCCTCGGTCGGGCTGTTTGACCGCGTCGCGGTGCCGGCGGATCTGGAGGCGGTGTTCGAGCTGGAAGGCTGGACGAACGATCGCATCAGCAACGAGCTGGGCGCGCTGCACGCCGTCCCGCGCGGGGAGTGGGTCACGGGGCCGATGGCGACGGTGGTCATGGCGGCGTTCTGTCATCCGCGCGCGGGAGGGGGACGCTTCAACAGCGCCCGCCGCGGCGCATGGTACGCCGCGAAGACGCTGGAGACCGCGCTCTCCGAATCGACCTACCGTCGCACGCGCGAGCTGGAAGAGATTGGGGCCTTCGAGACGCGCGTGCAGATGCGCCTGTATCGGGCCGACTTCCGCGCGGCGTTCCATGACATCCGCCCGGGCGGCCCGGCGCGCGCGGCGCTGTACGACCCGGACGACTACTCGGCGTCGCAGGCGTTCGCGGAGGAACTGCTCGCGGCAGGCTCGAACGGAATCCTGTATCGGAGCGTGCGTGACATCTCACCTGCCGGGGGGGAGTGCCTCGCCTGCTTTCGCCCCCGGCTGGTGGCCAACGTGCGCGTGGCGGGGCACTACGAGTACGTCTGGGAAGGCTCGCGCACGCCGCGCGTTCGGAAGACGACTTAGTGCACCACGAAGGCGTCGTGGTTATTTCATTGGTCGTATGTTTCGATCTTCTTCCCCTGCAGATACTTCTCGAACCAGCCGACGATGTGCTGGAGGCGCTCGATGCGGTGCCAGGGCTTGCCGGATCGCGAGAGCTCGTGCGTCTCGCCGGGGAAACGGACCATCACGACGGGCCGCTTCAGATACTTCAACGCGCGGAACATCTGCTCGCCGCCGTCGGCGGGCGGCGTGCGCAGATCGTCTTCCCCCTCGATGAGCATCAGCGGCGTCGTGACCTTCGCGATGTGCGTGATGGGCGAGCGGCGCGCGAAGTCCTGCGGGTCCTCCCACGGCGCTCCCTTGAACCAGGTGGGCTGGAACAGCGTGAAATCGGCCGTGTACCAGAAGCCGGTCCAGTCTGCAATCGACCGCTGCGACACGGCGGCCGCGAAGCGGGTCGTCTGGCCGATCGTCCAGTTGGTCAGGACGCCCCCGCCGCTGCCTCCCGTCACGCCCATGCGCCTCCCGTCGATGTAGCCGCGCTCGAGGAGCGCGTCCACGCCGGCCATCAGGTCCTTGTAGTCATCCCCGGGGTAGTTGTGCTGGATGATGTTCGCGAACTCCTGTCCGTACGACGTGCTGCCCCGCGGGTTCGTGTAGAGCACCACGAACCCCTTCGCCGCCATCCACGAGAACTCGTGCGTGAACGTGTTGCCGTACGCGGAGTGCGGTCCGCCGTGGATCTCGAGAATGAGCGGGTACTTCTGCCCCTCCTCGAAATCCGGTGGCTTCAGGATCCAGCCCTGAATCCGGTTGCCGTCGAAGCTGGTGAACCAGAACTCCTCCGGCTCGCGCTGCACGATGCCGCTGAACAGCCCGTCGTTTACAGAGGTGATCCGCGACAGCGTACCGCCGTCCCCCGCGAAGAGGTCGCCGATGTTCGTGGGCGTCGAAATCACCATCGCGAACCGATCCGAGCCGGGCGCCGCGGTGTAGCTCATGACGTGGTGATTGCCCGTGGTGAACGGCTCAATCTTGCCGGTCGCAACGTCGATCCGTTTGATGTTCGCGCTCCCGTGTTCCGAAACCACAGCGAAGATCGAACGCCCGTCGCGGCTCCAGGCGGGCGCCGACGCGCCGGCGGCGCGCGGCGCGCGCTGGTCGCCGCCGATGCCGCCGCCGATTTCGAAATCGTACGACGCGGTCAGGTTTCTCGGCGTTGAGCCCGGCGTCGCATCCGTCACGAACAGATCGGGCTGATCGAACGATCGCACCGGGCGTCCATGGGCGGCGCCAATGAACGCGATCTGTCTGCCGTCGGGAGACGGCGCGATGCCCCGGATGGCGCCGTCGATGCTCGCCACTTTCACGATGTCTCCCCCGCCGGCCGGGACGGCGTAGAGGTCGCTGTCCTGCGGATGGTAGTAAGGCTCCTCCACGCGGTTGGACGTGAAGTAGATCCAGCGGCCGTCCGGTGACCACGCGAAGCCCTGCTCGTCGAACGCGCCGCTCGTGATCGGTCGCGCCCCCTCCGGCGACGCCCCGGCAGCCGGCACCGCGATCGTCCAGATGTGCGAGCGGCGGACCGGGTCGGCATACCCGCCGCCGTTCGCGCGATACACGGCGCGCGTAATCACTCGAACATCGCTCTCACGCGGACGCTCTTTCCGCTCGTCCGCGCGCTCGCGGCCCGCCTGGTCTTTGGCCGTCGTGGTGCTGGAGAAGGCAATCATCTTTCCGTCGGGTGACCACTCGGGCGCGCCGGCGCCGCGCGCCAGATCCGTGAGTTGCCGTGCCTCGCCGCCGCTCATGTCGAGCAGGAACACTTGCGGGGGCTGCGGCCGACCGTCCTTCATCGGCGCGCGCACGAACGCGAGTTGCCGGCCGTCGGGCGACCAGCGCGGCGCGCTGTCACGCGTGCCGCTCGTCAGGGGGCGCGGAGGCGCCGACGCGTCGGTCGGGACCATCCAGAGCGCCGTGTCATATGTGTCGTCCTTCTCGTTGACCGTCACGCGGGCGAAGGCGACCTGCCGTCCGTCCGGCGACACGCGCGTGTCCCCAATCCAGGTGAACTTGAACAGGTCGAGCTCGGTGATTGGGCGCTTCGACTGGGCCCCTGGCGCGGCGAGCGCGACGGCGACGATCAGCAGCGCGCCGAGGGCGCGGACCCTGGCAACTCGCATGGGATATCCTCCGGGGGGATTCTACTGGTTCCCTACTGTCCAGTCAGGCGCCTCTCCACCGCCGCGTGCAGACGCGTCGCGGCGCTTTCGCGTGCGACCTTTTCAGACAGTGCCGCCAGCTTTTTGAACTCGGCCTCAAACGCGGCGGCGTCGTGCAGCGACTCCCGCAGGCGGATCAACGCGCCGCGCAGCTTTCCCTTGGCGTCCGTTTCAGGAAGCGCGACGACGAGCGCCTCCATCTCGCGCTGGATTTCCGAGCGTTCCCCGGGGGAGCGGTCCGACGTTCGCGTCATGACCGGCGCCCGCAGCACGGTCCGTGCCTTCGGGCACATATCTCGCAGCAGCGGGAGCACGGCAAGCTCGAGCAGATCATGGATCAGTTGCTGAACATCGACCCCGCCATCTGGGGCGAACTGCGCGTGCCGCCCAGCCCACAGGGGCTCGTTCTCGTCATGGACAGTGTAGAGGGGGATGCCGCCGCGGCGCTCGCCACCATCCTTCACCTGGCAAGCTTCGCGACGTTCAGGCTCGACCAGGTGTGTGCCACTCCGACCGCGCCTGCAGTGCATGTTCGCAACCTTACCAATCTCCTGCTTGCGGCTGCAGAGTGGGTCGAGGGCCGGCCAGAACTGAATGGACTGCCTGTCGGCCTGTTTGGCGCGCATGCCGGTGGTGGCGCGGCGCTCGCCGCCGCAGCGCGGCGGCCGGATGCATTTCGGGCGGTCGTGTCGCGCGCCGGCCTGCCCCATCTCTCCGGCGCGGCCCTCGACGGCGTCCGTGCGGCCACGCTCCTCATCGCCGATCGACAGGACCATTCGTCGGTGGCGTTCGGGCAGGAAGCGATGGCGCGCGTAGCGGGCATCGCCGAATTGGAGATCCTGCCCGGCGCTCCGAGCACCTACGACGACGCCGGCACGGCCGCCCACGTGGCGCACCTTGCCCGGCGCTGGTTCACCCGGTTCCTTCCGTAGCACCTTTCGCATTCGGCATTCGGCATTCGCGAAGCGCCCCTGGCGCGGGACTCGCTACCTCCGCCCAGACGCGCGTTATTGCGCGTCGGAGGTGGTCGATGGTGCCCAGGATCAGAACTGTTCTGCCGATCTTCGCGATTCTCCTGGCCGGAAGCGTCGCGTCTGCCGACCCGCTCGGGATAACCGGCGGTCGTCTCCGCCCTCACTACCGCGGCGACCTGGTAGTCGAGCCAACGGCCATCATGGAGTCCTCAGCACTCCGCCTCGTGATCAGCAGCGACGACTATACTCAGGAGGGCCCCTGCTTTTCGACCCGATGCGCTCCCGGATCGATGGTGGACGTAAGCCGCGGCTTCAGCAGCCTGCAAACTCATCAGTTCGTGTACGGCGGCGTCGATCGGACCGGCGAGCGGGTGACGTTCGGCGCGCAGGTGAACGCTGCGCCTCTGACCCTCCCACGCGTCGGGGAGCGTGCCCGGCTCCAAGGCCCCTTCGTCATGAACGGCGTGCTGGACTTCCGCGGGGGAACACACACGCTCGTGGGCGCGGGCACCGCGTACGCGTGGTTCGAGATGGAAGACAGCGACGAGCGGCACTGGTCGATGACTGGCCTGACCTTCCAGTTCGAGGAGCCGGCGCCCGTACCGGAACCGTCCACGGTTCTTCTCCTGGCCGGCGGCCTCGCCGTCGCCATTCGCCGCGCCAGGCGTTCGTTCATCCCCTCCTGAAATTCCGTCGTCACATAATTCGCGCACCGTGATCGCAGCTTCCGTCTAACGGACCAAGCTGCCATCACGCTGCGCGGCGCCGCGGCGTTGGCCTATCCGAAGGAGGAGTCGGCTATGGGTCCGCTGTGGGCGATCGTGTCTCTCGTGGCTCTATCCTCGTCCGGCGCCGTCGTTCTCGAGCCGACGCGCCACATCCGCGGTACCGGCCCGTTCGCCCGGTGGCTCATCGAAACAACCCTGCACCACTCGCCGACGGCAAACCGTCTCGCCGAGAGAATCGAGGCGAGCGACGTGATTGTGTATGTCGAGGTGATCCCCCTGCCGTCGCGCAACGCGCAGACGGTGCTGCTCACCGCCACGCGATACGTCAGGTATCTGAAGGTGTCGATTCACAGCGGGCACGCGCCGGGCGAACTCATGGAGTTGTTCGGCCATGAGTTGCAGCATGTCGTCGAGATCGCGGAGTCGCCGCACGTCCGCGACAGGGCGGGCATGCGGGAGCTGTATCGTCGCATCGGGCTCGGCGGGCGAGAGCAGGACCAGTTCGAGACGCTCCTGGCGCGCACCATGGGCCAGCGCGTCCGCCGCGAATCGCGCTCTGCCAGGCGGTGAACCCTGATCGCTGAAGCCTGAACTGAAGCCTAAGCCTGAAGCCCTGGTCCCGCCCCGAACCCCCGGCCCCGGTTGCCGTATATTCAGGTATACACAGCTGGAGGCACTTTCATGAGGGCGTCACGAGGGATCCTGGGCCTGGCGCTGGCCTTATCGCTGCCGTTCGCGGCCGCCTGCGACATCGTGGGCGGGTTTGAAAGCCAGCGTGAAACGGAAAACTGGTCGAAAACCTACGCCTTGCAGGCCGGCGGCCGGCTCGAGGTCGCCAACGTCAACGGCCGGATCGAGCTCCGCGGCAGCGACACCGACAAGGTGGAGATTCGCGCCGAGAAGATCGGCAAGGGCTCCACGCCCGAGGGGGCGCGCGACATGCTGAAGCGGATCGAGATTCGGGAGGACGTCTCGCCGGATCGCATCCGCATCGAGACCCGGATCGAGCGAACCGGCATCACGAGGGGCAACGGCGAGGTGCGCTACACGATCAGCGCCCCCGCGGGGGCGCGCGTGAAGCTCGAAACGGTCAACGGCGGGATCGAGGTCGAGAACGTCCGCGGCGGCGCCGAGCTCGACACGACCAACGGCGGCATCGTCGCGCGGCGCATGGCCGGAGCGCTCGACGCGGAGACGACCAACGGAGGCATCCAGGCTGAACTCGACGAACTCGCTCCCGACGGCGTGCTGATGGAGTGCACGAACGGCGGCCTGCGCCTGACGCTGCCGCGCGACGCCAAGGCGGACATCACCGCTCGAATCACGAACGGCGGCATCTCGGTCGACGGGCTCGAGGTCGAGCGTATTGGCGAGCAGACGCGCCGCCGGCTCGACGGACGGCTGAACGGCGGCGGCCCGCGGGTACGGCTGGAGGGCACGAACGGCGGGATCCGGATCAGCGGGAAATAGCCGCCTCCAGCAGCCTGAGCACCGCGGTCGATTGCCTTCACGGTCCTCGCCTGCAGCTCTTTTTTCGTGCGGCACGGCCCGGCGCCGCGCCTCGGCAGCCAGCACCGTGCCGGCCCGCGTGCGGAAGTGCTTGCTGGTGAAGGGCTCGCCCGTGATCTCCCGCAGGTACCCGTTCACGTCGTTCGACTCGACATCCCGACGCTCGCCGTCCTCGTCCACGTACCCGAACACCTCCAGCCCCGGCAACTCGCGACACCGTTTTGCGATCGCCGCCAGCCGGCGATCGCGGATGCCGATCGCGTGCTCGACCCCGCTCTTGCCACTTGAACTCGAGATCGGATCCGCTCAGCCGCACGTGCCTGTTGCGCAGCGTGGTCGGGCCGAAGGAGTTGTTCGACCGCGCGTACTCGTCGTTGCCGAGGCGTATCAGCGTCGTTTCGAGGAACTGCACGACCGTGGCAGGCACGCGTGAGCGCGTGAGTCCCGGCGCCGCGAGCGTCGCGGCGCGCGACGGCGAGCTCTGCCGTGGTAAGATTGACCAATCCCCAGCCCCTGGCCAGGAGACCGTCTCATGGAGCGCTGTCCGGCGTGCGGCTCGGAGCGCATCTACCCGTCCCGCCTGCGATCGGCCGGGGAGCGCCTGCGTCACCTGATCACCGGCATGCGGCCGTACCGCTGCCATCACTGCAACTGGCGTCGCTGGCGCCGCATGAGCCCGCACACGCGACACCAGACGCGGACGATGCCCGACGAGCTGCGCGCCGCGGGTCCCCGCGTCGCGGTGCAACCGTCGGAGCTGGATCGGCTCGATCCGTAGCCGAGCTTCTCCCGGCGCGCCGAAGATCAGCACGGGCAAGAGCTGGTCCGGAATGGGCTACCAGACGATCTCGATTTCAGGGTCCGCAGCCGGTGACGTGACTCCGTTCAGCTGCAAACGGATGTCGTAGCAATAGGTTCCGCGGATCCCTGAGGGCAGGTTCGCCGTTCGGACTTCCAAGATGGGATCGCTCCCGCTTGCCTCCTTGGAGACGAAAACATCCCTCGTGACATCGCCGCCGCCCCCCGCGGGACAGTGCGGGCTGGAGACCTTGCGGAACTCCCCGATGATCAGGCGGCCTTTCGCACAGTCGCTCGCCCCAGGTTGCAGCCGGTAACGGATGCTGTGCCTGGACTGGCTCGCCCCTGTGTCCCATGTCCCCTCGTACTCCAGCAGGTGCATGTCTTCCTTGTCCACGAAAGAGAGCGTGCAGTTGCCCGGCTGGCCATCGGCGCGCAGCGGAATGTTCACGCTTCCGCCCCTGACGTTCTTCCCGGGAACGCCCGGCCCGGGCTGCCGCATCTGGTTCACCAACACCAGCACCAGCGCCAAGACGCCCAGACCCACCACCGTAAGGTAGACGTTCCGTTTTCTCGGGGTCATTGGTGTCATTGCGGTCTCCTGTTCTCGCCGGCGCGGGGGCGCGCCAGCAGCAATGTGAACCGCGGGTCGTCCTGAAGGATGGCGAGATCCTCGTCCTCCCGCACCCGCAACGGGCTGTAGCCGAGCGCGATCGCGCGTTCGAGCTGATCGAAGGCCGCGTCGCGATGGCCGGTGAGTGCATACACGACGGCCACGCGATAGTGAACGTCGCGGCTGCGATCCGCTGACGCGAGCGCCTCGGCGGCATGGTTTTGCGCTTCTCCGGCTCTTCCAAGCTTCGCGAGATACACGGCGAGGCGGCTCTTGGTGACCGCGCTGTTCGGGTTGACCTGGAGATCCGCACGCGCCAGGCGCACGGCCTCTTCATAGGCTTCGCGGGCGCGCGCGTCGTTCTTCAGCCGGCGGTACGTGTCTCCAAGATTGCGCCGCAACGTGGACTCGTTGGGGGCGAGCCTCGCCGCCTCGGCGAACGACGCCAGCGCGGCCTCGTACTCGCCGCGCAGGTAGTGCACTTCTCCGATGGCGGAGTACGCCTGCGGCATTGGCGTGATCTCGACCGCCTTGCGGTAGTACTCCAGAGCCTTGTCCAGGTTGCCTTCCTCGCGATACGCGATACCGAGGTTGTGGTAGCTGCGTGAGACGTCGGGGCGGAGTTCGGCGGCGCGCTCCCAGGCTTTGATGGCCTCCCGCCGCCGGCCCGCGAAATACAGGGCGGCACCGAGCGCGTCGTAGCCGCCCCAGTACTGCGGCCGCCGCGCGATGGCCTGCTCCAGGACCGACACGGCTTCCTGCACCTTGCCCTGGTCAACGAGGAGCCGCCCTTTCAGCCGCAGCGCTTCGTCGCTGTTCGGCTGGAGCTCCAGCGCGCGATCCAAATCCACTAGGGCTTCGACCGTGCGGCCGGTTCCACGGTGGACGGTGGCGCGTGAGATCCACACCGAGGGCTGTCTTGGATCGAGCGCGAGCGCGCGATCGGTCGCCTCCAGCGCGCGGTCGGCCCACTGCGCATCCCGGGTCTGAACGTAGCGCTGCCACGCCGCCTCGGCCAGTCCCGCCTGCGCCGCCGCGAACCGCTGGTCGAGGGACACGGCATGGCGGAACGCCTCGAAGGCCCCGCGAACCGCGGCCTGATCGTCAGGTTTCTCCATCAGCTGTCGGCCTCGCCAGTACGCGGCGAGCGCCTCGACGTTATTCGTCGGTGCCTGCGCGAGCCGCTCCCTCGCGTCGGCGCTGAGCCTGAGCGGAAGTCCGGCGCTGACCGCTTCCGCCAGCTGCGGCTGCAGGTCCAGCAACGCGGAATACCGACCGCTGAAGGCGTCCGACCACACGATGCTGCCGTCGGCTGCGGTGAGCACGAGGTTGACGCGAAGTTGATCTGCCGATCGATGCACGTCGCCGCCGAGCACGAGCGTGGCGCCCAGCTGCCGCGCAATCCGCGCGGGTTCTCCGGAGGCGCCCGCCTCGCGCACCGCGGCGCGCGAGAGGACCGTCAGCCCCGGGAGCGGGGAGAGGTCCGTGATCAGCGAAGCCGCGAAGCCGCTGCCGAGAAAATCGTTGGATGCGTCGCCCGTCAGGTTGTCGAGCGGGACGACGGCGAGCACGACCGGCCGGCCCGTCGCCGCGGTCACACCCGCCGACGAGCGCCACTTCATGTAAGCGGCCGTTCCGGCAAGCACCAGGACGAGCGCCACGACGGCCCACACCCAGGTGGCTATCCGATGCGCGCTCGCGCGGCGATCGGCGCGCGCCGTTCTCGTGCGACTTGTGGCGCTGAAAGCGGCCGACAGGATCGTGCGGACCTCGTCGGCGGAGCGCGGCCGGTCGGAGGGCTGGAGCTTCAGCAG
This sequence comes from Vicinamibacterales bacterium, assembly GCA_035463475.1. GTDB lineage: Bacteria > Acidobacteriota > Vicinamibacteria > Vicinamibacterales > 2-12-FULL-66-21 > JACPDI01. Next base: position 12,752 of record DATHTE010000027.1, read on the forward strand.
CCGGTCGATGACCTCTGCGATCGGTTGTGGCAGCGCGCGATCGATCTGCGACGCAGGCGGAATCGGCCGCGAGATCGCGGCCGCCAGCGACAGCGCGTCGGTGGCTTCGATGGCGCGGCGGCCCGTGAACAGCTCGTACAAGATCGCGCCGAAACTGAACAGGTCGCTGCGGTGATCGGCGGCGCTGCCGAGGAACTGCTCCGGCGCGGTGTAGCCTGGAGTACCCAGCCATTCCCCAGGTGCCGTCAGCGGCGTCGCTTTCGGCGCGCGCTCGACGATCGGCGGCCGATGTTTCGCCAGCCCGAAGTCGAGCACCTTGACGTGGCCGTCCATGGTGATCATCACGTTGGCGGGCTTGAGATCGCGGTGCACGATCCCGTTCGCGTGCGCCGCGCCGACCGCCTCGGCCAGCTCGATGCCGATCTGCAGCGCGCGTTCGAGGGGCACGCGGCCCCGCCGGAGCACGGACGACAGGGTCTCCCCTTCGACGTACTCCATGACGACCTGCGGTCCTTCGGAGGTCTCGAGCACGTCGTGCACGGCCGCAATGCGGGGATGGTTGAGCGCGGCAGCGGCGCGCGCCTCCCGGCGTAGCCGTTCACGTCCCTCTGGACTGTCGGTCCAGCCGCCGCTCGTCCGCTTCACGGCCACCCGCCGGCCGAGGCGCTCGTCGTCGCAGAGGAATACCTCGCCCATGCCGCCGGCCGCGAGCTTTTGAATCACCCGGTACGGCCCGATGTATTGATCTGTCACCGTGTGGTGCAGAGGATAGCCTAGTTTCGGCGGGTGTTGAAGCGTTCAGCGACATCGGTGCCGACGACCAGCCGCACGACGGCGTCGTAGCTCTGGATGCCCTCGGGGATCCGGTTGGCACGGAGGAAGCGGTCGTAGGTCGCGTGCGCCACCGCGTGTGTCGTCTCATCCGTCTCGGCGAGGCGCGTGGCGATGCGGCGGAAGTCCTCGCGTGGTCCCTTGGCAAGCAGCGCCTGCACGGCCGTCCGCTCGCGCTCGGTGAGCGGGCCGAGCAACCGCGGGTAGAGAGCGATCCAGCCGCTGTATTGCGCGCGGGCGTCGCCGTGCTGGCACGTCAGCCAGCCGAGAAACCCGGCTTCGGACTCATCGGCCAGCCCGGCGAGGTGGGCCCACTCGTGGGCGAGCGCCGCGGGCTGCTCCACCTCGAGCAGGGTCGGCGCGAGCAGCGTCTCGAGCAGGAAGGGATCCGTCATGCCGTCGATGCCCGCGCGGCGGAAGTACGGCGCGAGCCACGTCTGCTTCGGCCTGGCCGCGAGCGGTGGTTCGATCTGCAGGTCGCGCGACGCGCGCTCGAGCGCCGGCGCGAGCGCGGCGGACAGTTCGTCGAGCGACGGCGCGTCTCCCGCGTGCGCGGCTGGGTACAGACGGTTCATCTCGCGCACGGCGCGGCGCGCCACGGCCGCGACCTTCGCCGGGGTCACGCGCTGTGGATCGTAGGCGACCTTCTCTTCCAGCGGCACGCGGCGGTAATTCAGGCCCCACGCCGCGAGGAACAACAGCCAGCCGACCGCCGCGAGCGTGAGCAGGTTCAGGATGCGGCCGCGCCGGACCAGCAGCAGGAGCGCCGTCACCGCGACGGCCGCGAGGAGCACGTCGAACAGCGCGAGTGCGGTCTGATTGCTGAACGAGGTGAGCGTGCGCTGGATGAACGGGTACGCCGACGTCGAGTAGTGGTCCTCGACCAGGTGCCGTGGGATGGGTGCGATGAAGGTGAGCGCGGCGAGCGCGACGAGCGTAATCCGGCGCATCAGCGCGCTTCCGCCGTTTCCGGCCGCTCGTGTGTGATCAGCCTGATACTCCGCTGGTGCGTGAAGTAGGCGAACGCCCACTGGACGAACACCAGGACGCGGTTGCGGAAGCCGGTGAGCTTCATGATGTGCACGAACAGCCAGAGCAGCCAGGCCACGTAGCCGGTGAACTTCAGCCGGCCGAAGTCCGCGACTGCCGCGGCGCGGCCGATCGTCGCGAGGTTTCCGGGATTGCGATACATGAACCGCTCGCGGGGCTCCCCTTCGAGCGCGCGGACGGCGTTTGTCGCAGCGTGCGCCGCCTGCTGCATTGCGACCGGGGCGACGCCGGGGAGCGGCCGCGCGTCCGGCGTGTGCACGAACGCCGCGAGATCGCCGACCACGTAGATGTCGGGATGCCCGGGCACCGTCAGGTCCGCGTTGACCAGCACGCGACCCGCGCGATCGAGCGGCGCATTCAGCGTCCGCCCGAGCGGCGAGGCGGCGACGCCGGCCGCCCACAGCACCGTCGCCGACTCGATGCGTTCGGCGCCGACCGCGACCCCCCGCTCGTCGATGCCGGTCACCGTCGCGTTCGTCCGGACCTCCACGCCGAGACGCGCCAGGGCGCGGGCGGCGAACGCGCCGAGCCTCGGCGGGAACGTTGGGAGCACCGCCGATCCTCCTTCCACGAGGATGACGCGCGCGCGTCGCGGATCGACGCTTCGAAAGTCGCGCCGCATGTTGCGCGCGAGTTCGGCTAGCGCGCCGGCCATCTCCACGCCCGTGGGGCCAGCGCCGACGACGACGAAGTTGAGCCAGCGTTCGCGGGCAGCGGGATCCGTCTCCAGCTCGGCACGCTCGAACGCGAGCAGCACCCGCCTCCGGATCTCGAGCCCGTCTTCGAGCGTTTTCAGGCCCGGCGCCACCGGCTGCCATTCGTCGTGGCCGAAGTACGCGTGCGTGGCGCCGGTCGAGACGATGAGCGCGTCGAACTCGAGGTCCTGTCCTTCGTCGAGCAGCACCCGCTTCCCCGCCGCGTCGATGGCGGTCGCTTCGGCGAGCAGCACGCGCACGTTCTGCTGCCGGCGCAGGATCCATCTGATCGGGGAAGCGATGTCGCCCGGCGACAGCCCCGCGGTAGCCACCTGGTAGAGCAGCGGCTGGAACAGGTGGTGGTTGCGCCGGTCGATCAACGTGACGCGGACGGGTGCCTTCGCGAGCGCGCGGGCAGCGCTCAGGCCGCCGAATCCGCCGCCGATGATGACCACGTGCGGTTGAGGTGTCATCGGAATACGGCTTGCAGCTTCCTCCACCATGAGTGTGACGAGACGGGCTTCCCGCTGGGCCGGCGCGCGCGTTTCACGACGGCTCGCGCGTTCCATGCCGTGGATCGGCGCAGCCGTCGCCCTTGCGATGCTGGCCACGACCGTCCGGCGCAAAGGTTGGGTCGGTGGCGCGGCCGACACGGCCCTCAACGCGCTCCCGTTTCTCGGCGCGCTCAAGAACACCGCCGAAACTGTCCGGGGACGCGACTTCATTCCGGACCGGACGTAACACAGGAGGCGGCATGGACCGACCCGACGAACGCCGCGACCAGCGCGAAGACCGGCACGAAGACGAGGCGCCCGCGCGCCCCGACAGCACGCTCGGCATCCACGACGCCAACCCGCCGCGTGACAAGGTCCCCGGGCGCGGCGAAACCGACCGCGCGCTCGATCGCGATCGCACCGAACGCCCCGGCTCGCGCGAAGTGCGGCGTGCGCCAGACGCCACCAGCATCGACATGGGCGCCGGCGGCAGCGGCACCGAAGTCGAGCGGGACTAGAACCGGGCCTGGACAGCTTCGACGGGTTCGAAGGGTCGACAGGTTCGAGGCCCGGGTTCAACCAATGGAACCAGACGAACCAATCGAACCTGTTCCGAACCCGAACCCGGAACCTGTAGAACCCGGAACCTGTCGAACCCTTCGAACCTGTCGAACCCTTCGAACCCGTCGAACCATTGTACAAGCCCCCGCGTAGTACACTGTCCCCATGCCGCGCCGGATCACGAGGGAAAACTGGGGGCGAGCCACCGTCGCGACCGCCTGTCCGCTCGACTGCCCGGATTCGTGCAGCCTCGACGTCACCATCGAAAGGGGACGCATCGTCAAGATTGACGGCTCTTCCGTGAATGCCGTCACCGGCGGGTATATCTGCGCAAAGGTGCGGCGGTTTGCGGACCGAGTGTACGGCCCCGAGCGGCTCAAGTACCCGCTCGCGCGGAAAGGACCTCGTGGCAGCGCCACGTTCGAGCGCATCGCATGGGAGGAGGCGCTCGACCGCGTCGCGTCGCAGATGCTGGGCGCGCGCGAGCGCTGGGGCGCCGAGTCGATCCTGCCGTTCTCCTACGGCGGGTCGAACGGCCTGCTCACGCAGGACACCAACGACGCGGAACTCTGGCGCCGGTTCGGCGCATCCAGGCTCGCACGCACGGTGTGCGCGGCACCGACCTCTGAGGCTGCGACGGCGATGTACGGCAAGATGGCCGGCGTCGCGTATCAGGACTACGAGGGCGCCAACCTGATCGTCGTCTGGGGCGCCAACCCGTCGGGATCCGGCATCCACATCGTGCCCTACATCCGCGCGGCGCAGCGGCGCGGCGCGACGCTCGTGGTGATCGATCCGCGCTCGACGCCGCTGGCCCGGCTCGCGGACCTGCACCTGCGGCCCAGGCCGGGCACGGACCTCCCGATCGCGCTCGCCGTGCATCGATACCTGTTCGAGAACGAGTTCGCAGACGCGGCCTTCCTGGCGGCCCACGCCCGCGGCGCGGCCGAACTCCGCGCGCGCGCCCGGGAGTGGACGTTCGAGCGCGCTGCGGACGAGGCGCGCGTGAGCGCCACCGAGCTCGAGGCGTTCGCGGATCTGTACGCGCGCCGTTCGCCGGCGGTGATCCGCTGCGGCTGGGGGTTGGAACGCAACCGCAACGGCGGCAACGCGGCGCTGGCGATCCTCGCGCTGCCCGCGGTGGCCGGGAAGTTCGGCGTTCGCGGGGGCGGCTACACGATGAGCAACTCGGCGGCGTACGGTCTCCGCGCGGCAAGCTGGATCGAGGCGCCGGAACCGGCGACCCGGCTGGTGAACATGAACCATCTCGGGCGCGCGCTCACCGAGTACGATTCGCCGCCGGTGAAGGTGCTCTTCGTCTACAACTGCAACCCGCTCGTGACGATGCCGGACCAGACCCGGGTGCTGAAGGGGCTGGAGCGCGACGACCTGTTCACGGTCGTGTTCGACCAGGTGATGACCGACACCGCGCACTACGCAGACGTGGTGCTGCCGGCGACGACCTTTTTCGAGCAGTACGACGTGGCCCGGGGCTACGGCGCGTACAGCGTGCAGTTGGTCCGGCCCGTCATCGACGTCATCGGCGAGGCGAGGCCGAACACCGAGGTGTTCGCGGAACTCGCAATGCGGCTCGGCGTGGGCGTCGAGGGAGAAGAGCCCGAGGGAGAGGCGGAGACGCTGTTGCGGCTCGTCTCGCGCATGCCCGAGGCGATCGGCAGCTCGCTGATGGAGCACGGTTTCGCGAGGCCGCCGGCCGACGGGGCGCCCGTGCAGTTCGAGACGGTGTTCCCCGCGACGCCGGATGGCAAGGTCGATCTGTTCCCGGCCGGGACGGCCGCATCCCCTGACGCGCTCTACCGTTACCAGCCGGATCCCGCGACGGAGGAGTACCCACTGGCGCTGATCTCGCCGGCGACGGCGCGGACGATCTCCTCGACGCTCGGCGAGCTCCGCAGCCGCCCGGCCTCGCTGGAGGTGCACCCCGATGACGCCGCGGAACGCGGCATCGCCGACGGAGACGCGGTCCGCGTCTTCAACGAGCGGGGGGTCGTCGAATGCACGGCGTCGATCTCCGGCGAGCTGCCGCGCGGGACGGTCTCCCTGCCCAAAGGGCTCTGGCGCCGGCACACGCTGAACGGATTCACGGCGACGGCGCTCGCACCCGACACGCTCACGGACCTTGGCGGCGGCGCCTGTTTCAACGACGCCCGCGTACAGGTCACGTTGCTTGGACGGCACTGACGCGGCCTGGGCCCAGCGCCGGTCACAATCGACGGCAGAGAAAGATCTCCTCGGCTTCACCCTCTCCGGTCGGCCGTTCGAGGTTCCCCACCGCATAGCCGGCGGCGGCGAGAACGCTCCGCCAGGTATCTCGTGCGAACAGTCCCTCGACATGGCGGTCGTGAACGGCCTGCATGTCCAGACCGTCGCGCAGCAGAAACGCGAAATCGACCAGGTACGTGCTGTCGGCGGGATCAGGATCCCACGTCCATTCGAGACATCTCAGCGTGCGTGCGCCATCCTCGCCCGAGATCATTCCCGCCTTCTCGCGAAAGGTCTCCCGGACGAAGTCCGGCGCGAAGATCGCGGCGCCGCCGGGGCGCGTGTGCGCGAACGCCGTCTGCGCCACCGCCCGCAGGTCGTCCACGCTGGTCATGTACATCACCGCGTCGTGGACCAGGACGGCATCAAACGTCCGGCCCAGGCGCAGCGTGCGCATGTCGCCGATGACGTGTTCACATTCCGGGTTCTGGTCCCGGCTGAGACCCAGCATCCGGTCAGAGAGATCCGTCAGCGTGCAGCGGAAACGGCGCTTCAGGTACGAGGCGTTGTTCCCGGCTCCGGCGCCGAGTTCGAGGAGCGTCTGCGGAGTCGGGGATGCGACACGCTCGAAGGCGTCGCGGTAGCCCGCAGCTTCGTCCTCATGATCGGCGGGCGGGTCAACCATTCGGTACCATGACACCAGTTCGCTGTACAGCAACATCCCCATCTTTGCGCGCTCATCGAGTGGGCACGACACGCCGCTCACGGCCGGCGTATCGGGCCGCGTCCGGCTGGCGTTTCAGCGACATCGCCGCCAGCACGAAGCACAGGAACGACAGGATATCGAGCGGCTCGCGCCACCACGTGCGTGAGGTCCATCGGGCGACCCGCTCCGCAAGTTCGGGCGACGCCCCGGCATCGAGCGGCACCTGCTGAAACGCCAACATCTCGGGAATGAAGTAGAACGCGCTCCACACCCGCATGACGATGTAGGACGCGAGTCCCACCAGAAGCAGTCGCCGCACGTCGGACATCCGCCACGACGCGACGAGCGCGAGCAGCAGGAACAGCGTGATGGCCGCATGCACCGGGATCCAGAATCGCTGCAGCGGGACGCCAGTCGCTGGCTGAATGATCGAGAACGACGCGGGCGGAGAACCGCTCCAGAGCGGCATCACCACCAGGTGCTCGTAGAAGCCCCCTCCGACCGCGGCCGCCATCGACACGCAAAGCCCAATCAAGGACCACGCGGCAATGTTCGTTCGCGTCATGCGCACCTCCTCGCGCCGGCCGCGCGCGGTCGAGGCAGCACGCGTGCCCCGGACCGGCGAACGAGCACGGTCACGTCTCACTGATTAAGACGATCGTCGGGCCGCCGGCGATCTCCACGGAGACCGCCGGGACGGAGGCAAGGCCAGCGGTGCGCTCAGTAGCTGAAGAAGAAGATCAGGTCCGCTCCGGCGCGCTCGACGCGGCGCAGCGTCAGCCGGTTGGCCTTGCTCGGATCGTTCGGCGACCCGCTGGCGCGGAGGCGCATGAAGTCGGCAATCTGGTACTCGAGGATGAACTCGCTCGTGTCCTGCGGGCCGAACTGCTGGTGGAACTTCACGAAGAGATGCTCCCCGACCTGCTGGCCGAGCGTGATGCCAGGACCGAGCAACCCGCTTTCGTCGGTGGCGTCGATCTCGAACAGGTCCACGTCGAGGGCCCTTCCGATGGATTCGGCGAGTGGCGCGGCGACGAAGCCTCCCGCCACGGCCCCGGCGCGCTGCGCGAGCGAGATGCGCTCCCCTTCGTTCAGGTCGTTGATCGATCGGTTGAACACGATGAGCGACAGGATGTCCGCCTGGTCCAGCGGCGGAATGCTCGAGAGTTCCAGTTCCGGAGCGCGCGCGGTCCCGGTGACGTGCACTCGAGCCTCGACGCCGTCGATCGTCCGCATCGCGCGCAGGTCGAGAATGGGGTTCAGATCCGGCAGGCCGACGAAGCGGATCCGGCCGTCGCGCTCCACGTCGAAGCGGCGTCCCTGGAACTCGTAGAACCCGCGGACGGTGTTGACGACGCCGATCAGGCGGACCGTGTCGTTCGGCTGCTTGCGCGCGCGGATGTCGCCGCCGACGGTCATGTTGATGTCCCCGAGGGCCAGGCCGCCCGGTCCGCCCGGCCGCAAATCGCTGCCGCGCAGCACGAGGTTGTCCGGCACCCGCACCTGCACGTCGAGGGTGAGGTTGTCCATGATCGTACCGGAGGGCTGTTCCGCGCGCGCCTCGGCCGCCGCGGCTTCCGCGTTCTTCTCGGCCTGCACGTTGCGGCCGGTGGCGCCGAGCACGCGGTGCGCCGCCTCGCTCGCCCCCTTCTCGTCGGCTGCCGCCTCGGCGCCCGGCTCGATGGGCTCCGGCGGCACATCGGTTCGGTACGGGTCGCTGACCATCGCCAGCACCTCGTCGACTTCGATGCGTCCCTCCTCCAGCTCGATCTCCCCTTCGACGCGCGGCCGCCGCAGCTCGCCGGTGACCCGGAGGTCCGTATCGACCCCGACGTCTCCGAGCTGGTTGTCGATGACCTCGAAATTCTCCGACTGGATCGTCACGTTCACGGCGCCTACGGCACGCTCGTGCACGGCGAGCTCACCGGCAATCGTGAGCGGGTTCGAGTGCTCGTCGCGAATCTGGAAACGCGGGACGACGACCTTGTCGGTCGTGAGCTGGATAGTGGTGTCGAGCCCCGTGTACGACGTGCCGCCGACCGGCAGCGAGAACGCGCCGTTCCGAACGGCAAGCGTGCCGGCGAGGTGCGGATCGTGTCCCGAGCCGGTGACGCGCACCCTGGCCTGGAACGTGCCCTTGACCTGCGTCACCTGCGTGGTGAACCCCTGGATGACCCCGAGATCGACCTCGCTGCTTTCGATCGTGAGGTCCACGCGATCCTCCGGCGTCTCGGCCACGTGCTCGGCGCGCGCCGTCGGCTCGGCGCGGAAGAGCGACAGCGGCGCGTGCCCTTTCGCGACCAGCCACCGCTGCGCGTTCTGCTGCAGCCGTGCATCCACGGTGATACCGGTGGACGTGTACTGTACCTTCGACACGAGCGAATCGAACCTGAAGTCGCGGAACGCGCCGTTGGCAATCGCGATGTTGCCGTCCACGCGCGGGGCCTCCAGCGACCCGGTGAGCCTCGCGTCGGCACTGAAACTGCCCTGCACGCCGCGGTCCTGCAGGAGCAGCTTCTGCAGCTGCGCAAGGTCCACGTTCTCGGCGCGCACGGTGAGGTCGCCCGTTTTCTCCGGGCCCTTCGTCGAGATTGCGCCGTCCACGGCCAGCACCTGGTTGGCGTTCACGAGGCGCACGTTCTGGAACGACACGCGCTCGCCGCCGTACTGCACGGCGGCCTCGCGGCTCGCCAGCCGCCACTCCACGCCCTGGGAGCGTACCGCGAACCCGGGCAGGTGCACCTCGGAGTGATCGGGGTGGAGGATGGCCTCACCGTTCGCCTGGAGCTGCCGGCCGCGATCGTTGATCGTCGCGTCGAAGCCGACGTGCTGCCCGGCGTAGTTCGTCTTCGCCGTGACTTCCTGGATCTCCGTCCCCCCGAGCTTCACGAAGGTGGCGCGGGTCTCGGCCTCGACGCGCGCATCGGCTGGCCGCAACTCCGGGAGCGCGACGGTGAACGTGCTGTTGACGTCGAGCGCGCCGTTCTCACCGTAGTGCAGATTGCTGCCGTCGATCGTACCCGCGAGCCGGAGCTCGGTGCGATTGCCCGTGACGGTGCCGTCCACGGTGGCGCCGCCGCGCAACGGCCGCCCCAGAATGCGGCCGATCTCCTCGAGGCTGGAGGTCTCCAGGCGATACCGGACGTTTGATGCGTTGACCGCGTCGAGCGCCACCTGCCCATTGGCCTTCAGGTGCAGGTCCGGCCCTTCGATCGCCAGTTGGCGCACGTCGGCAACGCCGCCGCGAACCGTCGCGTCCACGGTGCCGCTGTCGATGTCGAGCCCCGCGACCGAGCTCTTCGCGAGCGCGACGCGTGCGTTCGCCTCGATCCCCTCGGGCGCGACCGGCGCCCTGATGTCCCTGATTCGCGCGTCGATGTTCAACTCCCCGCCGACGGTCCCCTTCAGGTCCGGCTGGCCGCTGAGCGCCGCCGGGTCGAACCCCGCCAGCTCACCGTTCGCGCGCGCGTGGAGCGCGCCGTTGGCGAGGTGCGCTTCGAACTCCAGCGCCGGGACTTTGCCACCGAACATCTCGGATTCCGTCAGCGCGCCGGTGGCATCCACCTGCATCGTCTCCGGAGTCGTCCCCGCGCCGCGGATGTCGAAGCGCGCATTCACGTCGCTCGCAAAGCGCTCCTGCGAGAGCGTCGGATGTCCGAGCACGCGGCCCAGCCGCTGCACGTTCAAGTCACGGATCGCACCTTTGGCGGCGTATTCGATCCGCCCGGGTGTCGCGGCGAAGATGGCCGTGGTGCCTCGCTCGATGGTCGCGCCCTCCACGACGGAGCGGTCGAGCCGCGCTTCCCCGCTGATGCGGCGCCCCGCGGCCTCGATGTGGTACTCGGTGTTGAGGTTCGTCGCCAGACGCGGCGCATTGAGCGTCGCCGGCAGCCCGCGCAGGTTCACGCGCGCGGCACGGCCGTCGAGGGAGTACTGGAGCGGACGGTTGGCGGCGGCGTCCGGCCGGATCACGAAGCCGCGCACGGTGGCGGTGCCGCCGTACGCCTCGGCACGGCCGTCGAGGGTGACTCGCGGGCCGGCGAGCCGCCCGCTAGCCTCGACGTTGCGCGCCTCGTAGGCGGCGACCGCAACCCGCGGCCCCTGGAATTTGAACGTCCCGCGCGCGGCATCCACGCCGGCGGCGGGCACGGTGACGTCGAGCCGGGCGGTGCCCGTGATATCGCTCTTCTGCGCCGGATCGTTCAGGACGCGCGCCAGGTTCAGGTGCCCGACCGAGACCTGTCCGCGCGCCGCCCGGTCCGGCCCCTCGGCATCCGCCGTGAGGTCCGCGTCGATGTCGCCCGCCTCGGATTCGGCGTTCACCTCGAGGCGCAGCGCGTTCAGCGGTCCGTTTGCCTTGATGCCGAAGGACGGGTGCAGCCTCACCTGCGCCAGCGCTGGCGCCACACGCGCGATCTCGGGGAGCGACAGCCGCTCTGACGAAGCATCAATCTTGATCACCGGGCGGCTCGAGTACTGTTCGACGACCCCGTGGACGTTCAACGAGCTCTCAGCCGTCCGGACCTTCAGTTGCTCGACGTGGAGGTCGTCATCGCGGACCGCAATGGTCCCCTGAACCTGATTGACATCCACCGACGGCGACTCGGCGCGGAACGACAGATGGTCCATCACCACCGTGAACCGCACGGGCTCGTAGTGGAACGACATCTTTGCGTCGAGCCTGCGAATCCGGTCGGGGATGTTCATCGCGTTCGGCGCCTCGGCGCGTCCAGCCGTCCCGACCGCCCCGTCGCCGGCCGGCCCGCGGTCGTCGATGGTGAGCTGGCCGTTGGAGATCCCGATGGAGCCAATCGCGACCGGACGGCCGGGACCCTCCCGGTCCGCTTCCTGTTCCTCCTGCTTGACCAGCGACGCGAGGTTCCACTGCCCGTCCGGACCGCGCCGGAGGACGAGCCGCGGTTCCGTGATCCGGATGTCATCGACCACGAGGCCGCGTGAGACGAAGTCGAAGATCGAGTAGTCGACCTGCAGGTCCTTGACCGAGACGACACGCTCGCCGGAGACGTCGATCGCCACGTCGCTCAGATCGACGCCGAACAAGAGGTTGCCGCCGAGGCCGCCGATCGTGAGCTGCCCGTTCAGGTACTGCTTCGACTCGCGCATCACGTACCGGCGCAGCCAGTCCTTGAACCACGGCGTCTGCGAGACGATCAACGCGACGGCCAGCACGCCAATGAGCAGCGTCCCCACGATGGCGACGACCTGCGCGGTCCTTCGGATGACGCTCATGGTTTCGACTCAGAACGCCTGGCCGATGCTGAAGTGCATCCGGAAGCGCCGCGGCTCCGGCTCGCCGCGCACCAGCAGGCCCTCGATCGGGTTGATCTGGTAACCGAAGTCGAACCGCACGGGTCCAATCGGCGTGTTGTAGCGGAGCCCCGGCCCGACGTCGAAGCGGAGGTCGCCGAGATTCAGCCTCCACCGGTCAGACCAGACGTTGCCGGCGTCGCCGAACAGCACGAGGCTCAGGTTTCCCCAGACCGGGATCCGGAACTCGGAGGAGGCTTCGAGCATCGAGTGACCGCCGATCGGCAACCCCGATCCGCTGAGGGGGCTCACCTGGAACCGCCCCCACCCGCGCAGGCTCGAGGAGCCGCCGAGGAAGTACCGCTTGAAGAACGGGACCATCGAGCCGGCATCGCCCGCCGCGGTGATCGAGCCGATGCGCGCCCGGTTGGCCCAGACCAGCCGGTCGAACAACGTCCAGTAGTGGCGCCCCTCCAGCGCGACCTCGCGGTAGTTGAAGTCGCCCGGGAGCCATCGGCCCGCTTCCTCGAAGTGCGCCGACGCGACGTAGCCGCGCCGCGCGTCGAGCAGATTGCCGGTGGTGTTGCGCGAGTAGTCAATTGCGATCGCGGACAGCGATCCGCGGCCGGTGCCGAAGCGCGGATCGAGCTTGAGAGCGATGAGCGTGTCGCGAAACGACAGGTCCTCCAGCGCCTCTCGCGAGATCGTGTAGTCCTCCCACTGGTGCAGCAACCCGAACGAGAGCGTGCTCACAAGCTTGCTCGTGCTGATCGGGCCGCCCATCGAAAAGCGCCGCTGAAAAGTGATGCGTCCGCCCGCGGTGGTCAACGTGTACGCGGGCTCGGCGCTGTTCCACGCTTCGGCGGACATGTTGAGCGCGATGCGGGGCGAGAAGAAGTACGGCTGCTGGAAGTTCAGGCGCAGCCCGCGGTCGAGCGACGACCAACGCGCCTCGACTCCCGCCGTGCGCGCGCCGCCGAAGAAGTTGACGTGCCGCCAGTTGGCCTCGGTGCGCGCCTTTTCCTCGCTGCCGTATCCCACGCCCCAATTCAGCTTGCGGTGCTTCCCTTCGGTCAGCGTCACGCGTGTCGGGACGCTGGTTTCGCCACCAGCCTGGGACGCCGGCGTCGTCTGCCCGGGTGCGGTGCTCGCCGGCGCCAGCGGTGGCGCGGCCGGCGCGCCGGTTCCCGCTGGCCCGCTGGCTGCTGAAGCCTCGTCGGTGACGCGATCCACGTTGACGAACTCGAACAGCTCGAGGCTGTAAAGACGGCGCTGGCTCTCCTGGACCTGCCCGAGGCGGAACACCTGCCCCGGCTTGTACGTCAGGTGCCGGAGAACCGTGCCGTCCGAGACGCTGGAGTTCCCCGCCACGTCGATCGGGCCGAAGTACGCGAGCTGCCCCGGCGTCGCATCGTACGTGACGACCACGCGGCGCGGCGCGCTGCCGGGCGTCTCGCGCACCCGCACGCTGGCGAACGGATACCCGTGGTCGCGCAACTCGTCGAGCGCGCGCTCGCGCATCATCTGCAACGCCGCGCGATCGCGCGGTTGTCCCGCCCTGAGCGGCGCGGCGCGTTTCAGGCGCGAGAAGTGTTCCTGGGGGAGTGGATCGAAGCCGGCGAACCGCACCTCCTCAACGACGATCGGCTCCCCTTCGCTGACGACGATCGTGATGGCGATCTTTTCCTGGCGCTCATCGAGGTTGAGATCGAACGACGACACTTTCGCGTCGGGGAAGCCGCGATCGCCGTAGAACGCTTCGATGCGCTTCAGATCCGCTTCGAACTGCGCGCGATTGAAGTAGCGCTCGGTGCCCCATGGAATCCAGGAACTCGCGGAGGTCGCGAGCGCGCGTGTGAGTTCCCCCTTGGGCACCGACTTCACGCCCTCGATGGTCAGGTCCGTGACCTCGATGCGCGCATCCTGAGCGTGGGTGGGAGTGGCGAGGAGAACCGCGAGAAGAGCGGCGGCTGAGGTTCGCCACATGGTGGCATCGGAGACTTCACACTCCGTGCCACCCGAACGGTGGGTCTTTCTTAGCCTTCCCTGGTGATGTCCGGCTTGCCCGCAGAGACGGCAAGCATGATCCCGAGCCCGATGGCGATCAGAAGCCCGATGGCCACCCAGGTACCCGAGATTCTCGTAAGCACACCCGCCTGCCACAGCGCGAGGATCGCGCCGACCACCAGAATGAAGTAGCCGATCAGGTAGATATTGACGAAGCGCATGGTCCTCTGACGCGTGTCAGGGTTCAGGGTTCAACACCCTGAACCCTGACGCCTGACGCCTATCTCTGCACCCGCACGACCATGGCGGCGCGGCGATTGAGCCGGCGTGTTTCCTCGCGCGCGTTATCGTGCTTCGGCCGCTCCTCGCCGTAGCTCACCGTGCGCAGCCGGTCGGCGCTGATGCCGCGGCTCGTCAAGTAGTCGCG
>DATHTE010000028.1:0-39676 GCA_035463475.1 Vicinamibacterales bacterium
CTGGCCTCTGACCTCTGGCCTCTGGCCTCTGACCTCTGGCCTGGCCTCTGGCCTCTGGCCTCTGACCTCTGGCCTCTGGCCTCTGACTACTGCGTGGTCTTCTTGCTGTCTTTCTCGTCCTTCCACTTTTCGTACAGCGGATTGACGTCCTTGCCTTTCAGGAACTTGTCGTACCACAGGCCGTACCGGCGCAGCCGATCGATCTGATAGGACGGGCGCGAGATGGAGTGGCTCTGCCCGGGATAGATGATCAGGCCGGTGTCCTTCTTCAGGGTCTTCAGCGCGAGATACAACTGCTCGGACTGGGGCAGCGGCACGCGGTAGTCACGTTCGCCAACCATCAGCAACGTCGGCGTCGTGATCTTCTCCACGTCCATGATGGGCGAGAGCTTGCGATACAGGTCCACGTTGCGCCACGGCACACCCAGTTCGCGCTGCCACCAGAGGACGAGATCGTCCACGCCATATGCGCTGAACATGTCGGTCTCGCTGGCGCCCGAGACGGCCGCGGCGAAACGCGTGCTCTTCGTGATCACGTAATTCGTCAGGATGCCTCCGTAACTCCACCCGCCGACACCCAGTCTCTTCACGTCGACGTAGCCCTCCCCGATCACGTGGTCCACGCCCGCCATCACGTCCTGGAAATCCTTGTTCCCCCAGTCGGCGAAGATCGCCCGGCAGAAGGCTTCGCCGTAGCCGTTGCTGCCACGCGGGTTCACGAACACGACGACGAAACCGAGCGAGGCGAGATACTGGTGCTCGAAGGAGAAGGCGTCGGTGAACTGATCGACCGGCCCGCCGTGGATGCGCAGGATGAGAGGGTACTTCCTGGACGCGTCGAAATCCGGCGGTTTCACGACCCATCCCTCGACCGGCGTGCCGTCGGCGCTCTTGAACTCGATGTTCTCGGCTGCCTTGAACGTCAGGTTCCTGAAGAGCGGCTCGTGGATTTCGGTGAGCCTTCGACCGGCGATCGCCGGGTTCGAGTACGCGTACAGCTCAGGGGGGCGGGTGGGCGTCGCCTTCAGCGCGACCATCACGTCGCCGCGCACCGCGAAGCCACCGATGTCCCCCGCGTCCACGACGGTCCTGACGCCCGCCAGCGTCACCCGCACGAGCGGAGATTTCCCCTCGTCCTCCAGCCTGACGAAGACCGCGGTGCCGTCGGCGCTCCATCGCGGCGGGCCCCCCGCGTGCCGGTCGAACTTGCCGGTGAGGTCGCGCGGCGAACCGCCCGACGTGGGTACCGTCATCAGGCGCGGCGTGGCGTACACCGGCGGGTCCTTCGGCATGTGAATGTAGGCGAGCGTCCTGCCGTCGGGAGACCACGCGGGATCGCCGTCGGAGCCCGGATCCGTCGTGAGGCGACTTGGCTCGCCCCCCTCAGCATCGATCACCCACACATCCGTGTTCTCGTTCGCGTCCGGATCTTCCGTCCGATTCGACGAGAACGCGATCGACTTCCCGTCCGGAGACCAGGCAGGGTCGCTGTCGTCGAATGGACCCTTGGTGAGCTGGCGCGTTTCGGCCGTGGTGCCGGGCGCGCCGAGCGCCTGTTCGACCGATGCCACATGGATGTGGCGCCGCCGAAGGTCCAGATACCCGGTGCCATCGCGCTTATGCTGCAGGCGCGTGATGACAATCGGCGGGGGCGGCGCATCGCTCGACTCCGCCGTCGCGCCGTCGTCGTCGCGAGGGTCCTTCGAGAGGACTGCGAGCCGCCGGGAGTCTGGTGACCACTCGAAAGATTCGATCCCGGACCTGAGCGCCGTCAGCGGAAACGCCTCGCCGCCCGCGAGCGGCAGCGCCCAGGCCTGGCCCGCTTCGGCCACCTCTTTTTTCACGCCGAACCGTTCGAGGTAGCGATCGCTGACGAAGGCCAGGAAGCGTCCGTCCGGTGAGAAGCGCGGCGAGCCGGCGCTTCCTTCCCACGTGAGCCGCTCAGGGGATCCGCCTGTGGTCGGAATGCGCCACAGGCTCGCCAGGCGGCGGTCCTTCGCACGGTCGATCTCGCGGACGACGAACGCGACGGATCGCCCATCCGGGGAGAGGCTGAACTCCCCAATGTTCTTGAGGTTGTACCAGTCATCGAGTTGGACAGGACGGCTCTGGGCCCCACCCTCGACGTGGAGGATCAGAACGGTGAGAATTGCGGCGATGCACGACCTGATTGAGCGGGATGCGGACATGGCGGTATTGTTGTAGCACGGATGACGTTGGCGAACGATCTCGATTCCCGCGCGCTTCAGCAGGTCCTCGCGGGTCACCCATCCGCGCTGCTGGAGCTCTACGATCGCCACGCGCCGCTGCTCTTCGCGCACGTCTACGCCTTGCTTCGCGACCGCGACGCGGCGGAGGACGTGGTGCAGGAGACGTTCACGGCGGCGTGGTTCGAGGTGAAGAGCTGGTTCAACGCGCCGCGCGACGTGTTTGACTGGCTGATGGAGATTGCGCGCGCGCGGCTCATGGATCGCGCACCGGCCGCGGCACCGCCCGAGGCGGTTCCCCTGCAGCCCGCGCCGGCGCTCCCGCGCGCGCTGCGCGACCGCGTCCTCGACTCGATTTACGGCGCAGGCGAGCGCCTGCGACCGCCATACTCCACGCCGCAGTGGGCGCGCCAGTTCGGCGCCCACTGGGTGGTGTGGTTGGCCGTGCTGATCGTGGCAGCGCTGATCCTCGTCTGGGCTTGAGGCGCCGGACGGTTTCAACCGGCGGCTGCGCGAACACCATCTCCTTGGGCCTGTGGGCCTCTGGCAGCTTGCCAGGTGTTGTCTCCCTTTGTGATCTTGGTGGCCTTCGTGGTTGACCGCTATCTGCCGAAGATCGCGCTGAGCGCTTCGTCGAGCGTGGGGTACTTGAACGCGAAACCCATCGCGAGCGCGCGAGCGGGAACGGCGCGCTGACCGGTCAGGAGCAGCGGGACCGCCATTTCGCCGAGCGCGAGTTTGAGCGCGAACGCGGGGGCGCGGAGGAACGCGGGACGGTGCATCGCGCGCCCGAGCGCGCGCGTGAACTCCTCGTTGGTCACCGGCGCGGGCGCGGCGGCGTTGACCGCCCCGCGCGCTCCCTCGTGGTGCAGCAGGAAGCGGACGAGCGCGATCCAGTCCTCCCGGTGTATCCACGGCATGTACTGCCGCCCAGATCCCAGCGGGCCGCCCGCGAACAGCTTGAAGGGCCGGATCATCTCTTTGAGCGCGCCGCCGTCGCGCTCGAGCACGAGACCCGTGCGGACGAGCACGACACGGGTCCCGGCGCGCTCGGCCGCGGTCGCCTCCACCTCCCACGCGCGCGACACCTCGGCGAGGAAGTCGGACCCGGGCCCTGACTCCTCGGTGACGATCTCGCTTCCGCGCGCGCCGTAGTACCCGATGCCGGACCCGCTGACGAGGAGCCACGGCGCGCGCGTCGCTTTGTGAATCGCCGCGACGAGGCTTCGTGTCGCGAGCACGCGGCTCTGACGGATGCGCTGCTTCTGCGCCGCGGTCCAGCGCCGCGCCGCGATCGGTTCTCCGGCGAGATTGACGACCGCGTCGGCGCCGTCGACGGCCGCCGCCCACTCACCCGTTCCGCCGTCCGGTTGCCATCGCACGGCGCCGGACTCCGCTCTCCGCTGGCGCGTGAGAACAACCACATCGTGCCCGTCGGCGCGGAGCACCCGCGCGAGCGGCGCGCCCAGAAATCCAGTCGCGCCGGCGAGGACCATGCGCATGCCGGCAGTATAATCAAGAGATCTGTTTTCATCCTGACAAAGGACCAATATGCGTCATCTGCGCATGGCGGCGCTTCTCCTGGTCCTCACGGCTACGGCTGCGGCGGCCCAAGAGCCCGACGGGTTCCTCAAGCCCCCCGAGAACCTCATGGTCAAGGGCATACCGCCGATCCCCGAGTCGGTACTCGCGGCGATTTCCGCTTATAGCGAAAACCGGCAGGCGGCCTCGTTGTCGTGGATCGGCGCATCGCGGGAGATGTTGATCTCCACACGCTTCGGCCCCGTGTATCAGATCCACCGCGTGTCGACGCCGGGGGGCGCGCGATCGCAGCTCACGTTCGTTCCGGACGGCATCGCGTACACGCAGCCCGCCGACGCGGTAGCGTCCGCTCGCCCCGATGGCCGATCCTTCGTGTACGTGCGTGACACCGCGAGGGGACGCGAGCGTCAACACCTGTTCCTCTACGATCTCGCGACGGCTCGAACCATTCAGCTCACCACGGGAGAGTCGCGCAACGAATTTCCCGTCTGGTCGCGCGACGGGACGTTGGTGGCGTTCACCTCGACGAGACGGAGTGCGGCGGATCGGGACATCCACGTGATGAACCCGGACGAGCGGGGGAGCAGCCGCCTGCTCGCGGAAGTGAAAGGGCAGTGGCAGGTCCTCGATTGGTCACCGGACGGCACCGCGCTGCTCGCGCGTCAGGACATCTCGACGAACGAAACCCGCCTCTGGTTGGTGGACGCGAAATCCGGCGCGATGCGGGAACTGAAGCTGTCGGAGGCTCCGTCGCTGACGGGCACCGCCGCCTTCGGCGCTGACGCCGGAACGGTCTATGCGACGAACGACGCGGGCGCCGAGTTCCTGCGCGTCGTCCGCGTGGACACTGCGAGCGGCCGGGTCGCGTCGATTGCCATCACGGCGCGCGGCGACGTGGAGTCGCTCAGCGTCTCTTCTGACGGACGGCTGCTCGCCTTCACCGCCAACGAGGAGGGTGTCGGGACCTTGCACGTGTACGACGCGGCGGCGGGCCGCGAGCGGCCACTGCAGGGCCTGCCTGCGGGCTCGATTCTCTCGGCGAGGTTCCGTCCCGGCGCGCAGGAGATCGCCTTCGACGTCGTCTCGTCGCGCCATCCTCGCGACGTGTTCTCGATCGACCTCTCGACCGGGTCCGTGTCCCGCTGGACCAGGGGCGAGCTGAACGGGATGAACGGGGACGAGCTGCCGGCGGCGCAGCTGGTTCGCTGGAAGAGCTTTGACGGCACGTCCATCACCGGCTTCCTCTATCGCCCGCCCGCGCGGTTCACCGGCCCGCGGCCGGTCATGATCAACATCCACGGCGGGCCCGCGCAGCAGGAGCGGCCGCGCTTCCTCGGCTTCAGCAACTACTTCGTCAACGAGCTGGGGGTCGCGATCATCTATCCGAACGTGCGTGGCTCGACCGGATTCGGCAAGTCGTTCCTGAAGGCGGATGACGGGCTGAATCGCGAGGCGCCGGTGAAGGACGTCGGCGCGCTGCTCGACTGGATTGGCACGCAGCCGGACCTCGATGCGTCGCGCGTGATGGTGACCGGCGCCAGCTTCGGCGGCTACATGACCTACGCGGTGGCGACGACGTATCCCGACCGCATCCGCTGCGCGTTTGCCGGGTCGGCAATCTCGAACCTCGTGACCGACATCGAGCGGACGGCGCCCGAAGGCCAGGGCCTCCGGCGGCAGGAGTACGGGGACGAGCGCGACCCCCAGGTGCGCGCGTTTCTCGAGAAGATCGCGCCGCTGAACCACGCGGCCGCGCTCAACCAGCCGCTGTTCATCGCCCATGGGAAGAACGACACGCGCGTGCCGGTCGCCCAGGCCGAGCAGATGGCCGCCGCCGTCGAGAAGAACGGCAAGCCGCTGTGGGTCATGATCGTTCAGGACGAGGGGCACTTCATCGGGTCGAGGCGTCCGACGCAGGACTTCCTGTTCTCCGCGTGGGCCTTCTTCGTGCAGACGTTCCTCGCGGACCGCGCCCCCTCTTCAACGGGCTACTGACAGCGCGTCGCGAAAGAGGCGGCTCCCTTCGTTCATCCCCTGCGCGCCGATGAGCACGACCAGGTCGCCGGCGCGCGACGCCGCCGCGACGGCTTCCATTGCGTCTTCGAGCGTCTCGTGGAACGCATGCCGCCGGCCGCGCAGCTGCAGCGCCGCCCGAACGGCGTCCACCTCCTCCGGCCTGGCGCGATCCTTCGGCTCCGTCTGATCGGACGACGCGGTGACGAGCAACTCGTCGGCGCCGTGCAGCGTAGTCAGGTCAGCCAGCGCGAACGCCATCGCGCGGTTGACGTCGGCGCCGCGATTGCCGCGTATCGCCCACGCGACGACCAGCCGCTCGCGCGGGAGCAACGGCGCCACCTCGAATACCGCCGCGAGGCTCTCCGGATGGCCGGAGGTATCGTCGAGCACTGTCCGCCCGAAGAGGTCGAGCCGCTCCATGCGACGCGGCAGCGCCTTCATCTGTCCCAGCACCGATCGGGCCGTCTCCACCGGAACTCCGGACGCGAGCGCGTAGGCCAGCGCGAGCGCAGCGTTGCGCACGTTCGGCCGGCCGAGCAACGCGCTCCGGATGCGGTCCGATCCGGCCAGGAACTCGGCGCCGCGATCGTCAAGCGCCACGTCCCGGATCTCGAGCAGACCGTTGCCGCCGCGCCTGAACGTGAAGCCGGCTTTGGTGGACACGGCCGCCTCCGCGGCGAGTTGCCGCGCGGCGCGGTTGTCGGCGTCGTAGGCGAGCACCCCTTCCGGTTTGAGATAGCCGAGGAAGAGCCGCTTCGCCCCGACGTAGTCGTCGTAACTGCGGTGGAAGTCGGTGTGCTCACCCGGAAGGATCGGGGCGAGCAACCCACCGTCGAACCGCAGCCCGGCCACGCGGCGCAGTCGCAGCGCGTGGCTCGTGACCTCCATGACGACCGTCTCCGCGCCGTGGCGCCTGAGCGCGGCCAGCCATTCCTGCAGTTGGGGCGCGGCGGGCGTCGTCAGGCCGTCGCCGGGATCCTGGAAGTCGCGGAACCGCACGCCGAGCGAGCCGATCACCGCCGGCTTGCGTCCCGCCGCCTCGAACAGCGCGCGCAGGATGTCGCTCGTGGTGGTCTTGCCGAAGGTGCCGGTGAAGCCGACGAGCGACAGGCCCTCGGCGGGGTTACCGTGGAACCGCGCCGCGAGCATGGCGAGCGTCTGATCCGCGGAGGACTCTGGAAAGATGACGTGGGCCGTACCGGGCGGGACGACGTCGGGCCGTTCGACGGCCACTGCGGCGGCCCCGCGGTCGAGCGCCTCACGAACGAAGTCGTGGCCGTCCCGGGCGGTGCCCTTGACCGCGATGAACAGCGATCCGGGACGCACCTTTCGGCTGTCCTCGGTGACCAGCGTGATGTCCGGGTCGCCGGCGGCGGCTTTCAGCGTGAATCCCTTCGCGAGGACCGACAGGCGCATGGGTGTGCTATCCGGCGTGGGTCTGCTGCTCGGCGGCCCGCGCGGCGCGCGTCCCCTCCTCGACGTCCACGCGGGCGAGCAGCAGCGCTCCGACGACGAAGAAGGCGAGCACGGCCAGCACCGCGCTGCGGCTGGATCCGGTCCGCGAAACCGTCCACGCGAAGATCGCGGGTCCGAGCACGCCGGCGTACCGCTCGAATACGCCGAAGAACGAGAAGAACTCCGAGGATCGCTCGCGCGGGATCATGGCGGCGAACATCGACCGGCTGAGCGCCTGCGTGCCTCCCTGCACCATGCCCACGAGCAGCGCGAGCGTGAAGAACTGCGTTGCCGTGTTGAGCCGGTAAGCCATCAACGTGACGACGGAGTAGACCGCGAGCCCCAGGAACACGGCAGGCTTGGCGCCAATGCGGCCGGCCAGCATGCCGAAGAGGAACGCGAACGGCACGCCGACGAACTGCACCAGCAGAAAGGCGCCGGTGATCGCCCCCTGGCCGAGTCCGATCTCGGTGCCGTAGATCGCGGCCATTCTGATGAACGTCTGGATGCCGTCGTTGTAGAGCAGGAACGCGAGCAGGAGGAGGAACGCCTGGCGGTACGCGCGAAGCTCGCGAAGCGTTGCCCCGAGCCGGCGGAACGCGGCAACGACCGGCTTCTCGCCGCCCGTCTCGCCCGCCTCGAGCAGCCGCGGCGGCTCCGGCACGACGCGAAACAGCGGAATCGAGAACACCAGCCACCATACCGCCACGCTGGCGAGCGACACTCGCGTGGCGGCCCCGGCGTCCGCCAGTCCGAACCATGATGGCCGCTGAATCATCAGCACGTTGACGGCGAGGAGCACGCCCCCGCCGAGATACCCGATCGCGTAGCCGGCAGAAGAGACCCGGTCCAGCTCGTGCTGCGACGCAATGTGCGGCAGGAGCGACTCGTAGAACACGATGCTGCCGGCAACGCCCACGTTCGCGCCGACGAACAGCACGAGCGCGAACAGCCAGTCGCCGCGTCCGATGCCGTACATCGCGCCAGCGGCCGCCGCGCCGAACGCCATGAAGGCGGCGAGCATCTTCTTCCTGACCCCGGCGTAGTCGGCGATCGCGCCGAGCACGGGCGCCACGATCGCGACGATCAGGATCGCGATCGTCGTGGCCCACGCGAAGCGCGCGGTCGCCACCGATCCGCCGAGCCCGGCCGCGACCTCCCGCTGAAAGTAGATGGGGAAGATGGCCCCGATGGTCGTCGTCTGGACAGCCGAGTTCGCCCAGTCGTACATCGCCCACGCGCGGAGTTCCCGCCGATGCAGGCCGAGCCGCTCGAGCATGGCGCGTCAGTTTAGCGCGGCGGGCCAACCTCAGGAAGCGGCTGCACGATGAATCGCGCTTCCGCAGACCAGACAGTCCGGTCCTGCGGCAGCCACGGCGGGAGCCCCTGCCAGCCGGAGCCGCCCGGCAGTCGCGGCGACCGTATCAATACGCGCACGTCCGCGAGCCGGGGCGCGTCACGCGTCGGCACGTAGGCGTGGAACGCGGCGCCCTCGAGCGGAACCGCGGCAAAACTGGCGGTCCACTGGCCCGCGCGGAGGATGCCGGGAATGTTCGCGCGGACAGGCGTCATGCCGGGCGGCATCACGAATGACGCGGTCAGCCCGCGAACCGATGGGACGACGGAGATCGTGAACTCCACGACGTCATCGTGCGCCGTCGTGCGGAGCGTCGCCCGCCCGGGAATCTCGGGCGCCTCCGTGGCGCGCCGGTAGAAGACAAACGGGTGCGGCAGCCGACGGGTGGGCAGCGAGAGCGGCAGCGAACCGTTCAGCGGCATCCACTCCGCAGCCGGAGCGTGGAGATCGAGCCCCGGCTCGACGGAACCGACCTGCCAGTACCCGCCGCTTCCCGTGCTGTCCTGCGCGTACTGAACGACACGCCGCAGTGGCTCGCGCTCGGTGTAGGCGGGCGCCGAGTATGCGAGCCCGACACAGACGACGACGACGACGAACACGAGAGCCGTCGTCCAGGCGGGCCTGCGGATTGGCCCGCCGGTCAAGGCGGCGAGCAGAGGCGGCGCCATCACGAGCGCGCCGACGAACATGAGCGCCGCATAGACCCAGAACGGGGTCACGACGGGAAGGTGTCCGAACCTGCCGATGGCGAGGTGCAGCACCTGGTAGAGCGGCGGTCCCCACAGCGCCAGAGTGAACGCGAACGCCACCAGCGAGACGAGCCGCACAACCAGAGTGCGCGACAGAGGTGCCACCAGAAGAAGAACAGCCGAAACGAGCAGCGGCACGGTGAAAAGGTACGCGGCTGTGGGCGCGGCGTACGCCAACGCCGTGGCGAGCACCACCCACAGCGGCAGCGTGACGGCCCACGCGAGCACGGGGTGCCGCGTGCCGCGGACGCGGTGCGGAAACAGCGCGCCGATCCGGGCCGCGAACCAGCCGGCCAGCAGGCCCATGGACCCGATCAGCGCAAAGAGACGGTTCGGTCTCGCGTACCACGGGTGATACACCTCGCGCGACTCGCGAAGCAGCCACGCCGCCGCGATCATCGAGATGAGCACGAGCATTGCGCCGAGGAGTGACCAGAGAACCGTCAGCAGAAAGCGCGCACCGCCGACCGTGGGGATCACGGCGCGGAGCGACTTGAACCACGCCAGCAGTCCGAGCGCGAGCGCGAGCGCAACGATCCACGCGGCGATCGCCGGGCGGAAGGCGAACGCGGTCCATCCGGCGAGGTCGAAGTACGTGGCCTGGTCGAGCGTGCGTCGCGACAGGTCCGCCGCGTCGAGCTCGCGCACAACCCCTACGACGGTCTGGCCGGCGTGATCGATCGTGCGCGTCGAGAGACGCTCGGGTGTGTCCCGCGGGGTGTGATAGGCGTAGCCGTCGAGGATCGGCGCGAAGTTCAGACCCGGCACGCCGAGGCGCTTGAAGATCGAGAAGTCGGTGTCGTTCGGCAGGCGCCGGTAAATCTCGGTACCGAGCGAGCCGCCCCGCGGTTCCGGCGCCGCGCGTGCCCACGCGTCAACGATCCAGCTGTTCCCCGGTCCGGTTTCGAACAGCTGGACAGGTCCGGCGGAACCGACGGCCTCGAGGTTCACGTACGCCGCGAGCCTGCGCGCAACCGGATCCGCCGTGAGCGCCGCGGCGCCGAGCAACCCGAGCTCCTCGCCATCGGTCACGAGCACCGCCAGCGTGTGCCGCGTTGGCTGCTGCAGGAGTACGCGAGCCGCTTCAAGGGCCACGGCCACGCCGAGGGCGGCGTCGGCGGCGCCGGGGCCGTGCGGCGAGCTGTCGTAGTGCGAGACGATTGCGAGGGCGTCGCGTCGCGAGCCTTCTTTCGTGGCGATGACGTTGTGAACGCGCGCCGTCAGGCCGAGTTCAGGGCGGCGGCCGTCGGCGGACTGCACGCGCACCTCGAACCCGAGCGCGCGCAGCTGTTCAACGACATAAACCCGTGCGCCTTCGTTGGCTTCGGAGCCGGCAGGGCGGGAACCGATGGTTCCCGCGAGCATCCGGACGTGCTCGCGGGCACGGTCGGTGGAGAAGGCGTTCCGGGCCGGCCTGGTGCAGGCCGCTGTCAATCCGCAGGCGATCGCGAGGCCCGCGATGAAGCCCCTTCCCATGCAGAAGAGCCTATCTCATCGCGAGTGGTGGCAACCGCTGGAACAGCAGGGGACGCAGGGGCTGGCGACCCGTCAGCCCGACGTCAGTTTCGCGTCAGGCGGACGTCCCCCGAGAAGGTCTTGAAACGCATCTCGGCGCCGCCGTTGTTCAGGCGCGCGCGCAGGTTGCGCTGGTCCCCGCTCTCGAGTGTCAGGGGCAGGTCGCTCTTCAGCCCTCCGCTGAACGAGTTGAAGCGGACGTTGCCTGAAGACGCCTCGGGCATTTCGGCGACGATGTCGCCGCTGAACGTCTCGACCTGCAGTTCGGGCGCGGCGGTGGTATCCACCAACTGAAGATCGACGCGGCCGCTGAAGCTGTGAAGGTCGAGCGACGCGGCCGCGCCTCGAACCGTGATCTCACCGGAGAAAGTCTTGACCTTCTGGCGGCCGGTCACGCCCGTCACCTGGATGGGACTCGAGAACGCGTCGATGTCGAGCCGGGTGTCCGCCGGGACGCGGATGTCGAACTCGGTTTCCACGACGTTGTCGTTGCGGTTCTTCCACACGCTCTCGCGCCGGTTGGCGTCGATCGCGATCTCGCGGTCTCCGGCCTGGATGTCGAGCTTGATGGCATCGAGCCGCTCGCGTGTGGCCCGCCGCACCGCGGCGATGACCACCTGGCCCTCACTGGTGCCGGTAATCCGGATGTCTCCCGAGAAGTTCTTCAGCTTGAGGGTGCCGCCGGGTGCGAACGGGATGGTCCGGTCCACCCGCTCGGTTTCCTTCTCCTGCGCGCCGGCTTGCGCCGGGGCTGCGACGAACCCCGCGATGAGAGCCGCCGCCGCGATGAAACGGGTCATGTTGCCTCCTCAGCCCATAGACGGGACGGCCGGCGCAAAGGTTCATGTCCGTTCGCGGGGAATGTCGATTTTTCCTGTGTAGAGCGCCATCCCGACGACGGCATCCACCCCCATGTCGTGGAGCAGCTGAATCTCTTCGCGGCTGCGGATGCCGCCGGCCACCGTGACGCGGCGGTCCGTCGCGCCCCGGATCGCGCGCACCGCGTCCAGGTCGATGCCACCCATCAGCCCCTCGCGCTCGACGATGGTCTGGAGAAACCCCCCGACGAAGGGCTCGAGCGCACGGACCGCGTCGAGCGCCAGAAGTTCGAGCGTGACTCTCCAGCCGTGCAGCGTGACCCGTCCGTCACGGCTGTCAACCGCCGCCACGAGGGGCTCGCGCCCCAGCGCGCGCGCCACCTCGGCGGCAAACGACACGTTCACCCGATCACCGGCGAAGAGGGCGGACCCCACGATGACTTCCCGCGCGCCGGCACGCAGCAGCTCGCGACCGCGCTCCACGCTTCGTACGCCGCCCCCCACCCGGCAGGGAAGGGCCGCACAGGCGCGGCGCAGCAGCGCGTCGTTGTTGCCGCGGCCCATCGCGGCATCGAGATCGATCACCTGGACGAGCGGGTACGCCGCGAAGCGCGCGAGCCACTCGTCCAGCTCGTCGAACGCGAGCGCGAGGCGTTCCCCCTGAACGAGCTGGACGACGCGCCCGCCCTGCAGGTCGATCGCGGGGATCAGCATCGCGTCGGGATGCCGGCGGCGGCGAGGCGCGCCTTCAAAGACGCCACCGGGTGGTCGCCGTAGTGGAAGACCGACGCGGCGAGCGCCGCATCCGCCCGTCCCCTCGTGAAGACCTCGATGAAGTGCTCTGGCGCCCCGGCGCCTCCCGATGCGATCACGGGGATGGCCACCGCGGACGAGACGTTCGAGGTCAGCTCGCAGTCGAAGCCTTCGCGCGTACCGTCGCGATCGATGGCGGTGACGAGCAGCTCGCCGGCACCGCGGTCCGCGGCCTCACGTGCCCACTCGACGGCGTCCCGCCCTGTCGCGTCCCGACCGCTGCGCACAAAGACCTCGTAACCAGCCCCCGTGCGTTTCGCATCGATCGACACAACGACCGCCTGCGTGCCGTATCGCCGCGCGATGGTGCCGATCAGCGCCGGATCCGCCACCGCCGCGGTGTTGATGCAGACCTTATCGGCACCCGCCTCGAACATCGCCGACGCATCGTCGAGAGAGGTAATGCCGCCGCCGACGGCGAGCGGGACGAAAATCTCGTCGGCGACCGTTGCCACGGTGCGTTCCCGCGCGACGCGCCCCTCCGTGGTGGCGTTCACGTCGAGGATGACGAGCTCGTCGGCGCCGTCCTCGTAGTACTGGCGCGCGCGCGCCGCCGGGTCGCCTGCGTCACGGAGCGACTCGAAGCGGACCCCCTTGACGATCGCGCCGTCGCGAACATCGAGGCAGGCGATCAGGCGCCGCATCAGCATGACGACACCACGTCCGCGAAGTTGCGCAGCGTCGCGAGCCCCGCCTCGCCCGACTTCTCCGGATGCCACTGCACGCCGAACACGGCGCCCCGCTCGACGACGCTGGAAAATCGGAGGCCGTGGGTGGTCGTGGCGGCGCACTCGGCGGTGACGGGGGCCGCGAACGTGTGTGTGAAGTACACGGCCGCCCGCTCGATGCCCTGCAGCAGGCGTGATTCGCGCGTCTTCTCGAGCGTGTTCCATCCCACGTGCGGCACCTTGACGTCGCCGCGCAGGCGGAAGCAACGGCCGGCCAGCACGCCGAGTCCCGGGACGTCCGGCGCCTCGTCGCTTCCCTCGAACAGCCACTGCAGCCCGAGGCAGATGCCGAGGAGCGGCATGCCGTGTTCGAGCCGATCGAGAATGGCCTGGCGAAACGCCCCCTGCAGCGGCCGCGTGGCCGAGAAGTGGCCCACGCCCGGCAGCACCAGAGCGGCACATCCGGCGAGGTCCGAGGTGGCGGCCACGCACTCGACTTCGAACCCGACGCGCCGGAGCGCCTTTCGGACCGAGGCGAGGTTGCCGGCGCCGTAGTCGATGAGCGCGGCCTTCACAGGAGCCCCTTGGTGGAAGGCATGGCGCGCTTGAGCCGCGCGTCACGCGAGCACGCCATGCGGAGGGCGCGCGCGAACGCCTTGAAGATCGCCTCGACGCGGTGGTGGCTGGATCGCCCCTGCAGCACCTTGAGGTGAACGTTGGCGCGCGCTCCCTGCGCGAAGCCCAGGAAGAAATCGGGAATCAGTTCGGCCTGAAGATCGCCGAGGCGCGCCGCCCCGGGCCGCACATCGATCACGGCGTGGGCGCGGCCGCCGAGGTCGATCGCTGCCACCGCCAGCGCTTCATCCATCGGCATGATGAAGTAACCGGCGCGGTTGATGCCACGGCGCGTGCCAAGGGCTTTCGAGAAGGCCTCGCCGAGCGCGATGCCGGTGTCTTCCACGGTGTGGTGCTGATCCACGTCGAGGTCTCCCTCGGCGCGCAGGGCGAGGTCGAACGCCCCGTGCCGCGCGACCAGTTCCAGCATGTGGTCGAGAAACCGGATCCCGGTCGCGACCTGGTAACGGCCCCGGCCGTCGATCGCGAGGCGGATCGCGATTCGCGTCTCCGACGTGCGCCGCTCCATCACCGCGCGGCGCACAGCGCCTCCTCCAGCGCTCCCAGCGCCGTCCGCGTATCGGCCAGCCACCCTGCGGTGATTCGGATGCAACCGTCGCAGACAGGCTGGTCCGATCGGTCGCGCACGAGGACGCCGCGTTGCGCCATGACGGCGGCAACCGCGGCCGCCCCCGGCCCGACGCGGATCAGGACGAAGTTCGCGGCGCTCGGAAACGCGTCGAGCGACCGGCTGGCGCAGAAGTCGCGCAGCATCTGGCGGGAGGCTGCTGCTTCCGCGACATAGGCGTCGATGTACGCGCGGTCGGCCAGCGCGGCGGTCAGCGCTTCGGCGGCATAGACGTTGACGCTGTACGGCGGCACGATCCCGGCGAGGGCCTCGATGAGCGGCGGCGCCGCGATCACGGCACCGAGACGCAGACCGGCGAGACCGTAGGCCTTCGCGAATGTCCGGCCGACGATGACGTTTGCGAAGGCGCTGACCGCTTCGTCGATGAAACTCTCGGCCGCGAACTCCGCGTACGCCTCGTCGAGAAAGACGATGGCGTGCGGCGCGCCGCGCGCGATTGCGCGGATTGTCGGGTACGGGATCCGCGCGCCGCTCGGGTTGTGCGGATCGTTGAGGAAGACCAGGCGGGTGCGCGCCGTGACG
This sequence comes from Vicinamibacterales bacterium, assembly GCA_035463475.1. Classification (GTDB taxonomy): domain Bacteria; phylum Acidobacteriota; class Vicinamibacteria; order Vicinamibacterales; family 2-12-FULL-66-21; genus JACPDI01. Next base: position 14,927 of record DATHTE010000028.1, read on the forward strand.
GCCGACAGCACGTCGCCGGCCTCCAGCACGAACCCTGGCCGGAACCGCACACGCACGACCGTGCCTGCCAACGCCTCGACGATGGCCGGATACACCTCGAATGCCGGATCGACGACGATCGCCTCGCCGTCGGCGCGGCCGCGCAACGCCAGGATGGCCGCCGCGAACAGCCCCTCGTCGAGGCCGTTGGTCAGGATCATCTGGTCCCCGCGCACGCCGAACCACCGCGCCGCGGCCTCGCGCGCCGGACCGTAATCAGGATAGAAACCGGTGCGGCTCGCGCCGAGGGAGCGGAGACGCTGCAGCACCTGCGGTGAGCACCCGGCCGTATTCTCGTTCAGGTGCAGGCGCAGCCCGGGGCGATCGGGTGGGCGTTCGTAGGCGGTCATCTCTCTTCCTCGATCGAGCGCGCGTGCGCCTCCAGCCCCTCGGCGCGCGCGAGGAGCGTGCCCGGGCCACGCAACGCCGCCAGCCCGCGGCGGGTCACGCGCTGGACGCTGATGGTCTTCACGAAGTCAGCCGCGCTCAGCCCGCCGCGCGCCCTCGCCGCGCCCGCGGTCGGCAGCACGTGGTTCGATCCCGTGACGTAGTCGCCGAGCGCGGGGATGCTTGCGGCGCCGACGAAGATGGTCCCGGCATTCCGGACCGCGGCCGCGACGCGGTCGTCTTCGCACCAGAGATGTTCCGGCGCGATCCGATCGGCGATCCGGATTGCCTCGTCGAGCGAGCGCGTGACAACGGCGGCGCCGTTGCGGCGCACGCTCACCGCGGCGGCGCCGAACGGGCGCGCGAGCGCCGCGACGCGGGCGGCCACCTCCCGCGCCAGCGCGCGGCTCGTCGTAAGCAAAATCGCGCGCGCCGCGGGGTCGTGCTCCGCCTGCGCGACCAGGTCGGCGGCGATCGCTCCCGCATCCGCGCGGCTGGCGATCATTACCAGCTCGGTCGGCCCCGCGTGGAAATCGATCGCGCAGTCAGGCGCCACGAGCGCTTTCGCCGCGGACACGTACGCGTTGCCGGGGCCCGCGATCTTGTCCACGCGCGGCACCGTCGCCGTGCCGTACGCCAACGCCGCGATCGCCTGCGCGCCGCCGGCGCGCAACACCCGGCTGACGCCGGCGAGCCTGGCCGCGCAGAGCACCGCCGGCACCGGCCTCGGGCACGCGACCGTGATGTCCCGCACGCCGGCGACCCGCGCGGGGATGGCGGTCATGAGGAGCGATGACACGAGGGGATGCCGCCCGCCGGGGACGTAGCACCCGACGCGCGCAAGCGGCTGGGTCCGCAGCTCCACGCGGACGCCGGCAGCCACGCGCACCGTGCGGGGAGACGGCAGCGACGCGCGGGCGACGCGTTCGACGTGGGACGCCGCCAGCGCGATGGCGCGCCGGAGGTCCGCGGCGATCCCCCGGCTTCCCGCGACGATGGCGGTGCGATCAAGGAGGAGCGGCGTTCCCGGCGGGAGCCCGTCGAGCGCCGTCGCGTACGCGCGCAGGGCGGCATCCCCGCGCCGGCGCACGTCGGCGACAATCCGCCGCACGCGCCGGGCGATTCGCTCATCCGCTGCCCGGCCCGCTCCGATCAACCGCGCGAGCGCGGCCGCGTTGTCCGATCCGATCACTCTCACGTCACACCACAATCTTGTTGAGGGGATACTCGACGATCCCTTCGGCGCGCGCCAGCTTGAGGCGCGGGATGAGCTCGCGGGCCGTGTGCTCCTCGAGCACGGTGTTCACCGCCACCCAGCCGTCCTCACTGAGCGGTGAGATCGTCGGCCTCCTGAGCGCGGGCAGGAGATCGAGGACACCCGGCAGGTCCTCGCGGCGGACGTTGAGCATCACGCCTACGCGCCCCTGCGCCGCGATGGCCGCGCCGAGGAGCAGGGCGAGGTGCTCGATGCGAGCGCGCTTCCAGTCGTCGCCGAGCGCGGCGGCGTTCGCGATCAACTGCGTGTTGGATTCGAGCACGGTGTCGATGATCCGCAGGCGGTTGGCGCGCAGCGACGACCCGGTCTCCGTCACTTCGACGATGGCGTCGGCCAGCACCGGTGGCTTCACCTCCGTGGCGCCCCACGAGAACTCGACGTTCACGGAGATGCGCCGCGCCGCGAAGTACGCGTGGGTCGCGCGCACCAGCTCTGTCGCCACCGTCCGGCCCTCTAGATCCTCGGGGCGCCGGAAGGGAGACTCCTCCGGCACCGCGAGCACCCAGCGGACCTTCCCGAAGCTTTGCTTCGCGTACACCAGGTCGCAGACCGGCTCGATACCCGCGGGCTCCCCACCCCGCGACGCCCGGAACTCGGTCACCCAATCCGCGCCCGTCAGGCCCGCGTCGAGCACGCCGTCGGACACGTAACGCGCCATCTCCTGCGCGCGGATCAGCATGCACTCGATCGACGGGTCGTCGATCGCGGGAAAGTACGAGCGTGGGCCAACGTAGATGTTGTAACCCGCCCGCGCGAAGAGCTGCACGGTGGCATCCTGCAGCGAGCCCTTCGGGATTCCGAGCCTCAGCTTCATGGCAGCTCCGTGGAGAAACAGGACCGCGAACCGGTGTGGCAGACGTTCCCATCGCCGAGGCGCTCGACGCGCACCAGCAGCGTGTCCTCGTCACAATCGACGAGCAGCCGTATCACCCGCAGACGGTTGCCGGAGGTCTCCCCCTTCGTCCAGAGGGCGTTGCGCGTCCGGCTGAAGAAGGTGACGAACCCGCTGGCCCGCGTGCGGGCAAGGGCCTCCGCGTTCATGAAGCCCACCATCAGCACTTCGTTCGTCGCATCGTCCTGGACAACGGCGGGGACGAGACCGGACAGTTTCGTGAAATCCATGGCCATAGAAACACAAAAGCCCTGACGGGAGGTCCCGGCAGGGCTGGAAGAGGGCTTTTGCTGGCGCGAAACGCCTAATGTCGGAGCGCGTGCGCGGAGCCCCACCAGCCCGCCGAAGCGGGATGATGATGCCGGTGAGGGTGAACCTGCCGCTGCACTGCCCCAACAGCGTAGCGGACTGCCGCCCGCGCTGTCAAAGTGGCATCCGGCTCATCATGTACGGGCCATTAGGGGACACTGTTCGCGGGCACACGAATTGCCTTATTGAGGTTCGGCAGCAAGACTCATCCGTAAGTCGTGCCGGGAGGGCAACGCGAGTGACACCCCTTGCAGCGCAAGACAAGCAAGACAAGCAGGAGCACGAGCAGGACAAGCCGAGCGCCAGCCGGCCGAAGCGCCGCGCCGGGCGGTCCGAGCCGAAACTGGAGATCTGGCCCGGCACTCCGTATCCGCTCGGCGCGAACTACGACGGCAGCGGCACCAATTTTTCGGTGTTCTCGGAAGTGGCCGAGCGCGTGGAACTCTGCCTGTTCGACGACGAGGGGAAGGAGACCCGAATCGACCTCCCGGAGATGACCACGTACTGCTGGCACGGCTACGTGCCGACGGTGAGTCCCGGCCAGCGTTACGGCTTTCGCGTGCACGGCCCCTGGGCCCTCGAACGCGGCCAACGCTGCAACCCCTCGAAGCTGCTCCTTGATCCGTACGCGAAATCGATTGAAGGGGAGATCACCTGGAACCAGTCGATCTTCCCGTACAACTTCGACGATCCCGACGGTCCGCCGAACACCGACGACAGCGCCGCGTCGACGCCCCGCTCGGTCGTCATCAGCCCGTACTTCGATTGGGGCAACGATCGCCCGCCGAAGACCGGATGGCACAAGACGGTGGTGTACGAGACGCACGTCAAAGGGTTCACGATGCGCCATCCGGACATTCCGGAGGAACTGCGGGGATCGTACGCAGGCCTCTCGCATCCCGCCGCGATTGACTACCTGCTGAAGCTCGGGGTGACCGCCGTGGAGCTGCTGCCGGTCCACCACTTCGTCCACGACGCACACCTGACCGAGCGCGGGCTCAGGAACTACTGGGGGTACAACTCGATCGGCTATCTCGCCCCGCACGCGGAATACTCGTCGAGCGGCCAGCGCGGCCGCCAGGTGCAGGAATTCAAGGCCATGGTGAAGGAGCTGCACCGCGCCGGCATCGAGGTGATCCTCGACGTGGTCTACAATCACACCGCCGAAGGGAACCACATGGGGCCGATGCTCTCGTTCAAGGGCATCGACAACGCGGCGTATTACCGCCTCGTCGCGGACAATCCGCGGTTCTACCTGGACTACACCGGCACCGGCAACAGCCTGAACATGCGGCACCCGCACGTGCTGCAGCTGATCATGGACAGCCTGCGGTACTGGGTCACCGAGATGCACGTGGACGGCTTCCGGTTCGATCTCGCCGCCACGCTCGCGCGCGAGCTGCACGACGTCGATCGGCTGTCGGCCTTCTTCGATCTGATCCAGCAGGACCCGATCGTGAGCCAGGTGAAGCTGATCGCGGAGCCCTGGGACGTCGGCGAGGGAGGGTACCAGGTCGGCAACTTCCCGCCGCAGTGGTCCGAGTGGAACGGGAAGTATCGCGACACCGTCCGTGATTTCTGGCGCGCCCAGGACCAGACCATGGGCGAGTTCGCGTTCCGTCTGACCGGCAGCTCGGACCTGTACGAGCGCACGGGGCGCCGCCCGTTCGCCTCGATCAATTTCGTGACCGCGCACGACGGGTTCACCCTGCGCGATCTGGTCTCCTACAACGAGAAGCACAACGAGGCGAACGGCGAGGAGAACCGCGACGGCGAGAGCCACAACCGCTCGTGGAACATGGGCGCCGAGGGACCCACCGACGATCCGGAGATCGACGCCCGCCGCGCGCGGCAGACGCGCAACTTCCTCGCGACGCTCTTCCTCTCGCAGGGCGTGCCGATGCTGCTCGGCGGCGACGAGATCGGCCGCACGCAGCAGGGGAACAACAACGGCTACTGCCAGGACAACGAGATCTCCTGGTACGACTGGGAGCACGCTGACGAGTCGCTGCTCGAGTTCGTGCGGTCGCTGGTGAAGTTCCGCCACACGCACGCGGTGTTCCGCCGCCGCCGCTGGTTCCAGGGGCGCGCCATTCGCGGCTCCGAGGTGAGCGACATCGGCTGGTTCACGCCGGGCGGCGAGGAGATGTCCGAGGAGCACTGGCGACAGGGATTCGCGAAGAGCATCGGCGTGTTCCTCAACGGCGAGGGGATTCCGACGACGAACAGCCGCGGCGAGCGTGTGGTCGACGACAGCTTCTACGTGCTCTTCAACGCGCACTCGGAGGCGATCGAGTTCGTGCTGCCAAACGGCGCGTGGGGCAACCGGTGGTCGGTCGTACTGGACACCAACGAGCTGCAGCCGCCGGACGATCAGCGCACCGACCGCGTGTACGACTCGCTGACCCAGATCAAGGTCGAGCCCTGGTCGGTGGTGGTCCTCAAGCGGGTGGGTTAACCGCGCCTACTCCTGCTCGCGCGCGATCATGACCTCGGTGGCCTTCACGATGGCCACCGCGGCGTCGCCGCGCCGGAGCTTCAGTTCCTCGACCGCGTCGCGCGTGATGACGGCGGTCAGCGTCTGCTGGCCGATCCGCAGCTTGACCTGCGCCAGCACGCCGTCGGCGCGGACCTCTTCGATCGTGCCGCGCAGCTGGTTCCGGCCGCTGATCGCGACGACGGTTCCCCCGTGGCGGCGCGGGGCGGGCGTCGCGGGGGCGCCGCGCCGGAGCAGCAGGCGATCGACCTCGCTCTCTGGCACCCGGTGGTGCCCCCCTTCCGTGCGGATCGTCCGCACGCTCCCCTTGTAGATCCACTGCTTGATGGTGGGATAGCTCACGCCGAGCCGGGCCGCGGCGTCCCGCACCGACAGCATTCGAACAAAGCTGTTTGCCATATCGATTGAAATCATACTAAGTTGCCTATCCGTGTGGCCACAGCTCTTTGCGGCGGTCCTCGCGTCCGCCGTCCTGTCCGGAGCGGGCGTCGCTGCAGTGCGGGACCGTGCGCTCCTCGTCTCGGCCGCCGTGAGCCTGAAAGAAGCGCTGACGGAGTGCGGCGCGGCGTTCCAGTCCACGACCGGACAGCCGGTCACGTTCAATTTCGCCGCCTCCAACGTCCTCGCGCGCCAGATCGTTCACGGCGCGCCCGTGGACGTCTTCGTCAGCGCCGACCAGGCGCAGATGGACTACGTGGATCGCGCTGGCGCGCTCGCCAGTGGCACACGGGCCGACATCGCCGGCAACCTCCTCGCGATCGTGGTCCCGGCGCGGCCCGCAGCGCGGTGGGACGGCGCGGCGCCGCTGCTGTCGGCCGGCGTGCGGCGGATCGCGCTTGGTGACCCGCGCGCCGTTCCGGCCGGCGTTTACGCCCGGGCCTGGCTGGAACGCGAAGGTCTCTGGCACGCCGTGGAGGGGAAGATCGTGCCGGTCGGGTCGGTGCGCGCCGCGGTGGCCGCCGTCGCCGCGGGAGGCGCTGACGCAGCCATCGTGTACCGCACGGACGCCGCCGCGTTCTCCGACGTCGCCGTCGCGTACCTGGTCTCGGGATCGACCGCGCCGGCGATCCGCTACGCCGCCGCCGTGGTGCGCCGGTCGGATCGGCCTGAGGCCGCGCGCCGGTTCGTCGAGTTCATGCAGGGGAGCCAGGGGCAGCGCCTCCTCCGGAAGCACGGCTTCACGCCTTCTCCATCCTCATGAGCGGCGAGCTTCTGCAACTCTCCACGTTCACGCTGGCGTGCGCGGCGGGGGCGACGCTGCTGGCGATGCCGTTCGGCGTCGCGCTGGCGTGGTGGCTCGCGCGCGGCACGTTTCGAGGCAAAGCGCTCGTGGAAACCCTCGTTACGCTGCCGCTGGTGATGCCTCCGGTGGCGACAGGGTTGATCCTGCTGCAACTCCTCGCGCCGCGCGGGCCGATCGGCAGCCTGCTCGCGCGGGTGGGCATCGACGTCGTGTTCACGTGGCGCGCGGTGGTCGTCGCAATGGCGCTCATGGGGATGCCGCTGCTGGTCCGCACGGCGCGCGCCGGCTTCGAACACGTAGACGCCCGTTACGAGCACATCGCGTGGACGCTGGGGGCGACGCCGTTTCGCGCGTTCCTGACCGTCACGCTGCCGCTGGCAACCCGGAGCCTGGTCGCCGGAGCGGTGCTGGCGTTCGCGAGGGCGCTCGGCGAGTTCGGCGCGACCATCATGGTCGCGGGCAGCATTCCCGGCCGGACGCGCACCCTCTCGACCGCTATCTACATGTACGCCGAGACGGGGATGGATCGGGAAGCGATGGTCCTGCTCGCGGTGTCCGCGGCGCTGTCGTTTTCGGCGGTGCTCTACTCGAACCGGCTGCTCGAGACATGGTCCTCGACTTCGATATCGCGCTGACGCAGGGGCGCTTCCGCCTCGAGGCGGCGCTGTCTTCCTCGGTGCGCAGCCTCGCGCTCTTCGGCCCCTCGGGCTCGGGGAAGACCACCCTCGTGGAGGCGATCGCGGGACTTCGGCGCCCGGATCGAGGGCACATCAGGGTTGCGGGGCGGACGCTGTTCTCGTCCGCCGAGCGCGTCGACGTGCCACCGCACCGTCGTCGCGTGGGTTACGTCCCGCAGGACCTGGCGCTGTTCCCGCACATGAACGTCCGGCGCAACGTGCTCTACGCCGCGGGCCGCGGGACGGCCGCGGGGCTCGATCGCGTGGCGGCGGTGCTCGAGATCGGCCCCCTGCTCGACCGCGCGGTGGGAGACCTCTCCGGCGGCGAGCGCCAGCGCGTGGCGCTCGCCCGCGCGCTGATGTCGTCACCGGACGTGCTGCTGATGGATGAACCGCTGGCTTCGATCGACCTGCCACTGAGGCGGCGGATCGTGCCGTACCTGCAGCGCGTCCGCGACGACCTGCAGGTCCCGGTCGTTTACGTATCCCACGACGAGGAAGAGGTGCGCGCCATCGGCGAGTGGATCCTCAGGCTCGATCAGGGGCGCGTCGAGGGGAGCGAAGCGGTGTGAATGGGCACCGCGCCCTCCGTGCCCCCTGCGTCTCTCCTTTCCCGCGCCGGCGCCGGTTCTTCGAGGTTCACCGGTCGCCCGTCGATGAAGACGTGCTTCACCTTCATCTTCTCGTCGAACAGGTCTCCCTCAGTGACCACCAGGTTCGCGATCTTGCCGCGCTCGATGGAGCCGAGGCGGTCCGCCACTCCCGCCACTCGTGCGGCGTTGATGGTCAGCGCCCGCACGGCCGCGTCCGGCGCGAGCCCTTCCCGCACCGCCTTCGCGGCGTTCTTGACGAAGTCCTTTGGCTCGCGCAGCCCGGCCGACCCGAACGCGAAGAGCACGCCTGTCTTCTCCAGCGCGGCAGGCGTCTTCGGTGCCTCGGCGCGCTCGCGGAGCGTTCGAAGCGGCTCGTCAGCGTCCGGCGCCAGCGTCCTCGGCCGCGACGGGTAGTTGAGCGAGTAGATGACCCGCGCGCCGCGGGCCTTGAGATCGGACAGCACCTGTTCCGACTCCAGCCCGCCGACGATGATGGGATCGAGCTTGAACTCCGCGGCGATGCCGAGCGCGCGCAGGATTTCCCGGGCGGCGCCGGCCTCGAACGCGACCGGCATGCGCCCACTGAGCGCCGGCGCAAACGCTTCGAGCGCCGGATCACGGACGGGGCGCGGGAGACCTGCGCCTCTCATCCTCCCGTAGTGATCCGACGCCGCCTGGTGGTGCTGCGCATCCAGGAACGCCTGGCGCACGAACGCGATCGAACCCATGAGGGACGCCGGGTAGGCGCCGCCGGGCCGGGGGCTCGGCGTGAATTGCACGTGAAGCGCAACGGGTGTCTTGAGGACGACAAGCCCCGCGCGCGGGTCGGCGACGCCGCCGATCTGGGGGTCCTCCTCCGGGGCCGCGACGTTGATCAGGGCGCTGCGCCCCTGGACGACCTGCCCCGACGGGGCGGCGAGCACCGCCGTGATGCCGGCCGACGCCAGCTTGCGCAGGTCGGGCGCGTCCGGCTTGACATAGTCGGCGGTCTCGAGCTGCGGCCGCAGGATCTGTCCCCGCTTCCAGCGCTCCAGCTCTTCGCTGGTGCGGAGCTCGCGCGGCTGTTCCTCCTGCGGAATGGTCACCGCGGAAGTGTTCGCCATGTCGATCAGGCCGGGATAGACCGTCAGGCCCGCGCCGTCGATCACGCGCGCGTCGGCGGGAGGCTGCACGTCCGGCCCGGCCGACTGGATGGACCCGTCCCGGAGCACCACCGTGCCGCTCGCGATCGGGGCGCCCGCGGCGGTCACGATCCGCGCGCCGCGGATGGCATAGACACGAGGGACGTCGGCGTGCGCCGCCGCCGCGAGGGCGGCCGCGATCGCGGCGAAGCTGAGTATGCGTCTGGACACGTCTGCACCTCCCATCGCTACGGTCGCGCCATGAAGCGCTCGTAGAGCGCCTGGTGCTTGTTGCCGAGGTCAACCTTCCGTCCCGCGATCACGACCGTCGTGACGCGCGTGCGGACTTCGAGTGGATCGCCGCGCGAGATGAACAGGTTCGCGTCCTTGCCCGGCTCGAGGCTGCCGGTGCGGTTGGCGATGCCGAGAATCTCCGCCGCGTTGATGGTGAGCGCCCTGATCGCCTCTTCGCGCGGCAGTCCCCACGCGACCGACTGCGCCGCGTTGTACGGTACCTGCCTGACATTCGCGTTGTCGCCGGTCGCGAACGCGATCTTCACGCCTGCCTTCGCCAGCTCTCCCGCGGCCTGGTATGACCCGGCGTGGAACATGTCCTCGCGAGAGGGGAGCGTCAGCACCGGACCGAGAATGACCGGGATGTTCTTCTCCTTCAGGAGCGGCGCCACCAGTGCCGCCTCCTGCCCTCCGGTGATCACGATGCGCACCTTCACGCGGTCCGCGAAGGCGATCGCGTCACGGATGTCCTGTTCGCGGCTCGCCGCCGTGAAGAGCGGGAGACGACCCTCGACCACGGGCACCAGCGCCTCGAGCGCCCAGTCGGTGCGGCGCGGCTCCTTCGGCACCTTCGCGTAGGCGCGGGCGTCGTCGAGGAGCCTGGCGAGCCTCCCCAGCCGTTCGTCGCGCTCCTTCTTCAGTTCGTCGTAACTGCGGTCTTCCCGCTGGCCGCCAAAACCGCCCCCGAAGCCCGGCGCGCGGCCGATCGTCGGAAACTGGAGGGTGATGCCGGCGTTTGACTTGAGCGCGTTTTCCTCCCACGTCCACCCTTCCAGGTTCACCACGCCCACCTGGCCGCCGAGGATGCCGCCGGACGGGAAGACCGCGACCGTGGTCACACCGTTCTCACGCGCGACGGGAATCGTGTCGCTGTCCGACTGGAACGCGACGATGGCGCGCAGCTGGGGGTTGAAGTCGAGCATCTCGCTCACGTCGTCGAACCCGCGCGGGCCGGGCTCCGAGAGGCCGATGGTCGTACGGGCGTTGATCCAGCCCGGGTACACGTCTGCGCCGCCTGCGTCCACCGTCGTGGCGCCGGCGGGCACGCTGACGTCCGCGCCGAGCGCTTCGATCCTGGAGCCGCGAATCACGATCGTGCCGCGCTCAATCGTGGGACGCGTCACGGGATGGATGCGCGCATTCACAATGGCCCAGACACTGGACGGCTCGCGAGAGCTGGAAGCCTGCCGGCCCCCCGCCTGCGAAGGCGTCTGGTCGCCGGCCGCGCTCGGACCGTTCGACGATTCGGGTTGCGAGTGCGCCGCGGCTGCATTCGCGTCGCCGTTGCCGTTTCTGCCGGTGGCGCTCCGGGGAGTGCGCGGCGAGTCCGGATCGCTCGTGGTCGGCGATCGGCGCTCGCTCTTTTCCGCCGCGAGGAGCGTGGTTTTCTCCTTCTGCAGCTCGGTCAGGCGCCGCTCGTCAACGAGGCGGTCGTAGTACGGTAGACCGTCGATGTAGGTGCGCTCGACGATCGCGTATGAGCTGAGCGGATGGTGGTTCCAGATGACGAAGTCGGCGTCCTTGCCCGGCTCGAGCGAGCCCACACGGCTGTCGATCCGCAGCTGCTTTGCCGGATTGATCGTCACGAGCGCGAGCGCCTCGTCCTCCGTGAGGTCCCCCCAGTGCATCGACTTGGCAGCCTCGGTGTTGAGCCGCCGCGCATGCTCCGCGCTGTCGGAATTGACGGAGACGAGCACCCCCTTGCGCGTCATCAACGCCGCATTGTGCGGGATGGCGTCTTCCGCCTCGACCTTGTAGGCCCACCAGTCGGAGAAGGTCGACGCGCCGGCGCCATGGGCCGCGATTTCCTTCGCCACCTTGTAGCCCTCGAGCACGTGCTGGAAGGTCGCGATCTTGACGCCCAGCTCGTCGGCGAGCCGGATCAGCATGAGGATCTCGTCGGCGCGGTAGCAGTGCGCGTGCACGAGCCGCTTGCCCTCGAGGACCTCGACGAGCGGCTCGAGCTGCAGGTTGCGCGCGGGCGGCACCGTGTCGCCGCCTGTCGCCTTGCGCCGCTCGAACTCCTGCCACTCCGCCTGGTACGCCTTTGCCCGCGTGAAGGCGTCGCGGATGACGAACTCGACTCCCATCCGCGTCACCGGGTAGCGGCGCGGGCCCGTCTGCCCGAACTGCCGCATGTCCTTCGGGTTCTCGCCGAGCGCGAACTTGATGCCCGGCATCGCGCCCTCGAAGAGCAGCTCCTCCGGCCGCATTTTCCCCCAGCGCAGCTTGATGACGGAGTTCTTGCCACCGATCGGGTTCGCCGACCCGTGCAGCACGTTGGCGACGGTGACGCCGCCCCCGAGGTCGCGGTAGATGTTGATGTCGGTCGGATCGAGCACATCCTCGATGCCCGTCATCGAGCTGACGGTGGTGCCGCCCTCGTTGATCGAGTCGGCGGCGATGTGCGAGTGCGCGTCGATGATCCCGGGCGTCACGAACTTGCCCGTCGCATCGAACACCTCGGCCCCGGCCGGGACGTCGAGGTTGGCGCCGACCGCGGCGATGCGCCCGTCCCGCACCACGAGCGTGCCGTTCGGGATCGTGCCGTTGGTGACCGTCAGGATTGTCGCGCCCCTGACGACCAGGGCGCCGCCCTTGCGCGCCGGCTGCGCGTGAAGAACGAGGGGCCCGCTCGATGCGGTCGCAAGTGCCGCGGCCGCCCCGAGCGCCAGCCCGAGACGACGAACGTGAAAGGACCTCACGGCTCCTCCTCCAGAGTTGCGAGCGTCAGTTGGTCTTCGTGTTCGACCAGATGTATTTGTCGAACCACTCCAGGTTGTGTTCCATGGCCGCGCGCACCGCCTTCGGCTTTGTCAGCCCGTGCCCGAACCCCTTGTAGACCACGAGCCGCGTCGGGACGTTCTGATCGCGAAGGCCCTGGTACAGCTCGAAGGCGTTCGGGATCGGAACGCGCTGATCGTTCTCCCCGTGCTGAATCAGCGTCGGCGTGCGCGCCTGCTTGATGTACGTGATAGGTGAGGTCTTTCGGTAAATCTCCGGATCGTCCCACGGCGTCGCCTTCAGGTACATGCGCGTGAACGGGTGGATGTCGGTGTTCACGTAGTACGTCATCCAGTCCGATATCCCCGCGCCGACCGAAATCGCTTTGAAGCGGGCGCTGTCGTGCGTCGTGAGGAACGCCGAGATATAGCCCCCCTGGCTCCAGCCCATCGCGCCGACCCGCGAGGCGTCGACGAAGCCCTGGGCGACGAGGTGATCGATGCCGCTCACCACGTCCCAGGCGTCGCCGACACCGAGGTTGCGGACGTTCAGCGCGCGGAACTTCTCGCCGTAACCGGCGCTGCCGCGGTAGTTCGGCTCGAGCACCAGCGCGCCACGCGACAACCAGATGTTGATGGGATAGACGCCGGTCGACGGAAAGAGGGCGGGGCGCGAGATGCCGGTCGGCCCGCCGTGGATCACGACGAGGAGCGGATAGCGGCGGCCGGCCACGAAGTCCGGGGGCTTGTGCAGGACCCCTTCGATCCGCGCGCCGTCGCGGCTCGTCCAGGAGATGACCTCGCTCCGGCCGAGCGCCCATCCGCCGAGCTGCGCTCCAAGATCTGTCAGCTTCTTCGCGTTCATGGCCGGCAGATCCGCTACGAACACTTCGGGATACTGTGCGGCGCCGCTGCTCACGTATGCCGTGCGCCGGAAGTCCCTCGAGAACGAGAAGCCGGCCGCCACCGCCTGAGGATCGTGCGGCAGCCTGGTGACCTGGCGCGACGCTGGATCGAGGCGGTAGAGGTGCGCCCACGTGCGTTCCGCAGCGCTGAAATAGATGCCGTCCGGCGACCAGGCAATCAACGACGGGTCCTCGTCGAATGCGCGCGTGAGCACGTCGATGGGGCCGCCGGCGGCCGGAATCGCGGCAATCAACCCGTTCGTGTAGTAGTACGCGGGGTTGGACATCGCGGTCTCGAACGCGATGCGGGCGCCATCAGGGGACCACCGCGGGTTTGCGTCCGGCCCCTCCTGCGTCACGAGTAGCCGGCTTTCTCCGCTCGCGACCTCCACGATCGAGATGTCAGCCGAGCCGCTGTTCGAAGGGTCGTTGTCCACGCGATGGTCGTACGCGATGAGCGAGCCGTCCGGTGACCAGCGGAACGTGCCCACGACGAGCTGGCCCTTCGTGAGCTGCCTGGTTTCCCTCGATTGCACATCGATGATCCAGAGGTGCGTCTGGTTGCGGTCTTCGTCGACCAGCACGAACTCGCCATACTTCTTGTCGCGGTCCTTTGCGGCCTGGGTCTTCGGCTCGGCGGCGCTGAACGCGATGTGGCGCCCGTCTGGTGACCAGGAGAACGCGCCGACCCCATCCTCGGCGGAAGTCAGCGCCTGCGCCTCGCCTCCGGTTGGATCGATCAGATAGATCTGGCGCTTCTCACCGCGATCGGACGCGAAGGCGAGCCGGGTTCCATCCGGCGACCACCCCGGCGACGTCGAGGTGCGCCTGCCGCGCGTGAGCTGGCGCGGCGCTGGAGACTGCGCGTCGACGAGCCAGATCTCGGTATCGAACGCGTTCTCTTCCCAATCCGCCTCCCGGATGGTGAACGCCACGTGCCGGCCGTCGGGCGATATCGCCGGCGCGGCCGCGCGCTTCAACTCGATCATCTGGTCGACGGTGGGGACTTTCTCGTTCGCACCCTCCGCCAGGGCGGGCGCCAGCAACAGCAGGACGACGAGCGTTCGCGTCATTCAGGGACCCCGTTCATGCAGTGAGGACAACTTGTCCGAAATTGACGCGGCTCTGGATGAGCCGCCCGCCGTACTGTGTGATGACGACCTGGCGCATCAGGAATAATCGCGGCGCGTTGGGGTTAGTATTCTACTGCCGGAAACATTCAGCAGGAGGAGCTGACATGCGTGGCATAACAGCCGTTGTGTGCGGGACAGCCTTCATGGTCGCGCTGGCTTCGCCGCTGCTCGCCGACACGAAGACCGTCAAGGGCGAAGTGGTGGACGTGCAATGCCAGGCCAAGAAGGCCGAGAACACCGGGGCCGATCATGAGAACTGCGCCCTGAGCTGCGCCAAGCGAGGCGCCAAGATGGGCATTCTCACCGCCGACGGCGTCTACGTCATCGCGGGGGACTACACCGCCAACAAGAACGAGAAACTGCTGCCCTACGTCGCCAAGATGGTGTCGGCGACCGGCGAGATCGCTGAGCAGGAGGGGCAAAAGACAATCACTGTCGCCAAGATGGAGGCCCAGAAGCAGTAGGACGCGAGCGCCCCCGGGCGGCGCGCGAAGCGCCGGCGGGTCAGCCCACCGTGCGTTCTGTCGGCGAAAACCACGAAGGCCACTGAACCGTGTTCCTGGTGGCCTTCGTGGTTCCGGTTGGGCAGCCCCTCAGGTACGGTACTCCGCGTTGATTCGCACGTACTCCGCGCTCAGGTCGCACGTGTAAACGATCGCGGCCGCGCTTCCGGCGCCGAGCCCCACCTCGATCTCCACCTCGTCTCTGGACAGAAAGCCGGCGGCCTGCGGCGCGCGATCGTCGAACGGCCGTCCCCCGGCGAACAGCACCACGGGGCCGATTCTGACCGAGGCATCCCGCGGGTCGAAGGGCACGCCCGCCCGCCCCGCCGCCGCGAGGATGCGCCCCCAGTTCGGATCGGCGCCGTGAATCGCCGTCTTGACCAGGAGCGAGTTGGCGACGGTCTTCGCGACCCGCCGCGCCTGCTCGACCGTCGGCGCCCCGCTGACGCGCACGGAGACCGTGCGGGTCACCCCTTCGCCGCCGCGCACGATCGCGATCGCCAGCCCCCGGCACACGTCGGTCAGGGCGGCCTGGAACGCCGGGAGCTCTTCGTCGCCGACCATCGCCCCGCCCGCGCCGCTCGCCAGCGCGAACACCGTGTCGTTGGTGGACGTGTCGCCGTCTATCGTGATCGCGTTGAAGGTCTCGGCACAGGCCGCGCGCAGCGCGCGGTCCAGCAGCGGCGCCTCAACCGCGGCGTCGGTGGTCAGCACCGCGAGCATGGTCGCCATGTTCGGTTCGATCATGCCGGCCCCTTTGGCAAGGCCGCCGACGCGAAACCGCTGCCCGCCCGCCCGCGCCTCGACGGCGGCTTCCTTGGGGCCGCGGTCGGTCGTCATGATGGCGCGCGCGGCGTCCAGGTGCGCGTCGCGCGAAAGCTGGCTGATGGCGGCGGAGATCCCGGCCTTCACCCGTTCCGCATCCAGGGCCACGCCGATGACGCCGGTTGACGCGACGAGCACGTGCTCGGGCGGGACGCCCAGCGCGGCGCTGGCGTGCGCCGCCGTGCGCTGCGCCACCTCCAGGCCCGCCGCGCCGGTGCACGCGTTGGCACAGCCGCTGTTGATGACGACGGCGCGCGCGCGTCCGCCGCTGGCGCGCACGTGCTGCTGCGAGAGCAGCACGGGCGCGGCCTTGACCAGGTTCGTCGTGAAGAGCGCGGCAGCCGTTGCGGGACGGTCGGCGGCAATCACCGCGAGGTCGAGGGCGGACGGCTTGATCCCGCAGTGCACGCCGGCCGCGGAGAAGCCCTCGGCGGCGGTTACGCCGCCTGGGATCGCCGCTGCCATTGGAGCGAAATCATGAGCGCGTACTGACCGCACGAGCGGAAGAGCGGGCAGCGCGCGCAATCGGCGGAGATCTTCTCCGGCAGCCACGCATGCGGCACGATCGAGAAGCCCAGGCGGATGAACGGAATCGGATCGTGCGCGAACGCGCACAACCGCTCGCGCCCGTCGAGCCGCGCGCGGCGGTGCAGCGCGGCGACCAGACGGCTGGCGACGCCGTTGCCCCGCCAGGGCTCGTCCACGACGAGCGAGCGGATCTCCGCGACGGCCCGGCTCAGGCGCGCCGCCTCACCGCAGCCGGCAATGCGGCCGTCCTGGTCCGCGACGAAGAAGCCGCCGATCCGCGCGGAGATGTCCGCGAGCGTCCGCGGCAGGAGGTGGCCGCGCTCGCGGTTCTTCTCGATGAGCGCGTGGATCGCGGGCGCGTCCTCGATTCTGGCGGGCCGGATGGTCATGATCTTCCTCCCTGGGCCAGCGACTCTTCCAGCCATTCGAGGCCCTGCGCGATCTCTCCCTCCGCCACGATGAACGGCGGGAGCAGCCGGAGCACCGTCGCGGACGTCCGGTTGATCAGCAGCCCGCGCTCCCGGGCGGCATCGACGAGGGCGAGCGCGTCCCCCTCGATCTCCAGGCCCCACATCAGCCCTGCGCCGCGCACGTCCTTGATTTGCGGCACGCGCGCGGCGAGCGCGCGCAGCCCCTGCTCGAGCACCGCTCCGGCCGCGCGCACGTGCGCCAGCAGCCCGCGATCCATCAACTCCTCGAGGAACACGAGCGCCGCGCGGCAGGCGAGCAGATTGCCGCCGTAGGTGCTGCCGTGATCCCCGGGCTGGGCCGCGGCCGCCACGCGCGCGCTGAACAGCGCCGCCGCGATCGGGAATCCGGCGCCAAGCGCCTTGCCGACGGCGAGCATGTCAGGCTCCAGGCCGAGCGTCGTGCTGACGAACGGCACGCCCGTGCGCCCCAGCCCGCACTGGACCTCGTCGGCGATCAGGAGCGCGCCGGTGCGCGCGCACGCCTCCTTCAGGGATGCCGCGAACGCCGGGGACAGCGGCCGCACACCCCCTTCCCCCTGGATCGGCTCGACGATCACCGCCGCCGTCTCCCTCGTGACGGCCGCGTCGAGCGCTGTGGGATCGCCGGGTGGCACGAACGTCACGGGACCGACGAGCGGAGCGAACGGATCGCGGTAATGCGCGTCCCACGTGACCGAGAGCGCGCCCATCGTGCGGCCGTGGAAGGCGTGCTCGAGCGCGACGAAGTGCGGCCGCGCCTCGTGCTGCGCGTGCCAGTACCGCCGCGCGAACTTCAGGCACGCTTCCACCGCCTCGGTGCCGCTGTTGCACAGAAAGGCGCGATCGAGCCCCGCGAGCGCGGTCAGGCGCTCGGCAACCGGCGCCTGGAACGGGTGCTGAAACAGGTTCGACGTGTGGCTGAGGATCCCGGCCTGCTCGCCGATCGCCTGCGCGAGGCGCGGGTGCGCGTGGCCGAGCGATGCGACGCCGACCCCGGAGATGAAGTCCAGGTAGGCGCGTCCGGTGGCGTCGAACAGCCACGCGCCCGTGCCCCGTTCGAAGACGACCTCCGGCCGCCGGTAGACGCCAAGCAGGCGGTCGGTCCCGACCGCGACTGTGCTCACGATGCCCTCGCCATTCCGCCGGCCAGGATCCGCGTCCCGCCGGCCTCCAGTTCCGCACCGCGCCCGTTGACGATCCGCACATCGGCCACGCCGCACGCGCTCGCGCGCGTGCAGGCTTCGAGCTTCGCCGCCATGCCGTCCTTCGCGGCGCCGCTGTCGATGAGCGCTTCCGCCTCGGACCGGGAGAGGACGCTGATCGTGTTGCCCGCCGCGTCGAACACGCCGTCGGTCCCGCCGAGCACGACCAGCCGCGTTGCGCTGAGAACGATCGCCAGGTGCGCCGCCGCCACGTCCGCGTTCACGTTCAGCACGTCCCCTTCGGCCGTCACGCCAAGGCTCGCCACCACCGGCACCCAGCCGTCCGCGCACAACGCGCGCAGGAGCGACGCGTCGCCTGACGGTGTCGGCGAGCCGACGTGACCGAGATCGACCACGGCGCCCGAGCGCGCGCGGACGCGGGGCGACCGGCGCGCGCGCAACAGCCCGCCGTCCACGCCCGTCAGCCCCACGGCCCGGACGCCGCCCGCCCCGAGCGCGGCGACGAGCCGTGTGTTGATCGTGCCGCCGAGAACGGACACGGCCGCCGCGAGCGCATCCTCGTCGGTGACCCTGACGCCGTCCACCATGCGCGGCGTGGCGCCGCGGCGCGCGAGCTCGGCGCTGAGCTCGCGCCCGCCGCCGTGCACGACGACCGTGGCCTCGCGGACCGCCGCCGCGCCGACGTGCGTCACCATGAGGCGGACATCCGCCTCGGTCTCGAGCAGCTCGCCGCCAATCTTCAGAATCTGCACGTCACGTCAGCCCCAGGCGTTCGTCGTAGCCGAACGCCAGGTTGAAAACCTGGACCGCCTGCCCGGCGGCCCCCTTCAGCAGGTTGTCGATGCACGACACCAGGACCACCCGTCGCGCCCGTTCGTCCACGCGCCACCCGATGTCGCAGAAGTTGGTGTACGCCACGTGCTTGATCTCCGGCAGGTCCTCGTGCGTCAGCCGGACGAACGGCGCGCCGGCGTACGCGGAATCGAGCGCGGCGGCGACATCGGCCGCCGACACGCCCTCGCGCAGGCGCGCGTAGATCGTGCTGAGGATCCCGCGGTCGAGCGGGACGAGATGCGGCACGAACGTGACGTCGCAGCCGAGCGCCTGCTCCATCTCCGGCTCGTGGCGGTGCCCGAACAGCCCGTAGGCGGCGACCGACCCGTGGCACTCCGAGAAGTGCGTCCGCTCGGAAGGGGCCTTGCCGGCGCCGGAAACGCCGGACTTCGCGTCGATGACGACCCCCTGCGATCGGTCGATGAGGTCGGCGCGGACGAGCGGCAGCAGCGGGAGAAGCGCCGCGGTGGGGTAGCAGCCGGCGCAGGCGACGAGTGTGGCGCGGCTGAGCGCGTCGCCGGTCACCTCCGGCAGGCCGTAGACGGCCCCCTCGGGGACCTCCGTGGTTTCCGGGTACCAGCGGCGGCGTGAGTCCGCGTCGCACAGGCGGAAGGCGCCGGACAGATCGATGACGCGCACGCCGCGCGCGACGAGCGCGGGCGCCACCGCGGCCGAGGCCGCTTCCGGCAGCGCCAGGAAGGCGACGTCGCAGCCGGCGAGCGCCGCTTCGTCGAACGCGCGGATCTCTCCGTCCCAGACGCGCGCGAGCGCCGCCGGCCGCGCCCCATTTGCCCCGCCGGACGCCATCGCCGTGGTGACGCGGGCGCGCGGGTGGCGCGCGAGCAGCCGCAGCAGTTCGCGGCCCGCGTATCCGGTCGCGCCCGCCACCCCCACGCTCGGGCTTGCATAATTATTCATTCTCGGGGATAATTATGCATATCCCCGTTCGTGGATGCAAGCGGATGGTTATACTGACGGCTCAGGCATGAAGTCCTACCGGCAGGCCATCATTCTCGAAATCATCGAACGGGAGCCGATCACCAGCCAGGAGCAGCTTCGCCGGCGGCTCCGGGCGCGCGGCGTCGACGCGACCCAGGCGACGCTCTCGCGCGACATCAAGGAACTGCGGCTGGTGAAGGCGGCGGCGGACGGCTCGTACCACCGTGCGGCCGACGCCGTCACCCCCGTCGACCCGTCTGAAAAGGACGAGGCCGTGCGGCGCGCCGTGGGGGAGTACCTCCGGCGGGCCGAGGCGGCGCAGCAGGTCCTGGTCCTGCGCACCGACCCCGGCCAGGCGCAGATCCTCGGGATCGCGCTCGACCGCGCGGGGCTGGACGAGGTCGTCGGCACCGTCGCCGGAGACGACACGCTGCTGGTCGTCACGCGCGACGCGCGGCAGGCCCGGGCGCTCTGCCGCCGCTTCGAGTCATGGCTCAAGCAGTGAAGGAGGACTTCCAACGTGCGGATCGTGCTGGCATATTCCGGCGGGCTGGACACCTCGGTGGCGATCCCCTGGCTGGCCGAGAAGTACGGCGCCGAGGTCGTCGCCGTGACCATGGACCTCGGCCAGGGACGTGAACTGGACCACATCCGCGAGCGCGCCCTCGCGCTCGGGGCCGTCCGCGCCCACGTGCTCGACCTGCGCGAGGAATTCGCGCACGACTTCATCCTTCCGGCGCTCCAGGCCGGCGCGATCTACGAAGATCGCTACCCACTCGCCACCGCGCTCGGCCGCCCGCTGATTGCCAAACACCTCGTCCGGATCGCCGAGATGGAGGGGGCCTCGGCCATCGCCCATGGGTGCACGGGGAAGGGAAACGACCAGGTCCGGCTCGACGTCTCGGCGCGGGCACTCAACCCGGACATCCGCGTGATCGCCCCCGCCCGTGAGTGGGGGATGACGCGGCCCGACGAGATTGAGTACGCGCGCGCCCGCGGCATCCCGGTGCCCGCGAGCATCGAGAGCCCCTACAGCACGGACGCCAACCTCTGGGGACGCTCGATCGAGTGCGGCGTGCTCGAGGATCCCTGGTGCGAGCCGCCCGAGGAAATCTACACGCTCACCAAGAGCCCGGCGGAGTGCCCAGACCTCGCGGCGTACCTCGAGGTCGAGTTCGAGGCGGGAGTGCCCGTGAAGGTCAACGGGGTGCCGATGTCCCCCGTGGAGCTGATCGGCAGCATCGAGACGATCGCCGGCTCGCACGGCGTCGGCCGTGTAGACATGGTCGAGAACCGGCTCGTCGGCATCAAGTCACGCGAGATCTACGAGGCGCCGGCCGCCGTCGTGCTTCACGCCGCCCACAAGGAGCTCGAGAAGCTCGTCATCCCGCGGGACCTGGAGCGCGTGAAGCACGACATGGCGCGGCTGTACGCCGACATCGTGTACAACGGCCTGTGGTTCACGCCGACGCGCGCCGCCATCGACGCGTTCGCCGCGAAGATTCAGGAACGGGTGACCGGCACGATCCGCGTGAAGCTGTTCAAGGGGAACTGCAGCGTCGTGGGCCGGAAGTCGCCGTTCGCGCTCTACGATCACGGGCTCGCGACCTACGACGCAGGAGACCTGTTCGATCACACGGCCGCCGAAGGGTTCATCAAGATCTGGGGCCTACCCATCGAGACCGCCGCGCGAAAGAACGCGGCAGGGGCGCTGAGGCCGGCCGGCACCGGCGTGTAAGACTGTGGCGGCTGTTCGGGACACTAGGCTAGATGCCACTCTGGTCGGGGCGGTTCGACGAGGCGCCGGACGCGGAACTGCTCGCGTTCGGCGCCTCCTTCGGTTTCGATCGGCGCCTGCTCCCCGACGACATCGCGGGGAGCATCGCCTGGGCCGGGGCGCTCGGGCGCGCCGGCGTCCTTTCCAGCGATGACGCCGGAACACTTCAGCGCGCCCTCACCGCGCTCCTCGAGAACGTCAGCGCGCATCCCGAACTCCTCGCGGGCGACCACGAGGACGTCCACTCCTTCGTCGAGCACGAGCTCATCGCCAGGATTGGCGACCTGGGGCGCCGCCTCCACACCGGGCGGTCGCGCAACGAACAGGTCTCGCTCGATTTCCGCCTCTACCTGCGCCGCCGCATTCCGGTCCTGCAACGGGAGATTCGCGGCCTGATCGAGGCGCTGCTCGATCGGGCCCGGCGCGCCGACGCGTCCCTCATGCCCTCCTACACACACATGCGGCGCGCGCAACCGGTGCTGGTGGCGCATTTCTTCCTCGCCCACGTCTCGGCGTTCCAGCGCGACCACGAACGGCTCGCGCAGGCGCGGGACGAAGCGGACGCCATGCCGCTCGGCTCGGGCGCGATTGCCGGCACGAACTACGCGATCGATACCACCGCCCTCGCGCGCGAGCTGGGCTTCTCCCGCGTCGTCGCCAACAGCCTCGACGCCACCTCGGACCGCGACTTCGTCTCGACGTTTCTCCACACGTGCGCGCTTGTCGCGGTGCACCTGTCGCGGCTGTCCGAAGATCTCATCCTGTTTGCCGGCGAGGAGTTTGGTTTTTTCGAGCTGGCGGACGCGGTGTCAACCGGCAGCAGCCTGATGCCGCAGAAGAAGAACCCCGACCCGCTGGAGCTGGCGCGCGGAAAGGCCGGCCGTGTCATCGGCCGCCTGGTGGGCTGGCTCGCGACGATGAAGGGATTGCCGTCCGGCTACAACAAGGATCTCCAGGAGGACAAGGAAGCGGTCTTCGACGCGGAGGACACCGTGCTACCGACCGTGCGCGCCTGCGCACGCGTCGTGGCGACGCTTGGATTGAACCAACCTCGCGCGGCGGCGGCCGCGGAAGGCCTGCTGCTCGCAACCGAAGCGGCGGACTATCTGGTGGAGAAAGGGGTCCCCTTCCGCCGCGCCCACGAGGTGGTCGGCGGCATCGTCAGAACGCTGGTGGCGTCTGGCCGCGACTTCCCGTCCCTGACGATGGACGAGTGGCGCGGGTTCGACGACCGCTTCGGCGGTGACATTCGCGAACGGTTGACCGGCGCTCGGTCCGTGGCCTCGAAAAAAACGCCGCAGTCAACCGCCCCGGAGGCGGTCGCTGCGGCGCTGAGGCAGGCCGACGAGTGGCTGGCTACCCGCCGAACCTGAAGCTGACTCCGACCGTCGCGCGCCAGAAGTCCAGCGAGTCGATGTCGAAGATGTCCAGGTCGGTTCCGCGATCGTCCTCGGTGTCCCCCTTGAGCGCGCGGAAGTAGCGGATGTCGCCGCGAATGCCCACGTTGTCGGTCACGAACCCGGTCACGCCGCCGCCAAGGTTGAAGCCCCAGTCGTTGCGCGACACGTCATCGAAGAACTGGTTCGCGCTGTCAATGCGTTCGCGGAGCAGCCCGATGCCGCCCACGACGTACGGCCGCACGCCGGCTCCTGACTGGCCGCCGATCGGCACGCCGACGACAGCGTTGGCCATGAGCGTCGTGACGTTGCTGTCACCGAACTCCGGCGAGTCGCCGAAGAAATTCGGCGCGTAACCGAAGTCCAGGTCGAACCCGACAATCCCGGCCCCCATCCACGTCAGGCCGCCGCCGAAGTTCGCCTTGGTGTCGGTGTCGAGCGAGGCGCCGGAGATGTCCTCCACGTTGCCGCCCGCGGTGAGCCCGACAAACGGCGTGAACATCCAATCTGCCGATGCGGTCGCGGGCGCCCCGATGACAAGCGCGCCGCACAGCACTGCTGCCGCCAATACACGAATACCCATTGCGAGTCGTTCCTCCTCTGTCCGTGGGAAGCAGGCTGCAAGGGCGGTACCCGTCCGAACCCGTCAGCTCATGAGTTCGTGCATCAGGTCCCAGGCGCGCCGTACGTGGCGTTCTTCGGTGCGAATGTGGCCGATAGCCAGCCGGAGCGTAAATGTCCCGTTGAGCCGTGTGTGCGACAAAAATACCTCCCCCCCGGCGTTCAGCCTCTGCAGCAGCCTCTCGTTCAGCTCGTCAAGCACAGCCGGATCGGTGCCGCGCGGCTTCGCGCGGAAACAGACCACGCTGAACGGGACGGGCGCGAGGAGCTCGAAATCGGGGTCCGCGCGTACCCAGTCGGCAAACATGCGTGCGAGCCGCATGTGCTCCGCCAGGCGCGTGCGGAGGCCCTCCGCGCCGAAGTGCCGGATGATCATCCAGAGCTTCAGCGCGCGGAAGCGGCGCCCCAGTTGGACGCCGGTATCCATCAAGTTCCGCGCCTCGTCCGGATCCGGCGTCTTGAGGTACTCGGGCGTCAGCGAAAACGCGCGGCGCAGCACGTCCATCCTGCGGCAGTAGAAGGCGCTGAGATCGAACTGGGTGAACAGCCACTTGTGCGGGTTGACGACGAGCGAGTCCGCCCGTTCGGCCCCGCGCAAAACGTGCTCGCAGCCCGGCACCATCGCCGCGACGCCGGCGTAGGCGGCGTCCACGTGCAGCCACAGTCCCTCCCGCTCGCAGATCGCGGCGATCTCCGGCACGGGGTCCACGCTGGTCGAGGAGGTCGTGCCGACCGTCGCCACCACGGCGAGCGGCTGCGTCCCGGCCCGGCGGTCTTCGGCGATCGAAACCTCGAGGGCCTGCGTGTCGAGACGGAACGCGGCGTCCGCCGGCAGCCGGCGCAGCGCGTCGTGGCCGAGTCCGAGCGTCATCACGGCCTTGTCGATGGAGGAATGCGCGTGCTCGGAGCAGTAGACGCGGAGCTTCGGCAGATCGCGCCCGGCGAGCCCCAGCGCGCGGACGCCGGGAACGCTCTGCTCGCGCGCGGCCGCGAGCGCGTGCAGCGACGCGATCGAGGCGGTGTCGTAGATCACGCCTTCGAATGTCTGGGGCAGTCCGATCAGCTGCCGCAGCCACCCAAGGGCCACTTCCTCGAGCTCGGTTGCCGCGGGCGACGTGCGCCAGAGCATCGCCTGCACGTTGAGCGCCGCCGACAACATCTCGCCGAGCACGCCGGGCGCGCTGCCGGTGATCGCGAAGTAGGCGAAGAAACCGGGGTGGTTCCAGTGCGTCAGGCCCGGCACGATCGCGCGCTCGAAGTCCTCGAGCACTCGCTCGAACGGTTCGCCGGTCGCAGGAGGGGCGGAGGGCAGCGCCCGCCGGACATCCCCGGGCGCAACGCGCGACAGGACCGGATAGCGCTCGCTGTGCTGCAGGTAATCGGAGATCCAGTCAACGAGACGGTGAGCGTGCCGCCGGAACTCCTCGGGCGGCATGTCGCCGAGTGGGGAATTGGCAATTTGGTGATTTGGCAATTTGGTGATTCGATGTGGCGATTTGGTGACTTGGTGATCTTGCGGTTGGCGGTCCGTCACGCACCCCAACTTACCCACCAAATTACCAAATTACCAAATTACCAAATCAGCAAATCAGCAAATCAGCAAATCACCAAATCAGGAAATCGCC
>DATHTE010000029.1:0-43538 GCA_035463475.1 Vicinamibacterales bacterium
GCAGGGTGATTGGGCGCACCAGTTGGCTGGAGAATCATCTCCGTATCGGTCAGATCGGACACAGATGCCTGAAAGTACTCGACCGTTCGTCGCACGCAGGCCAGGCAATCCTTGATCATTGTCAGTCGTGTCTGGCTAACGGCGTCCGGCTCACCTGCGGCGCCGCACGCCCGCTCAGGCCGCGCCGAATCGCGCACAGACACCCTGTCCATGATGAACCCAGGTGCCGCAAGACTCAACGGCGTTCGAAAAAGCCTGCGCGACGAGATTGCACGCGGCAACACGCGATTCGGCGCGGACTGAATCCAATAATGCTCGCGCGGCGCCGTCAGGTGCAGCCGGATGTTAGACGGTCTCTCGAAGGAGCGTCTCCGAGGGTCGCCCTGGCTTCGCAACAGCTGGGTGCTGCGGACGATTGAGCGGCGCGCCGCCACAAGCGGCGCATGGCCGCCCGGAGCGCTCCCACGCGGGAACGAGCCCGACGGTGCGAATCACCAGGCGCGCCGCGCGGCTCCCGATGGGGCCCAGGGGCTTCGAAAAGATTCCTGCCTTGCCGCGAATAACCCGCGCGCGCGATGGACCCCGTGGTGTTCACTCACGCGCTCGCAAGAACCCCGCCGCCTCGCACCGGCTGCGCGTGTCGGCCGATTCGAAAAGAAAAGGGGAAGACCCTGTCCGTCTAACGGTTCCGGCTCACCCGCGGCGGCCGGGGCCAACGTTTCTAATTATCCTGAATGTCGAACGGCCGCCGTCGGGTGCAACCGCATGTTAGGCAGCAGTTGCTGAAATGCGCTGCTACCGGACGAAGACAAGAACGACGGCGAAGATGCAGGTTCCCCAAACCAGCGCCGAAAGTGGCCACCTGTACTTGCGTGGCGAGTCACCGAGGAGATCACGCGACGCCGGGTCGAGCCGCTGGACACATCGCTTGACTCGGTCGCGAAAGATCGTCAGTGAGTGCTCGGCGTCGCCGATGTACACGACCGCAACGCCGGCGATCATGATCATGACAACCGCGAAGATCAGCTGGACCCAGAGCAGCGCGTTTGTACCGTACGCCTGACGGAAGGTTGCGGTCTCGCGGTAGCCGCCAAGCTCGCGGCCAACGTCGCGCACGTTTCGGCCCGCCGAGACTCGGGTAAGCGGTCGCCGGACAGCGTGTTTTCGAGTGCTAAGCCCTGGACGATCTCGCGGCGTTACGCGCGTGGAAGGCGGCTAGCGCTGCTTGAGAACCTCGCCGGGCCTGGCGGCTAACACGTCGGGGCCGCTTGCCACCAGCCTGTCCGTGGGCCTCCTCATGTCAAACGCCCGGGGTTCAGCACGTGCTTATACACAACATGAAGACTGTCGACCTGCAGGTGTCAAGGAGCTGCGCACTCCGCCCGAAGTCCATTCAACGTGGCGCAAAGGGGAGGGCATCAAGCCGCCCCTCGGATCGAATCGCGGGTCGCCGATCAACGGGATGCTGAGGCGTGCGTCTAGACGTGCCACACAGCGGTTCCTAGGCAGTAGGAAGCCAGCAGGTAAGCCTGCTTCGCGCGAAGCGCAGGCGCCGCAAGTGCCGAATCCGCTGTGCGGTCGGAGCGAAGCGATGAGAATTGACCGTGGACGAGCGTTGCGTCGCGATGCGCGCGAGATCGCAGCAACGCGATCGCCCGCTGCACCCAACATCACCCGAAGCAGCCCCAGCGTTGATTGTGGCATCGTAGTCCGGCCCGCATAATCAGTCGTGATCAGGCGGCGGATGCCGTCGGGGAGGGCGCTTTGGATTTCGATCCCCGTGACGATGCCGACCCACGCGATCGCGAGGACTTCGACATCTACGACGCGCGCTGCGTTGACGATCCACGCGACCTGGAGGACCGAGAGCGGGATTTCGACCGTGACCTTGACTCCAGGGACCATGACCCGCGCGAACCGTTTATACAGGGACCCCACGGGCTCGAGCGCGAGCTGGTGCAGGACGACCGGGAGAACGTGTACGAGCTGAACAGCGAAGACAGCCGCATGCTGGCGACCATCGGCGTGTTTCGGGTGGTCGCGGAGCGCGACCTGGAGACCGTCCGCGATCCGGATTGGGACCCTCGCGACGACACGTTGGAGCACCTTCGCGACGAGGGGCTGATCCGATTCGTCGCCATCAACCAAGGCGAGCGTGCGGTCGTCCTCACAGGCGACGGCCGGGACCTGCTCGAAGCTCACCGCCGCGAGCGGGACGAGGACCACGCGCGGCAGGAGTTCCACGCCGGCGTCAGCCACCCTCGCGAGGTTACGCACGACTCGGAGCTCTTCGAGGCCTACCTGGCAGTCGAGGAGCGCTGACGAGACCAGGGCGACGGTTCTGACACCTCGAAACAAATCTTCAGAAGTAACTGAAGGCTTTCGGCTTGGAAGGTTGGTACCGGTACGGGGATTCGAACCCCGGTCCCGTGGCTGAGAACCACGTGTCCTGACCCCTAGACGATACCGGCCCAGCGCTACAAGAACCTCCAATTCTAACAACCTGGTGACGGGACGGTCAAGAACGCGCGACCTCATGCGCGACCTCCGCGCGCGGTGTGTGGCATCATGCACGGATGCGCATTCTGCTCTCCATCGTAGTGGCCGCGCTGCTCGCGGCGGCCGCCGCGTGGGTCATCGCCGGCCGTATGCCCGCGCCGGCGATCACGATCCATCAGCCGGAGAAATTCGTCGGCCAGGCGGGCACGCTGGACGTCACCGTGCAATCCCCCGCCGGGGCGCTCAGCCATTTCGAGGCCTACATCGAGCAGCAGGGGCGGCGCATGGCGCTCGCGTCCTCGACGAACGACGCCGGGCTGCAGGTCACGCAGGAGGCGGGCGACCGCATTCGAATCCGCCGAGAGCTCGGGCGCCGCAGCGTGCCCGATCTGCGGCCTGGCGAAGGGCGCATCACGGTCATCGCCGGACGCGACGTGCTGTACGGGACGCGCACGCTCGAGGGGCGCGCGACACGCGACGTGCGTCTCCGCTTCGATCCACCGCGGATCTCCGTCGCATCGACGCACCATTTCGTCAATCACGGCGGCGCCGAGTTCGTCGTGTATCGTGTGACCCCCGCCGACGTCGTGTCGGGCGCCAGGGTCGGCAACGCGGAGTATCGCGGCCGTCCCGCCTCGGCCGCCGCCGCGCTCGCCGGCGCGCAGCTGGCGGACCCGGCGCTGAGGGTCGCCTTCTTCGCCCTGCTGCACGATCAGGACCTGAACACGCCGATCTCGCTGTTTGCCCGAGACGAGGCGGGCAACAGCGCGCGCGCGGACTTCGAGCACCGCCCGTTCCCGAGGAACTTCCGCCGGAGCAACATCACGCTGACCGACGCGTTTCTCGAGCGTGTCGTGCCCGCCATCCTGGAGCGCACGCCCGACCTGAACCCGCAGGGCTCGACGCTCGACAAGTTCCTCGTGATCAACCGGGAGCTTCGCCGGAAGAACTCCGAGCAGATTGCCGCGCTCGCCTCGCAGACGGCGGACGCGCCGCTCTTCACCGGGCCGTTCCAGCAGCTCGCCAACTCGCAGGTCGAGGCGTCGTTCGCCGACCACCGCACCTACTTCTATCAGGGCAAGGAAGTGGACAGGCAGGTGCACCTCGGGTTCGACCTCGCGACGACGGCCAACTCGCCTATCGTCGCGGCCAACCGCGGCAAGGTCGTCTTCGCGGATTTCCTCGGCATCTACGGCAACACGGTCGTGATCGATCACGGCCTTGGACTGCAGTCCCTCTACGCGCACCTCAGCTCGTTCGAGACGGCCGTCGGCCAGACCGTCGAGAAGGGGCAGTCGATCGGCCGGAGCGGCATGACGGGGCTCGCGGGGGGGGATCACCTGCATTTCACGATGATCGTCGAGGGACGCATGGTCAGCCCGGTGGAGTTCTGGGACCCGCACTGGCTGGAAGACCGCGTCCTGCGAAAGCTGCGCGAGGCCGGCGGGGCGGGCTCGATGTGATATTGATCAGGGTTGCCGTGGTCCGGGTCCCGCGCGGTCTCGCGCTCAGTTGCTTCGCCCTGTTCGTCCTGTTCGCCACCTCGTTCGCCGGCGCCTGCGGCGGCTCGAGCTCATCCACTCCGGCCGGGTCCTCCGGCGCGTCCACGGCTGGCAAACGCGTCGATGTGTCAACCGCCGGGTCGATCTCCGGGAGGGTCCTTTTCGAGGGCACGGCCCCGGCCCCCGCGCTGCTCAACGTCTCGGCCGACGCGAAGTGTTCGGCGCTCGACAAAGCGCCCCGCGACGAGTCGGTGCTGGTGCGCGACGGCGGGCTCGAGAACGTGTTCGTCTACGTGAAGGACGGGCTCTCGGGCTACACGTTCGACGCGCCACCCGACCCCGCAACGCTCGATCAGGACGGCTGCGTCTACCTGCCGCATGTGCTCGGGGTCCGCGTCGGGCAGCCGCTGGAGGTGTCGAACAGCGACCCGGCGACCCACAACGTCCACGCGGCGGCACGCGTCAACCAGCCGTTCAACACGGCGCAGCCGTTCAAGGGGATGGTGTACACGCATCGGTTCAGCAAACCTGAGGTCGCCGTGCCGTTCAAGTGCGACGTCCACCCCTGGATGCTCGCGTACGTCGGCGTCGTCGAGCACCCGTACTTCGATGTGACGCGCAACGGGGGCAGGTTCGACCTCGAGGGGCTGCCCCCCGGCACGTACACCGTCGAGGCGTGGCACGAGAAGTACGGCACGCAGACGGCGAAGATCACGCTCGGCGACAAAGAATCGAAGGATCTCTCCTTCACCTTCAAGGCCTCCTGACGTGGCATTCCGCGTGTTCACGCGCCTGATGGCGGCGGCGACGCTGTTCCTGATTCTCGCCGGGGCGCTGGTGACCAGCACCGGCTCCGGCCTCAGCGTCCCGGACTGGCCCACGAGCTACGGCTACAACATGTTCACGTTCCCGCTGCACCTGATGGTGGGCGGCATCATGTTCGAACACGGGCACCGGCTGGTGGCGAGCACGGTCGGGTTCTTCACGATCGTCCTGGCCGCCTGGATCTGGTGGCGCGACGATCGTCGCTGGCTGCGCTGGTTCGGCCTCGCCGCGCTGGCGCTGGTGATCGTGCAGGGCGTGCTCGGCGGCCTGACCGTTCTCTTTCTCCTGCCGGACGCAATCTCGATCGGGCACGCCGGCCTCGCCCAGATCTTCTTCTGCATGATGGTGGCGATCGCGGTGTTCAGCTCGAAGGGATGGCTCGCCCCGCGCGCGCCGGTGGACGATCCGAAGCTCCGGCGTCTCGCGGCCTGGACGGTGGGGGCCGTCTACCTCCAGATCCTCCTCGGCGCGACGATGAGGCACACGGGCGCGGGGCTGGCGATTCCGGACTTCCCGCTCGCATTCGGCGGGCTGCTGCCGCCGGAGTGGAACGCCAGGATCGCGATCCACTTCGCGCACCGCGCTGGCGCCCTGGTGGTCGTGCTGCTCATCCTCCGGCTCGTGACGTACATCCGCGCGCGTCACGCGGGCGATCGCTGGCTGACGCGCCCGGCCGGCACGCTCGGACTGCTCGCGATCGCGCAGGTCACGCTCGGCGCCTACGTCGTGTGGACGGCGCGGGACATCTACATCAACTCGGCACACGTGATGGTCGGCGCGCTGGTCCTGGCCGTGTCGCTCATCCTGGCGCTTCGCGCGCACCGCGTGAAGTTCCGTTCGGGCGCGCCCGGAGAAGCGGCGCGCGGCCGGACGGCAGTGGCCGCGTGAGGGCGCCGCACATGGAGTCACCGATCCCCGTCGGAGCGCTGGCGGACGGCGGCGGGCCCGTCGCGCCGGCGGTCCGCGCGCGCGCGGCGGACTTCGTGCAGCTCACCAAGCCCCGCCTGAACGC
Organism: Vicinamibacterales bacterium; assembly: GCA_035463475.1. Classification (GTDB taxonomy): domain Bacteria; phylum Acidobacteriota; class Vicinamibacteria; order Vicinamibacterales; family 2-12-FULL-66-21; genus JACPDI01. Next base: position 5,839 of record DATHTE010000029.1, read on the forward strand.
GCTGGCGGTCGCGACCACCCTCGGCGGCTTCTACATGGCCGGCGGCGACGCGTCGGACCCGGCGCTGCTCTTCCACACGATCGTGGGGACGGCGCTCGTCGCGGGCGGGTCGGCGGCGTTCAACCAGTACTACGAGCGCGTCACCGACGGGCTGATGCGGCGCACGCGCGTGCGCCCGCTCCCGGGCGGACGAATGGCGCCGTCGGATGCCGCCTGGTTCGGCGCCCTGCTCTCGCTCGCGGGCGTGCTGCAGCTCGCGCTCGGCGCGAACCTGCTCGCGGCGGCGGTCGCAATCGTGACGCACGTGGCTTACACCACTGTGTACACGCCGCTCAAGCGGCGCTCCCCGTTCTCGACCGTCGTGGGCGCGATACCGGGGGCGCTCCCACCGCTCATCGGGTGGGCCGCCGTGCGCGGCTCGCTCGAGCCGGTGGCCTGGGTACTGTTCGCGATCGGCTTCCTGTGGCAGATGCCGCACTTCCTCGCGATCGCGTGGCTGTACCGCGCGGACTACGAGCGCGCCGGCTTCCCGATGCTCCCGGTGATCGAGCCGGATGGACGGAGCACCGGGCGCCAGGCGGTGGCGTACGCCGCCGCGCTCGTCCCCGTCAGCATGGCCCCGACGGCGCTCGGTCTCTCGGGCGCCGTGTACTTCGGCGCGGCGTTCGCGCTCAGCGCGGCGTTCCTCGTGCTGGCGCTGCGCTTCGCCGCGACCCGCTCGACCTCGAACGCACGCTGGCTCTTCTTCGCGTCGATCCTCTACCTGCCGATCCTCTGGGCCATGATGATCGCCGACAAGGCGTGATGGCGGCCGCGCTCGAGTCACGTGACGTCCGCTTCTCATACGGAGATCGAGAGGCGCTGCGCGGCGTCAGCTTCAGCGTGGAACCGGGAGAGATCTTCGCGCTGCTCGGCCCGAATGGCGGCGGCAAGACCACGCTCTTTCGCATCGCCGCGACGCTGGCGGTGCCGGCCGCCGGGTCCGTGCACGTGTTCGGCGTGGACGCGGCGGCGCGGCCCGCGGAGGTGCGCCGGCGGATCGGCGTCGTGTTCCAGTCCCCCGCGCTGGACCCGTTCCTCACGCTCGACGAGAACCTCCGCCACCAGGGACACCTGTACGGGTTGTCCGGGGCGCCGCTCCACGCGCGCATGACCGCCGCGCTCGCGAGCGTCGGGCTCGTGGAGCGCCGGCGCGACCTCGCGCGGACGCTCTCGGGCGGCATGCAGCGACGCGTCGAAATCGCGAAGGCGCTGCTGCACACGCCCGACCTCCTGCTGCTCGACGAGCCGTCCACCGGCCTGGATCCCGGCGCGCGCCGCGACGTATGGGACCGCCTCACCACCCTCCGCGGCCGCGTGCGGACCACCGTGGTCCTCACGACGCACCTGATGGACGAAGCCGCGCGCTGCGATCGCGTCGGCATCATTCACGAGGGCACGCTCGTCGCCGTCGGCCCGCCCGACGCGCTCATCGCGGAGATCGGCGGCGACGTGATCATGGTCGCCACGCCGGACCCGCACGGCCTCGCCGCGCGCATCGCCACGCGGTTCCGCGTGGTCGCGGACGTCGTGGAGGACCGCGTCCACATCGAGCGCCCCCGCGCCCATGAGTTCATCGCGGGGCTCGTCGAGGCCTTTCCAGGGGAGATCGACGCGGTCAGCTTCGGGAAGCCGACGCTCGAAGACGTCTTCATGCACCACACGGGGAGGCGCCTGACGTGATCGCCGTCTACACCCTCTGGTGGCGCGACGTCGTGCGCTTTCTCCGCCAGCGGAGCCGGATCGTCGGCGCGCTGGGCTCGCCGATTGTCTTCTGGGCGCTCATCGGGTCGGGCATGCACCGGTCGTTCAGGCCGCCCGGCGCCGCGGAGGCATCCAGCTACCTGGAGTTCTTCTTCCCGGGGACGCTCGCGCTGATCGTGCTCTTTACCGCCATCTTCTCGACGATCTCCGTCATAGAGGATCGCCAGGCCGGGTTCATGCAGGGCGTGCTCGTAGCGCCCGTGCCGCGCTCGGCCATCGTGCTCGGAAAGGTGCTCGGTGGCACGACGCTCTCGCTGCTCCAGGCGGCGCTGTTCCTGCTGCTGGCGCCGCTCGTCGGCATCCGGATCTCCTGGCCGGCCGTCATCGAGCTCGTCGCGGTGCTCGCGCTCCTCGGCTTTGCCCTGACGGCACTCGGGTTCCTGCTCGCGTGGTGGCTGAACACGACCCAGGGCTTTCACGCGGTGATGAACCTGCTGCTGGTCCCGATGTGGATCCTCTCCGGCGCGCTCTTCCCGGCCGACGGCGCCGCGCCGTGGGTCCGCGCGCTGATGCTCGCCAACCCCCTCACCTACGGGGTCACTTCGCTGCGCCTGCTGCTCACGCCGGAGCTGACGGCCACGGGCCCGTCGCTGGCAACCTCGGTGGCCGTGGTCACCGGGTTCGGCGTGGCGCTGCTCGCGGCGGACGCGGCGGTCGTCGGGCGGCGCGCATGACGCTCGCCTCGCTGCCGGCGCTGAACGCGGCGCTCAACGCCACCGCGGCGGCGCTGCTCCTCGCCGGGTACGCGTTCATCCGCCGGGGCGCCGTCCGGCAGCACCGGGCCTGCATGATCGCGGCGTTCGCCGTCTCGACGCTCTTCCTCGCGTCGTATCTCGCCTATCACGCGCAGGTCGGGTCCCGCCGGTTCGAGGGGACCGGGGCGGTTCGAGCCGTGTATTTCACGATCCTGCTCACGCACACGGTGCTCGCCGCGCTCGTGCCGCCGCTGGCCATTCTGACCCTGTGGCGCGCCCTCCGCGGCCGGTTCGACAGCCACGTGCGGATCGCCCGCTGGACGCTGCCGATCTGGCTCTATGTCTCAGTGACCGGCGTCATTGTCTACCTGATGCTGTATCATTGAAAGAACTCCCCGGTCATCACCTGCGGCATCACGCCCTCGAGGAGGGTGAGGTGCACTCGCCCGCGAGAGTTACGCGATGCCCGCAAGCCTGTTCGACCGCGCGCCGATTCCGATCGCGCTGTCCTTCAACCCCAGGGGGGCGGCGGCGCTCGGGGCGCTCATCCTCGCCACGCTGCTGGTCGGGCTGTTCGCGTACCGCCGCCGCACGTACATCCTGCAATGGTCCTCGGGCTGGCTCCTGATCGCCGCCTCGCTTGCCCTGCTCTCGCGCGAATGGCACACCCTCGCGGCGGGGCGCGCGGCGGTGGGCCTCTCGCAGCTCCTGAACCTCTCGGCCGCGTTCGTCTTCGTCATGAGCGGGGACAGCTTCCGCCAGCACCAGCGGTCGAGGATCCGCTGGAGGGACGCCTGGTACTTCCTGCCGCTGGTGCTCTGGTTCGCGATGGCCCCGATCGCGCTCGGCGTGCGGGCCGTGCTGGTGCCCGGGTACCTGCTCGGGGGCGGGATGTACGCGACGGCGGCCTTTGCCTACCTGCTGGTGTTGAAGCGGACGCGGCTCGTGGGCGCGGGGGCCGTCGGCGTCTCGTTCCTGCTGCTCGCCGCGATGCACGGCTGGCTCGCGTACGACGGCGCGCTGTACGTGAGCGGCTGGAACTCGCGCGCGCTCACGGCGCTCGTCCCGTCGGCGCTGCTGTCGATCGTCGCCGGCCTGGGCATGCACATCCTCGTTTTCGAGGACATCACATTGGAGCTGCGCCAGGCGAACCAGCGGCTGGAGGCGGCGCATCGCGACCTGGAGCAGCTCGTCATCACCGATCCGCTCACCGGCTGCTACAACCGCCGGTTCTTCCACGAGATCGTCAGCCGCGAGGTTCAGCGGCGGCAGCGCTACGGCACGCCGCTGTCGGTGCTCTTCGTGGACGTCGATCGGTTCAAGACGGTGAACGACACGCTGGGGCACGAGGCGGGGGACGCCGCGCTGCAGCGCGTCGCGGACTTCCTGCGCCGCAACGTCCGCGAGGCGGACTTCCTGTTCCGCTGGGGAGGCGACGAGTTCGTCGTCCTGCTCACGTGCGAAGAGCTCGAGGCCGCGAGCAAGTCGCACGAGCTGCGCCGCGCGTTCGCCGACGAGATCAAGGGTGAGCCCTATCCCGCCGGCTTCGGCCTGAGCATCGGGTGCGCCGAGCTGCCGAGCGACAGCACCAACGTGCTCGCCGTCATCAAGCGCGCCGACGAACGGATGTACGGCGAGAAGACGCGGCGACGGAGAAGGGCGTAGGGATGAAGAACGCTGTCAATTGCTTTTTTCGATTGGCACGTCAGAAGCCCCTAAGCCGCGACGGCACTTGTGTTGCCGCGAGCGCAAGGCGAAGCCGGACCGCGCCGCGCAGGCGCCAGAGTCCGGCTTGGGGTCTCGGCCGCCTTCGCCAAGGCTTCGGCGGCGGGCCGTAGCTTCAGCGGAGGCCCAGCGACCCAAGCCTGCCAAGCGAGCGGCCGGAGGGAACCGCCGCACAGCGGCGGCCGGGAGCGCTGAGCTGTAGACAGATCGCCGGAGCCAGCGGTCCCGCGCGCGGAACCGGGGCGCGAACAGCGGCTGTCGGCTCGCCGGAGTTTCCAGCGTACCTGCGTCAACACAAGGCGCTTCGGGTTTAAGCCGCGGCCGACGGCTTCTTCGCGATGTTCGTCGCGAGCGCGATCATCGAGCCGAGATCCGCGACGTTGGCGGGGAGCACGAGTGTGTTCGCCTCGCGCGCCAGCTCGCCGAACTGCGAGATGTACTGCTCCGCCACGCGCAGCTGCATCGCCTCGGCGCCGCCCGGGACGCGCAGCGCCTCCGCCACGCGTCGCAGCCCCTCGGCGGTCGCGGCCGCCACGGCGAGGATCGCCGACGCCTGCCCCTCGGCCTCGTTGATCTGCTGTTGCCGCCGCGCCTCCGACGCCTTGATCACCTCCTGCTTGGCCCCCTCGGCGGTGTTGATCGCGGAGTCGCGCGTCCCCTCCGACGTCAGGATCATCGCGCGCTTCTCGCGCTCGGCGCGCATCTGCTTCTCCATCGCCGCGAGGATGTCGGCCGGCGGCGTGATGTTCTTGATCTCATAGCGCAGCACCTTCACGCCCCACGGCTCCGACGCCTTGTCCAGCTCGCTCACCACCGCCTGGTTGATGTTCGCCCGCTCCTCGAACGTGCGGTCCAGGTCGATCTTGCCCACTTCGCTGCGGAGCGTCGTCTGCGCGAGCTGCGAGATCGCGAAGCCGTAATCGGAAATGCCGTACGACGCGCGCTCCGGGTTGAGGACCTTCAGGTACAGGATGCCGTCCACGCCCACCTGCACGTTGTCGCGCGTGATGCAGACCTGCGCCGGAATGTCGGCCGCCTGCTCCTTGAGGCTGTGCCGGTAGCGGATCGCGTCGATGAACGGCATCAACACGTGGAACCCGGCGCCGAGCGTCGCGTGAAACCGGCCGAGCCGCTCGACGACGTACGCGCTCTGCTGCGGCACGACCACCGCTGTCTTCGCGATGACGATCAGGACGAAGAACGCGAGCACGAGCAGGACGATGAGAGTTCCGGTCACGACGGTCGCTCCTCTCGAATGAACAGCATCAGCCCCGAGACGCTCTCGATGACGCACCGCGCGCCGCGCGGCAGCACCCGCCCGCCGGCGTTGCGCGCCTGCCAGATCGTGCCGCGGCACTCCACGCGCCCGACACTGCCGGGCGCGATGTCCTCGAGTGGCAGCGCGATCTCCCCGGCCAGCGTGTCCACGTCCGCGCGTCCCTGATCCAGCTTCAGCCATCGGATCAGCGGATTGCGGAACAGCACCAGCGTCCCGACCGACAGCACGGAAAAAAGCAGCAACTGCTGCCACGCCGGCTCGGCGAGCCCCAGCACCCGCAGCGATCCGATGACCAGCGCGGCCACGCCGAAGAAGATCACGTAGAACCCGCCGGATGCCGCCATCTCGAGCAGCACCAGGACAAGCCCCAGCACGAGCCAGTGCCACCAGGCAAGGGTCAGAATGTCCATGGATGGGGCGTATTCTCGCACGGAACCGCTCGCCGACGAGCGCGCGTCCCGAGGGCTGCAGACTTTCTCCACGACGGCGGGGGGCACTGCCGGAATGCCGGAAACCGGCACGCGGCGCCGGAACTCCGGCACGTCGCATGTCGATCCCCCAGCAAATACCTCCCTTTCCGTGGCACTTCGCTTGCGTCTTTCCACGCAAACCACGCCCGTCTGACGGCGGCCCGTGCACGTCCCGCCGCGTCCGGAGGTCGCAAACGTGCCCGCGTCAGTGCTTGCTCCGTCGACCCAGGTCCTCCTCGACGCCAGCAGTCTCGACGCGTTGCTGTCAGTGCTCGAGAGACAGGGCTACTCGCTGCTCGGCCCGCGCGCGTGCGGGACGGCGATCACGTACGGTCCGATCAAGTCCGCCAACGATCTCCCGCGCGGCTGGGGGGCGACACAGCGCCCGGGCTCGTACCGGCTGCGTCGGCGGGAGGACGAGGCGGCCTTCGCGTACGGTCCCGCGTTCGAGTCGCTGAAACGGTACCTGCTTCCACCGTCCGAGGTGCTGCTGCGAGCGCGCCGCGAGAAAGGCGGATTGACGTTCCGGCCGGTGGAGCCCGACGCGCCGAAACTCGCCGTCGTCGGCGTGAGGCCGTGCGAGTTGCAGGCGATCGCGCGACTCGACACGGTGCTCCTCCAGGGCCCATACGCGGACCCGGGGTACCGGGCCCGCCGCGCCGCGATGTTCCTGGTCGCTGTGAACTGCACGGAACCCGGGGAGACCTGCTTTTGCGCGTCGATGCAGACCGGGCCGCGCGCCGTGCCGCCGTTCGACATCGCGATGACGGAAATCCCCAGGGGCCGCCTCGTTGCGGAGGCGGGAAGCGAACCGGGCGCCGCGGCGCTCGCCAGCCTGCGGTGCGCGGCCGCCCCCCCAGACGCGTCGGCGATCGCGGACGCGGCACTGGAACAGGCTGCCGCGCGGATGGGACGCGAGGTGCTCATCGACGGCCTTGCCCGGGACCTGGCGCCCGCGCTCGAGCACGCCGCCTGGGACGACGTGGCGAAGCGGTGCCTCGCGTGCGGCAACTGCACGATGGTGTGTCCCACCTGCTTCTGCCACACGATCGAGGATCGGACCGACCTGACCGGTGAGCAGATGGAGCGCCGCCGGCGCTGGGACACCTGCTTCACGGCGGAGTTCTCGTACATCCACGGCGGGAGCATCCGCGCGAGCGCGCGCGCGCGATACCGCCAATGGCTGACGCACAAGTTCTGCTACTGGGTCGAACAGTTCAGATCGTACGGCTGCGTGGGTTGCGGCCGGTGCATCACGTGGTGCCCGGTCGGCATCGACGTCACGGAAGAAATCAGGCGGCTGAGAGGATAGACGCGATGGAGATTGAAACGCTGGCGCCCATTCTCACGGAACACCCCCTGTTGACCGGGCTCTCACCGGCACACGTCGAGCTCATCGTGGGCTGCGCCTCGAACGTCCGCTTCAATCCGGGTGAGTTCATCTTCCGCGCCGGTCAGGAGGCGAACCGGTTCTACATCCTGCGCAGCGGGCACGTGAGCATCGAGACGTTCGCCCCGCAACGCGGCGCGATCACCATCGAGACGGTCGGCGAGGGGGAACTGGTCGGCTGGTCGTGGCTCATCGCGCCGTACCAGTGGCACTTCGACGCGCGTGCGCTGAGCGTGACGCGCGCGATCGCACTGGACGCGGCGTGCCTCCGTCGCAAGTGCGAGACCGACCCGGTGCTCGGCTACGAACTACTGAAGCGGTTCACGGAAGTGATGGCGTGGAGGCTGGAGGCGACCCGCCTCCAGCTGCTCGATCTGTACACGAACGCGTGACGGCTATGCTGACTGCCGACCCCATGCACCCGCGCCCGTACGGCATCCGCCACATGCGGGTTGAGACCGACGACACGTTCACCATGGAGCTCGCTCCGGTGAACGGCAGCGGTCCGCTTTCGTTCGCGCCGGGGCAGTTCAACATGGTGTACGTGCCGGGCGCCGGCGAGATTCCGCTCTCCATCAGCAGCGACCCGGCCACCCCGGAGCGCGTTCTGCACACCACGCGCGCCGTCGGATACGCCACCAGGGCCATGCGCCGGATGCACGCCGGCGACATCGTGGGCGTGCGGGGACCGTTCGGCGTGCCCTGGCCGATCGAGGCGGCGGCCGATTGCGGCAAGGACATCGTCATCGTGGCGGGGGGCATCGGTCTCGCCCCGCTGCGCCCCGCAATCTACCGGCTCCTGGCGCAGCGGGAACGATACGGAAGAATCGTGGTGCTCTACGGGACGCGGACGCCGGAGGACCTGCTGTACCGGCGCGAGCTCGAGCTGTGGAAGGCGCGGCTGGATCTCGAAGTGTTCGTCACCGTCGATCGCGCCGGCGATCGCTGGCGCGGAAACGTCGGCGTGGTGACGACGCTCATCCCCAAGGCCGCGTTCAACCGCGCGCAGACCCTCGCGCTGGTGTGCGGCCCCGAGCTGATGATGCGCTTCACCGCGATGACGCTCGAGGAACGGGGCGTGCCGGCGGGCAGCATCTACTTGTCGCTCGAGCGCAGCATGAAGTGCGGCATCGGGCTGTGCGGCCACTGCCAGTTCGGATCCACCTTCGTCTGCAAGGATGGACCGGTGTACCCGTACGGCCGGATCAAGCCGTTGCTCACGGCGCGGGAGGTGTGAGGTGCGCCGCAAGAAGCCCCGGCCGAAGCTCGCGGTGTGGAAGTTCGCCTCGTGCGACGGCTGCCAGCTCACGCTGCTCGACTGCGAGGAGGAGCTGCTCGCGATCGCGGGGGCGGTGGACATCGCGGTGTTCCCGGAGATGACGCGCGCGATCGTCAAGGGACCGTACGATCTGTCGCTGGTCGAGGGATCGATTACCACGCCCCACGACGCGGAACGGATCCACGCGATCCGGCGCGCGTCGCGCATGCTGGTCACGATCGGAGCGTGCGCCACCTCGGGCGGCATCCAGGCGCTGCGCAATTTCGCGGACGTGAAGCAGTACGTCTCGGCCGTGTACCCGTCGCCGGGTTACGTCTCCACCCTTCGGGAGTCCACGCCGATTGCCGGGCATGTGCCCGTGGACTTCGAGCTGCGCGGCTGTCCGATCGCCAAGGAGCACCTGCTCGAGCTGCTGAGCGCGGTGCTCAACGGTCGCCGGCCTGTAATCCCGACCTACAGCGTGTGCGTCGAGTGCAAGGAGCGTGGGATTCCCTGCGGGCTGGTCACCGTGGGCCCTCCCTGCCTGGGCCCCGTGACCCAGGCCGGCTGCGGCGCGCTCTGCCCCTCCTTCCACCGCGGCTGCTTCGGCTGCTTCGGCCCCAAGGAGGCCGCGAACGCGCGCGCGCTGGGGGCCCGCTGGTCGGAGCAGGGGATCGATGACCCGACGCTCGTACGCCTGTTCCGCAGCTTCAACGCGTGGGCCGAACCGTTCCGGAAAGCGAGCGAGGGGCATGAAAACTAGGACGGTCGCCGTGCCGGCGCTCGCGCGGATCGAAGGGGAGGCGGGGCTGAAGGTCCGCATCCGCGACGGGCAGGTGGTCGGCGCCGAATTGCACGTCTTCGAGCCGCCGCGCTTCTTCGAAGCGTTCCTGCGCGGGCGGCGCTTCGAGGAAGTGCCCGACATCGTCGCACGGATCTGCGGCATCTGTCCGGTCGCGCACCAGCTGACGGCAATTCGCGCGCTCGAGCGCGCGTGCGGCGTGGAGATCGAACCGGGTGTGCACCTGCTCCGCCGGCTGCTCTATCTGGGGGAATGGATCGAAAGCCACGCGCTGCACGTGTACCTCCTGCACGCGCCGGATTTTGTCAACGCGCAGGACGCGATCGCGCTCGCGGGCTCACACGCCGACCTCGTCAGCCGTGCGCTGCGGCTCAAGAAGACCGGCAACGACATCATCGCCGCCATCGGCGGCCGCGAGATCCACCCGATCAACCTGCGGGTCGGCGGCTTCTACCGCCTGCCGGACCCGGCACGCCTGGCGCCGCTCGGCGATGCGCTGCGGTGGGCGCGCGACGCCGCCGTTGAAACCGTGCGCTGGACGAGCACCCTTCCCTGCCCGGACTTCGAGCAGGACTACGAGCTGGTGAGTCTGCGCGAGGTGCAAGGGTATCCGCTGCTCGACGGGCGGGCGGTTTCGAGCGCCGGGCTCGAGCTCGGGATCACGGAGTTCGAGGAGCGGTTCGAGGAGGAGCACGCTGCGCACTCGAACGCGCTGCGCTCCTCGCGTCACGGCCAGCCGTACCTCGTCGGACCGATCGCCCGCCTCGGGCTGAACTTCGATCGGCTCGGCGCGCCGGCGCGCGCGGCGGCGGAGGAGGCTGCCCTGCCGGCCGTCTGCCGCAACCCGTTCCGGAGCATCGTGGTGCGCGCTGTGGAGCTCGTCGAGGCGTGCGACGCGGCGCTCGCCCTGCTGAACGCGTACGAGCCGCCGCAGAAGCCGTGGCGCAGCGTCACACCGCGCGCCGCGCGATCTGGCGCGTGGAGCGAGGCGCCGCGCGGTCTTCTCTATCACCGGTACACCATCGACGCCCGCGGGCTCGTGCTGGACGCCCGGATTGTCCCCCCGACGGCGCAGAACCAGAAGATGATGGAGCGCGACCTCGCGGATTTCGTCGCGCGCCATCAGCAGCTCCCCGGCGATCAACTCGCGTGGCGGTGCGAGCAGGCGATCCGCAATTACGACCCCTGCATCTCGTGCGCCACGCACTTTCTGAGGCTCACCATCGAACGGTCATGACTACCTTGTACATCGGCATCGGCAATCGTCTCCGGCGCGACGACGGCGCGGCCCTGGCGCTCGCCGACCGCCTGCGCGCCCATAACATCCCGGGCCTGGAGATCATCGAGGCCACCGACGACGTCATTCGCCTCGTGGACCTCTGGACCTCCTACGACCTCGTCATCATCGCGGACGCGGTGAGCGCCGGCGAGGAGCCGGGCACGCTGCATCGCCGCGACCCGGTGATGTGCCCGTTGCCGCGGCACTGGTTCGGGGTTTCATCGCACCAGCTCGGCGTCGCGGAAGCGATCGAGCTCGGACGGGCGATGAGGCGCCTGCCCGGTCACGTGCTGTTCATCGGCATCGAGGGGCGGGACTTCGGGCACGGGGAGGGTCTGACCGAGGAGGTGGAGCGGTCGCTGCCGATCGCGTGCGAGCTCGTCAGGGCCGAGCAGGCCGCGTACTCGACGTCTGAGGCGTAAGGAGAAAAGCGGTCAGGCCCCATTTACGAAAAACGTAAAAATGGGGTCTGACCCCATTTCCCAGCCAGCAGCTGGCGCAACGCTTCCGGCTCCTGGATCGGCGCGTCGCAGCGGAAGTCCCGGCAGACGTACGCGGTGGCGCGGCCGTCGCGCGCGCGCATGTCGGCGACAAACGGCAGCAGCCGCGCCGTTCGCTCCTGGTCCTCTCCCTCGCGGAGCGGCACGACGATCGCGAACGGCAGGTACATCGCCGCGAGCTCGGCGAACAGCGGGGCGCCGCCGGGTTCGCCGCCGCCGGCGACGACCACCTGCCGCACGCCGGCGTGATAGACGGACAGTGCAGCGCACATGAATGGCGCGACGCGGGGCGCGTCCGTTTCCGCGCCGCGGAGGCGCGCGAGCGCACGTTCGCAGCGATGGCGCTGGTCGGCGCGCGCCGTCAGGTGCGAGAGCACCAGCAGGTTCAGCGCCGACACCGAGCCGGCCGCCGGCTCCGCCCCGTCGTAGTCCTCCTTGAGCCGCAGCAGCACGGCAGAATCCGTGCCGGTGGTGCTGAACCAGCCGCCCGCCTCGTCTCCAAAGAGCGCGTCCTGCCGGTCCTGGAGCTCGAGCGCCCACTCCAGCCACCGCGGATCGCCGTCCGCCTGGAACAGCTCGAGCAGGCCGAAGATCAGGTACGCGTAGTCCTCGCAGTAGCCCTCGATGGCGGCGTGGCCGTCCCGGTAGCGCCGCAGGAGCGTCTCCCGCGCCGGATCCCAGAGACGATCGCGGACGAACAGCGCCGCGCTGCGAGCGCTTTCGTGGTACTGGGGTGCGCGCCCGCTCGCGCGCAGCACGCGCGCGGCGCGCGCGAAGGCGGCAATCATCAGTCCGTTCCACGCGGTGAGCACCTTGTCGTCCAGGTGCGGACGCGGGCGCCGCGCGCGTGCGTAGAACATCAGCGGACGCGCGCGCCCGAGCGCCTCGACGACGGCCTCCGCCGAGCCGCCTGTCTCACGGGCGACGTCCTCGATCGTGGCGGCCGTGTACAGGATGTTGCGGCCGGCGAACTCCCCCTGCGGATCTTCGGGCGCGTTGCCCTCGGGGCGCACGCCGAACCGCTGCTTGACAACCGGCGCGTCGTCGGCGAGGAGCGCGTCGAGTTCCGTGTCGCGCCAGAGATAGAACGCGCCTTCCGTCTTGCGCGCGCCCGTCTGGCCGGCCAGTTCCGGCGGGACGCTGTCCGCGTCCTCCGCCGAGTAGAAGCCGCCGCGCGCGTCCGTAAGATCCCGCCGCACGTATTCAAGCGTGTCCTCCGCGACCACGGCGTAGAAAGGATCGCCGGTCGCCTGCGTCGCTTCGAGGTAGGCGAGCACAAGCTGGGCCTGGTCGTACAGCATCTTCTCGAAGTGCGGGACGCGCCACGCGCGGTCCACCGAATAGCGGTGGAAACCGCCCCCCACATGATCGCGCATGCCACCGAACGCCATCCCGCGCAGCGTCTCGACCGCCATGCCGAGCGCCGCACCCTGCCCCGCCCTCGCGTCCGCGTCCGCAGCCGTTTCCGCGCCCTGCCCAGCGCGGGCGTCATGTCCGGCCCGGGCCCGCGCGTGCTCGCGCAGCAGGAACAACAACTCGGACGGCCGTGGGAACTTCGGGGCTTCTCCGAAGCCGCCGAACCGGCTGTCGAACCTGCGCTGGTACTGCTCGACACCCCCACCGAGCACCGACGCATCCGGCACCCCGTCAGCCGGCGGCGCGCCGCGGCCGGCCGTCGCCTCGCGCAGGCGATCGGTCAGCGTGACGGCGACCCGCTCGATCCGCTCGCGATCCCCCTTCCACGCCTCCGCGATCTGGTGGAGCACGTCCACGAATCCCGGGCGGCCCCAGCGGGAGGTCGGCGGGAAGTAGGTGCCGCCGAAGAACGGTCTCAGCTCGGGCGTCAGGAAGACGCTCATCGGCCAGCCGCCGGCGCCGGTCGTCGCCTGCACGAACGTCATGTAGACGCGATCGACGTCTGGGCGCTCCTCGCGATCGACCTTGATGGACACGAACGCGTCGTTGAGCACCGCAGCGACGTCCGCGTTCTCGAACGACTCGTGTTCCATGACATGGCACCAGTGGCACGTCGAGTAGCCGATGGAGAGGAAGATCGGCTTGTCGTCGGCCCGGGCGCGCGCGAAGGCCTCGTCCCCCCAGGGATACCAGTCCACCGGGTTGGACGCGTGCTGGAGGAGGTACGGGCTGCGCTCCGCGGCGAGGCGATTGGCCATCCGTTCAGTCTACGTCAGGCCTTCCGGGCAGTGGGGGCGATGCGTCCCGCACCGAACGACAGCAGGGAAACCGCGAAGTGAAGGATCACGAGGCTCGAGACGGCCGCGGCAAACTGCGCCGGCGTGACCTCCGACCAGATGACGTTGTCGACCAGGTCGCCGATCACCAGCGACAGAACGAAGTCGAACGGACCGCTCGAGCTCACCGTGCGCTTGCCCGCCGCGCGCACGACCGCGTGCAGCACGACGAACGCAAAGACGGCCCGGACGGCGATGCGCAGAAGATCCACTGCTATCCTCGGCCGAGCGCCTGTGGCGAATCCGTTCGCAGGTGAGGCGGGGGGGTGGCCTGATCCCCAAGTGCCTGCATCCGCTCCCGGTCTGCTTCCTTCAGGACGTCCGCGCGCTGCGCCGGCTCCGCCCACGTCTGCTTCAGCACGCTCACGGCGCCGTCCGCCTCCACGACGGCGAGGTGGATTTCGCGCAGGTCGTGGATCCCCTGCTGCCGCAGCATCGCGAGCACGTCGAACTCGTTCATGCGTTCCGCGCGCATCCCGTGGCGATCGAGCTGCCCGTCGCGAACGATCACCGTCGGCAGCCCCTCGGTGATCCGCTGCGCGGTGCGGCTCCAGTAACTGAGCCACGCGTCGCCGTAGGCCAGCGCTCCCAGCGCGACGATCGCGACGGTGCCCTGGATGAACCTCACGTCGCCGTAGATGATCTCGTCGACCACTTCCCCCAGCATCAGCGCGATGAGCAGGTCGAACGCGGAGAAGTTGCCCACCGTGCGCTTGCCGAGTGCGCGGATCACGATCAACATCAGGACGTAGACAGCAGCAGCCCGCACCGCGGTCAGGACAAGCTCATGTACGTCCACCTGACTCTCCCGCCCCGCCCGGTGCACGCGGCATACCATCAGGTCGTTCGACCGGCTGGTCCGCAGCGAGCCTGCGGTCCGGACGCAGAGGGACGGGGCATGGCGCGAGTCCGATAGAATGCGGGCGGGAGACGCCCCGCCCCGCATGCCCCACGCCATCGCGACCCGACAGCTGCGCCGCCTGTTCGGAGAGACTGCCGCGGTGGACGGTATCGACCTCGCCGTTCCGGCCGGCAGCTTCTACGGGTTCCTCGGGCCCAACGGCGCCGGCAAGTCCACGACAATCAAGTGCCTCACGGGGCTGCTGCGCCCCTCGTCGGGCGAAATGCGCATCCTCGACATCGATCCGCTGCGCGATCCCGTGGGGGTGAAGAAACGCATCGGGGTGGTGCCAGAGGACCTCGCACTGTTCGAGCGGCTCACCGCGCGGGAAACGCTCACGTTCGTCGGGCAGGTGCACGGCATGGACGCGGCGGAGATGGAGCGTCGGATCGACGAGCTGCTCGAGCTGATGGCGCTCAGCGAGGCGAGCGACACGCTCGTGGCGGACTACTCGCACGGCATGCGGAAGAAGCTCTCGCTCGCGGCTGCGCTGCTCCCAGCGCCCAAAGTGCTGTTCCTCGACGAGCCGTTCGAGGGCATCGACGCGATCGCGTCGCGCCAGATCAAGGACCTGCTGCACCGCTACGTCTCGCGCGGCGGCACGGTCTTCCTCACGTCGCACATTCTCGAGATCGTGGAGCGGCTGTGCGATCACATCGGCGTCATCGCCAGGGGCCGGCTCGTGGCGCAGGGCACGCTCGCGGACCTCCGCGCCGGCGCCGCCGGCGGCGGCACGCTCGAAGAGGTCTTCCTCGGGCTCGTCGGGGCGGGCTCGGCGAGCGCGATGCCGTTGGACTGGCTGTGAGCCGGGTCCACACGCTCGGCATCCTGCGCGCCCTCGCCTGGCTGCGCTGGCGAGTCCTCATCAACACCCTGACCCGGAGCGGCGCGCGAGACTTCCTCGAACGGTTGTCGCGTGCCGCTGAATCGGTGCTGCCGCTGGCGATTGTCGTCCTGCTCACCCCCGCCGCGATCGCGCTCGGCGGCCTGGGCGTGTGGACCGGTTCGGTCCTCGGGGGACGGCCGGCCGAGGCCGATTTCGCGCTGCAAGTGGTCCGCTGGACGCTGTTGCTGGCTCTGGTCCTCACGCTGCTCGGGCCCGCTCTCTTCGCCGCTGGGCAACACGCGGACGTGACGATCAGGCTGCTGCTGCTCCCGATCTCCACGCGCGTGCTGTACCTGGCGCACGCGCTCGGCGGGCTCGCCGACCCGTGGGTGTTCCTCTCGATCCCGCTGCTCGCGGGGATTCCGATCGGGCTGGCGGCGAGTGGCGCGCTTGGCAATGCGCTCCTGGCTTTCGCCGCGGGCGCGGCGTTCCTCGGCGTGCTGCTCGGCGTGGCGGCGCTGTCGGGCGCGGCGCTGCAACTCCTGGTGCGCAACCGCAAGCGCGCCGAGCTTGCGGTGCTCGTCAGCATGCTGCTGATTGTGGTCGTGTCGTTGCTGCCGTCGCTGTTCATCCCGCCAGATGGCGAAGAACGCCGCGAAGAACCGCCCGCGGAAACGGAGATCCCGTTACCAGGCTGGGCGCGGGCGGCCGCGGCGGCCGTGCCCTCCGAGCTGTACGTCCGGACGCTGCGGCTCGCCGGACGCGGCGCGCCAGCCGCGGCCGCGAGCGGCGGCGCGGTGCTGCTCGTCTGGGGTGCGTTGGCGCATGCGCTCACGTGGCCGGTCTATCGCCGGTTGCTTCAGACTCCGGCGACGAGCGGCGGCGCGAGACGTGTCACGCGCGGCCGCGGGATCGCCGTCGTCATCCCCGGCGCCGGTCCAGTGACGGCGGCCGTCGCGCTGGCCTACGCGCGGCTCGGCTTCCGCACGCCGCGCGGGCGATCGATCGTGCTGATGCCGGTCGTGATGCTGCTGGTCTTCGCCGCGATGTTCTATGTCCGCGGCACCGGCATGCCGATCGGTCCGGCCCGCGTGGGGGGCGGGTACTCGCTCGCGATCTTCGGCTTCGTGCTGGCGCTGATGTCGCTCGGTCCGCTGGCGTTCAACCAGTTCGCGGTGGACGGCCCGGGACTCACGCTCGAGTTCCTCGCCCCCGTCAGCAGCCGGGAGCTGCTGTACGGCAAGGCGATCGGCGGGGCGCTCATCGCCGCCGTGCCGTGTGCGCTCTCGCTGGCCGCGGGGCTCGTCACGGGCGGAGGCTCGCTGCTGCCGTGGGCCGCCATCCTGTGCGGCGCATCGGCCACGTACCTCGTCCTCGCTCCGGCGGCGGCGGTGCTGTCGGTGTTGTTCCCGAAGGCCGTCGATCTCTCGAGCATTGGACAAGCCAGCAACGCGCACCAGGCCGCCGGGCTCCTGGGCGTGCTCGCGTTCGCGGTCTCGTGCGCGGCTCCCGCCGTCCTCGCTTTCATCGGGCTCCGCCTGCTCGGCGGACCAGCGGGCGCGACCGCGCTCGTCGTAGGTTGGCTCGCCGTCTCGATTCCGCTCGCGCTGGTCGGCTTCCGCATCGCGGAGCGCCTGCTCGACGATCGGAAGGAGAACCTCGCGATGGTGGCACAGGGCCGCTGACGCGGAAAGTCTCGCCCAGGGGTGACTTGTCAGATCCGAGGGGCCAATTGCGAGTTCCGAGTGGTGAACCGTCGGATTCTGGTTGGCGGGCGAACAGCTGAAGTGTAAACTGCGCGCTCGCCGCCGTGCTCGAGACCGACGACCTGGTCATCCACGGCGACTTCGGCGTGCCGGCGCTCGCAGCGACTCCCGCAGCGCGGGTTCCCTTCCTCGACGCGCGTCCGCTCCCGGCGTTCGGAGCGGCGGGGGCCGCCCAGTCGGGGCCGCTGACCGAGGCATACCGCGTCTTCGCGTGGCCGAAAGAGAGCCCGCTCGACGGAGACCGATCGCTCGAGGTCGGCCCGGCAGACCCGACCGCCTCGCCATTCGGCTGGCACGACACGAACGGCGCTCCCGGTGCGGAGCTCACGGTCGCGCGCGGCAACAACGTGCACGCCTACACCGACATCGACGCGGACAACGTCGCGGATCCGGGGAGTGACCCTGACGGCGGAGCGGATCTGCTGTTCGACTTCGACATCGACTTCGCTCAATCGCCGCCAACCTACCGCCCCGCGGCCGTGACCAACCTGTTCTACTGGAATAACGTGGTCCACGACATCACCTACGCCTACGGTTTCAACGAGGCGGCCGGCAACTTCCAGGCGACCAACTACAGCGGGTTCGGCCTCGGAAACGATTACGTCCGCGCCGAGGCGCAGGACGGGAGCGGCACCAACAACGTGAACTTCGGCACGCCGAGCGACGGCAACCGGCCGCGCATGCAGATGTTCGTGTGGACGCATCCGCGCCCGAACACCGTGATCATCAGCTCCGGTCCCGCCTCCGGCGAGTACGAGGCGTCGCGCGCCACCTTCGGCCCGCAGTGCCCCGCCGTCGGCCCGATCACGAAGCCCGTCGTGCTCGTCAACGACGGCGCACGAGTACGGCCACGGGATCAGCAACCGGCTGACCGGCGGACCTTCCGTCGTGAACTGCCTGAACAACGCCGAGCAGATGGGCGAAGGCTGGAGCGACTACTTCGCACTGGTCCTCACCGCAAAGGCGACCTACAACGGGCCGCTCGCACGCGGGATCGGCAACTACGTCTCGTTCCTGCCTACCACGGGTGACGGCATCCGGCCCACGCCGTACAGCACGGACATGTCCGTGAACCCGTCCACGTACGCGTGGGTGGCTGACACCGCCAACATCAGCCAGCCCCACGGCATCGGGTACGTGTGGAACACGATGCTGAACGACATGTACTGGAACCTCGTGGACAAGTACGGGTTCAACTCGAACGTGAAGGGCGCCTGGAATACCGGCGGCAACAACCTGGCGATCCAACTCGTGATGGACGGCATGAAGTTCCAACCCTGCCGCCCGGGCTTCGTGGACGGCCGCAACGCGATCCTGCAGGCGGACGCTGAGCGGCACGGAGTTGAGCAGCGCGTCGATAGACTCGCAGCGGGTGGACTGCTCCACGCTCGTGCCGGCCGGTGAAGCGCCGGCGCCGCTCGCGACCTCCGGCGCGACGCTCCTGAAGGTCGGGAACGACGAGTACCACATCAACTGGCAGACGGACGCGGCCTGGGCCGGCTCCTGCCGGCGCGTCACGCTGCGGATCCCGGCAGCGAGCGACGCGGTCGCGTACTTCCAGTTCTTTTAGGTCGAACCTTCCGGACCCTCGACGTGGGTGAGCGCCGCCACGCGGCGCTGGCCCGCGTAAAACGGTTGACAGAGAAGACAAGGCAGGGAGCGTCTTTCGACCCTCCCTGCAGCCTCAAGGCAGGCAATCGGGCGGAAGTGTTCTCCAGCGGAACGCCGGAGAGGCTGGGCTGAAGCACTGTGTGCTCCAGTAGTCGCTGGCCTAAACAGCAACCGGGATGCCATCCGCAATCATGCAAAACCGCGGAAATTCCGGCCTGTTTTGCCGCCGTGCTGCGAGGGACCTCAGCGGCTGGCCTGGCATCGCGCCTCGAAGGGTAGCCGCCGCGCCACTCAGTGGAACGAACGGCACAGGTGCGAGTGAAGCGCGATACCCACTCGTCGCCCACACCTACGCCGCCCTGGTTTCGCCTCCGAGCAACGTGAGCACTTCTCCGGTCACGTAGCTTGAATCCACGTTCGACGCAAAGAACACGAACGCGGGCGCGATCTCTTCCGGTTGCGCGGGGCGCTCCATCGGCGCCTTCTCGCCGAAGTGCGCGATCTCGTCGGGCGTCTTGTTGTCCGACGGGTTGAGCGGCGTCCAGACCGGGCCGGGCGCGACGCAGTTCACGCGAATGCGGCGCTCGACGAGGTTCTGCGCGAGCGACTTGGTGAACGCGTGAATCGCTCCCTTGGTTGACGAATAATCGAGCAGTTGTTTGTTCCCCTCGAGCCCGGTGATCGACCCGCAGTTGACGATCGCCGATCCCTCCCGCATGTGGCGCAGCGCCGCCTTGGCCATATAGAAGTACCCGTAGATGTTCGTGCGGAACGTCAGGTCCCACTGCTCCTCGCTCACGTTCTCGATGCCGTCCTGGCGGTTCTGGTAGGCGGCGTTGTTGACGAGCACGTCGAGTTTGCCGAATTCCGTCACCGTCCGGTCGACCGCCTGCCTGCAGAACGCCGGATCCTTCACGTCTCCCGGCAGGAGCAGGCACCTCCGGCCCTCGGCTTCGACGGCGCGGCGCGTCTCCTCGGCGTCCCGCTCCTCCTCGGACAGATAGACGATCGCTACGTCGGCGCCCTCGCGAGCGTACAGCACTGCCACGGCGCGCCCGATCCCGGAATCGCCGCCGGTGACGAGCGCGGATTTCCCGTCCAGCTTTCCCGAGCCGCGGTAGTGCTCGGCGCGATAACGCGGTCGCGGCTCCAGGTCCGCCTCGATCCCGGGCTTCTCCTGGTGTTGTTTCGGAAAGGGGGGCTTCGGTTGTTCCTTCAGGTCCGTTGAACTCATGGGAATGTCCAACGCAAGGCAGGTGCCCGCCCTATTCACGCGGCATCGGTTTCGCCGGCGACATACGGCCGAGCCGTTGCCGGATCCGCTGGAATCGCGCGCTGTCGCGCCGTCCGCCGGCGCGGACCACCCTCTGGAGCTCCGTGATGCGGCCGGCGGGCGCGGGATGCGTGGAGAGGAAGACCTCCACGTTGGAGGGATCGCGTCCCTGCTTCTCCCTGAGCGTGCGCATGAACTCGAGCATCCCGCGGTTGTCCCAGCCGGCCCGGCGCATCAACTGCGCCCCTACCCGATCGGCGGCGCGCTCGTCGTCGCGGCTGAACTTGAGCATGTAGCCTCCGGCCACGAAACGCGCGGCAATCTGCGCCGTCCGCGCGCCACCGTCGTTGCCCAGCACGGCCCCGAGCAGCGCGAGCAGCCCGTTGGCCACCATCGCCTTCGTGAGCTGGTCCGCGGCATGACGTTCGGAGATGTGTGCCGTTTCGTGCGCGAGGACGCTGACGAGCTGTGACTCGTTCCGCGCGGCCTCCATCACGCCACGGTTGACCCAGACTGGTCCGCCGGGCAACGCAAACGCGTTGATCTCGCGGTAGTTCGCGATCGAGTAGCTGAAGGGATACCGCGGCCCCACGGCGCGCGCGGCCAGCACGCGTCCGATCTCGCGGACGTAAGCGAGCACCGCCGGGTCGGTGACCTCGGGCGTCTGCTTCTTGACCTGCTGGTTCGCCTGTCGCCCGACGTCGATCTCCTGCTCGACCGAGATCAACGACACCGCCATCGGCACAACCACCCACAGCATCCAGACGATCGCCAGCGTCGCGACGACGAACGCCTTCGGCACTCCGCGATTCAACGCTGACGCGTTCAGCATTCGGCCATTCGGCATTGACGCGTTCGGCATTGACGCCTTCGGCATTCCCTCATTCGGCCCTGACGCCTTCGGCATTCGGCCTTCGGCCTTCGGCATTGCTCCTATACCTCTGTCCTCGGCGTCGGCGCGGCGGGAAGATCCTCGGGCCGATGGCGCCGCAGTCGCGCGTACGCCGCGGTGAACTCCACGCCGTACAGGAAGATGACCGCCGAGACGTAAATCCACAACAGGAACGCCACCACCGCGGCGATCGACCCGTGTACGCTGAACCGCGACAGGTCGTGCATGTACCAGGACAGCGCCTTCAGCGCCCCGCGCCAGAACAGGCCGGTCAGCACTGCGCCGACCCAGACATCCCGAAAGCGGACGTTCGCGTTCGGCACGAAGTAGAAGATGAGGCCGACAACGAGGATGAACAACGCCGTGGGCGCCCACTGCACGGCATAGCTGCGGAGCACGAGGAGACCGGGAGTGCGCGTCAGCACGTTCGAGAACCACGAGGCGCCAACCAGGCTCGACGCGGAGATGAGGGCCAGCGCCGACAGCAGCAGCAGGCTGGCGGCCGTCAGCATCAGCAGCGCGATCAGCTTGTGCTTGAAGTAACTCGGCTGTCGCTCGACTCCCCAGGCGTAGTTCACCGCGCCGCTGATCGCGCTGAAGAACCCCATGACCGCCCACACCATCAGGATCGAGCCGGCGATCCCGAGTTGAAGCGTCGTCCGTCTCAGAGCGTCGAGTTGCCCGGTGACGAACTCGAACTGATGCGGGAAGTAGCGGAACACGAAATCGAGGACGGCCGCGCGGTCCCCCTCGTCGGCGGTGATCGAGCCCAGGATGGCGAACACCAGCAGGAAGAACGGAAAGAGCGAGAAGAGCGCGTAATACGCGATCGAGGAGGCGAAGGTCAGGTCGTCGCGGTTGTAGAAGCTGATGAAGCCGCGCCAGAGGGCGCGCGCACTGAGGCCGACTTCAAACCAGGCGCGCGCGGTGACCGGGCCAAGCAGCGCTCGCGCGCGGCCCGGCGTGGCGCGCGTCTCGGTGCTCACCGCGCCATGATACTGCGCTGCCCGCTCTCCTCCCATGCGGTCCGTAGCTCCCTGACGAACCAGGCAGGCAGCGGACCGGCCGCGAGCGCCTTCAGCAGCCGCGCCGCCCCCCGGCGGCGACGCGGATCACGCAACACGACCCAGGCGGCCGCGCCCGCCGCGGCGATCATCACGACGTTGGCCACTCGGGTGGCGGTCTGTTCGTTCATGGCGCGAGCAGTTGCGCGATCGGGTCGTCGGCGATCGGCCCTCCGCGGCTATGCCGCCAGCGAACCGAACCGCCGATCGCCGATCGCCACTGCGTTCGAGGGGCGATCCGGATCACACGCCGGAGCCGCCGGACCCGCTGCCAGTGATCGGGCCGAAGTCCGTCCCGGTCGTCCCATAGTTCGTGCTGGTCGTGCCGTAGTTCGTCCCTGTGGTGCCCGTTGCGCCAGACGTCTCGCCGGAGGTGCCGGCCACCTGCGAACGCGCGCGGTCGTACGCTTCGCGGCCGCGCTCGACGAAGTGCGAGACCTTGTCCGACGCCTGCTGGTACGCGTCCGACGCGGTGTTGCGCAGACGGCCCGCCTGGTCCGAGAGCTGGCTGCGCAGCTCGGAGCCGGCGCGCGGCGCGAAGAGCATGCCCAGCCCGGCGCCCAGCACGGTGCCCGCCAGCAGCCCCATCAGAAACGCCCCGCTGCCTTCCTCGCGCTCGAAACGATCGTATTCGTATGTCATCGAGACTCTCCCTCCCCAGGTTTGCCCGCGGCGCATCCGGCGGCGCCGGCCGCGCGGCGGAAGTTGTTACGCGGCGCTCGGCCGCCGGCCGTTTCCGGTCGTCATCACGGAAGCCAGCGCCGCGCGCACCCCGCGAATGACGCCGGTGACGTGAGCTACACGCTCCGACACCTTGCGCTTCACTCGCTCGGCGGTAACGTCCACGCGGTCCATCGTGCCGGCGATCGCGTTGTCCACGCGCTCCGCCTGCACCTGGGCCTTCGCGGTGATCCCCTTCACGTCATCGAGGATCCCCTGCGCCCTGGCCGAGAGCGGCGCCACGTGCCGCTGCTCCAGCCCGTCGACGAGCGCCAGCACGCGGCGATAGGCGACAAACGCCCCGACGCCGATGCCGATGACCACGAGCGCTTCGAGCATGGCAACGATTGCCATGATCGCCAGCCACGTATTGGTCGTGCCCAAGTCCGCCATCGCCACGCTCCTAAACCCTGAACCCCAAACCCGACCCCTGTGTTCAGTGCGACACGCCGCCGCCGAACCGGTGTTCCTGCGGAGACGTCAGGTCGCTCAGTGACCGCCACCCTTCGTCGGCGGCCGCGCGTGCCTTCTCGAGGGTCCCGCGCATCCGCCGCACCTCGCTGATGAAATCGTCGAGCTTCGGTTCGATCTGCCCCCGCACGCGCTGCCCCGCGGCGGTCAGATACAGGTACCCCCACGCCGCGCCTGCGGCCGCGCCGATCAGCGTCGCCAGCAACACTCGAGATCGATCGTCCACAGTCCCTCCTCAGTACGCGCCGTCACGTCATCGATGTGATCCATACGGCATGCCACTAAATGTCTCATGGCATGCCACTAAATGTCTCATGAAGTCGGCCGGATGGCTCCGGGGCAGCGTTGGAAAGAGAACGCGGAGTGCAGTAATTAGGGTCAACGCACGCTCCGGGGGGCAGCGCCGCGCCCACGCCAGAGCTGGCGGACGCCGCTCGAAGGCCACCGCGACACGAAGACTACCGCGACACGAACAGCGCGAGCGCAACCCCGCGCCACGTCTGCCCCGTCGGGCTTCCCGGCGCCTCCGCGCCCAACGGCATGATCGCCACGCGGTTCGCGTCGAGGGCGAACTTGCCGATGACGTAGTCCCGCACTACCGCCGCGCGGCGCCGCGCCGACAGGTAGCGCGCGTCGCCCGTGGGCTCGGTCGCATATCCCTCGACGACCAGTGGACTGCCCGGCGGGTACTCGAGCAGCTCGGACATCGCGGAGTCGATCCGCGACCTGCCTTCTTCGGTGAGCCGCTCGACGCCGTTCTCATCGGTCTGGAACAGGTACGCCGCGTCCAGCCAGATGCGTAGCGCGCGGCGATCCGCGGTTTCGAGCGCCCCGGCGCGGTACGCGTCGGGGCTGATGTCATCGAGATCGAAGTACCCGCGCCGGTTGAAAAACCCGCGGAAGAAGAAGTTGCGCTTCAGCGCCTCGGCGTTCTCCGCGAGGTCCGCCATCGCGTCGCGCGCGTGCACGATCGTCTGGCGGAGGTCCGCGGCCAGCCCCTGCGCGGGCGCGTCCTTGCCCGTCATCTTGTCGTTGAAGTCGGTGACCGCCTGTCGCGCCTGCGCCGCGACATCTCGCAGGTTGGCGACGACGCGCTCCACTTCCCGCGCGATTCGCCGCGCGTCCTCGTACAGGACGTCGTCTCCCAGGAGCCGTCCGACGGTGCCCCGGCCGGAGCGGACGTTGTCCATCACCACGCGCATGTTCTCGGCGATGCGCCGGCCGTCCCTCCCGATCGCTTCGATCTGGTCGCGCGCGGCGACGACCAGAATCCGCGCTTCGTCGGCGGTGTCGCTGACCGTCTGAATCGCGTGCTGGACCTCCACCTTCAACATGTCCACCGTGCTGTTCACCAGCACCAGCGTCTCTCGCATCTGGTTCAGCAGGTCGGCGATGTCGAAGGGGTCGCGGCTCCGGATGGTGGAGCCGTCCGGGGCAGGCGGCGTCTCCTCGGTTCCCCCTTCCACCTGGACGAACTTGTTCCCGAGGAGCCCTTCGTTCTGGATCGACGCGACCGAGTCCGACCGCACGACGCCGTGCAGGTCCTCCCGGATGCGTATCCGCACGCGGAACTTCCCGCGCGGGCCGCTCGGCACGTGGATGGCGGTCACCTCGCCGGCATCCAGCCCTGCGACGCGCACCGTCGCCCCGCGCTCGAGTCCCCCCAGCGTGTTGAATTCGGCGTAGACCTCGAACCGGTCCTGGAACAGCCCGCGGCGGTCGCCGATCAGGAAGAGGCCCGCGGCAAACAGCAGGACACCCCCGATGACGAACGCGCCGACGCCGATCAGGCGTGAAGACGGCATCGCTGAGCTGTCCCTGCAACTTCAGCGCCCGCATGCACCGCCGGGGGCGCCGAGGACCTGAGACTGGTTCGATCCATGCGTCACCTGAATCCTCTGCGCTGATCCCCCGGTTCGTTCCCTGCCCCTCCGCGGTTCCTCACCCTGAGTGTGTCGAATGCAGGAAGGCCTGCACGAGCGGGTCGTCGCTTCGCTCTAACTCCGCGGGAGTCCCTGCCGCGCACACCCGGCCGTCGTGCAGCATCACGAGGCGATCGGCCAGCTTGCGCGCGCTCGGCATGTTGTGCGTGACGATGACGACTGTCGTTCCGTCGTTCTGCTTGAGGTCGAGCAGCAGGTCGTCGATCTCGCCGGATGTGATCGGATCGAGCCCGGCGCTCGGTTCGTCCACCAGGAGGATCGGAGGGTCGAGCGCCATCGCCCGCGCCAGCCCCGCTCGCTTGCGCATGCCGCCGGACAGCGCAGCGGGCATCTTCTCGTAATCGTGCTCGAGCCCGACGCGGGCAAGCTTTTCGGCGGCGCGTGAGCGGATCTCCCGATCCGATAGCGTGGTGTGCCGTCTCAGGACGAAAGCGACGTTCTCCCCCACGCTGATCGAATCGAAGAGCGCGCCGTTCTGGAACACGAACCCCATGCGGCGACGCACCGAGGCCAGCTCGCGGCTCGACATGCCGGTGATGTCCCTGCCTTCGACGTACACGCGCCCGCGGTCCGGTTTCACGAGGCCGACGATGTGTTTGAGCGTGACGCTCTTGCCGGTGCCGCTCCGGCCCAGGATGCCGAGTCCTTCTCCCGGCTGCACGTCCACGCTCACGTCGTCGAGCACCCGCTTCGAGCCGAACGACTTGGACACGCCGTCGAGACGGATTGCCGGTGTCACGTCACGGCCCCGGGGAACACGAAGAAGATCAGCTTCACGAGCACGACGTTGACGAGGATGAGCGCGATCGACGAGAAGACCACCGCGCGCGTGGAGGCCCGGCCGACTCCTTCGGTCCCCTGCGTGGTGTGATAGCCCAGGTACGACGAGATGATCGCGATCAGGTATCCGAAGACCATCGTCTTGAGCGTGGCGGGGACGTAGTCCGTGAAGTCGATGAGCGAGAACGCGCGCTGCAGGTACACCTTGAGCGACATGCCCGCGACTGCCGCTTCTGCCACATAGCCGCCGAAGATCCCCGAGAAGTTGAGGATGGTCGTGAGAATCGGGAGCGCGATGACACAGGCGATCGCGCGCGTGACGACGAGGTACCGGAACGCGTCCACGGCGGTCGCCTCGAGCGCGTCGATCTGCTCGGTAACACGCATCGCGCCCAGCTCGGCGCCGATCCCCGCGCCGACCCGCCCGGCCAGGAGCAGCCCGCACGTGAGCGGGCCGGTCTCGCGCACGAGCGCGATGGCGAGCCCCGCAGGGATCATCGACTCGGCGCCGAAGCGCGCGAGCGAGGCGCGGGTGTGCATGGACAGCACGACGCCGACTGCGAAGCCGGCCACGGCCACCAGCGGCGCCGACTTCAGCCCGAGCTCGTAAAGGTGACGGGAGATCTCGCGGAATTCGAACGGCGGCAGGACGGCGTCGCGCAGGGCCTTCGCGCCAAACAGCGAGACGTCGCCCACCCAGCCAAGCGCGCCGCCGATGGCACGTCCGGTCGCGTCGAACATGACGGAAGCTGGCTCACGAAACGGCGCGCCTCGCCCCTTTCCCGGGATCGAGGATGGCGTGCTTCTTCATCTTGCTGTACAGCGTCGGCCGGTACAGACCGAGAATCTGCGCCGCTTCCTGCTTGTTCCAGTTCGTTCGGTGCAACGTCTGGAGGATGGCCATGCGCTCGATCTCGGCCAGCGTCCGGTGCGGCGGGATCGTGAACTCCGCCTGCGCCTGCGAATCCGAGCGCATGCTGTCGGGCAGGTCGCTGATCGTGACCTCGTTCCCCTTCGCCACGAGCACGCCGCGCTCGATGATGTTCTCCAGCTCGCGCACGTTTCCGGGCCAGCGATGCCGGATGAGCAGGTGGTAGGCGTCGGGCGTGATCCCCTTCAGGTTGCGGTCGTGCCGTTTGTTGTACTTCTCGCGGAAGTACTCGCACAGGAGCGGGATGTCCTCCGTCCGCTCCCTGAGGGGCGGCACGCGGAGCGTGATGGTGTTGATGCGGAAGTACAGGTCCTCGCGCAGCTTCCCGTCACGCAGCGCCGTGTCGATGTCCGCGTTCGTCGCGCAGATGAGCCGGAAGTCCACCTTGACGATGCGATCGCTGCCGATCGGCCGGTACTCGCGCTCCTGCAGCACGCGCAGCAGCTTGGTCTGCAGGTAGGGCGGCATCTCGCCGATCTCGTCGAGCAGAAGCGAGCCCCCCTCCGCCATCTCGAAGAGGCCTTCCTTGTCCGTCACCGCGCCGGTGAAGGCCCCCTTCTTGTAGCCGAACAGCTCGGACTCGATCAGGTCCTTCGGGATCGCCGCGCAGTTGATCTTGATGAAGGGCCCCTTGGCGCGCTTGCTGTTGTAGTGAATGGCG
Source organism: Vicinamibacterales bacterium (assembly GCA_035463475.1). GTDB lineage: Bacteria > Acidobacteriota > Vicinamibacteria > Vicinamibacterales > 2-12-FULL-66-21 > JACPDI01. Next base: position 33,131 of record DATHTE010000029.1, read on the forward strand.
TTGGCGATGAGCTCCTTCCCGGTGCCGTTCTCTCCCTGGATGAGGATGTTCGCGTCGCTGCCGGCCACGCTCGCCACCAGCTCGAGCAGCTCGTGCATCTTTTTGCTCTTGCCGATGATGTTCTCGAAACGGAACTCGCCGCGGAGCTTGCGGCGCAGCTCTTCGTTTTCGTCGATGAGCGTGCGTCGCTCGAGCGCGCGGCGTAAGCGGCTCAGCAGGGCCTCGGGGTCGGTGGACTTCTCGACGAAGTCGAACGCCCCGGCCTTGAGCGCCTCGACCGCTTTCACCACCGTGGCGTGCCCGGTGACGACAATGACCTCGCAGTCGCCAGGCGCCTGCTTGAACCGGCGCACCAGTTCGAGGCCGTCGATGTCGGGGAGCATCATGTCCACGACGGACGCGTCAGGACGCCACGTTTTGTAGATCTCCTCCCCCCGCACACCCACCATGGCGGTGCGAACTTCGTAACCCTCCTGCTCGAGGATGATCTTGAGCCAGTCGATCATCTGCGGCTCGTCGTCGACGGCGAGAACGCGGTATTTACGTTTGGAGCTCATTGCCACACCTCGAGAGTGTCGCGCGCGCAGTCGTTATCAGGCCGCAATGTCATGCCAAAGCGTCGGATTGTTATACACGGCAGTTGAGAATGTCAAGCTAGCAGACAATTGCTGGAGGACTGCGCCGGCGGTCTGGAGCGTCTCAAGCGTGCCAGCCGAACTTGCCGAGCAGGGGCACGAACACGCAGGCTTCTCCCGTTTCGGTCAGGAACTGATTGCCATATCGGGTAACGGCCGTCACCACCTGGTGGTCCGCGGCGCCCACCGGGATGACGAGCCGGCCCCCATCGGACAGCTGCATCTTGAGCGAGTCCGGAACGGTAGGTGCACCGGCCGTCACGAGAATGCCGTCGAATGGCGCATCGTCGGGAAGGCCTTCGGAGCCATCGCCGACCACCACGCGGACGTTTTCCACGCCCGCCGCCGCGAGGGACTTCCGGGCCTGCTCGGCCAGAGCCTCGTGTCGTTCGACGGTGATCACCTCGCGAACCAGGCGGCCGAGAACCGCCGCCTGGTAACCCGAGCCGGTGCCAACTTCGAGCACCCGGTGACCGTCGGCCGGATGGAGCGCCTCGGTCATCGCCGCCACCATGAACGGCTGCGAAATCGTCTGGCCGAGGCCGATGGGCAATGGGCGGTCGTCGTAGGCGGCGGCCTCGTAGCCGGCGCAGACGAACAGGTGCCGAGGCACCTCGCGCATCGCGCCGAGCACGCGCGTGTCTCGGATCCCGCGCGCCTCGATTTGGGTGCGCACCATGCGATCGCGCAGGGCGTCGAAATCCATTGGGGAGCCGACCCCATTTACTATAATTCCGCGGATGGCCGATTCGGCGCCGCCCCGTCCGGTTACACCGCTTCCGTCGCTGCTCGAGCGGCAGCCTGCCGATCGGCCGGGAGAACCGGAGTTTCCCTGCGAGCGCTGTGGCGTGCCGATGTACCGTATGCACGCCGTCTGGCGCTGCCCGAGCTGCGGCTTCAAGACGGACTGCTGCGGATGGTAGCCGCGCCTCCGGTGCGCACGCCCCGCAGCTCCCCCGGTCTGTTCGCCATCGCACCAAACTTCCACGTTCATGGATCTGCTCGAAACGCACATCGATCCGTCGTCACCTGAGTTCCGCGCCAACCGCGATCGCATGGTCGCGCTCGTGCGCGAGCTGAACGAACGGCTGGCCCGCGCCCGCGAGGGGGGCGGGGCGAAGTACGTGCAGCGTCACCGCGAGCAGGGCAAGCTCACTGCGCGCGAGCGCATCGCGAAGCTGCTCGATCCGGGGTCGCCGTTCCTCGAGTTGTCGCCGCTCGCCGCGTGGGACCTGTACGACAACGAAGCGCCCTCGGCCGGCGTGGTGACCGGCATCGGGCGAGTCAGCGCGCGCGAAGTGCTGATCGTCGCGAACGACGCGACCGTCAAGGGAGGCACGTACTACCCGATGACGGTCAAGAAACACGTCCGCGCGCAACAGATCGCGCTCGAGAACCGGTTGCCGTGCGTTTACCTGGTCGATTCAGGGGGTGCGTTCCTGCCGCTGCAGGCGGAGGTTTTTCCCGATCGCGAGCACTTCGGGCGCATTTTCTTCAACCAGGCGCGGATGTCGGCCGAGGGGATCCCGCAGATCGCCGTCGTCATGGGGTCGTGCACGGCGGGCGGCGCGTACGTCCCGGCGATGTCCGACGAGACGATCATCGTGAACGGCACGGGAACGATCTTCCTCGGCGGTCCGCCGCTGGTGAAAGCCGCGACGGGCGAGGAAGTGACCGCCGAGGAACTCGGCGGCGCCGATGTGCACACCCGCCTCTCCGGCGTGGCCGACTACTACGCGGACGACGACGAGCACGCCCTTCACCTCGCGCGAACGGTCGTCTCGACGCTGCACAGCCGCAAGTCGCTGCCGGAGGTTGCGCCGGCGGAAGACCCGCGCTACGACCCGGCGGAAATCTACGGCGTCATTCCCGCGGACGTGCGCAAACCGTACGACGTGCGCGAGATCATCGCGCACATCGTGGACGGATCGCGGTTTGACGAGTTCAAGGAGCGATACGGCAATACCCTGGTGACGGGGTTCGCGCGGCTGCACGGGTTTCTCGTAGGCATCCTCGCCAACAACGGCGTGCTGTTTTCGGAGTCCGCGCTGAAGGCGGCGCACTTCATCGAGCTGTGCAACCTGCGCGGCGTTCCGCTGATCTTCCTGCAGAACATCACGGGCTTCATCGTCGGCCGGCAGTACGAGCGCGCCGGGATCGCGAAGGACGGCGCGAAGATGGTGCACGCCGTGGCGAACTCCGTGGTGCCGAAGTTCAGTGTGATCATCGGCGGGTCGTTCGGCGCGGGGAACTACGGCATGTGCGGGCGCGCGTACGAGCCGCGGTTGCTCTGGATGTGGCCGAACGCGCGCATTTCGGTGATGGGCGGAGAGCAGGCTGCAGGCGTGCTGGCGACGGTGAAGCGCGATCAGCTCGCGCGCGAGGGGAAGTCGTTGACCGCGGACGACGAACAGGCGATACGGGCGCCGATCCTGGAGAAGTACGAGCGCGAAGGCTCTCCCTACTACTCCACCGCGCGGCTCTGGGACGACGGAATCCTCGATCCCGCGCGGACCCGTGAGGTGCTGGCGCTCGGCATCTCGATGGCGTACAACGCCCCCGTGCCGCCCGCCCGGTTCGGCGTCTTTCGGATGTAACGTCCACCATGCTCGATATCCGTGACGACGGCCCTGTCGCACGACTCGTCCTGAACCGGCCCGAGCTGCGCAACGCGTTCGACGACGCGCTCGTCATGCGTGTGACGGAGGCCGCGCGTGGGCTCGCGGAAGACGGACGCGCGCGCGTCGTGGTCCTGGAAGGGGCCGGGCCCGTGTTCTGCGCGGGCGCCGACCTGAACTGGATGTCGCGCATGATGGCGTACTCGTCGGACGAGAACATCCTCGACGCGTCCCGCCTCGCGATCATGTTCCAGACGTTGAACACCTTGCCCCTGCCGGTCATCGCGCGCGTGCAGGGGGCCGCGCTGGGGGGCGGCGCCGGTCTCGCCGCCGTTGCGGACATCGTGGTCGCCGATGACGAGGCGGTGTTCGGTTTTACCGAGGTGAAGCTGGGCATCCTGCCCGCCGTCATCTCTCCATATGTGCTCGCGAAGATCGGATCGTCGGCTGCCCGGGAGCTGTTCCTGACCGGCGCGCGCTTTTCTGCCGCGCGGGCCAAGGAGATCGGGCTGGCGCACTACGTCGTCAAAGCGGGCGATCTCGACGTCGAGGTGACCCGGCTCACGCGAGAACTGCTGTCTTCCGGTCCGGGTGCGATGGCCGTCGTCAAGGAACTCGTCCGCCGCATCGCGTGCGAGCCGCCCGACGACGTCATCGGGCTGACGAGCGGAGCGATCGCGCGCCAGCGCGTCAGCCCCGAGGGACAGGAGGGGATACGCGCGTTCCTCGAGAAACGGAGGCCGGATTGGGCGCGCTGAGCCGCGTGCTGGTCGCGAACCGCGGCGAGATCGCGCTGCGGATCATTCGCGCATGCCGCGAGCGCGACCTCGAGACCGTGGCAGTCTATTCCGAGATCGATGCGGCCGCGCCTCACGTGCGGGCCGCCGGCCGCGCCGTGTGTCTCGGCCCGGCGCCCGCCGCGGAGAGCTACCTTCGCATCGACAGGATTCTGGAAGCGGCGCACGCCACCGGCGCCGACGCCGTGCACCCCGGGTACGGGTTCCTGTCCGAGAGCGCAGCGTTCGCCGAAGCCTGCGCCTCCTCGGGACTGACGTTCATCGGGCCGCCGGCCCACGCCATCCGCCTGATGGGATCGAAGGTGGCCGCGCGCGAGCTGATGGAGCGCGCCGGCGTTCCCGTCGTGCCAGGCGCGACGCCACGCGAGCAGAGCGACGAAGGCGTGCTCGACGCGGCGCGCCGCGCAGGGTTTCCCGCGCTCGTGAAGGCGGCCGCGGGGGGCGGCGGCAAGGGAATGCGCGTGCTCGCGTCCGAGCGAGGCACCGCCGAACTCGTGGCCGCCGCGCGGCGCGAAGCGCTGGCAGCGTTCGGCGACGGCGCGCTGTACGTCGAGAGGCTGATCGAACGCCCGAAGCACGTTGAGATGCAGGTATTCGCTGACGCGCGCGGCAACGCCATCCATCTCTTCGAGCGCGAGTGCTCGGCACAGCGGCGCCACCAGAAGATCGTCGAGGAGAGCCCCTCCCCCGCGCTGTCGGCCCGCGTGCGCGATGCGATGGGAAGCGCGGCGGTGGCTGCGGCGCGTGCGGTGGGCTACCGCGGCGCCGGCACCGTCGAGTTCCTGCTCGAGGGACAGGGAGAGGATGCCCGGTTCTTCTTCCTCGAGATGAACACGCGGCTTCAGGTCGAGCACCCGGTGACCGAAGCGGTCACCGGGTGCGACCTGGTGCACGCGCAGCTGGCGGTCGCGGCCGGCGAGCCACTCCCCTGGACGCAGGCTGAGCTCTCGCGCCGAGGGCACGCCATCGAATGCCGAATCTACGCCGAGGACCCGTCAAACGATTTCCTGCCGCAGGCCGGTCGCCTGCTCGTGTACCGCGAGCCGCGCGGCCCCGGCATCCGCGTCGATGCAGGCGTCGTGGAAGGGAGCGAGATTCCAGTGCACTACGATCCCCTGATCGCGAAGCTCATCGCGCACGCGGAGACGCGGGACGGGGCCATCGCGCGCGCGGCGGCGGCGCTGCATGACTTTCCGGTCCTCGGCGTCCGCACGAACGTGCCGTTCCTGCTGCGGTTGCTGGCCGACGCGGAGTTCCGCGCCGGCCGGCTGCACACCGGGTCGATCGACGAGCGGCGTGCGTCGTTTCTGCCGGAGGCGGCCGATCCGCCGCCTGCCGTCCGGGCGGCGCTGGAAAGAGTGGGACAGTCACACTTAATCCCAGAACTGGGAATAAGTGTGCCTGTCCCACTTACTGATCCGTGGCAGAAGCTGCGCGGGTGGCGGTGAAGATCCTGCCAATCGACGCTGCCGAGCTGCTCGTCGTCGACGATGAGGGACGGCAGTACCGCGTCTTCGTGGCAGCCACACCGGATCGCAAATGGGCGTTCTGTGATGGCGAGGTGTGGGAGGTCGCGGACGATGCCTCGCGGCGGACGCGCCGGCGGGCCACCCTGCACGAGAACGTCTCGGCGCCGATGCCCGCGACGGTGATCCGGATTCCCGTCGCCGCAGGGGACACGGTCACGAAAGGACAGACCGTCCTCGTCCTCGAAGCCATGAAGATGGAGCTGCCGTTGCGCGCGGCGCACGACGGGACCGTGTCGGCCGTCCGGTGCGCCGAGGGAGAGCTCGTCCAACCCGGCGCGACGCTGGTTGAAATCGAATGAATGTGACTGTTGTGGAGGTGGGCCCGCGCGACGGGCTGCAGAACGAGCCGGGCCACGTGGCCACGGCTGACAAGGTCGCGTTCGTGGACCGCCTGTCCGCCGCTGGCCTCGCGGCGATCGAGGTCTCCGCGTTCGTCAGCGCCAAGTGGGTGCCGCAGATGGCGGACGGTGCCGACGTGTTCCGCGGCATCGCACGGCGGCCCGGCGCGCGGTACACCGCGCTCGTGCCGAACCTGCAAGGGCTGGAACGCGCGGCGGCGGCGGGCGTGGACGAAGTCGCGATCTTCGCCGCCGCGTCCGAGACGTTCAGCCGGCGCAACCTCAACCAGGGAATCGAGGACTCGCTCAAGACCTACGCGGCCGTGTGCGCCGCGGCAAAGGAACGGGGCCTGCGCGTCCGCGCCTATCTGTCTACCTCCTTCGGCTGTCCGTTCGAGGGTCCCGTCGCGCCGGGGCGCGTTGCATCGCTCACGGCGCGCCTGGTTGCGATGGGCGCGTACGAGGTGGCGGTCAGCGACACCATCGGCGTGGCGCACCCCGGCCAGGTCCGCGCCCTTCTGCCGCGGCTGTTCGAAGAAGTCCCCGCCGGGCGCGTCGCGCTGCACTGCCACGATACGCGCGGGACGGCGCTCGCCAACGTGCTCGCGGCGCTCGACCTCGGCGTGCGCACCTTCGACGCCTCCGCCGGCGGGCTCGGCGGGTGCCCCTACGCCCCCGGCGCGGCCGGCAACCTCGCCACCGAGGATCTGCTCTACATGCTGGACGGATTGGGCGTGGCCACCGGCATCGACCTCGACGCCCTCGTCGCGGCCTCGCTGTTCATCGAAGGGAAGCTGGGCCATCCGCTGCCGTCGCGCGTCCTCCAGGCGCGCAAGCGCGCGACGTACGGCCGTTAGCGCAGGCCGAGCGATCCTCAGCGTCTCGATGTGGCTCACTTACGATGCGCCCGACGGCGGGACCGATGCCGCGCACGTCTCGCAGCACCCCTCCGCCGCGACATCGGCGACGCTTCGGGTAACGCTTTCGGCATTTAACGCTTTCGGCATTTAACGCTTTCGGCATTAACGCCTTCGGCATTAACGCTTTTCGGCATTGACGCTTTCGGCATTGACGCTTCCGGCCTTCGGCATTCGGCCTTCGGCATTGCTCTTTTTGCCTTGGGCATTGCCCTTGCTATTTGCAGGCCTGATGGGGACTCGGCAGCGGCTCCGACGCCCGGCGCAGTTCGTGACCGTACTCATGGGCACGCTTATGGCGATCTCGTGCTCGGGCCAGTCGGAGCGCGACGCCTCCCGCCAGGCGGCGGCCGAGCTCCAGCGCACGCTCGCGGGACGCGCGCCCACCTTCATTACCGCCCACCACGACGGCCCGCGGATCTGGAAGACGCTCCGCGCGTTCTATGCAGAGCGCCGGTATCAACCGGCGTGGATCGACGGCACCGTCCCGCGCCCGCAGCTCGACGCCTTGCTCAGCGCGCTCGATGGCGCGGACCGTCATGGACTCGATCCGGAACTCTACGATCTGGGTCCGCTCTCCCAGGCGCGCGCCCAGGTGCGCCGCCGGCTGCTCGGCCGCGCCCGCTTCGAGCCAGGGCTCGTCGCGCCGGTTGACCTGCGCCTGTCGGCCGCCTGGCTCGCGTACGCGAGCGACCTCGCCAACGGCGTGACCGAGCGCCCCCACGCCGATCCGGCGTGGAGAATCAGGCCACGCACGATCGACCTGCTCCCGCTGCTGCGCAGCGCGCTCGACGGGAACCGCGTCGAGGAGACGGTGCGCGAGCTGGCGCCATCGAATGACGCGTATCGCCGGCTCGCCGACGCGCGGGAGAAGTACCGTGAGATCGAGAAAGCGGGCGGCTGGCCGCGGCTGCCCCAGAACCTTCGACTCAGGCGGGGTCAGCGCAGCCTGCACCTCGCGGCGCTCGCGAAGCGGCTCGCGGCCAGCGGCGACCTGCCGGCAGGCGGCAGCCCGCCAGGCACCTACGACGGCCGCCTGCAGGACGCGGTGCGCCGCTTCCAGGCGCGGCACGGCATCGAACCGGACGCGGCGATCGGCCGCGAGACGGTGACCGCGATGAACGTCCCCGTCTCGACGCGCATCCGGCAGATCGAGCTGAACATGGAACGATGGCGCTGGTTTCCGCGTGACCTCGGGCCTCGCCACATCCGCGTCAACGTCCCCGAATACCGCCTCGAAGTCCGCGACTCCGGACGCACCGTCATGGAGATGCGTGTGGTGGTCGGCGCGAAGGAGACGCCAACGCCCATCTTCAGCGACTCGATGACGACGCTCGTCTTCGCGCCGTTCTGGAACGTGCCGGACAGCATCGCGACCGACGAGACCCTCCCCGCCATGATGAGCGACCCCGACTATCTCGCGCGCAACAACATCGAGATCGTCTCCACGTCCGGCGAGGTCGTCGATCCCTCGACGATTGACTGGTTCTCGGCGATGGGCGGGGACGAGTTCCCGTACCGCTTCCGTCAACGCCCGGGCACGACCAACTCGCTCGGACTCGTGAAGTTCCTGTTTCCGAACGATTTCGACGTCTACCTGCACGACACGCCGGCACGCACGTTGTTCGGCCGCAGCTATCGCGCGCTCAGCCACGGGTGCGTCCGCGTGGAGGATCCGGTCAAGCTCGCCGAGTATCTCCTCGCAAACCGGCAGGACTGGGACAGCGCGCGGATTCAGCAGGCGATGCAAGGGGACGAGGAGCGGCACGTGAAGCTGCCGCACCCGGTGCCGGTACACTTGATGTACTGGACGGCCCGGGTGGATGACGGAGGCTCGCTGCTGTTTTTCGCGGATCTGTACGGACACGACGCCCGGCAGTGGTCCGTTTACCAGGCGCGGATTGACCGGGTCAGGAAACAGCGGGCGAAGGTGCCGGCGCCGGTCGCTACCGCCCCCTCCCCTTCCGGCGCGAGTCGCCCGTCTGAAGCAGGCGCGTCAGTTGGACCACGAGTTCCTCGGGCAGGCACGGCTTCGCGATGAAGCCGTCGCAACCCGCCTGAGCCGCGCGGCGCGCCTCGGCCGCCATGGCGTGAGCGCTGAGGGCGATCACTTTGATGTGCGCCGTGCCGGCATCGGCCTTCAGGCGGCGCGTCGCCTCCCACCCGTCCAACGCCGGCAGCGACAGATCCATCAAGATCACGTCGGGGTCGAACGCCTGGGCTTTCTCGATGGCCTCGTGCCCGTTGTCGGCGGTGTACACCTCGAACCCCGAGAACACCAGGTAGTCCCGATACATCTCCCTGGCGTCCTCGTAGTCCTCGACGAGCAGGACCCGGGGCTTCAGGCGCGCCGTGCCGTCGCGAGGAGCCGGTGAAGTTCGTTGATGAGGGTTTCGGATAGGCACGGCTTCAGAAAGACTGCGTCGCAGCCGGCGCGCGTCGCGCGCTCAGGCTCCGCGGAAAAGGAAGCAAATCCGGTGATACCGATGATCGGTATCCCCCGCGTTCGCGGATCGTCGCGCAGCCGCCGGCACAGTTGCAGGCCGTCGATCCCCGGAATCGCCAGATCCGTCACGATCGCGTCGGGAGCGATCTCGAACGCCTTGTCGAGCGCCTGCAGTCCGTTGTGCGCCTGCTCGACGCGGAACCCCGCCTGCTCCAGCCCGAGCGCCAACATCTCGCGCCCGGCGCGGTCATCCTCGACGAGCAGCACGAGCGCCCCATGCTGGGGCACTGCGTTCATCAGAACGGCTCCTGAAGGCAGTATATACCGGGGCCCCGAAGGGTCGGCCCACGGAGAGGCCTGTCCAGGTGGGTATCTTCGAGGTCCGCGCATGCATGACCGTCGCTGGATCTCTATCCGGGGACGCCACCTCGCCAGCGAACGATCGTTCAGGCTGGACTGCTAGTCCACCCCTGCAGTACTGAGGCACGTGTCCGTCGGCCGGCCGCTCGTTCAGCGCGGGGCACGGGATCGGCGGAGTGTGTTTGCCGGCCGGCTTCCGCTCGCCCGGCTGATGCGGTACCCCGGGTGCAGGAGCTCCCCGTTAGAGGAGGCGCGAGAGCGCGTCGATCCGGAGTGCGGCGCGGTGGAGGGCCGTCTGCTGTGCCAGCGGCAGACGCCGCAGCGCGGCGGCGAGGCGCGCGACCCGACGGCGTCGCCCTTCCTGGAGAAGCCGGGTCCCCTTCGACGTCGCTTCCAGGCGCACAGCGCGCCCGTCCAGGTGGTCCTGGCGGCGGCGAACCAGCCCTGCACGCTCCATCGCCGCAACGAGCCGGGTCATGGTCGGGGCGCGCACCTGTTCGGCGCGGGCGAGGTCGGTCAGTCGCGCCGGGCCGGCGAACACCAGCACGGACAACGCCGAGAGCTTCGCGGCGCTGACGCCGGCGCGCTCGTCCTCCCTGCGCAACCGTCTCAGCAGGTGGATCGCGGCGGAGTGCACTGCGTCCGCCGCGGCCATCGCGGATGTCGCGGGCGGAAGCCGCCGGGTGCCCGCGGGCGTGCCACCGGGCGTCGCCGGGCCGCGCGGCCCGGCTGGCGCGCCGGGCGTCCGGCCGGTTGCCGGTCGGCGGC
>DATHTE010000030.1:0-11954 GCA_035463475.1 Vicinamibacterales bacterium
GATCGAGCAGAAGCTGCAGTCGTACGTGCACCCGCGCGAGGTCTCGACGATGTCGATGGGGCGGCCCAGGAAGGTGTACCCGTCCAGCACGCGCGCGGCGCGCCGCGGCGGCCGGACCTCCTCGCCCAGCGCGCTCACGGGACGCGGCGGATTGTGGACCATCACGGGGCCGCGCCGCCACGACAGGCCGGCGATCGCGTCGAGCGGCGCGCGCGTCTCGATCGCGCGCACCAACTCCCGAAACGTCAGATCCCCTTCCCCGCGGACGATGGCGTCCACGCCGCGCGACCGGTGCTCGTATTCCTCGGGCGCGAGGCTCGGGTCGTATCCGCCCGTCACCACGGTCACCGAGGGATCGATCTCGCGCACCAGGCGCACGATCCCGTGAGCCGTGCGGCGCTGGAACGTCATCACAGACAGCCCGACCACCTGCGGCCGCACCTCGCGCATGAGCCGGCGAACGGTCGCCGACACGTGCCCCTGGACGCAGATGAGATCGGCGATCGCGACCTCGTGATGGTCGTCCACGTTGCCGGCAAGCGAGGCCAGCCCGGCGTTCGGCATCCGCATCGTCAGCGATGGCGTGTGCTCGAAGGAGTCGGGCATTGAGAGGAGGAGGACGCGCATCGTCAGGGTTCAGGTTCAGGGTTCAGGGTTCGTAGGGTTCAAGATCCTGCGCCCGGGCGGGCGGTTCGTCAAGCGGAGCCTTCAGCGCGGAAGCTCGGCCGTGCCATTATGATCGACCTGAACCCTGTCTATGCGCCGCATCCTCCACATCGACATGGACGCGTTCTATGCGTCGGTGGAGCAGCGCGACGACCCCTCGCTGCACGGGAAACCGGTGGTGGTGGGCGGGTCGCCGCAGCACCGTGGCGTCGTCGCCGCCGCCAGTTACGAGGCGCGCGCGTTCGGCGTGCACTCGGCGATGTCCATGGCGCAGGCGGTGCGGCGTTGCCCGCACCTGGTAATCGTCCGGCCGGACTTCTCGAAGTACGTAGCGGTATCGAGACAGGTTTTCGAGATCTTCCGGTCGGTCACGCCCCTCGTCGAGGGCTTGTCGCTCGATGAGGCGTATCTCGACGTCACGGAGAATGCCTGGCACGAGCCGCTCGGCGTCACGGTCGCCCGACGGATCAAGGCACTGATTCGCGAGCGCACGCAGCTCACGGCGTCGGCCGGCGTGGCGCCGAACAAGTTCCTCGCGAAGATCGCCTCCGGCTGGAAGAAGCCGGACGGTCTCACCGTGATCGCGCCGGAACGCGTCGAGTCGTTCCTGCAGCAGCTCCCCGTGGACGCGCTGTGGGGCGTCGGGCCGGTCACCGCGCGGCGGCTGCGCGCGCGCGGCATCGAAAAGCTGATCGACGTGCGCACCGCCGATCCGCACGTGCTGCACGAGGCAGTCGGGAGCTGGACCGACTGGCTGATCGAGCTGGCGCACGGTCGCGACGATCGCGAGGTCGAGCCGAACCGGCCCGCGAAGTCCTGCGGCACCGAGAACACCTTCGCAAAGGACCTGACCGACATCGAGGAGATCCGGGAGCTCATCGCCGAGATGGCGGACGAGTGCGTCGGCTGGCTCGCTCGGAAGCGGCGCGTCTGCCGGACGGTCACGATCAAGGTCCGGTACCACGACTTCACGACCGTGACCCGCAGCCGCAGCTTTCCGACGCCTACACGCGAGCCGGACCTGATTCGCCAGGCGGCGGTGCAGCTCCTCGATCGAACCGACGCCGGGACGACACCCGTCCGGCTGCTCGGCGTGAGCGTGCACAACCTGCTCACCGACGACGAAGCCGCGGACGGATGGCTGCCGCTCTAGCAGAGCAAGGCCAAATGCCGAATGCCGAATGCCGAAGGCGTCAAGGCCGAATGCTGAAGGGTCAAGGCTGAATGCGAGGGCCGAAGGCCGAATGCGAGGGCCGAAGGGGGCACGTCCAAATAGCCGGCGAGGTTTTTCACTCTTTTTCCGGGTTTCCTCAGGACTTCTAGCCCGACGTTTTCGTACCATTTCTGCATGCTCGGGCCGTACATCCACCGCATCGATCCCATCCTGTTCGACGTTGGCTCGGTGCATCTCTGGTGGTACGGGCTCAGCTACGCGCTTGGATTCCTGCAGGTGTTCCTGTTCCTGCGGCGCGCGCGGCGCCGCCTGGGCCTGACCGAGTCAGACGTCTACGCTCTGAGCATTCTCTTTGCGGTGTGCGTGCTCGCGGGCGGCCGCGCGATCGAAGTGGCGTTCGACGAGTGGCCGTTTTACCGCCGGCAGCCGTGGATCATCCCCGCGCTGTGGCTCGGTGGCATGGCGACGCACGGGCTGCTCGTGGGCGCGGCAGCGTCAATCGCGATCTTCTCGCGCGTCTCCGGCCGTTCGGTCCTGGCGCTCGCCGACGAACTGGTGATCCCCGGCGCGTTCCTCCTGGCGATGGGGCGCGTCGGCAACTTCATCGACGGGCAGATTGTGGGAAGCGTCACGGACGGCTGGTGGGGCGTGAAGTTCCCTGACGCCGAGGGCTTCCGGCATCCTGTGGTGCTCTACGACGGAGCGAAGAACGTCCTGCTCGTCCCGATCCTCCTCTGGGTCCGCCGCTCCCAGCCGCCTCCCGGGCGCGTCGCGGCGCACTTCGTGTTCTGGTACGCCTTCCTGCGGCTGTTCGTGGACCTGTTCCGCGACTACCCGACGCATCGCCTGGCGCTCGGCACCGGGCAGACGCTGAACGTCGTGATGACGCTCGCCGGCGTGGCGCTGCTCGTCCGGTCGTGGGCGAAGCGCCGGCCGCGCGTCCCGCCGCCGCCGCTCCTGCGCGAGCGGCCGCCGAGCATCGGCTACCGGCTCGCGCTGGCCGGAGTGCTGCTCCTTGCCCTGACGATCCCGAGCAACTGGACGCAGGACGTTCCGGAACGCTACGGGAAGCGCCACGCGGGCCTCGAGCACTCGGCGCTGTACCCCGCGCTGGACTCGTCACCGCCTACTCGTCTGTCGTCCTTACCGACACGGTGACCTGGTCGCGCTCGTCGTCGCCAGGCCCGAGGGTGATTCGGATCTCGATCGGCCTGCAGCACACCGAGCAGTCTTCGATGTAGTGCTGCGCCACGCCGCCCCCCTCGTCGACGTACAGCTCGATCGGCTCGCCACAGTACGGGCATCGCGCGACGACATCCATTCTCCAACGGTAACTTGAGCAATCGACACGAGGCAATGGCCCCCGCCGCGCGGACTGTGCGCGGTGGGGTGGAGCCCGGGGCCCCCGCCGCGCGGGCTGTGCGCGTGGGGTGGAGCGCGGTCCGGCCACCGGAGCCGGGCTTCGCCGCGCGCCTACGTCAACACAAGCGCCGTTCGGAGCCGTTCGAGATTAAACGAGAGGATTCCGCGCTCCATCTCTCGTTCAGCGGCGCGAAGCGCCGGCGTGACGTCCCCCTCCGCGCCTCCTGCGGTCTCTGCGGTTTCCTAGCTGATGCCGGCGGCGAACTTCGTCCGCGCCGCGGCGACGATGACGCCGTACTTGGCCTGCATCAGCTCCCACTCCGTCTCCAGCAGCGACAGGCGCGCGTCGTTCAGCTCGGTGGAGGTGATGACGCCGTTCTCGTAGGAGACCTCGGCGATCGACAGCCCTTCGCGCGCGAGCTCGATGGCCTTCCGCTGCGTAGCAACGATCTCCCGCGCCGCCTCCAGCTCGCGCCACGCCGCGGTGATCTCCAGGCGGCCAGCGTCCAGGGTGGCATCGATCCCGTGCTGCGCCTGCTTCTCCTGCGCCTCGGCGGTGACCTTCTGTGCCGCCACGCGCGGCGCCGCGAACAGCGGGACCTTCACGGCGAAGGCGAACTGGTAGCTCCGGTTGTCGCCGCTCCACAGGTTCCCCCAGGTGTCCTCCTGGTACTGCAGGTTGCCGGTGAAGGCGACCGTCGGCTTCAGCTCCGCGAGCGCCAGTGCCTTCAGGCGTCCCGCGCTTTCACGCTGCGCCGCGAGCGCCTTCACGTCCGCGCGCTGTGGCAATCGCGCGAGCAGTTCCTCGCGCGAAGGCACCGCCGCCTCTTCGTCGAGCGAGCCTGTGAGCACCAGCGGCTCCGAGTCTCCCAGCGACAGCAGCGTGCGAACCCCCTGCAGGGCGATGTCCGCCGCGCTCCGCGCGCGGATCAGCCGCGCGCGCTGGTTGGCGAGCTCGACCTCGGCGCGCAGCACGTCCAGGCGCGCCACGGTCCCGGCTTCGTACCGCGTCCGCGCCAGCGACAGGTGGTTCTCCGCGCGGCGCACGCCCTCTTCCGCCACGCTGATCCCCTGCCGCTGCAGCAGCGTGCCGTAATACGCCTCGACGACCCGCAGCGCGAGGTTCTGACGGGCGCGCTCGAGCTGCTGCCGCGACGACTCCTCCATCGAGGCGCTCGCCGCGAACGCGTTCTGCAAGCGCCCGCCGGTGTAAATCGGCTGCGTGATGTCGAGCCGGACGACGTTCTCGCGGACGAAGTTCGCGCGGAACGTCTGTTCCGTCGGCCCGAACACGCCGGCCGGAATCCTCAACAGCGCCGATTCCTGCGACGGCGTGAACAGGTAGTTCACGTCGAACGTGGGCAGGAAATTCGCCTTCGCCTCGGAGACGCGCCCCTGCGACTCCCGCAGCCGCTGCTCGGCGATCTTGAGTTCCTGGTTCCGCTCGAGCGCCATCCTGAGCGCATCGTCGAAGGTGAGTGCGCGGGCGCCAGGGCTCGCGTGAAGGCCGCCGCCCGCGCCCGCCTGGAGAAGGGCGGTCGTCGGGTCCGCCTGTGGGGGGACGGGACGATCGCTCTCCTGGGCGAATGCGTTCGCGACGGCAAAGACGCCGCCGAGGAGCGCCATCAGGAGCAGCGCGCCCGCGACGCGCATCGCGGCGGCGGCGGCCGGCGACGGCGAGCGCCGCAGGGCCTTCACCCATTCGGTCGCCCGCGCGAGGAGCATGTACGCCACCGGCACGAGCACGAGCGTCAGCATGGTCGACGTGATCAGGCCGCCAATCGTGGCGAGCGCCATCGGCGCCCGGAACTCGCCCCCCTCGCCCATGCCGAACGCCGCCGGCAGCATGCCGAGGATCATCGCCATCGTGGTCATGAGGATCGGGCGCAGCCGGATGGGGCCCGCTTCGAGAATGGCCTCGACGACGTTCATCCCGTGCTCGCGCCGCATCTGGTTCGTGAGATCGACGAGCAGAATCGCGTTCTTCGTCACCAGCCCCATCAGCATCACGATGCCGATCATCGCCGGCATGCCGAGATGGTTCCCGGTCACCAGCAGCATCAGCAGCGCGCCCACGATCGCGAGCGGCAGCGACAGCATGATGATCAGCGGCTCGGTGAACGACTCGAACTGCGACGCCAGCACGATGTAGATGAACGCGACGGCGAGCGTGAGCGCCAGCACCATTCCCGCAGCGGTCTCCTCCATCAGTTCCACGTCGCCGACGAAGCCCACCTGGAAGGTGGCGGGAATGTTCATCTCGTCGATCGCCCGCTGCACGTCCGCGGTGACGTCCCCCAGCGGCCGCCCGTGCAGGTCCACGCCGATCATCGCCTGGCGCGTCCGCTGCTCGCGGTCGATGCTGCTCGGGCCCACGCCCGGCTCCATGCGCACCAGGTCCCCGGTGCGCACCGCCGCGCCGGCGGGCGAGTAGAGCGGCGCCACCGCGATCGCCCCGAAGTCGTTCCGGTACTCGGGTGCGAGCCGCACGCGGATGTCGAACTGGTGGTCCCCTTCCCGCAGCTTGCTCGCGACGATGCCCTCGACCATGTTGCGCATTTGCAGGGCAACGGAGCCGACGCTGAACCCCATGTCCGCCGCGCGCGCGCGGTCCACGCGCGCGACCATTTCCGGCTGCCCGGACACCATCGAGTTGTTGATGTCCACGGCGCCCGGAATGCGGCTGATGCGCTGCTCGAGCTCGCGGCTGATCCGCCGCAGCTCCGCCATGTCGTTGCCGCGCACGTAGACGTTGATCGGCTGTTCGACGGGCGTTCCCTGAATGAACTCCGGGTCCGACACCCGGATGTCGGCGAACGGGATATCCGCAAACGACACCCGCAGGCTGTTCCTGATCTCCTCCAGCGTCCGCGTGCGCTCTCCCTTCGGCGTCGTCTCCACCCGGATCTGCGACCGGCGCGTTTCCCCCGTCAGCCCCACGATCGTGAACACCTGGCGGATCTCGGGCACGCCGAGCAGCCGCTTCTCGATCTCGCCGACCTGCTTCACCGTCTCGTCGAACGACACCCCCGGCGACAGATCGACCATCACGTTGAACTCGCCGCGGTCCTCGTCCGGCATGAACTCGGTGCCGATGATGAACACGGTCGAGACGCTCGAGAGGAAGATCACGGTGGCCGCAGCGATTACCCGGTAGGGGTGCGCGAGCGCCCAGCCGAGCACGCGATGGTAGAAACGGTCGAGCCGATCGTACGCACGGCCCCAGCGCTCGAGGAGCCGGCCGAACCGTGTCTTCATCCGCTCCTCCGGCGGGATGTAGCGGACGAAACGGGACGAGAGCATCGGATCCAGCGTGAACGCGATGATCAACGACATCGCGACGGCGAACGCGACCGTCAGCGCAAAGGACTTGAAGAACTGCCCGACGATGCCGGTCATGAATCCAACCGGCAGGAACACGGAGAGAATCGTGAACGTCGTGGCCATGACCGCGAGACCGATCTCCGACGTCCCGCGCCGCGCCGCAGTCATGGCGTCCTCGCCGTGCTCCATGTGCCGGTAGATGTTCTCGCGCACGACCACCGCGTCATCGATGAGGATCCCGATGACCAGCGAGATCGCCATCAGCGTCATCATGTTGAAGCTGAATCCGGCCACCCACATGAAGAAGAAGGTCGCGATGACAGAGGTCGGCAGCGCGAGCGACGTAATCAGCGTCGAGCGCCAGTCGCGCATGAAGACGAAGACGATCAGAACCGCCATCAGGCCGCCGAAGAGGATGTTGGTACGCACGTCTTCGACGTTCGCCCGGATGTACTTCGCGTCCTCGTGCACCGCGCGGATGGTGAGATCGGGGAATGACCGGGCGTTCCTGGCCAGGACTTCGTTGATGCGGTCGGTGACCGCGACCGTGTTGCCCCCTGCCTGCTTTCGCACGGAGAACGACACGGCGTCCACGCCGTTCAGCCGCGTCGTCGACGTGCGGTCCTCATAGCCATCGACGATCGTGGCAACGTCCTTCAGCCGGACCGTGGAACCAGCGCTCGATCGCAGGATGACGTCGCCCAGTTCCTCGATCGACGTGAACTCCCCCTTCGTGCGAAGGACGACGTCCTGGCCCGCGGCCGTCACCTTGCCGCCCGGCAGATCCAGGTTCGCCGCGACGAGCGCGTCCGCCACGACCGAGATCGGCAGGTGGAGCGCATCGAGCCTGCGCGGATCGAGGTTCACCTCGATCTCGCGGACCTGTCCGCCGTTCACCTCGACCGCTGCCACCCCCTCGACCTGCTGGAGCAGCGGTTTGACCTCGTCCTCCACTATCAATCGAGTCCTGTCGGCCGGGAGCGGGGACGAAACGGCGTAGGTGGCGATAGGCAGCGACGCGATGTCGAAGCGCGAAATCGTCGGATCTTCGATTTCCCGCGGCAGCCGGAAGCGGATGCCCGACACCTTCTCGCGCACTTCCGCGGCGGCCCCCTGCGGGTCGACGTCGAGGTTGAACTCGATGCCGACGCGGGAGAAGCCCTCGTTCGAATTGGACTCGACGCGCTTGACCCCCTCGATGCCCGCCACCGCGTCCTCGATCGGTTTGGTGACGAGCGTCTCCACTTCCTCCGGCGACGCGCCGGGATACACCGTCGCGATGTTCACGTAGGGGAAGCTGACTTCGGGGAACTGATCGAGGCCCAGCCTCGTGATCGAGACGAGACCCAGGACGACGAAGCTCAGGATGAACATCGTCGCGAAGACGGGGCGCTTGATGGAGGTATCAGAAATCCACATAACGATCCTGCGGGTTCGGTTCCATGGACGTCCGCCTCGACGCGGACACTACGCTGAGTTCGCCCGCCCGATGGCGGACGCTACTGGTTCGCGACGGGGCGCACCCGCGCCCCCTCCGCCACGTCGCGTCGCGCGTCGGAGACGATGAGGTCGCCGGCGCGCACGCCGCTCGTGATGAGCGTGCGCCGGCCGTCGCTGGGTCCTTCGGCCACGGGGACGATGGACACCTGGTCTCCGCTGACGCGGTAGACGGCGCGGCCGCCGTTCCGCGACAACACCGCCTCACGCGGCAGCACGAGTCCCTCCGCACGGTTGACGACGATGCGCGCCGAGGCATACATCCCGCTGAGGAGCTCCTGGCCGCGGTTTTCCACGCGGATTTCCACCTGGAAATGGCGGTTGCGCGGGTCTACTTCCGGCGCGAGCGCCACGAGGCGTCCCTCGTAGATCCGGCCCGGTTTGGCCGGCAGCGTGATGCGCGCCACCGCGCCGACCTTGAGCCGGCCCGCGTCCAATTCGGAGACGCCCGCCTCGAGCTTCAACGCGCGCAGGTCCGCCACGGCGACCACCGGCTTCTCGCCTCCCGGGCCGACCAGGTTGCCCGCGTCGAAGTTCCGCTCGACGATCACGCCGGCCACGGGCGCGCGTAGCGTCGCATCGCGCTGCACCTCGCGAGCGCGCCGCAGCGTCGCTTCCGCCTGAGCGATGTTGGCCTTCGCGAGGTCGCGCTGCGCCTGCGCGCCGCGCCATGCGGCGTCGGCGCCATCGAGCCGCTGCCTGGGAAGGGCGCCCTTTTCGAACAGGTTTCGCGCGCGCTCCACCTCCTGGGCGGCGTTGACCAAGCCCGCGTCGGCCGCGGCGAGCGCCGCGCGCGCCACCTCCACCGCGGCGGAGGCGGCGTCAACCTGCGCATCGATCTCGCGACGGTCCAGCGTCGCGAGGACGGCCCCTTCGCCGACCGTGTCGCCGAGCCGCACCAGGACCCGGTCGAGCGTGCCGCCGACCTTGGCGTGCACGTCCACGCGCGTCTGCGGAACGAGGTTTCCGGAAATCTCGATCGCGTCTTCGATGGTGCCCTGCGACGCACGCACGACCGGAACCGCCGGCAACGGCGCCGGACCTGCCGCCGCCTCCGTGGAACGGCCACCGCCGCACGCGGCGGTGCTCAATCCCGCGGCTAACGTCACGGCAACGCAGACGCTCTTCCAGTTACGATTCATGTTCGTTCCCCCGCTTGGTGGCGACGAGGACGGTCGGCTCCGCGCACTCGGCCGGTGTGAACGTGATCGGAATGCCGGCGCGCAGGCCGGCGATGGCCGCCTCAAGGGTGTCGCGCGCGAGCGCGTCAGGGTCCTCCTCGGGCGCCAGGCGCTCGCAGAGCGCCGCGGTCGCCGGCCCGTGAGCGGCCGCCCAGAGAATGTGAAACGCCACCTCCGCGCTCAGCCCCGCCGGGAACACGCCTGCGTCGATGGCGCGCTGCAGCAGCCCGCAGGCCTCGCCAATCATCTCGGCGACGAACGCAAAGCGCTCCCAGTCGCGTCCGATCCGCGGAACGGTGCGATCCACGAACATCAGCTCGAAGTACTCGGGATGTTTGCGGCTGAAGCGGTAGTAGCGCAGGAAGCCCTCGCGGACCGCCTCGAGCGGGTCGGCGGCGGGCGCTTCGCCCCGGACCGCCTGGTTCGTGTAGTCGAACAGCTTGTGGAAGCCTTCCTCCGCCAGGGCGAAGAAGAGATCGTCCTTGCTGGAGAAGTAGCCGTAGAGCGCCGCCGGGCTGTATTCGACCTTCTCGGCGACCTTGCGGATCGAGACGTTCCGGTATCCCTCGGCCACGAACAGCTCGCGGGCGGCGTCGAGGATCTTGCGGCGGACTTCCTCGCGCTCGCGCTCCTGGCGTTCCTTGACTCCCATGATTGACAGTCCTTTGTGAACAGCCGTCACTTTATGAACGGTGTTCACTAGTCTAACAGCGTTAGACGTAGGGAGGAAGGACGCGGTTCCGCGAAGAAGCGGGAAAGTAGCGGAAACGGGGGACAGTCACCGTTTCCCGGAAAAACGGGACAGTCCCCGTCTTCTTATGCTTCGGGTTCGGGCTCGGGAGCGCGACGGGAGGTTCGCCGGCGGGTGGTCGGCGTGCTGGCCTTCTTGCGTCCCGTCTTGCGGGCTTTCGGGGGTGCGCCTTCGGTCTGGGCGGCCCTTGCGCGGCGGGGGCGCCGGCGGCGGCCCGACGGCTCCGCGGCTGGCACCGGCGTCTGCTCGAACGGGACAGCCTCCGGCTGCTCCACGGCTGCCGCCGATTCCGCCGGGGTCTCCAGGAACACGCCCGGCTCCTCCCCTGCCACGACCCCTTCGAAGACGGGCTCGGGCGAGACGGGCGGTTCCGGCTGGATCACGTGAGGCCACGCCGTGCCCTGGTAGATGCGGAGGGCGCCCTGGCGATCCCGCTCGAGCCGCACCATGCCCTCGCGCTGCACGGCGCGGAGCAGGTCAACCAGGTTCGCGAACCCGAAACGCCGCTCGTCGAACCCCGGCTCGGTCTGCCGCAGGAGTTGTTTCATGTTCCGGATGTACATCGGGAAGCGCTGTGGCCTGGACCGCGCCAGGATGCGGCGGAGATCCGCTATCCCACCCACCACGGTGACAGTGGGAGCGGTCGCCGGCGACGGCTCCTCCGCCTGTCCCTCCTCGAAGGCGGGCTCGGGCGGTTCGGCGTGCGCGGCAGGTGGAGCGGACGCCGTGCGTTCCGCTGTGCGTTCCGTCGCGCGTTCTACGGCGCGTTCCGATGGGACCGTGCCGTCCTTCAGCTCCACGAGGATGTTCCTGCCGGAGTGCCGGAGCGTGACGAGCCCGGCCCCCTCGAGCTTCTCCGCGAAGTCGCGAAACGAACTGACGCCGTAACTGCGCTCGGAGAACGTCGAATCCAGCTGCAGGAGCGTGCTCTTCAGCAGACCGAGCTGCGGCGAGACCTCGCGGTCCGCGAGCACCTCCAGCGCGCGTTTCACGAGAGGGACGGCCTGCTCGATGGGCGACTGCGCGGCCCGCGACGCACGCCCGCCACGCTCGGCGGCGCGGCGCCCGTTGGCGCCCAGCCCGATCAGGTTCTCGTACGCGATGAACTCATGGCAGTTGCGCTGCATGATCGCGCTGGTGAAGGACCGGCCGCCCACCACCATCACTTTCTTGTCGTACTGCTTCAGCTTCTCGACCAGCGTGATGAAGTCGCTGTCGCCGCCAACGATCACGTAGGCGTTGATGTGAGGATGGGTGAACGCCATCTCGAGCGCGTCGAGCGCCAGGTTGATGTCGGCGCCATTCTTGTCGCCGCCGGGCGTCAGGTTGCGCTGCACCATCTTGATCGCATGCTGGCTCAGCGAGCGGCTGTAGTCGCCGGCGCGCTTCCAGTCGCTGTAGGCCGTCTTCGAGACGACCTCGCCGCGTTCCTTGAGCGCGTCGAGGACCGTGCCGATGTCGAAGCTGGTGTTCAGGGTTGATTTGACGCCGATCTCGATGTTGTCGAAGTCGATGAAGACCGCGATCTTCAGGCGTGTGTCGGAAATGGTCACAAAACTCCCGCGCGCGGGTCGTGCCCGCGTCAGAGACGCGGGCCGCCGGCGCGCTGCGCCGGCCGTGGCCCGGCCTCAAAGTCAATCGATGATGTGCGCGGTGGGAGCGGTGCGAAAAGTCCGGAGGTCTTCCCGCTGAAGGTCCTGCGACGCGCGTGTGACGCAGGCCGGGGTCACGGGACCGCGGCGGCTCACGGGGCGCGGCGCTCGCTGGCTGTAAAGCTGGGCGGACGTCAGGGACGCGCCCGCTGCCAACGCGCGAATACAACGGTATTGTATCCGAACGGCGTCGAAGAACGCGCGAAAATCGGCACGTAGCCGCCCATGCTCGCGCGTTCCGCCAGCCGGGCTGTGTAGAATGGGCCTCCATGACCGTCGTCACGGCTCATCCGCCGGGCGTCTTCTGCTGGCCCGAGCTGTCGACGAATGATCCGGACGCCGCCTCA
>DATHTE010000031.1:0-12278 GCA_035463475.1 Vicinamibacterales bacterium
TCGAGGCCGCCATGGCCAAGCTCGCGGCGTCCGAAGCGGCGCACCGCGCAGCCGACAAGGCGATGCAGATTCTCGCCTCGGCGGGCTATCGCCGCGGATCGACGGTTGAACGGCTCTTCCGTGACGTGCGCGCGACCGAGATCTACCAGGGCACCTCGGAAGTCCAGCGAATGATCATCGCCGAACACGTGCTCGGTCTCCGGAGCTGAACGGCGCGCTCCGCCGGGTCGACCCGAAACGAGCCGGATCCCCCGCCAACTGAAATCGCCACTTCGTCTGGGTCCACCACATAGCTGCAGGAGGACGGCTTCGCCTGGCTCACATGATGAGTCGACGTGCCTCCCTCGCCCGACACCACGATTTCTGTCGTCCTGGGTCCGGGAGTGCTGTTCCCCGTCAGGTCATACTCGAAGCCCCCGCTTCCCGTTCCTGCGGCGCTGCCCACGATGCGGAGCCACGCCACGTCGCTGCGCGCCGTCCAACGGCAACTGGCGAGCGAGGAGGCGACCGCGACCTTGACGCCCGCGCGCCCGAAGGCGTCGAAATCCGACGACGAAGGGGAGAGCGTATAGCGACACTCTTTCTTGATCTGGAGCGCGAGTGTACCGGTCCGGATGAACGTCGCGCTGATGGTCACCTCTCCCTGCACGAAGCCCGTGACCACTCCGGACGCGGACACCACGGCAATGGCGGGCGCCGACGACTGCCACTGGGCGGCATTCGTCACATCCTGCAGCGTACTGTCCGACATGACTGCCTGCGCGAACCGGACTTTCCCGGTTCAACAACGGGAGGAGCGTTGCCGGCCATGCCGACCTTGATTTCGGCGACTGTCGGCGCAGAGGGTGCCGCGGGATTACTGTTCGAGCTCGAACCGCATGCAGGAAGGAGGAGGGCAAGCGAAGCGAGAACCGCGGAAGAAACGCGCATATACAAGCCCCCCGCGAAGGGCGAATGACTCGAGGGTCCGACTGTGGCTGAGTTAGGATTATATCCGCAGGCCATTCTCCAGTTCATCCCTTCTCGGCGTCGGCGTCATTGTCCAAAAACCCTGACTCCGGACCTGACCCTCTGACCTCTGGCCTCTGACCTCTGGCCTCTGGCCTCTGGCCTCTGGGGCTCTGGCGTCTGAACCCTGAACCCTGCTTCAGGCACACGCCTCGCACGTCTCCCAGTGAGGAGGCTGCAAATGGCAGAGCAAGCGAGGCTTCGTTACGTCGATGCCGACGAGGTGGGCAGCGAGATCGTCGACTTCGACCGGCTCAAAGTGCGGACGCCGGGGGGAGAGAAGCTCGGCGAGGTAGACGGCTTCATCCTCGACGACGGCGCCCGGCGCGCCTATTACGTCGTGGTCGATTCCGGCGGGTGGTTCAGGTCGCGGAAGTTCCTCGTCCCCGTCGGCCACGCCCGCATCGACGCGGACGGCGACGCGCTGGTGCTCGACATCGCGCGCGACACGATCTCCCGATATCCGGAGTTCGACGAGCGCAACTTCGAGCGTCTCGGCAGCGATGAGCTGCGACGCTACGAGCAGCAGTACGGCCTGGCGTGTTGTCCCGAGGACGTGCCCGCGGGGGCGGAATGGAATTACGAAAGCTACGACCATTACCGCCAGCCGGAATGGTGGCGCGCCGAGTACTACAACTGGGACGTGCCGGCGGCGATCGGGACGACAGGCACGCTGCCGTCGCGTGCGGTGCCGTCCGAGCTCGACCGCGCCCCGCGGTCGGACGAGCGTACGCACGGCAGGCACACTGACGACGAGAGCCCGCACCTTGACGGGCGCGCGCAGCCCGGCGACGTGCTCGGCGTTGAAACAGGCGGCGAAACGACGGCCCTCGGCGACACCGGCGACGACGAGGACCGCCGGCGGCAGAACGCCGAACGGACGGCGGACAAGCAGGGCGGGGACGTTCGCACTCGCCGACGCGAGTGAGCGACAGGGGTCAGGATCAGGGTTCAGGGTTCAGGGTTTAGAGGGTTTAGTGTTAGGCAAGAGCCCTCCTGAACCCTGAAAACTGAACCCTTTATCCCAGAATCTGCTTGGCGATCGTCTGCAATTGCAGGTTCGTCGTGCCCTCGTAGATCTGGCCGATCTTGGCGTCGCGAAAGAGCTTTTCGACGGGATAGTCCTTCACGAAGCCGTAGCCGCCGAAGAGGTTAACCGCAAGAGACGACACGCGCTCGGCGACCTCGGACGACAGGACCTTGCACATCGCCGCCTCGGTGACGAACGGCTTCCCCGCGTCGCGCAGGCGGGCGGCGTTGTAGACCATCAGCTTCGCCGCTTCCACTTCCGTCGCCGCGCGCGCGAGCTGGTGCTGCACCGCCTGGAACTCGGCGATCGACTTGCCGAACTGCTGTCGCTCTTTCGTGTAGGCGATCGCGTGCTCGAGGGCCCCTTCGGCAAGGCCGATCATCTGCGCGCCGATGCCGATCCGCCCCTCGTTGAGCGTCTCGATCGCGACCTTGTAGCCCTTCCCGACTTCGCCGAGGACCCCTTCCTTCGGAACGCGGCAGTCCTCGAGGATCAGTTCGCACGTGCTGCTCGCGCGGATGCCGAGCTTGTCTTCCTTCTTGCCGACCGTGAAACCTGCGAAGCCGCGCTCGACGATGAATGCCGTGATGCCGCGGTAGCCCGCCTCGGGGTTGACGTTCGCGAACACGATGAAGACGTCTGCCTCGTTGCCGTTCGTAATCCAGAGCTTGCGCCCGTTGAGGACGAAGTGGTCACCGTTGTCGGCCGCGCGCGAGGCGAGCGCGAAGGCGTCGCTGCCGGAGCCGGCCTCCGACAACGCGTAAGCGCCGACCGTGTCCGCCGCGAGCCGGGGCAGGTACTTGTGCTTGATCGCATCGTTGCCCCAGTGGATCAGCGCGTTGATCACCAGGGTGTTCTGCACGTCCACGAGCACGCCCACCGACGGATCGACGCGCGACAGCTCCTCGACGGCGAGCACGGAGTGAAAGAACCGTCCCCCCGCGCCGCCGTACTGTTCCGGCACTTCGATCCCCATGACGCCGAGGTCGAAGAGCTTCTTGACGAGCTCGGTCGGGATCTTCGCGTGCTCGTCCATCTCGCGGCTGACCGGCCGGACGTGGTCTTCCGCGAAATCGCGCACGCTTGCGCGGAAGATGGCCTCGTCTTCGGTCAGGGACGTCAGAGGCGGGACATTCTCCATCGTCTGCTGGGGCACAATCCGGCGATGGTATCATTTTCAGTGCTGGCTGCCGCCCCGTGGGATGGTCCCTAGACCCATGAAGAGAAGTTTCATCAGTTTCGTACTCGTCGCCGCAGCCCTCGCGACGGGTCCGGTGTTCTTCGCCTCCGCGGGCGGTCAGCAGCCGCCCCCGGCCCAGCCAGCCGGGCAGCAACAGCAGCCGCCTCCAGCGCAGCCGGCGCAGCCGGCCCAGGAGCAGGAGCAGCGCCCGGTCATTCGGCGCGGCGTGAGCTACGTCAGCGTGGACGTCATCGTCACCGACAGTAAGGGCAACCCGATCCTGGACCTCAAGCCCGAGGATTTCGAAGTCTTCGAAGAGGGCAAGCCGCAGAAGGTCGAATCGTTCCAGGTCGTCAAGGTGGACCAGCCGCTGGATGCTCCGCCTCCCTCTCCGGTCAGGACCCAGGCGGACATCGAGCGCGAAGCCTCTCGGGCCGACGTCCGCATCTTCGCCTTCCTGCTCGACGACTACCATGTTCGCCGCGGCGCCAGCCTCGGCGTGCGCGATCCGCTGGCCCGGTTCGTCCAGGAGCACATCATGCCGAGCGACCTCGTCGGCGTGATGTACCCCCTGACGCCCGTGTCGGACTTCCAGTTGACCCGGAACCACGACGCGCTCGCGCGGGCGTTCAAAGGTTTCCTCGGTCGGAAGTTCGAGTACGAGCCCCGCAACGAGTTCGAGGAGCGCTACGCGTACTATCCCGCCGAGACGGTCGAACGGATTCGCAACCAGGTAACCCTGTCGGCCCTGCGGGGACTGGTGACCCACCTGGGCGGCCTGCGCGAAGGTCGCAAGGCAGTCATCCTCGTCAGCGAAGGGTTCTCGAACACCCTGCCCGCGCAGCTTGCCGACCCGGTCGCGGCGATGCCCGGCGTCGGCAACCCGAATCGCGGGAGGCTCCCGGGCATTGGCGAGCCGCCCGGGCCCTCCACGCGCGAGTTCTTCGCCCAGACGGATCTGATGACGGACATGCGTGAGGTGTATGCCGCGGCGAACCGCGCGAACACCTCCATCTACACGCTCGATCCACGCGGCCTCGCGCCGTTCGAGTTCGACATCAACGAAGGTGTGGACTCGAACGCTGACCGCCTCGCGGCGCAGACCACGCGCGACACGCTGTACACGCTCGCCAACGAAACCGACGGGCGCGCGATCGTGAACCGCAACGACCTGGACGCCGGCCTGAGGCAGATCGTGCGCGACTCGAGCGCGTATTACCTGCTCGGGTACAACTCCACGCAGTCGCCCACCGACGGCAAGTTCCACGAGATCAAGGTCCGCATCAAGCGGCCCGGCGTGCAGGTGCGCGCGCGGAAGGGGTATTGGGCGTACACCGCCGATGACGCCGCGCGCATCACCGCGTCGGCGAGCGCGGCGGCGAGCGGCACCGCGGGCAACGCACCCGAGGTGGATCGGGCGCTGTCCACGCTCGCGGCGCCGCGGAGCCGTCCGGTGCGGACGTGGGTCGGCACCGCGCGCGCGGAGGATGGCCGGACGCGCGTGACCTTCACGTGGGAACCCGCGCCGGCGGGGCCAGGCGCCGTCAGCAGCGCGCCTCCCGAAAAAATCTCACTCACAGCCGTGGCGCCCGGCGGCGAGCCATACTTCCGCGGCGCCGTTGAGCAGCGGACGATGGCGCACTTCGACGTGCCGCCTGGACCGCTGCAGCTGCGCTACAACATCGAGTCCGCCGATGGGCGGCTGATCGACTCCGACACACGTGAGCTCACCGCCCCCGACTACACGAAACCGGCCGTGCAACTGTCCACGCCCGTGCTGCTGCGCGGGCGCACCGCGCGCGACCTCCAGGCGCTGCGCACGAACCCTCAGGCGGCACCGTCCGCGTCGCGCGAGTTCAGCCGCGCTGAGCGGATCGTCATCCGCGTGCGCGCCTACGCGCCCGGCGGCCAGACGCCCGCGGTCACGGCGCGGCTCCTGAACCGGACCGGAAAGTCGATGGCGGATCTCCCGATGAAGGCGCCTGCCGAGGCCGGCGGGGACCACGAGTCCGAGCTGCCGCTCTCGGCGCTCGCGGCAGGCGAGTACCTGATCGAGGTGAAAGCCGCCGCGCCGGGCGCCGGAGAGGCGAAGGAGCTCATCGCCTTGAAGGTGACGAGCTGATCTCTGCTCATCGGGTAACTGATGATCGGGGAATCGGGTAATCGCACGATCGGTAATCGGGGAATCGGGCAATCGGGCGGTTGGATCGGGTAATCCGGTTCGCCCGATTACCCGATGACCCGATAGCCCGGTCCAACCACCCGATGACCCGATTGCCGATTGCCAATCGTGCCATTACCCGATGCCCCGATTATCAATTGCCGATCGACAGTCGGTCCCTAACTTATTCGGCCTTGAGCGCTCCCGCGGGATCGATCCGCGTCGCGCGGCGCGCCGGGCTGTAGCTCGCCGCCAGGCATACCAGCAGCAGGAACGCGGGAACGGCCGCAAACGTGCGCGCGTCGGTTGCTGTGACGCCGAAGAGCAGCGACTCGAGCAGGCGCGTGAGCGCGAGCGCGCCGGCGAGGCCGAGCACCAGCCCGGCGCCGCCAAGCGCCAGCGCTTCGCCGACTATGAGCCCGCGTACGCGGCGGGGGTGTTGTCCGAGCGCCATGCGAATGGCAATCTCGCGCGTGCGCTGCGCCACCCCGTAGCCGAGCACGCCGTGCATGCCGACCGCCGCGAGCAGCAGCGCCAGCGCTGCAAAGAGCCCGAGCAGCAGCATCGTGAAGCGCTGCCGCGACACGGACCGCGCCACCGTCGCCTGGAGCGGTTCCACCCCGAACACCGCGACCTCCGGGTCCGCCTCGGCGACGATGCGCCGTGCCGCGCGGGCGAGCGCCGCCGGATCGCCTGTCCCGCGGAGCAGGAGCACGCCGGCGCCGTTCGCCGACGGCGCCTGCGAGAGCGGAGCATAGACCGCGATGGGGGGCGCCGCGGCGAGCCCCTGGAACTTCTCGTTTTCCACGATCCCGACGACGGTCCGGGCCGCGCCCCAGAACGCGATCCGCGCCCCAATCGCTTCGCGTCCCTTGAAGAAGCGGTCCGCGGCGGCCTCGTTGATCAGCACGACCGGAGGCGCGCTCGTCGTGTCCGCGTCGCGCAGCAGCCGCCCGCGGGCGAGCTTCAGATCGACCGTACGGAAGTACTCGGGCGTGACGCGCCGGACGGAAATCTCCGGCCACTGGCGCGCCTCGCTCTCTCGTCCGACCACGACGAATGAGTTGGTGAACCCCGGGTCGAGCGGGTGCGCGCCAGCGATCGCCGCCGAGACGACGCCGGGCAGCGCCGCGGCGCGCTCGAGCACGGCCGCGGTGAACGCGTGCATTTCACGGAAGTCCGGCCACCGCCGGAAGTCAACGGGGTAGCGGGTGCGGGGAAGCTGGTATTCCGCCTTGAGCACGCCCGCCGTGCGGAAGCCGGGATCCACCTGCTGCAGCGCCCAGAAGCTGCGGATCAACAGCCCCGCGCCGACGACGAGAATGACGGCGAGCGCCGCTTCGGCAACGACAAGGATCCGCCGCAGCATCGCGCTCGATCGCCCGCCGGAACCCTGCAAGCCACCGTCGGCCCGGATTGCCCCCAGCAGATCCGTCCGCCGCGCCTGCAGCAGCGGGACGAGCCCGAACAGGACGGCGACGCATGCGGTCACCGCGATCGTGATGGCGAGGATCCGGAGGTCCACCGTCACCGCGTCGAGGCGTGGGATGTCCGACGGCGCCAGCGCGACGATCGCGCGGAGGCCAGCGAACGCCAGGGCGATGCCCAGCGCCGTCGCGAGCCCGGTCAGCACGAAGCTATCGACGAGGTACTCGCGCGCGAGGCGGCCGGAGCCGGCGCCGAGCGCGCGGCGCACGGCGGCGGCGCGCAGGCGGCCCGCCCCTCGCACGAGCAGCAGGTTGGCGACGTTCACGCAGGTGATCAGCAGGATCAGGCCGGCCGCTCCAAGCAGGACGTAGAACGCGGGACGCACCGGCCCGAACACGATGGCCGACAGCGGCTCGACGTGGACGCCGCGCCCGTCATTGTCACGATGGTCGCGCTCGAGGTCCGCGGCGATGCGCGTCATCTCCTGCTGCGCCGCGCTCACGGTCCGGCCAGGAGCGAGGCGGCCGATGACGAAAAACGGGTGCGTGGAGCGCGGGAACCCTGTCGTGTCCGGCTGCAGCGGCAGCCAGACGTCCACCCTGGCGCGATCGCCGCGGTCGGCAAACCCGCGCGCGTACGCGCCAGCCGTGAGGACCTGCAGGACGCCAAAGTCGGCGACGTCCGGCAGCACCCCGACAATCGTCCGGGGCTCGTCGTCCACCCGCACCCGAGCGCCGATGGCCGCGGGGTCCCGGGCGAAGACGCGGGTCCAGAGCGACTCGCTGATAAGCGCTGCCGGTGGCCCGTTGAGAGCCGCCTCGAGTTCGCTGAAATGGCGCCCCGCGACGGGCGCGAGGCCGAGCATCGGGAGAAAGGTCCGCGTGATCGTGAGCGCCGGCAGCCGCTGCGGCTCGGCGCCCTGACGCGTGAGCGTGATGTCCGAGGCCCCGAGCGCGCCCATCGCCTCGAAGCTTCTGCTGCGCGCCTGGAAGTCCAGGTAGTCCGGAAGAGAGGCCGGTTCGCGGACGGTACCCGTGTTACGGTCCGTCTCCCAGATCATCGTCAAGCCCTCGAGCTCGGCGAGGGGTGCGGGCCGGAGGAGGACGCCATCGACCGCGCTGAAGATCGCGGTGTTGACGCCGATGCCAAGCGCGAGCGTGAGCAGCGCGGCGGCGGTGAAGGCGGGCGTCGCGCGAAGCGATCGCACGGCGTGGCGGAAGTCCTGAAGCAGTCCGGCCATCATCCTGGCAGCTCCACTGGTTCGACGGAAGGCACGCATCGACGGCATGGCGGACAGCGACACGACGGAGCGGGCCTCGTGGACGAAGGCGGCGAACACGCCTGCGGCACCGCGCCGGCGCCACGCCTCGTCGGCGAGCGACTCGAAGGTGGCGAGCATCGCCTCGCCGTGCTGCGCACGCCACGCCGGCGGAAGAAGGCGGAGGAGCGCGCGGTAACCGGCCGCCGCCATTCGCGGCGTCACGGCCGTCGTTCCGCCGGCAGCAGGCGCTTGTGGCGGGCCACTGCGATCAGGCGCTCGAGCCGCCGCGCCTCGGCGCGCGCGACCTCGCGCCCGTATTTCGTCAGGGTGTAGTAGCGCCGCCGGGGATCTTCCCCGGCGGCCGGCCGCTCCACTTCCTCGATGAACCCGACGTCGAGCATCCGCTGCAGCGCGGCGTACAACGTGGACGCACTCAGTCGCACCGCCCCCTGCGTGCGGTCACGAACGTCGAGGATGATGGCGTAGCCGTGCAGGTCGCGGTCGGCGAGCGAGAGCAGGATATGAAAGACCTGCGGGGAGAGCGGCAGATGCGAGTCTGGCAGCACGGGGCGAGACTATACCGCCTGAGAATATACCCGTCAACGGTAGAGATCGCGCGCCGGCCAACCCCTGCGGCCGATTCACGGAGAGCCCGGGTGGATCCCGGTGCTGGCATGTCCTCGGGCAGCGACCCGGCGGGCACCGAAACGGCGTCGGACCGTATTCGACTGGGCCGGAGAAAGGGACGCCCCCCGGTTCGTCCCGGCCCCCTTCATTATTTTGGATTCACCGGCACGGATCCTTGTTACCATCCGTACCGGGCAGCGGGGACGAACCTGTAAGTTGTTGGGACGAAAGGGCCGGTGTGAGGGACGGTCCTGGCACGCGGTTTCCTTTCATCAACCTCCATCCAGTAATCTCGCACGTTAACAGGAGGAAGCAGATATGGCGTATTTGCGCGCGGGAGCGGCGCTCCTGGTGCTGCTCTGGGCGTGGCCTGGTGCGGCGATCGCCCAGGTTTCGACCACAGGGACAATCCAGGTGATCGTCGAGGACTCGGGCGGCGGACGGCTGCCTGGCGTCACGGTCACGGCGCGAGCCGCTGACACGATCACGACACGCACCGCCGTCACGAACGAGGAAGGGGTCGCGACGCTCGACGCGATGGCGCCCTCCGCGAACTACCAAATCACGGCGACGCTCGCCGGCTTCCAGGAGCAGACGCTGACCAACGTGCTGGTCCGTTCGGGCCAGACCGCGTCGGCGAGATTCACGCTGTCTGTGGCCGGGGTCACCGAGCAGGTGACGGTTCTGGCGGAATCGCCGCTCGTCGACACGACGAAGGCGACCACCGGCCAGGACATCACGCTGCAGCTCACCGAGTCGCTGCCGACGGGCCGCAGCTACCAGAGCTACCTGCAGCTTGCGCCGGGCGTCATGCCGGACGACCCGACAGCGCAGGGCAACCCGGCCGCCCGCGGCGGGATCAACTACTCGGACATCGGCGGCAACCTGGGCGTATCGACCGACAACGCCTACTATTTCGACGGCATCAACGTGACGGACCCCCTGACGGGAACCTTTGGCGCCAATCTCAATACGGAGATCATCCAGGAGCAGAAGGTCGTCACGGGCGGCATTCCGGCGGAGTTCGTGGGCACGCCGGGACTGATTGCCAACGTGATCACGAAGTCGGGTAGCAACCGCTTCAGCGGGTCGGTGAACTACTTCTTCCAGAACACCAACCTGATGGCGGACAACAAGAACGGGCCGAGCGACGAGTTCGAGACAATCGACAACGGCTACACCTTCGGCGGGCCGATCTGGCGCGACAAGGCGTGGTTCTTCGGCAGCTACCGCTACTTGGATCGCAAGGACGACGTGTCAACCCTCGACACGCACGAGTTCCTGCGGAAGGTGGAGAACAAGCAGCACCAGGGGTTCGCGAAGGGCAGCTGGGGCTTCACGTCCTCCGACATGGTGAGCTTCACGTTCCTGAACGATCCGACCGACATCAGCGGCCGCCGCGATCGTGACATCACGAACGCGCGCGATCGGGCGACGGAACAGGGCGGAAACCGCTACGCCGGCTTGTACACGCGCGTCTGGGGCGGTGCGCTGCTCGAAGTCGGGGGCACCAGGCACAACGGCGAGGTCTCCGTGTTCTCGGCCATCCGCGAGTCGTCCAACGAGGCGATCTTCCAGCGCACCGACCCGCGCACGCTGGCCGATCAGCAGCTCGGCGGCTTCGGACAGGATCAGATCAACGAGCGCGACACCGAAAGCATACGCGGCTCGCTCTCATACAACTGGGGGCGCCATACCTTCAAGGGTGGGGCCGAATACAGCAAGAACACCAACTTCCGCAACACGCTGTACATCGGCGACGCGATCTACTGGTCGCTCGCGTCGAAATACGCCGGGGCGCGCACCAACGCGTCGCAGTTTGCGGCAGGCAGCTGGACGAATTCCCGTTGGAATGTCACCAACGCGAGCGACTTCGGCGGCTTGCTGAGGACCATTGACGCGTCGCCGGAGCGCGCGCACTACTACAACGTCATGGACCTGAATCACGACGGGACGATCACACAGGCCGAGGCCGGTCAGGCGATCCTCTGGTCCAGCACGGCGGGAAACCCGCACGGCATTGTCAATTACGCGCGGACGCTCCAATCCGCGAAAGGGCCGCAGGAGACGTACTCCAAGGGACTCAGTTTCTTCGTGCAGGACGCGTTCACGTTCGACCGGCTCACGGTCAACGTCGGCATGCGGACGGAGCGGTGGGAGCACTTCGCGACGAACGGCAACAGCGTCTTCGTGTTCGACTGGGAGTTCGCGCCGCGGCTGAGCGCGGTGTACGACCTGCGCGGTGACGGGCGGCAGAAGCTGTCGGGGTACTGGGGCCGGTATTACGATCCGGTCCGCAACAACATGACGAACTTCGCCGGCACGCTCACCGGGTCAGTCCTGGACGAACAGGTGTGGGTGGCCGACCGGTGGACCACATTCCGCACGCGCGGCGGTCCGGTGGTCCTGGACGCCGTCTTCTCGCCGACGACACAGACCCCCTACACCGACGACCTGACCATCGGATATGCCGTCGACCTGGGTCAGAACATGGCCTTCGAGGCCCTGTTCTTCAATCGGCGGGCGCGGGACATTCTCGAGGACTACGACGCGTCGCTCTACGCCTACGACACGCACGGCGAGACCGTCTATCCGGGCCCAATCGATCATCCCGACTCGCTGTGGCTCGGCCCCGAGTACTTCGGGTACACGGCCGTTCCCGCGGCGAACTTCCTGCTCGGGACGCTCGAGGGAGGCAAGCGGGACGCCCACGGAATCGAGCTCGTGTTCCGGAAGCGCTTCGCCGACCGCTGGCAGATGCTGGCGTCGTACAACTGGACCGACGCGGAGGGGAACACCAACTCCGACTCGAACGCCGACTTCCAGGGCGACGTGATCGAACTGGATCCGCGCGCGCCGAACCAGTTGGCACGGCAGCCCGGGAACATCGAGCACCTCGTCAAGATGGCCGGCTCGTACACGTTCGACATCGGCGTGCAGGTTGGCGCCGTCTACAGCTGGAACTCGGGCACGTGGGCAAGCCGCACGTACCAGGCTTACGGCCGTAACCTGCCGATGCTGGTGGAGGCGGGTCAGGAGTTCGAGTTCGCAGGCATCGATTATCGGTGGCTTGCGCCGGACGCGGTCGGTTCGCTCACGAATCCGTCGTACGGCACCCTCGACCTCCGCGCGCAGTACAACCGGACCTGGACGCACAACATCACCACCGAGTTCTTCGTCGATCTGTTCAACGTGACGGACAACCAGGGCGCGATTCGCAACCAGGACCTCGTCGCAGGCGCTGGCGGGAAAGCGTTCGGTGAGGGGATCGCGTGGATTACGCCGCGCCGCGCGTTTGTAGGCGCCCGGCTGCGGTTCTAGGCGGGGTTCCTACGTCTCACGCAAAGGGGGCGCCTTCCGGGGCGCCCCTTTTGTTTACGGGGACAGTCGCACTCGACGGGGACAGTCACACTTGTCCAGAGATCACGTGAAAAGTGTGACTGTCCCCCTTTTCACGGTGTGACTGTCCCCATTAATCTCTTCCCGTGCCCACCTGCGCAGACGTCGTCGCCCGCACGCTCCGGGAGGCGGGCGTCACCCGCATCTTCGGGTTGCCGGGCGGCGAGATCCTCGGCTTCGTCGA
>DATHTE010000032.1:0-21051 GCA_035463475.1 Vicinamibacterales bacterium
AAGCCGGACCGCGCCGCGCAGGCGCCAGAGTCCGGCTTGGGGTCTCGGCCGCCTTCGCCAAGGCTTCGGCGGCGGGCCGTAGCTTCAGCGGAGGCCCGGGGACCCAAGCCTGCCAAGCGAGCGGCCGGAGGGAACCGCCGCGCAGCGGCGGCCGGGAGCGCTGAGAAGTAGACAGATCGCCGGAGCCAGCGGTCCCGCGCGCGGAACCGGGGCGCGAACGGCGGCTGTCGGCTCGCCGGAGTTCGCACCACCCCGGCAACACAACTGACCTCCGGACTAATCGTCGCGTCCGGCGCTTCAAGACCGTGTCCGCCTTGGAGGCGGTGTATACTTCCGCCGCCGCGTGTTCACGGGAATGGGGCGGGTGATGAAGATTCGCTTCGAAACAAGGACCCACAAGCCGTTCGAGCGGTTCCGCTCCGACCTCCACAAATCCATGTCGCGATCCTTTGCGTCCCACCTGATGCAGTTCTCCTGGCGGGATCACACGCTGAATGTCCGCACGCCCGGCGCGCAGGGACGAGTGCATTTCGACAACGGCAGGGTCCACGCTGAGCTCCACATGGGCTTTCCGGCGACACTCTTCAGGGACCGCATCATCAGGGACGTCCGGCGTATGTGTGCGGACGCGTCCGGCGCTCCGGTTCAGGCGATCGAGTGAGCGGCGAGACCAGATCAGCCCGCTCGCCGGAGTTTCCAGCGCACCTGCGTCAACACAAGCGCGCTTCGGAGCGCTTCAGGTTCAAGTAACTTCGATCCTCCCGGCTCGCGCCGATCCGCCCGCGCGGAGGATTCCCTGTGTAAGCCGTGGGGCGTATAATCCGCCACAAAGCACCCCAACATGGCCCTCACAGCCGGCACGCGGCTGGGTCCATACGAAATCCTCGGCCTCATCGGGGCCGGGGGCATGGGCGAGGTGTATCAGGCGCGCGATACGCGTCTTGACCGCTCGGTCGCCATCAAGATCCTCGCGCCCGGGCTCAGCGCCGATGCCGATCTGCGGGCCAGATTCGAGCGCGAAGCCAGGACCATCGCCGCGCTGAATCATCCTCACATCTGCACCCTGCACGACGTGGGCGAGCGTGAAGGCTCGACGTTCCTCGTGATGGAACACCTCGCGGGCGAGACGCTGGCTGCGCGTCTCGAGAAGGGGCCGTTGCCGCTTGAGGTGGTCCTGAGCGTCGCGACGGAAATCGCGGATGCCCTCTCGGCGGCGCACCGGCAGGGCGTCGTTCATCGAGATCTGAAGCCGGGCAACGTCATGCTGACCAGGGCAGGCATCAAGCTGCTCGACTTCGGCCTGGCCAAGTTACGCCAGGCGCAGCCGGCCGTCGCAGGTCTCTCGGCGGCGCCTACACGGACGACACCGTTGACCGGAACCGGCAGCATCGTGGGCACGTTGCATTACATGTCGCCGGAGCAACTTGAGGGGCGGGAAGCGGACGCGCGATCCGACCTCTTCGCCTTCGGAGCGATCGTGTACGAGATGGCGACCGGGCGACGGGCGTTCGAAGGCAACAGCCAGGCGAGCCTGATTGCTGCGATCATCGACCGCGACCCGCCGCCGGTCTCCACCCTTCAGCCACTCGCTCCCCGCGCGCTGGATCGCCTCGTGAGGCGGTGCCTCGCGAAGGAACCGGAGGAACGCTGGCAGACGGCGAAAGACCTGATCGAAGAACTGAAGTGGATTGCGGAAAGTGGCGGCGTTCAGGCGGAGGCCGCTCGCGAACCCCGGCGCAGCAGGCGCCGGCACCTCGTGCTGGCTGTCACCGCCGTGCTGGGTACGGTCGCTGGCGCGGTTGCCGGCTGGATCTTCACTCGCGCATCGGCTCAGCACGCGCTCCCCGTCCAACGGTGGGCCGTGGCGCTGCCCTCAGGACATTTCCTCGGCCGCGGCGGAGCCGGACGACTGCTCGCTGTATCTCCGGACGGACAGCATCTGGTCTACGGGGTAGGCACCGGTGAGGCCTCGCGGCTCTACCACCGCCCGCTCGACAGGCTCGATGCCGTAGTGCTTCCCGGCACGGACGGCGCCGCGCACCCTTTCTTCTCGCCTGACGGCGAGTGGGTGGGTTTCATTGCCGGAGACCGCCTGAAAAGGGTGTCGCTTGCGGGTGGCACGCCGATCTCCGTGTGCAATGTCGCAGGACCCGTTCGCGGCGCGACCTGGACCGCCCGCGACGCCATCATCTTTGCGAGTGGCTCGGGGAATCTGATGGCTGTTCCGAGCGCCGGAGGGACCCCGCGCGTCATCATGGCGCCCGATCAGGCCCAGGGAGAGTATGCGTATCGATGGCCGCAGGCGCTTCCCGGCGGAAGGGCCGTGCTCGTGACGGTGACGCCGCGAGTCTCTGCGAACGGGAAACTGATGGCCGTCGTTCTCGAGGAGGGCACCGGCCATGTCCTCGCTGAGGGAGTCTCCAGCCCGATGTACACGGCCAGTGGGCATCTTCTGTTCGTTCGGGAATCCTCGGTCTTCGCCGCTCCATTCGACGTTGAACGGCTCGAGCTTCGTGGCGAACCAGTGCCGGTCCTCGAAGGAGTCCTCACCTTTTCCGCTGGAGCCGCCAATTACGATGTGTCCCGGGACGGATCGCTCGTCTATCTGCCCGGCGAGCTCGGCGTGACGCTGGCGTGGGTTGACCAGCACGGCCGGGCCGAGCCGATTCGATCGGGACGATGGTTCGGCACGCCTCAAGTGTCGCCGGATGGACGGCGTGCCGCGGTGGATATGACGAACGACGAAGGGGGCAGCGACATCTGGGTCTACGACGTCGCGCGCAACGGCTTCACGCGGTTCACAACCGGTGCCGCGAATCATGATTCACGATGGTCACCTGATGGCCGCTGGATTGTTTTCTCGTCGAATCGCGACGGCGAATTCGACCTCTATCGGAAGCGGACCGACTTCAGCGGCGAGGCCGAGCGACTGCTGAAGAAGGAGGGGAGACAGACACCGGAAGGGTTTTCTCCGGACGGAGAGTTCCTCATCTACAGTGAAACTGGATCGGCAGGCAAATCGGACCTCTGGCGTCTCCCGATCAGAACGGGCGCAACGCCGGTGCCCCTGTTTGAGACGCCCTTTTCGGAGTCACACGCGTCCGTGTCGCCGGACGGTCGCTGGCTCGCGTACGTGTCCGACGAGTCGGGCCGCGACGAGGTCTATGTGCGCGCGCTCGCCGAACGCGGAGGGCGGTTGCAGGTATCGACGGAGGGAGGCGTTCGGCCCGCGTGGTCCCGGACCGGGCAGCGGCTCTTCTTTTTTTCACCAACCCGCCTCACGTACGGGCAGCGGGAGATGCTGGTGAGCGAGGTCACGACGGGGCCCGAGCTCCGATTCGGGACGCCACGCCGAATGTTCGAGGGTGCATACGGGGTCGGCGTCGCCGAGTACGCGTATACCGGCTTCAGCATCGACGCCGGCAGCGGACGCTTCCTGATGC
Source organism: Vicinamibacterales bacterium (assembly GCA_035463475.1). Lineage (GTDB taxonomy): Bacteria > Acidobacteriota > Vicinamibacteria > Vicinamibacterales > 2-12-FULL-66-21 > JACPDI01. The sequence goes on from DATHTE010000032.1 coordinate 3,444, forward strand.
TCATCCCCAGCTCTGATCAGGCGGCGGCACTCAGCCGTCTCGTGGTGGTGACCAACTGGTTCGAGGAGCTGAGGGCAAAGGTGCCGGTGAAGTGACGTTCCCACACCTCGATCGTCAACAGTCAAGCGGGAGCGGAGCCATGCACTTCAGATATCGGCTCGGTATCGCGTGCTTCTTTCTACTTGCTCTCTCGATCGTCGCTCTTGCGCAAAGCCCTGCGTTAACGAACAGCGAAATCATCAAGATGGTCCGAGCGGAGCTATCCGAGGCAGTAGTGCTGACGGCGATCGACTCCGCGAGAACTGTAGACTTCGACGTGTCACCGGCCGGGCTCATCGATCTCAAAAACGCAGGCGTGCCAGAAGCGATCATTCAAGCCATGCAGGCCAAGGCTCGATCGCAAACCGCCACGGCGAGCGGGGACACTGCTTCTCCCGAGCGCTCCGAACGGCTCGCTGATTCGAAAGACCCGCAGGAAATTCTCCACAGATTCAAGACGCTGTATGTCGACGCGTCGAAGGCGTCATTCTTCGGCAACGAACAAATGAAGGCCGAGTTGCGAAAAGCGAAGGGATTCGACGCGCTGGGAGTCACGATTGTCGACGATCCCGGCCTCGCCGACGTCGTGTTGCATGTGGGCTACACCTTCGCGTGGGACTACCCGTTCTCTTTGACCCATCAGAACACGACGGTCGTTCTGTTGTCCGGCAAGGGCTCCGGCCCATTCTCCGGGCCGGCGGGCGCTAAGAGCGTGGCCCAAGAGTTCACGAAGTTGCTGAAGGCGTACCGCACCCCGGCGACACCGGGCGGCACAAAGGCGAAGGCACCGTCCTGGTGATCATCCTCTGTGAAGCAACAGGCCTCGCCTTGGCAGAAGGCAGGCGTCAACCTGCGCGTGAGAAGCCCTAGTATTTGTGCCGTCGCACAATCCCGCCGCGCTGCTGCTGCTGTGAACTTACGCAGCTCGGGTTTCTCGAGAAGCATCAAGTTCGTGCCCACATCCATGGCCACAGTCACGGGGGATTCGGGCGAGAAGGAGAGCATTTCAACGTGGCCTCAGGCGGACTTACGCGTGCGATGATTCTCGACCTGGATACCATGGACCATCGGTGTGTTATGGGTTGAGCGGCCCTCTAGGGCAGTCGTTCGCGATGGACGCACGGGTAGCCTCGAGCACGGTCCACGATCCGCGCGCGCACCGAGCGGTGATTCCGCGGGTTCGTGACCCGCACGATCGTCCCGAACGGGTACGTCGGGGTGCGCGGCCGGCCTCGAGGACGGCGCAGCCGCCCCGGGCTGCTCGCCGCGCACGGGCCGGGACTCCGAAGGGCGCTGCACGGCGACAAGAGTCGCCGGGGAGGCGCACTTCACGCCACTGGCCCGACGCGGATTCGCGGAATCCCTGCTCCGCGAGCACCATAAACCCAAGCCCATGAGCCATTTCACCGTAATGGATCACCCGGGGCCGACCTGCTCTTCAACCGGCCGATCGGGCATCAGGTTTGTTTAATGTGAGACTTCTCGGTGGGACCCGGCAGCTTTCCCCTGGGCGCCAGCTGGCGCCATTCCGAAGCTGCATTTCCATTCAACTCAATCAGGCGTGAGGTGGGTGATGAGATTGATCTTCGTCTCGTTCACCGCGGTCGTGGCTCTGAGCCTTGGGACACTCTCGGCTAGCGCGGACCCCATCAGGTTTGACTTTGAGGCGCGCGTATTCAACCTCGCTGGGAACGGACCTCAGGCCGACCTCCTGCTGGCGGAGACGGAGCTCGCCATCGGGAACGTCATTACCGGCTACTACGCCTTCGACGACGAGACACCTGACGGCGCCCCGGGCGACCCGAGCCTGGGACGATACCTCATGCACGGTGACGGGCCGCTATTCGAGCTCTCGATCGCGGGGTATTCGCTCTCATCGAACGACTTCGGTATCATCCTCGACACCAATTACACGGTGGGCACTCTAGGTCCTATCCTCAACACAGAGAGGAGCGATGTTCCCGGTTTCCCGTTCGCGAGTTTTTTGTTCTTTACCGGTAACACGTCCGGTTCCGATGCTCTCCCACTCGTGCCGCCTCCACTGACGGGAACGAGCATTCTGGTTGTCACGCTGGCGGCAGAGCAAGACGTGTATGCCAGCCTCAATGCCGAGCTCACGTCACTCCAAGCCACATCGGTTCCTGAACCGCGTACACTCGGTCTGCTGATGCTCGGCCTCGCAGCCGTCGCGACGCGGCAGACCTGGGCGAGGAGACCCCCGCACGTCGGTCACGGGAGTCGAATGAACTGAAGCGCCGTGTGTCCTCCAGGAAGTTTTCGAGCCCGCGCAGGCGCCACGCGGCCTCGAACAGCTGCCCGCCGAGGTGCGGGAGGTTGCCCCCGCGGCCAGCCCGCGGGCGTGCAGCGCCTCCACTTGCGCCGCGAGGTGGTCGCCATCGGCAAACGGAACAACCTCGGGAAACGGGAACGCCTGCATGTCGCCAAGCGATTAGGGGCGCGCGAGGGGATTGGCCCGCCGGGTATCATGCGGGCGATACTGCCAGCGCGCATACGTCGCCACCTGGCTGGCAGTGCCCAGACGCGTGTCGGCGTGTGCGGCAGGGCCGCGAGACTGAGCGCCTCATCGTCCGCGGCCACGGGGAACGAGACGAAGTCGACGTCTGCAAGCAGCGAGGCCGACAACGCCGGCGCCAACGAGCAGGAGCGAAGCGGGTTCCGGTACAGGTGTAGTCTCTGCCAGAACGTGAAGGCCGAGACCCAGGTCGTCAACTTCCAGCCACGCGCCACTTGACGACCGATAGGCCGCCTCATTGCTAAGCGGTCTGGGAGGATACGAAACACGGATGTAGGCACGGTCGTGTGCGTCTTGTGCCACTCCGAACCCGACCCAGTATGTTCCCGGGCTCACGGACCAACTCACGTCTGCCCCGGTCCAAGCATAAGGTGTAGTCGGTGGAAGCGGCAAGTCCGCCGCGAACAACTGGTCACCGGGAACTCCTCCGCCGTCATCATAAAGTTTGATCCAAGCGGAGGCTCCGGTCTCCGTGTATATGAATCCCTCAACGCGAGTAATCGTCATCGGTGACGTTACGTCAAACTCGCCCGCGAACCAGTCGTAGAAGAGAGGGTCCCCAAATATCACACCGGCACCCAGTAACAAGCCGGCACGTGGTTCTCCAGTGTCAACGATAGTCACCGGTTCTCCGGCGGTGAGCGTAGGGATGAGTAGACTTGCAGTGAAAAGGGCGGCGGCGATTCGGCGGCCGATCGTGAGACGCATCACAGTCTCCCTCCAGCCGAAACGCCGGCAGGTCTTGCCTCGCAGCTTCTTCGTCGACGCGTTTCGGGTACTGACTTGAGAGGCGAACGACGTGCAACCAATGCGCCAGAGAAAGGCCTGGAATCCGGCGCGATGTGGAAAGCCGTGTGTGGTTAGTCGCTGAGGCAGCAACAGGAAGTCGACGCGGCAGATCAATTGTGGACTTCTGCAGGCGAGTGGAAGCAGATGTCACGCACCAGTATCTGGCAGCGGCGCGGGCAATTTCGACCCGCGCGCGATCCCGCTCCGCGTAGTCGCTACCCGCCGGGATGATCGCTCCTCAGGTTTCTACCCGATTTTCGCGGCCACGTGCCCGCGCAGCGCTGGCACTCGCCTTGATGTAACTCCCGCCGCGACGGCCTTGCGGAGAAGGCAGACGGCCGGACTGACGACTGTTCGACTGACGACTGATAGCGAGGAGCCACCGATGCCCGCGCGTCGACCGAACCCGCAGCCCGCCGCGGACCCGAACGCCGCGGCCGTCAAGCTGCCGCGCCCGCACAACCGCGGGCGCGATCGCAGGGTCGCGCTCCACGACTTCCTCGCCTACCTCGCGGGCGCGCTCAATCCCGGACGAGACCCGCGCGAGCTCCGCGTCCGGTTCGAGGACGGCCTCCGCCGCCTCGTGCCGGTCCGCGCCCTCGCGCTGCGTCACGGCGCCATCGATGCTCCGGCGCGCTCGAACGGCGTCGAGCGGCTGGCGCTCCCCTTGCCAGGCCCGCCCGCGAGCGCCACCGTCCTCGACGCCGCCCTGGATCCCGGTTGCCCGCTCGACGCCTGGGACGCCCAGCTGCTGCAGCTCGCCCGCTACATCGGTGCCCTGGTCATGGAGATCGAACGCGCCCGGCAGGTGGACACGACCCCGCGCCCGCGCGCAGACGACTCGCTCCTGCTCATCGGGTCCGGCACCGCCGTGCGCAAGCTGCGCGAGCGCATCGCTCGCGTCGCCGCGACGGACTTCACGATATTGATAGAAGGCGAGTCCGGGGTTGGCAAAGAGCTGGTCGCCCGCCACATCCACGTGCTCAGCCGCCGCGCGCGCGGCCCGTTCATCGCGGTCAACTGCGCGGCGCTCGTCGAGTCGCTCCTCGAGGCGGAGCTGTTCGGCATCGAGGAGCGCACCGCCACCGGCGTGCGCGGGCGCCGCGGCAAGTTCGAGCTCGCGGACCAGGGAACGATGTTCCTCGACGAAGTCTCCGACCTGACGCCGTCGGCCCAGGCGAAGCTGCTCAGGGCGATCCAGGATCTCTCCGTCGAGCGCGTGGGCGGGCACAGCACCCGCCGCATCGACACCCGCATCGTGGTCGCGACGAACCGGAGCCTCCTCGAGCTGGTGGAGAAGGGCCGCTTCCGCGCGGACCTGTACTACCGTCTGAACGGCGTGGAGATTCGAGTGGCGCCGCTCAGAGACCGCCGCGAGGACATCCCGGAGCTGGCGATGCACTTCCTCGATCGCCACCGCCTCGTGCGCCAGTTGAAGCTCTCGGCCGGCGCGCTCGATGCGCTGATCGCGTACGACTGGCCGGGCAACGTGCGCGAGCTGGAGCGCGTCATGGAGCGCGCGATCGCGCTCGCGCGCACGAGCGAGATCCGGCTGGACGACCTGCCGTCCCTCATCGCGCGCGGGTACGCGGAAGCGCTGATGCCGTCCATCGACCGCAACGAAACGCTCCGCGCCTGGGGCAGCCGCTACGCCCGCCTCGTCCTCGAGCGGCACAACAACAACAAGCGCCAGGCGTGCCGCGCCCTCGGCATCAGCTACCACACGCTGCGCTCGTACCTGAATTACCGCCCACGCGGCTCGCTGTTCGCCGCCGAAGGGCCGGCCGAAGAAGAGGACGCGCCCACGTGAGCGTGACGCCGCGTCCACTCGTGCCCGCGTGCCTGCGGGCAGCCCGAGCGGCGAGGCAGGGCGGTTGGAGTGCAACCGTGAGGTCCACGCCACTCCTTGTGCGGGATAGCACCCGCGCGGGAGAGTGTCATGCAAGGAGAAGTTCGTCGCACGTGCGTCATCGCGCTCGCGCTGCTGATGGCAGCGCCCGCGGCTCTGTGGGCTGGCTCGCCGGCCGCACGACAGGTCGTACAGTCAACCGCTGACGGCGAGGTCGCATACTCCGTCAGTTCCGGCACCGAGGGCGAAGCCGTCCTCGTGGCCGATGTCGGCGACCTGCACATCGTCAAGAGCGTGTTCGAGGACGGCCGCAGCACGCTGTTCCTGCGCGCCGGCACGGACGAGGTTCAGATCGAGATCACGGACGAGGGGATCAGCTTCGTCACGCGCGGCATGAAGTTGAAGGTCGCGCCGGCGGCGGATCGATCGGCGGGCGAGGGATCGAGCGCGCCGGCCGAGAAGCAGCTCACGGCGATCCGGGTCGCGCTCGCACGATCTCGCGCGGCGCAACGCTTCCGCGCGCTGGCAGCGGGCATCCGCGAGAGTGGCGCGCGCGGCGCGTTCGAGGAGGCGGTCCTGCTCAGCGGGGCCGTCGTCTCGCAGTTGGCGGGCGAGGCGGGCGCCATCCACGGCTCCGCGCGCCGGCGGGCCGCCGCCGCGCGCGCGCGGGTCAGGCCGGCGCGTGCCGTTCCCATCCGGGATTGCTGGGGCGATTACGAGGTGTACATCCTCTGGGCATACGGAGAGTACACGCAGTGCCTCAGCGATGCCGGAGGAAGGCTGAGACTGGTCTGGAGCGGCCTGAGCTGGTGCGACGCGCAGTACGCGCTGCGCGCGGAGTCCGCCTGGTTCCAGTTCATCACGTGCTCGACGATCCCCATCGTCTGAGGAGAGGCATCATGGGCAGGGGAGTGCAGTTCCTGATTGAGTGCGCCGCGGCCCTCCTCGCCGCCGGCATCCTGCTCGCGGCGGCCATTCCGCTGCTGCACCTCGTGGTCGAGCCAGTCCCGCGCGCCGCTCTGCAGGCGCTGGTGTGGAGCGTGGGCGCGCTCTGCCTGATGCTCGCGACGCTTCGCCCCGGCGGTTCGCTCCGCCGATAGCTCGCTGATGGTCGAATAGACAGAGGGGGCCGGAGCTTTCACGCCCGGCCCTTTTTCAGCTCACTGCTGCATGGCGCCGGCCGGAATCCCCACCAGCGTGGTCCACTCCTCTTTCGTGATCCGGCCAATGAGCTCGAATGCGCCTGCGCCGCCCGGTCGGAAGATCGCCGCCTCCGACTGCTCGAGGGAGATCCCGACGCCGACCCTGCCGGCCTGCAGAACGTCGTTGTGCGAGATGAGGACGGTATTCAGCGACGGAGCTGGAAGCGTGCCGAGCAGATCGATCAGCTCCGCCGTGAGAAAAGCCTCTTCGTCGCGATACCACATTCCGGGCCACGACAGTGCGCGGGTCGTCGCGTGATCCGGGAACATCAGCGACGCCATCTGAATGGTGCGGCACGTGGGGCTCGCGTGGACCTTGTCAACTCCAACGCCAAGCCGAACGAACGCCGCACCCAACGCTCGGGCATCGACAGCCCCGGCCTCCGTCAACGCGCTGCCGGGCACGCACTCGCCCGCGTTGTCCACGACGGCCAAGTCAGTCGTCGCCAGCACATTGAGATCGCGGGCGGCGTGGCGGAAGAAGATCACGTACCCGCCCGAGGCCAGCTGATGCACGAGTTCCCGGGCGGGCATCGCGCCCAGCGTCGTCGGCGCGGCGGGGGAGGGCCGCCCCTGGCAGCCCATGAAGGTCAGACACACAAAGACCACCACGCCGCCACGAGAGACGTGGGCGAGGAACCGAGCGGCCATAGTGGCCCCTCTCTTGGCAGCGACCGTGGTCCGGACACTGAGCGCTACGCGGTTAGAGGATTAGACGTGCAAGTGGGCGCGGAGTTGCCAGGGCGCGCATCTTTAGCGCCGCACCGGGGAAGAAGTGCTGAGCTGAGGCACTGGCTGAGTTGTTCTGGGACCGCAAGCGGCGCGCGTGCGGCGTTGAGAAAGTAAGCAGCGCGACCTTTTGAACAGGTTGGTCTTGACCCGTGCCGGCGGCGGGGGTATCAGTCGAGTTTCGATCCTCGTTCGGCACTCACGATCAGCCGACGAGCCTACCTGCAACCCGCAAGTCCAGGCAGACCCGCCGACTCCTCATACCCAGGAGGGCAGTCATGACAATTGTGGCGATGTGGCGAGCGATCGCGATTGTCGCGGTCGCCGGTTTGTCCGCCGTGTGCGGATCGAGCGATGTCGGGAGCGTGACGGCGCCGGCCAGCGCGGCACCGGCGACAGCGATTCAGACGCAGCAAGCAGACGCGGGCGACATGGTGCCGTTCCATTCGGAGGTGGTCTGGCAATTCGAGCAGGTCCCAATTCCGGAGGGCCACTGCACTCAGGCGATTCCCGGTGAGTTCTCGTTCCTCTGGTTCTCGAGGATCAGGGGGACTGCCACCACCACACACCTGGGCACCGGTCCCTACGAGATCGATCTCTGCCTTTACGGAACGCTCACGGATCCCGGAGCCCCTCCGCCCAACAACGGCATTCCAATGGGGTGGTACGCAGAGCGGCAGGTGTGGACTGCCGCGAACGGCGATCAACTCAGGGCGACGGGCGGACTGATCGGATTCACCGCGCCACCCGGAACCCCCGGGTTCAAGTTTATCGAGAGCGTGACATTCCTCAACGGGGGAACGGGCCGCTTCAAGTACGCGGAAGGTTCGGGGCAGGGGATCGTCGATGCGGACGCGCTGACGGCTGTGTACGACGGGCTGATTCGGTACGGCAGGAAGGAGAAGTAACGCGTCGCCTGTGGGCGCGAGCCCTCCGGGGCTCGCGCCGCGACCGAAGGGTTCGCTTTGTGGTGTACGGGTGCGCTCCATTTTCTTGACCCGCCTGCAACCCGCATAGTACGTTTGAACGGTTTCCCACCCCTGCCATGACACAACCCGCTGCGGGCACTCTCAAGCAGACACCCTTGAACCGCGCGCATCGCGCCCTCGGCGCGCGGATGGTCGAGTTCGGCGGCTGGGACATGCCCGTCGAATACACCGGCATCGTCGAGGAGCACCTCGCCGTGCGCACGCGCGCGGGCGTGTTCGACGTCAGCCACATGGGGCAGATCGAGATCGCCGGCGCGGACGCGCTTGCCGCCGTCCAGCACATCACGTCCAACGACGCGTCCCGGTTGTCGGTCGGCCAGGCGCACTACTCCGGGCTGATGACGCCGCGCGGCACCTTCGTGGACGACCTGCTCGTGTACCGCTTCTCCGACGTTCACTTCCTGATGGTGGTGAACGCCAGCAACATCGAGAAGGACTTCGCCTGGATCACCGAGCACGTCAAGGGATTCGGCGACGCGGCCGCTGTCAACTCCAGCTCGCGCTACGCGCTGATTGCCGTTCAGGGGCCAGCTGCCATCGGGATCGTACAGAAGCTCACCAGCGTCGATCTCGCATCCATCAAGTACTACTGGTTCGCCAGCGGCGAGGTCGCCGGCGTTCGCGCCACCCTTTCGCGCACCGGCTATACGGGCGAGGACGGCTTCGAGCTGTTCGTGCCTCCCGCGCAGGCCGAGCGTGTCTGGAACGCCGTGCTCGAGGCTGGCAGGAGCGAAGGGCTGGTTCCCTGCGGGCTCGGCGCGCGCGACACGCTCCGCCTCGAAGCGGCGATGCGCCTGTATGGAAACGACATCGACGACACCACGTCGGTCCTCGAAGCGGACCTCGGCTGGATCGTCGGCTGGAAGAAGACGGACTTCATCGGCGCTGCGGAGCTGCGCCGGCAGAAAGAGCAGGGCGTCACCCGTCGGCTCGTCGGGTTCGAGGTGGCCGACCGCGGCATCGCGCGCCACGGATACGACGTGTACGTGGACGGGCAGAAGGCCGGGTACGTCACCAGCGGCACTCAGACGCCGCACCTGAAGAAAGCGATCGGAATGGCGTATCTCCCGATTGCGCGGACCGAACCCGGGACCGAGTTCGAAATCGACGTGCGCGGGAGACGGCTGCGCGCGCGCGTCGTGCCGCTGCCGTTCTACAAGAGGCCGAGGAGCTGAACATGTATCCCGCCGACCTGAAATACACGAAAGACCATGAATGGATCCGCGTTTCAGGCACTGACGCGCACGTTGGCATTACCGACTATGCCCAGAAGCAGCTCGGGGACGTCGTCTTCGTGGAGCTTCCTGAAGTGGGGCGGCGCGTGAAGCAGGGGGAGGTCTTCGGTACCATCGAGTCGGTGAAGGCCGTGTCCGAGCTGTTCAGTCCCGTGTCCGGCGAGGTCGTCGAGGTCAACAACGCGCTCGCCGATCACCCGGAGAAGGTCAACACCGAGCCCCACAGCACCTGGATGATCCGCTTGAAGATCGAGAACCCGTCGGACGCTTCGACGCTGCTCGACAGCGCCGCTTATTCAGACTTTGTGAAGTGACTCATCCTGATTCGTTCCAGGCCCGTCACATCGGGCCCCGGCCGGCCGATCGCGATGCCATGCTCAAGGCGATCGGCCTCCCGTCCCTCGACGCCCTCATCGACGAAGCGATCCCCCAATCGATTCGACTCCGAAAAGCGCTCGACCTGCCCGCCGCCGAGAGCGAGTACGCATACCTGCAGCGGCTCAGAACCATCGCCGCGAAGAACCGAGTGTTCCGCTCCTACATCGGCATGGGCTACTACGACTGCGTGACGCCCGCCGTCATCCTGCGCAACGTGCTGGAGAACCCGGGTTGGTACACACCGTATACGCCGTACCAGGCGGAGATCGCGCAGGGGCGACTCGAGTCGCTCCTCAACTTCCAGACGATGGTGTCGGACCTGACAGGGATGCCGATCTCGACCGCATCGCTCCTGGACGAAGGGACCGCGGCGGCCGAGGCGATGGCGATGCTGCACCGATCGCAGCCGCGCGGCTCGACGCGCAACGTTTTCCTTGTCTCTGCGAAGACCTTCCCGCAAACGATCGACGTGGTGGCTGGCCGCGCGGAGCCGGGCGGGATCCAGGTCCGCACGGTCGACCCAATGAAGATCGAGTTCGGGCCGGACGTGTTCGGTCTCCTGCTCCAGTACCCGGACGATGAAGGAAGCGTCGAGGACGTGCGCGGCGTGATCGCACGGGCGCACGAGGCGGGGGTGCAGGTCGCCGTCGCCAGCGATCTCCTCGCGCTCGCCCTGCTCACGCCGCCGGGTGAGATGGGCGCCGACGTCGTCCTCGGCAGCTCGCAGCGGTTCGGCGTGCCGATGGGGTACGGCGGGCCGCACGCCGCGTTCTTCGCGACGCGGGAGCAGTTCGCGCGGCAGGCGCCTGGGCGTATCATCGGCGTCTCGATCGACGCGCACGGCAACCGCGCGTACCGGATGGCGCTGCAGACCCGCGAGCAGCACATCCGCCGGGAGAAGGCGACGTCGAACATCTGCACCGCGCAGGCGCTGCTGGCGAACATCGCCGCGATGTACGCCGTGTATCACGGGCCTGAAGGGATCAAAGCGATCGCGCGGCGGGTGCACCAGCTGGCGCGCGCGCTCGACCGCGCGCTCGGGGCTGCGGGCTTGACGCAGACGAACCGCGCGTACTTCGACACGCTGTGCGTGGTCGTGGACGCCGACAAGGAACCGCGCGTGCGCGCGGCGGCGCTCGAAGCGGGCATGAACTTCCGCCACTTCGGCGACGGCCGCATCGGCATATCGCTCGACGAGACGACGGACGCGCAGGACGTGGCCGATATTGCGGCGGTGTTCGGGGCGGGCGCGCGTGGTGTCCGGCTCGAGGACGGTCCTGCCGACAGCACCCTCCCTCCGTCCCTCGCGCGGACCTCTCCGTTCCTTGCCCATCCGGTGTTCAACAGCCATCACTCCGAGACCGCGATGATGCGCTACATCCGCGCGCTCGAGCGGCGCGACGTCGGCCTCGACACGTCGATGATCCCGCTCGGCTCCTGCACGATGAAGCTAAACGCGGCAGCGGAGATGCTTCCAATCACCTGGCCGGAGTTCGCGAGGCTGCACCCTTTCGCGCCCGTGGAACAGGCGCAGGGCTACCACCTGATCTTCGCGGAGCTCGAGGCGGCGCTGTCGGAGGTCACCGGGTTGCCGGCCGTATCGCTGCAGCCGAACTCGGGCGCGCAGGGAGAGCTGACGGGGCTGCTCGTCATCCGCGCGTATCACCGCGACAAGGGGGAGGCGCGGCGCGATGTCGTCCTCATCCCCTCGTCGGCGCACGGCACCAACCCCGCGAGCGCCACGATGGCCGGCATGCGCGTCGTCGTGGTGGCGAGCACGCCGCAGGGTCACATCGACGTGAACGACCTGCGCCGGCTCGCTGAGGAGCACAAGGAACGGCTCGCGGCGTTGATGGTCACGTACCCCTCGACACACGGCGTGTTCGAGGAGCGGATCAAGGAGATCTGCGAGATCGTCCACGCGAACGGCGGCCAGGTGTACATGGACGGCGCGAACATGAACGCGCAGGTGGGGCTGACGAGCCCCGCCGCCATCGGCGCCGACGTGTGCCACCTGAACCTCCACAAGACGTTCGCGATCCCGCACGGTGGCGGCGGTCCAGGCATGGGTCCGATCGCCTGCGCCGCGCACCTGGCGCCGTATCTGCCGGGGCACTCGGTGGTAAACGCGGCCGGGGTGCCCGGCGGCTCGACTGAAGGCGTAGCGTCCGGCTTTGGCCGGACGGCATCGCGCAAACCGATCCGCGCCGTCGCGTCGGCCCCCTGGGGCAGCGCGGACATCCTCCTGATCTCCTACGGCTACATCCGCATGCTCGGCGCGGAGGGGATGACCGAAGCGACGCGGTACGCCATCCTCAACGCCAACTACATCAAGGCGCGTCTCGAAGGTCATTACGCGGTGCTGTACACAAACGAACGCGGCCGCGTGGCGCACGAGATGATCTTCGACCTGCGGCCGTTCAAGAAGGGGCAGGGCCCTGCGATCGACGAACTGGACGTCGCCAAGCGGCTGATGGACTACGGATTCCACGCGCCGACCGTCTCGTTCCCCGTGCCGGGGACGATGATGGTGGAGCCGACGGAGAGCGAACCGCGGGAGGAGCTGGATCGGTTCTGCGAGGCGCTCATCGCCATCCGCCGTGAAATCCAGGCGGTGCTCGACGGCAAAGCGGACCCGAAGGACAACGTGCTGAAGAACGCGCCGCACACCGCGGCGGAGGCGACGTCAGACGAGTGGCCGCATCCGTACTCCCGCGAACAGGCGGTGTTCCCGCTGCCGTGGGTGCGGGCGAAGAAGATCTGGCCGGTGGTCGGCCGGATCGACAACCCCTACGGCGATCGCAACCTGATGTGCACGTGCCCGCCGGTGGAGGCGTTCGCGGAGGTTTGATGGGGTCAGGTCTGGAATAGACCTGACCCCATCAACAACACCAGCACCAGCAGGACTACCACCAGCGCGGCAAGCGCCATCAGCAGCCACCGCCGGCGTTTCTCCGCCAGCCGCATCTCGGCAATGTTCGCCCACAGCGCCTTGTGCAGGCTGACGTCCGTCAGCCCGCGCAGCGTCAGCCCGCGATGCGTGGTCTGGACCGGCGCGATGAACCGGTAGCCCCGCCTGGGCAGCGTCTGCACGTAGCGCGGCGCCTCCGCATCGTCACCTAGCGCTTCACGTACCTGTTTTATCGAGAAGTTCACGCCCTGCTCGAAGTCGACGGTAGTCCCGTCGCTCCATAGCGCATCCCGAATTTCCTGCCGGGTGACGACGTGGCCGGGACGCGACGCCAGCAGCACCAGAAGTTTGTAGGGCTGTGGAGGAAGCCTGACGGGGACGCCGTCTTTCCGGAGCTCGCCGGCCTGGATATCGAGCTCGAATATCCCGAAACGAACCGTCGTGGTAGCTGTAGCCATGCCAGCGGTCGAGGGTATCACGCTGTGCTCAGCTCGCTCTTCCCACGCTCAGCCCCGGCTCTAACCCGCCGGTCGGACGGCACTTAATCGCTCGGACGGATCTCCGCAACTTCTCCGGGAACCCGCATGGACGGACGCCGTTGCCGCCCGTATGTTCAGGCCAGAGGTGACCGTATGGAGTCCATCGATACCCCGCAAGGAAACAACGGGAACGGCGCGGGTGCGCTCGCTCCCGACCTCGACCGCGACGTGCAGTGCGCTGCCGCTGTCAGTGCCCCTGTTCTGATCAGCGCCGAGGAGCGGACTGGCGAATGGTTGGCACGGGTGATCCACGACCGCAGCGCCCGTGCCGGAGACGCGTTCGTGGTGTTCACGCCCGACACGACCAACGCCGCCGGTTCCCTGAGAAACCTGCTGAGCGGGCGGCGGCAGGGGGCCGAAACGGGAACCGTGCTGATCAAAGGCATCGACCGGGCGCCCATCGACGTCCAGCGGGAGTTGTCCGAGGCAATCGGGCAGCAGGCGCGCGTCGGCGCCGTGCCGCTTCGGATCATCGCGGCAACCTCCGTATCGCTGTTGAACCGCGTCGATGCGGGCCAGTTCGACGACCGCCTGTTCTACCGGCTGAACACGCTCCACATCCGCGTTGCGGGCACAGACCGCGAGGAACCCGTCGAACGCATCTCCCACGCGCACTCGCGTCACCATGGCGGAGGCAAGCTCCACGGCCTGGCCCGAAGACGTGAGGGGGGCGCTCATGCGGCGCCGCAACGGCGCGCCGTTTCTGGTGTTAGTGCCTCAGAAAGATCTCACGCGCTTCTCGGCGAATGCGCATGGACCACCGTGAGCCCCGCGCGTATGTTCCGGGCAGGAGGTGAGTGATGGAGCCCCTTGGAGCCCATAACGGCAGTTCGATGCGCGGGCGCGTGCTCGCCCCCGATCTCGAACGCGATATCGAGTGTGCGGCGGCCGTGGACTCGCCCGTGCTCATCAGCGGAGACGATCGGACGGCGGAATGGGTGGCCCGGCATATTCATGATCGCAGCCCCCGCGCCGCGGGCCCGTTCATCGCCCTCTCCGCGCGGGCCGCGCACGCCGGCGCCACGTTGAAGCAGTTGCTGAATGGAGGGCGCCACGGCCTCCAGGCGGGCTCGCTCGTGATCACCAGCATCGAGCAGATCCCGCTGGATGCGCAGTTCCGGCTGACGGAGGCGATCGCGCCGCCGCCCGGGCGACCCCACTTGCCCCTGCGGCTGATTGCGACCAGCTCCGTGTGGTTGTTGAACCGTGTTGATGCAGGTCTGTTCGACGAGCAGCTGTTCCGTCTGCTGAACGCAATTCAGATCAGGCTGACACCGATCGACCGCGATCGCGCTGAGCCCGGAGGCACGTGGCGCGCTCTGTGGAGGGGAGAGGCGTAGGGGGGCGTCCTGTTGGCGCCCCGCGCCGAGCGCCCCACGCCTGCCTGTGTCAGTGCCGCATGGCAGCGACCGACTGCCTGGCCATCTCGCGGAACCTGGCCAGCAGCTTCTTCGTGATCGGCCCCGGTTTTCCGTCGCCGATCGTGCGACGATCGATCGCGACCACCGGCGTCAACTCGCGCGTGGTGCCGGTGATGAACACCTCGTCGGCGCCGAGCACGTCAGATTCGCGAAGGACGGCGTCAGAGACAGGAACGCCGCAGGTCCGACCCACCTCGAACACGAACTCGCGCGTGATGCCCGCGAGCAGCCCCGAGTCCAGCGGGGGAGTCAGCGCAGCGCCGTTGCGGATGATGAACACGTTGGACTGCGCGCACTCGGCGACCTCGTCGCGGTGGTTCTTCAGCAGCGCTTCCTCCGCACCCTTGCGCAGCGCTTCCTGCATCGCCAGCGCATTATTGAGCAGGTTGTTCGACTTGATCCGCGGGTTGACCGACGCGGGATGGTTCCGCATGACGGACACGGTCGCCAGCTCGATGCCGCGATCGAACTTCTCCGCCGGCGGCTCCGGGAAATTCTTGACGATGATGACGAGCGTGGGGTCGGGGGCGGATTTCGGATCGTACGAGAAGTCGCCCACGCCGCGCGTCAGCAGGATCCGGATGTAGCCCTCCTGGAGTCCGGGGACCGCCGCCATCGTTCGCTCGATGCGTCGGAGCATCTCGGCGTCGTCCACCGGCACGCGCACGTGGATTCCCTCCGCCGAAGCGCGCAGCCGCTTCATGTGGCGGTCGAACAGAAACGGGACCCTGTCGTAGGTCCGCAGCGTCTCGTACACGCCGTAGCCGTAGAGGAATCCGTGGTCGAGCACGGAGACGCCCGCGTGCTCGGCGTCGCTGACACGCCCGTTGACGTTCACCGCAGCGGTGATCATGAGTGCTCCAGTACGCGCTATTATTGCTCACGACATGCGTATCCTCAACGCGCAACAGATGCGCGAGGCCGATCGCCGCACGATAGAGGAGATCGGCGTTCCTTCCCTCGTCTTGATGGAAAACGCGGGACGTCAGGTCGTGGCCGCCATGGAGGCGTCCTTCGACGAGCTCCGCGGCAGCCGCGTGGCAGTGCTGTGCGGGCGCGGCAGCAACGGCGGCGACGGGTTCGTGGTCGCGCGCACGATACACCTGCGGGGAGTGGACACGGCGGTCTTCCTGCTGGGCGACATCTCCGACGTGCGCGGAGACGCGCGCACGAATCTCGAGATCCTCGGCCGCCTCGGCGTGACGGTCATCGAGGTGCCCGACGCGCAGGCGTGGGAGCTGCACTTTTCCGAAATATCGGACTACGACCTGATCGTGGACGCGATCTTCGGCACCGGGTTCCGCGGGCCGCTCACCGGCATGCTCGAGACCGTTGTCGCCGACGTGAACGGTACGCCGATCCCGGTGGTCGCGATCGATTTGCCGACGGGGCTCTCGGCCGATCGCGCCGACCTCGAAGGAGAGGCGATGCAGGCGTCCATGACGGTGACGCTCGCCGCGCCGAAGATCCCGCTGGTGCTGCCCCCGGCCGAAACGCACGCGGGCGATCTCGTGATCGCCGACATTGGCATTCCGAGCCAGGTGATCGACGAGCTGGAAGGGCCCTGGCTCGAGCTGCTGACGCGCGAGACGATGCGCCCGCTCGTCGCGCCGCGCGCGCACGAATCGCACAAGGGAGATTTCGGCCGCGTGCTGGTCATCGCCGGGTCTCTTGGCAAGACGGGCGCCGCGCATCTCGCCGCGTGCGGCGCGCTGCGATCGGGCGCGGGGCTGGTGACGGTGGCGACGCCGCGATCGTGCGTGCCGATCGTCGCCGCCATGGCGCCCGAGTACATGACCGAGCCTCTGCGCGAGACGGCGAGCGGCGGCATCGACGCCACGGCGCTCGACGAAGTGCTGGAGATGCGGGCGGATGCGATCGCGCTCGGTCCCGGCCTCGGCTCGGATCCGGCAACCGTTCAGTTCGTGCAGGGCCTGGTCGAGCGGTCGGGCGTCCCGCTCGTGCTCGACGCCGACGCGCTGAACGCGTTCGCGGACGAGCCCGAGCGCCTCGTCGGGCGCGACGGCGTGGACATGATCGTGACGCCGCACCCGGGCGAGATGGCGCGGCTCACGGGCCTCCCGGTCGAGGACATCCAGGCGAGCCGGATCGACATCGCGCGCGACTTCGCCGCCGCGCACCGCCTGCACGTCATCCTGAAGGGGCATCGCACGGTGATCGCGACGCCGGAGGGGCGGACGTTCGTCAACCTGACGGGCAATCCTGGCATGGCCACGGGCGGGACGGGCGACGTGCTCACCGGCATGGTGGCCGCGTGGTTTGCGCAGCTCCTCGACGCCGAAGCGGCCTGCAAGGTCGCGGCGTACCTGCACGGCCTCGCGGGGGACCTCGCCGAAGCGGACGAAGGAGAAGTCTCGATGACGGCGGGGGACCTGCTGCTGCGGATCGGCGACGCGATCGCGGAGCTGACGGCGAAGAAGCGGCGGAAGCAGCAGGGTGAATGAGCGAGTCGGCACCTGCCGTTCGCGCCCCGGTTCCGCTCGCGGGAACGCGCTCGCGTGCTCCACAGGGGCGCTCACAACAGGTGCCGACTCGCTCCATCGTCTGCTGTGATCACCCACTCTGAAGCCGAGACTGTCGCCCTCGGGCGGGAGCTGGCCGCGCGTCTGCAGCCCGGCGACATCGTCCTGCTGTTCGGCGAGCTCGGGGCAGGGAAGACCGCGTTCGTGCGCGGTCTCGCGCAGGGGCTCGGCATCGACCCGGACGACGTGTCGAGCCCGACCTTCACCATCGTCCAGGAGTACGGCGGCGGTCGCGCGCCGCTGCTGCACGTCGATCTCTATCGCCTCGAAAGCAGGGAAGTGGACGACCTCGGGCTCGAGGAACTGGGCGCCGAAGCGGTGACGGCCGTGGAGTGGGCCGAGCGGCTGCCGCGCGTGCCCGGGCGCGCCGTCCACGTGACGCTCAAGCACGCCGGGGAATCAACGCGCGACGTGACCATCCGCGGGACGAATACGCCATGACCGAGAGGAA
>DATHTE010000033.1:0-4397 GCA_035463475.1 Vicinamibacterales bacterium
GCAAAGGACAATTGGTGACAGGCCCCATCCCGCGATACACTCCGCCATCCTATGGCCACATTTCAGCGGTTCATCTGCGTCATCGTTCTCCTTCTGTGCGCGGCGCCTGTCGCCGCCCAATCCTCGCCCGTCCGCCCGTTCGGCACGCTGCGCGAGCAGGCGGCCCTGCAGCAGGAGTGGCTGAAAAAGCGGCTCGACACCTTCCTGCCGGCGCTCATGCGCAAGCACGCGATCGAGATGTGGGTCGTGCCGATGCGTGAGTACAACGAGGACCCGGTGTTCACCGCGCTCGCAGCGCCGACGACGTTCGCGGCGCGGCGGCGCACCATCTACGTGTTCTTCGACAAGTGCGCGGCCGCGAAGACCCCGCCCTCCGCCGCGTGCGTCGAGCGGATCGCGCTCGGCGGCTCATCCCAGGGCGGCGTCTTCGAAGCCAGGCGCTCGACGAAGGCCGCGGCCGGCGAGGTCGGCCTGGGGCGGCAGGCGGAACTGTGGGGGGACGAGCAGTGGCAGGCGCTCAAGACCGTCATCGAGGAGCGCACACCGCAGGTCATCGGCATCAACCGCTCGACCGTGTTCGCTTTCTCGGACGGCCTCTCGAGCGGAGAGCTGCAGGGCATGACGGCGGCGCTCGGCCCGGCGCTGGCGGCGAAGTTCCGCGACGCGGAGGGACTGCCGCTGGAGCTCATCGCCGCGCGACTCCCCGAGGAGGCCGCGTTCTTCGTGCGCATGCAGGAGCTGGTCTGGTCGCTCACACAGAAGATGTTCTCGAGCGAAGTGATCACGCCCGGCAAGACCCGCACGAGCGATCTCGTGTGGTGGTGGCGGCAGACGGTCAACGATCTCGGCCTCGACACCTGGTTCCAGCCGAGCATCGACGTGCAGCGGCAGGGCATGAACGAGGCGCAGCTCGGAGACGACCCGATCATCGAACGCGGAGACGTGCTCCATTGCGACGTCGGTCTCACCGTTGCGCGGCTGAACACCGACACGCAGCACCTCGCCTACGTCCTGCGTCCGGGCGAGACCGACGCCCCCGAGGGGCTGCGGCGCGCCTTCGAGAACTCGAACACGCTCCAGGACATCACGATCGAGGAGATTCGGCCGGGCCGTACCGGCAACGAGATCCTCGCGGCGTCTCTCGCGCGCCTGAAGGAGAAAGGGATCAACGGGACGCTCTACTCGCACGCCATCGGGCTGCACGGCCACGGCGCGGGTCCGCTGATCGGCCTCTGGGACTACCAGGCAGGCGTGCCGGGTCGCGGCGACGCGAAGGTCATTCCCTCGATGTGGTACTCGATCGAGCTGCAGACGACCACGCCCGTGCCCGAATGGGGTGGCCAGCCGGTCCGCATGCCGCAGGAGGAAGACACGATCATCGACGCGGACGGCAGGATCCGCTGGGCGCTGAAGCGCCAGGACAGGCTGTTCCTGGTGCGGTGAGCGCGAGGGGGTCAGACCTTTGCGTCATCGCGCGCAGGGCCTGCCCCCCGCTATGTCACCGTCCCTCATTGACACCCGGGGGACGCTGTGCGAGGCTTCGCCCTTCACTTCTTCGTCTGAATACGGTGTCTCCGGCTCGATTACTGCGAGTCCGCGGCCACATCTCTGCCTGTGACAGAGGACGGCACATGGCGATCGCACGCGACACCCCTCTCAGGGTGGTCCTGGCAGACGACCACGTTGTGGTCAGGCAGGGCATTCGGGCCCTCCTTCAGCAACACGGCATCGAGGTGGTCGGCGAAGCGTCCGACGGCCACAGCGCCGTGAGGATGTGCGAGCTGCTGCAGCCGGAAGTGGCGTTGCTGGACATCGCGATGCCGCTGTTGAATGGCATCGATGCCGGGCGCGAAGTCGTCAAGCGATGCCCGGGGACCCGGGTGGTTCTGCTCACGACCTACGCGCTCGACGGCTACGTCCTCGCGAGCCTTCGCGCCGGGATCACGGGATACGTCCTCAAGAACATCGCCGCCTCTGCGCTGGTAGACGCCATCGAAGCGGTGTGGAAAGGGGAAACGTACCTGAGCCCGGGCATCTCCGGAGCTGTCGTCAACGCCCATCTTTCCTCCGATCCGACGGAGTCTGACCCGCTCAGCGCCCGTGAGCGCGAGGTCCTGCAGCTGATCGCGGAAGGCAACAACATGAAAGAGATCGGCTGCCTGCTCGGCATCAGCGCGCGCACGGCCGAAACGCACCGCGCGCGAATCATGAGCAAGCTGAATATCCGCGAGGTCGCTGGTCTCGTGCGTTACGCCGCGGCGCACGGGCTCATCCGCATTGACCAGGCCCAGTAGTCCGGATCGGTGAAACGAAGCATGTCAGAGTCGCGGAACCGTCGAGGGGCGACTCGGAGCGCCGCTCACGGCTGCTGCGCCAGTACGGCAGCGGCAGGAGACCCACTCCGAGGACAACCAGCTGAGAGACGAGAAACAGCGCCAGCCAGCCGAACTTCCTTGGCATGAAGCCGTACGAATGCAGGCCGACGCCCATCATGTTCATGCCAATCCACGAGATCGTCGCGATGACGGTGCCGCCCACCGCGAGCAACATTCGCGCCCTCACTTCGGCGAGCCGGTGCCACCGAGCGTGGAGGGAGATGCCGGTCCAGAGGATGATCAGCAGGGCGCCGTTCTCCTTGGGATCCCAGCCCCAGAATCGGCCCCAGACCCGGTCGGCCCAGAAACCGCCGGCCATGACGCCCGCAGCGATGAAAAGCGCTGCGGCGCACAACAACCGGTAGACGAGGCGGTCCATCTCTCCGGCGGTCGCCGGCGAAACCGATCGGGTAGACACGCCCAGGAGGATGTAGGCGGCAGCGACGGACCCGGACAGGAACACAGTCGCGTAACCCAGCGCAATCAGGCCCACGTGGCCCGTGAGCCACAGACTGCTGTTCAGCGTCGCTCGAATAGCCTCCATCGCATCCCCGCTCGGCGTGAGAACGCGCCCGACGACCAGCCCGAGCACGCCCGCGAGCGCTGCGGTGTTGACGCCGATGCCGTTGCGGCGGGACGCCTCGATTGCGATGCCCAGGACCGCGGCGCCCCACGCGGCAAACACGGTCGAGGAGTATCCATTCGTGAGAGGTGCGCGGCCCACGAGGATCCCGCGAATGACGAGGTCTGTGGTGTGAAGCGCGAGCGCCAGGACGCACAGCATCAGGGCCGATCGATACAGCGTGGTTGACCGCGTCACCCAGAACGCGCAGCCGACCAGGAAAGAAATAAGATACACGGCCGCGGCTCTGGTGGAGGGCTGGAGTCGGGTGTAGAACCCTTCGAAGGCACTCGTTCGCAGCGCGGACTGCATCCCGTTCTCGGTCAGCCACGCCCGGTACTCGGACACCTCACGATTGAACGGCGCCGGAGCGCGCTCCGAGAACGCTGTGATGATGGCGGCCCAGTACGCTACCGGAGGACGAATGTCGCCGCTCAGGACGCTGGCGCGCAGCGTCGTCCCCATGTTCTCCCAGCCATCGGGCGATCCCGCCGGATTCGCTGGAGGTATGGACAGCAGCAGCCCGACCCGCGCCACCATTTCGTAGGGCTGAAGGAAGTCCATCATCGCCGTCAGCGTGTTTCGGTCGAACTCTTCGCCGTGTTCCCGGGCCTTCAGTGCCTTCGCACCGGCTGCCACGGTTCGGGACACACCCGCCGCCAGGTCGTAGTTCAACGGCTTCCCGCCGCGTTGAAGCTGCAGGAACGTATTCGGCTGCAGCGAGTTCTTGAGCCGCTGATAGACAATCAGCGCATCCAGAAGCGTCATCAACTCGCGCTCCGTCGCGCTCCGGTCCTCCGGCCGAAGTTCGTTGATCCGCTCTGCGCGGTTCTTGATCTCCTCGAGTCTGGACGCGACCTGTTTGAACGAGTAGTGCGTCGGCGGGGGTGCTGCGGCGGCCGCCGTCTGCAGCTCGCGGCGCAGAGCAGGATCCCGAATCGGAAAGATCGCCCGCTGATCTGCCACGTATGGGTTGCTCAGGACTTCCAGCAACCACTCGGTCGGGTCAAGCGTGCGCCCCTCCTCGAGCGGGACCACTGTCGTCCCGCGGATCTTGAGAAGCGCGCTGCGGGCCGCGGAACCGATCGGCTGCGCGCGGCCGTCCATGAACACCGGCAGCCGACTGAACTCGGCAAGGTTGAAGCCACCGGACGGCTGAACCGGCCGGAACACCGGTGCCGCCACAGACAGAAGGGAGAGCGCGAGAATCGCCCAGGGGACCAGCCGCTTCACAGGGACCCTTTCCGTGCGAGACCCTTCAATGGCGCGGTGAGTTGCACGAGCAGCCCGAACCCGACGAGCGCGCACGAAATGTAGGGCATCGCCCAGCCCGGATTGCGTACTACTTGCAGCGTCGACCTCTCGCCGGCTGCGTCCACCTGCGACTGATAGTACGTTTC
>DATHTE010000034.1:0-12134 GCA_035463475.1 Vicinamibacterales bacterium
ACCGTCGATCCGCGGCGATAGCCCGCCGAGGCGAGAATCTGCATCGCCTTGTCGGCTGCGCGGTGCGCCGCTTCGGACGCCGCGAGCTTGGCCATGGCGGCCTCGATCCTGAAGGAAGGCTGCCGCGACCGCGCGTCGGCGGCCTGCCACATCAGCACCCGCGCGGCTTCGAGCTCCGTGGCCATGTCGGCGAGCATCCACTGGATTGCCTGGTAGTTGGCGATCGGCTGCCCGAAGGTCTCGCGCTGTTTCGCGTGCGCCAGCGCCTCGCCGAGCGCGGCCGCGCCCACGCCGAGGGCTTGCGCGGCGATCGCCACGCGGCCGCCGTCGAGGGCCCACAACGCGATCCGGAAGCCTTCGCCGCGCGCGCCGAGCATGGCGCCGGCGTCGATGCGCACGTCCCTCAGCTCGAGGTCCATACAGCCGAGGCCGCGCACGCCCAGCGAATCCGCCGACACGCGGCGGTCGACGCCGGGCGTATCGAGCGGCACGAGGAAGGCCGAGATGCCCCGCCCGCGCAATCCCGGATGGGTCGCGGCGAACACGATGGCGAAATCCGCCGCCTGCGCGTTGGCGATCCAGACCTTCCGGCCGTTTAGGACGTAGCCGTTCGCGTCGAGCGCGGCGACGGTCCGCTGGTTGGCCGCGTCGGTGCCCGCGTGTTCTTCCGAGAGCGCGAACACGCCCAGGCTTTTGCCGGTGACGACGTCGCGCAACCAGGTCTCCTTCTGCTCCGGGGAGCCGAACCTGTCGATCGGCTCGGCGACAAGCGAGTTGTTGACCGCGAGAATGACGGCGACGGTCGCGCTCGCCCGCGCCACAGCCTCCAGCGCCAGCGCGTAGGCGATGTAATCCTGCCCCGCGCCTCCCCACTCCCGCGCGATCGTGACCCCGCACAGGCCCGCCGCCGCCGCCTCGGCGATCACCTCGCGCGGAAACGCATCCTCGCGATCGATCCTCGCCGCTTCCGGCGCCACGCGCACGGACGCGAAGCGCGCGGCGGCATCGCGGAAGGCAATCTGGTCAGGAGTGAATTCGAAGTTCATCAGCGAAAGTTAGAAGTCAAAAGTCAGAAGTCAAAAGGTGGTGGAAGTCAAAAGGTACCGCTTTCTTCCTTATCACTTTTCACTTTTAACTTCTCGAAGATCGGCCTCAGCTTCGCCGACACCTGCGGCAGCTCCTCGGGGAGGACGCGCACGTTGCCCACCACGGACATGAAGTTCGTGTCGCCGTTCCAGCGTGGCACGACGTGGATGTGCAGGTGATCGAGCACACCGGCGCCGGCCGGGCGTCCCAGGTTGATGCCGACGTTCATCCCGTGCGGCGCGTACGCCTCGGTGAGCGCGAGCTCCGCGCGCTGCGTCAGGAGCATCAGCTCCGCGAGTTCCGCCGTGGTGGCCGCGGCGAGTGTCGCGACGTGCCGCTTCGGCACCACCATCAGGTGGCCGTTGTTGTACGGATAGAGGTTCAGAATGACGTAGCAGGTCTCGCCGAGATGCAGCAGAAGCGGTTCCGCCTCGGCCCGCTCGAGCGCCGTGCAGAAGATGCAGCCAGGCTCCGGGTTGGCGGTGCCGGTCACGTACGCGAGCCTCCACGGGGACCACAGGCGTTCCACAGCACCATCTCGCGATCGGTCGAGCGGGGCGCCGACAAAAAAAGGGCCTGGCCGCCGCAGCAGCCAGGCCCTCATCTTATCCCCTTAACCCGATTACGTGAGCACCGGGTCCGACCCGCTCGGCATCCCGGGAACGACCGGGGTGGGAGCGGCCGCGGCGGCCTCCGCCTCGATCTTGTTGATCAGATCCTTCAGCTCTTTACCGGGCTTGAAGTACGGGACCTTCTTGGGTGGCACGTCAACCTTGTCCCCCGTTTTCGGGTTCCGGCCCTTGCGCGGCTCGCGCTGGCGGAGCCGGAAGCTGCCGAACCCCCGCAGCTCAATCTTCTCGCCGCGGTGCAGCGCATCGATGATGCTCTTGAACACCGTGTCGACGATGAGCTCCGAGTGTTTCTTCGTGAGGTCCGAAACGCGCGAGACTTCCTCGACGAGTTCCGCCTTGGTCATCGGTGCCCCCATAGGGTCCCCCTCGATCATTCGCCCCTGTTCAACTGCCGGAAGTGGTCGCCCAGCGTCGCGCCGGGGCGGCCGGACGATTCCGAGTACTCCTCCCAGTCCGCGCGGTACTCGTCGCTCTTCAGCGCGCGGATGCTGAGACCGATCTTCCGCTCCGATGGCACGAGCTTGATGATCTTCATCTGGTAGTTCTCGCCGACCTGCAGCTCGAGCCGCTCCCCGTGCCGATCGTCGAACTCCGAGACGTGGATCAACCCCTCGATGCCGTCCGCCAGTTCGACGAACGCGCCGAAGTTCGTGACCCGCACGACCTTGCCCTCGACCACCTCGCCGACCTTGTGCTGGGAGAAGAACTCGTCCCAGATGTCGGTCTGGAGCTGCTTGAGCCCGAGCGACAGCCGCTGGTTCTCGGCGTCGATGTTGAGCACCATCGCCTGGACGGTGTCCCCCTTCTTGAGGACCTCCGACGGGTGCTTCACCCGCTTGCTCCACGACATGTCGGAGATGTGGATCAGGCCGTCGATCCCCTCCTCGACCTCGACGAACGCGCCGAACTCGGTGAGGTTCCGGACCTTGCCCGTGATGGTGGTGCCGACCGGGTACTTGCCCGCCAGCTCGTGCCAGGGGTTCGATTCCACCTGCTTGAGGCCCAGCGAGATCCGGCGCGCCGCGGGATCGACGCCGAGCACCATGGCTTCCACCGCGTCGCCGACGTTCAGCACCTTCGACGGGTGCTTCACGCGCTTGCTCCACGACATCTCGGAGACGTGAATCAGCCCCTCGACGCCCGGCTCGAGCTCGATGAAGGCGCCGTAGTCGGTGAGGCTCACGACCTTGCCGTTCACGCGGTGGCCGATGGGATACCGATCGACCACGGTCTGCCACGGATCGCCCACGAGCTGCTTGTGGCCGAGCGACACGCGCTCGGTCGCGGGATCGTACTTGAGCACGACGACGTCGATCTCGTCGTTGACCTTGAACAGCTCGGAGGGGTGACCGACGCGTCCCCACGACATGTCGGTGATGTGCAGCAGCCCGTCGATGCCGCCGAGGTCGATGAAGGCGCCGTAGTCGGTGATGTTCTTCACCGTGCCGCGCAGCACCTTCCCTTCGGCGAGCGTGTCGAGCGTGTGCTTTTTGCGCTCGGCGTTCTCCTCCTCGAGGAGCGCCTTGCGGGACAGGACGATGTTGCCGCGCTTCTTGTTGACCTTGATGACGCGCATGCGGAGCTCCTGCCCCTTCAGCGCGTCCAGGTTGCGCACCGGGCGCACGTCGATCTGCGAGCCGGGCAGGAACGCGCGGACGCCGATGTCCACCGCGAGGCCCCCCTTGATGCGCTCGATGACGCGGCCGATGACGACCTTCCGCTCGGCGTAGGCCTTCTCGACCTCGTCCCAGATCTTCATCTTCTCGGCCTTCTCGCGCGACAGCACGACGTAGCCGTCGCGGTCCTCGGTCCGCTCGAGCAGCACGTCAACCGTGTCGCCCGGCTGCACCGTCACATGGCCGTTTTCGTCGATGAATTCTTCGATGGGAACCATCCCCTCGGATTTGTAGCCGACATCGACCACGACCTCCGACGGGGTGACTTTCAGGACCGTCCCCTTGACGACTTCGCCTTCGGAGAGGTTGCGGAAACTGTTGTCATAGAGTTCCAGTAGTCGCTGATACTCTTCAGGATCGACCTGGTCGTCTTCGACAGCACCTCCTTGGATAGGTCTCTTCGTGATTTGCTCTGAACTTGCCATGAACTACGGGTCCTCCTCTGACAAACTACCGGATTGGCGGGCTCCGGCGGGCCCTGATTCGCAAACTCTGGATTTGCGATAAGCAATACAATATAAATTACTTACAGGCTAACGGTCAAGGTAAGACGGGCGCTGCGCCGCTGGCACGGGCGTGGCAGGAACAGCTGCCAGAAGAAGAAAGGTCTGACTCGGCCATGGCGAAAGCGAAGAAGATGCGACGATCCGCGCGGGCGAAGAAAACGGCGAAGCGCGCCGGGAAGGCCCCAGCACGGAAGGCGTCCCGCGCGAGCGCCTCCCGGGCGCGCGGCACCCGGAAGAGGAAGGTGACCGCGCGGAAAGCCGGCACCCGACGCACGGCGCGAAAGACAGCCGGGCGCGGCGCGGCCCGCCGCGCCACGAAGCGGCGCTCGCCGGCTTCACGCGTCGGCACCGCGCCGGGCGGACCAGCACGCCCCGCACCGTTCGCCAATCCGCGTGGCTCGTCGGGTCCCGGGACTAACCCCCGTCCGACCAGGCGCTCGACCGGCACGGGCTCCGGCGCGGGCGTGTCGCGCTCCCCCTACCTCGAACGCGAGCGGAGACGCCTGCGCGACATCGAGGAGAACGAAGTGCCGACGCCTCCCTCTTCGCTGGATCTCGATCGCAGCGCATCAGCGGTGCGCACCGGGCGCCAGGAACTGCGCGAGTCGCTGCAGAAGCACACCGAGACGAGCCCGGCACTCACCGGCGGGGACGTCGATGCCGACTGGCAGGGTGCCTACTCGGTGGGCGACGAGGCCGCGGGCGGCGACAACCCCACGCCGGATCAGCAGCGCGTCGACGACATCGGCAAGGCGCTCGGCGTGGAGTACCAGGACAACGAGGAACTGCGCGCGGTTGACAAGATCGACCACCGCGACCGCCACCGGTGGGAACTCGACCCGGCGTCGGCGGAGGACTACAGGGAAAGACAGAAGTAGGTTCGAAGGGTTCGAAGGGTTCGACGGGTTCGACGGGTTCCGGGTTCGGGTTGTGAGTCGGCGCGACCACGGAAACGCCTCGTCGTGCAAGAACTCGAACCCTGAACCGATCGAACCTATCGAACGTGTCGAACCCGTCGAACCTCCGTCAGGACGCGCTCCACCACTTCCTCCAGCGGCACCCCGGTCGTGTCGATCCGCACCGCGTCGGCGGCCACGGCGAGGGGCGATGCAGCGCGTGTCGTGTCGCTCCGGTCGCGGGCCTCGAGCGCGCTGGCCACGTCGAACAGATCGCGCGAGCCCGCGCCGGCGTGCGCGGGGTCCCGTGCGCGGCGCCGCGCGCGTTCCTCGGGAGAGGCGTCCAGGTAGATCTTGACGTCGGCATCCGGGAACACGACGGTTCCGATGTCGCGTCCCTCCATCACGATCCCGCCCCCCTCGCCGTAGCTCCGCTGCCGTGCCACGAGCGTGCGCCGCACCGCGGGATGGAGGGCGACGGACGCGGCGGCCGCATCGATCTCCGGCGTACGAATCGCCGCCGCGACGTCGTGGCCGTCGATCCGCACGCGGCCCCCTTCCAGGTCGAACGTGGCGCGGTCGGCGAGCAGCGCCACTGACTGCTCGTCGCCGACATCGATCCGTTCGCGAAGCGCCCTCCACGCGACCGCGCGGTACATCGCGCCCGTGTCCACGTGGCGGTAGCGCAGCGCGCGCGCCACCGCGCGTGCGACCGTGCCCTTCCCCGCGCCGGAGGGACCATCGATGGCGATGACCAGTGGTCTCATTTCACGCTTCAGGGTTCAGGGCTAGGGTCAGTGAGTTCAGGGTCGACGATCTTACTGAATCCTGAGTCCTGAACCCTGGACCCAGTTCACGATATCATCCCGTCGCGATGCGGCGCGCTCTCTACGTCGTGGTCGTCGTCGCGGTACTCGCCGGCGCGTTCGAAGCCGCAGACTACCAGCGCGGCGCCGCGCTGGTCATCGACGCCGCCGGGCTCCAGGGCTTCAGCAGCTGGATTTCCCGTCTCGACCGCCACAGGTACACCACGTCCGCGCTCCGCGTGGCGTCGCGCCACGGCCCGCTCATCGCGCGCGTGTACGTGCCCGCCGACGGCGTCCGGCGCGGGATGGTGCTCGTGCCCGGGGTGCACGCCGGCGGCATCGACGAACCCCGGCTGGTCGCGTTCTCCCGGGACCTCGCCGAGCGCGGCAACGCCGTGCTCACCGTGGACCTGCCGGACCTGAGGCGCTACGCGATCACCCCGCGCACCACCGACATGATCGAGGACGCCGCGCTCTGGCTGAGCGGCCGCGCCGACCTGGCGCCCGGCGGAAAGATCGGGGTCGCGGGCGTCAGCTTCGGCGGTGGGCTCGCGATCGTCGCCGCGGGCCGGCCGTCGGTGCGGGACCGAACCGCCTTCGCGTTGTCGCTCGGCGGGCACGCCGATCTGCCGCGCACCCTCCGCTATCTCTGCACGGGGCGGCTGCCGGACGGCACCTTCTACGCTCCCCACGATTACGGCGTCGTCGTCATCCTGCTTGGCGTGGCCAACCGTCTCGTCCCGCGCGAACAGGTTGACGCGCTGCGCCGCGGCATCCTGACGTTCCTGGAAGCATCGCACGTGGACATGGTGGACAAGCGGCGCGCCTCCGAGATCTTCGCCGACGCGCGCGCCCTCGCGGGACAGATGCCCGAGCCGGCGGCCACGTTCATGCGCTACGTGAACGACCGGAATGCGAAGGCGCTCGGCACGCTCGTGCTGCCGCACGTGGGCGAGCTGGCAGACGACCCGGCGCTCTCGGCCGAGCGTTCGGCCCCCCCGCGCGCCCCCGTCTACCTGCTGCACGGGACCGGCGACAACGTCATTCCCTCGGCAGAATCGGCGACCCTCGCGCGCGTCCTCGGGCCGCAAACCGAGGTGCACCTGCTGCTCTCACCGCTGATCACGCACGCCGAGGTTGACCGCCCCGCCAGCGTGAGGGAAATCTGGAAACTGGTGTCGTTCTGGACGCGCGTTTTGGATGAATGAGTGGCCGTGGTGGCCTTCGTGGTTTGCACGTGACAGGAATCCGACTCCAGAAGATTCTCTCCACCGCGGGGGTCGCCTCTCGACGCACGGCCGAGACGCTCATCCAGCAGGGGCGCGTGACCGTGAACGGCGCGGTCGTGACCGCGCTCGGCACCAAGGCGAACCCGGACGATGACATCCGCGTGGACGGACGGCGCATCCGGACGTCGCAGCGCAAGCGCTACATCCTCCTCAACAAGCCGCGCGGATACGTGACGACCCGATCGGATCCGGCGAAGCGCCCGACCGTCATGGATCTGCTGAAGGGCGTGAAGGAGTACGTGTATCCCGTCGGCCGCCTCGATTACGACTCGGAGGGGTTGCTGCTCCTCACCAACGACGGCGATCTCGCCGCGCGGCTCACGCACCCGAGGCACGAGGTGGAGCGGCTCTACGAGGCGCGCGTCCGTGGCATCCCCGACGCTCACGCGCTGCAGCGCCTCGCGGCGGGGGTCGCGATCGAGGGGCGCCGCACGGCGCCCGCGAACATCAGGATAGCCAGGCGGATCGACGCGGAGAGCGGCTCGCAGTCGCTGTTGCACATCGGCATCCACGAAGGACGGCACCGCCAGGTGCGGCAGATGTGCGACGCCATCGGCCATCCCGTCGTGCGGCTGCGGCGCGTGCGTATCGGACCGATCAGCGACCAGACGCTCAAGGTCGGACACTTCCGGGACCTGACCGCCAGCGAAGTCGCCAGGCTGAAACGCGCGGCGGGAGCCTGACGCGGCATGCCTTTACGAACCAGGACTCTCGTCTTCCTCGCCGCGTGCGCCTTCATCGTCGCGAACACGTTCAACGCGTTGAACAAAGGGGGGGATGCCCGCGATTTCTTCGATGGAGGGCGGCGGCTGCTGCAGGGGAAGCCGCTGTACGAGGGCAGCAGCCCGGCGTCGGGCTTCATCGGGCCCCCGTTCCAGGCGATGTTCTTCCTGCCCTTTGGCGCGCTCGCCGATGCCAGCGATGCAGCCGCGCGCCTGGCGTGGTACGCGCTCAACCTCGCGTGCCTCGCTGTTGGAGTTGCGTTCTGGTGGCGCGCGTGGCGTCGCCACGCGTCGTTACACAGCGCGCCGTGGTTCGCGCTGCTCGCGATTCTCCTGCCGCTGCAGACGAACTTCGAGCACCAGAACATGAATCCCCTGTTGCTTGCCGCCGTGGGTGTCGCGGCGTACTGCCTGGTGGTCGAACGATGGCGCGCCGCCGGCGTGCTGATCGGGTTCGCCGCGGCAATGAAGATCTTCCCCGCGCTCGCGATCCTCTACCTGGCGATTCGCCGGTTCTGGATCGCCGCCGCGGCGGCGGTGGCCACGACGGCCGCCCTGACTGCGCTGCCCGTCGCGGTGTACGGCTGGCCGGGGTTCCGGCAGCAGTTCGCCGACTGGCTTCGCCTGGCGTCGGGCGGCTGGCCGACGCGCGGCGCGAACCAGTCGCTCATGGCCGCGATCGATCGCGCGCTCCCGTGGGGCTCCGCTTCGAGCGTGCACACCGTTTCGGATGTCCCGGTGGAGTTTGCGATCTTCGCGCTGTGCGCATCCGCGCTGGTCGCTGTCGCGCTCGTGGCGGCTGGTCGGACGCGTCGTGGCGGCCACATCGCGTGCGAGCTGGCCGCCGTGACCTTGCTGTCCGTGCTCTTGTCCCCCGTCGCGTGGGACCACTATTGGGTCCTGTTGTTCCCGGCGTTCCTGTTGGTGTACGACGCTCGTGACGGGCGTCTGCTCGGTCCTGTCGCGTCTGTTCTCTTCTGGATTGCCGCCGTCTTGACCTCAGGCCTCTCGCGCCTGACGCTCGGCGCTGATGGATGGTCGCTTGCGCGGCAGATGTCCGTGAGCGCCGTCGCGGCGCTCATTCTGTACTTCGGGCTGGTCTTGTTGTGGCGGCGGCTCGAGGATCTGAGGGGCTGAGCCTCAGTGCACCGTTTCGGGGGTCTCGGGGACGCCCGGGACCGCCTCCGCCTCTTTCTCGGTCGCGGCAGGCTCCTCTGTCTGCTCGAACGGCAGCGTCACGGTTGCGGCGCCGGGCGTCAGGCCGCCGGGCGGCTCGAACCCGAGCACTTCAGCCATGTCCTCGATCTTGGGCAGGTCGTTGAGGTCTTTCAGGCCGAACCGATCGAGGAACTCGCGCGTCGTGCCGTACATGAACGGACGTCCCACCACGGGCTTGCGCCCGACGATCTTGATCAACTTTCGATCGAGGAGGGTCCCGAGCACCCCCGCGGTGTTCACGCCGCGAATCTCCGCAATCTCCGGCGCCGTGACCGGCTGCTTGTAGGCAATGACCGCCAGGGTCTCGAGCGCCTGCACCGACAGCTTGAGCGTCGTCTGGTGGTGGAACATGCGGCGCACCCACTCGTGCAGCTCCGGGCGCGTGACGATGCGGAAGCCGCCGGCCACTTCGACGAGCTGCAGACCGCCGGGACGGTCGTAGTCCTTCTTGAGCTCCTCGAGCGCCTGGTCGATCTCCTCCTTCGGCTCCTGGTCGAGCAGCTTGTAGATGGACTTGGGCGTCAACGGCTCCGGCGATGCGAAGATGAGCGCTTCCAGGACGGCTTTGAGGTCGGACATTTCAGTTACCGCTTCACTTCGGGGTCGAGGATCGGGTGAGGCGCGTCCACCGGGCGCGCGCGTTTGTACACGCGGATCGGGCCGAACGAGCCGCTCTGGAAGACCCGAATCAGCTTGAGGCGGATCATCTCGAGGAGCGCGAGGAACGTGACGATCAGGCCGGCGCGCGTCTGCACGTCCGCAAAGAGGTCCTCGAAGCCGCAGGCGTCGGTCTCCGACAACCGCCCGAGCAGCTGCTCGATGCGCACTTCGATCGGGATTTGCTCGGCGGGCAGCGGGATCTTCGCCCGGTGCTTCGCGCGCTCGAGCACGCCGCGGAAAGCCGTGAGCAGGCTGAAGAGATCGACCTCGAGCTCCGGCTCCGCCGGCTCGCCGGCGATCTCGCTGACGACGCGGTCCGGGCGCGACCACTGCGCGCTGCGGATGGTCTCGCGCTCGTGGAGCAGCTCCGCCGCCGCCTTGTACTTCTGGTGCTCGAGCAGGCGGCGCACCAGCGCGTCGCGCGGATCTTCGAGCGGATCTTCCTGGGTGGGGTCGGGGCGCGGCAACAGCATGCGCGACTTGATGTGGATGAGCGTCGCGGCCATGACGAGGAACTCGCCCGCCACGTCGAGGTCCAGCTCCTCCATCAGCTCGAGGTAGTCGAGGTACTGCTGCGTGACGAGCGCGATCGGGATGTCGTAGATGTTGATTTCGTGCTGTTTGATCAGGTGCAGAAGCAGATCCAGCGGCCCCTCGAAGAACTCGAGGCGCACCGGGTACCCCTCCAGGACCGATTCGAATTCCGGCTGCTGTTCCATGGGTGTCGTGGGGTCAGACCCTATTTTTACGTTTTACGTAAGTTCGCGCGCGAGTCTGGCTGAGACTTACGTAAAACGTAAAAATAGGGTCTGACCCCTTAATACCGCAGTTTCACCGCCGCCCGCACGCGGTCCATCGTCTGCTCCGCGACGACGCGGGCGCGGCGCGAGCCCTCGAACACCAGCTCGCGCAGCCGACCCGGGTTCCGCAACGCCTCGGCGCGGCGCTCGCGCATGGGATCGAGCATCGCGTTGATCGCCTTCGCGAGCTTCGTCTTCACCTCGACGTCACCCACCTTGCCCGCCCGATAGCGCGTTTTCAGGTCCTCGATCTCCGCGGCGTCGGGGTTGAACGCGTCGTGGTACACGAAGACGGGGTTGCCTTCCACGGTCCCGGGAATGTCCGCACGCACCCGCTTCGGGTCCGTGTACATCTGCATCACTTTCTTTCTCACCGTCTCGGCATCGTCCGAGAGGTTGATCGCGTTGCCGTAGCTCTTGCTCATCTTCCGGTTGTCGAGCCCCGGCAGGCGCGGCGTCGGCGTCAGCAATGGCTGCGGCTCCTCGAAGAGCGGCCCGTAGAAGTTGTGAAACCTCCGGACCACCTCGCGTGAGAGCTCGAGGTGCGGCACCTGGTCGTCGCCGACGGGGACGTACTTCGCGTCGTACATCACGACGTCGGCGGTCTGCAGCAGCGGGTAGCTGAGAAAGCCGACGGTTGACAGGTCCTTGTCCGTGAGCTGATCGATCTGCTCTTTGTAAGTCGGCACGCGCTCGAGCCACGGGATCGGCACGACCATGGAAAGAAGGAGGAAGAGTTCGGCATGCTCGGGCACGAGCGACTGCACGAACACGACGCTCCGGTCGGGCTCGATGCCCGCGGCGATCCAGTCCGCCACGTTGTCGAGCGCATTCTCCACGAGCTCGCGTGTATCCGCGTACTCGCTGGTCAGGGCGTGCCAGTCGGCCACGAAGTAATAGCAATCGTAGCGCTCCTGGAGCGCGGTCCAGTTGCGAAGCGCGCCCACGAGATGACCCAGGTGCAGTCGCCCGGTCGGGCGCATGCCGGAAACGACACGAGGTTTGTTCACGCGAGAATGCTCAAAGGATACGGGAAAAACCGCGCCCGCTCAAGGACTTGGCGGTGGGCGCGGGCGCGCGGGGGCGTTCACGCCGCTATGGGTTCGCCGCGAACCAGGCGAGCACGGCGTCCGCAGCCCTGGCGCCGACCACGCGCACGAGCTCCTCGCGCGTGGCGCGGCGCACGCCGGCGAGGCTGCCAAACTCGGTGAGGAGCGCGCTGCGGCGGCGCGGGCCGATGCCGGGCACCTCGTCGAGCGCGGACCGCAGGTCCCGCATGCGGCGCGCCTTGCGGTGGAACGTGACCGCGAAACGGTGCGCCTCATCCCGGATGCGTTGGATAAGGAGCAGCGCGGGGCTTTCCTTTGCCATCGCGATCGGGTCGGCATGCTCCCGCACGAAGAGCAGCTCCTCTTTCTTGGCGATGCCAGCGGCCACCAGGTTCGCCAGGCCGAGCTGCTCCAGGGCCGCGTAAGCGGCGTTCAACTGTCCCTTGCCGCCGTCGATCAGGATCAAATCGGGGAACGGCCCGCCGTGCTCGAGCAGCCGGCGGTAGCGCCGCAGCACGACCTCCAGCATCGCGGCGAAATCGTCTTGCCAGGGGCCAGGTCTGCTTCCTTCAGTGCTCGCGGGGCCCCACCCCCGCTCGCTCGCGCTCGGCGGCGCGGCTTCGGCGCGCTCCCCTCCGGCGCCTCGCGCGGGCCGCAGACGCTCTCTCTGAGCTCTGACCTCTGGCCTCTGACCTCTGGCCTCTGACCTCTGGCCTCTGGCCTCTGACCTCTGGCCTCTGGCCTCTGGCCTCTGGCCCCTGATCCGGAACTTCCGGTACTCCGATCGCTTCATC